>NZ_PVXO01000062.1 GCF_002995785.1 Clostridium liquoris | reverse complement strand
ATCCTCAATTAAAATAGTCTAGCTATAGGTGATAAAACTAATCCACAGCGTCTTATGATAATTATAGTAAAAATCTTTAAGAAAGGAAAAGTATAATGAATTTTTACTATATGTTCATTATACAAGGATATGGAATTCTTAGGACCAGTAAGGCTCATGGATGTTGAAAAGGCTCAAATGAAAATTGTTAGTATTATTAGAAGACTTGATGAGGCTGCAGAAATAGTAATATCAAGAGGTGGAGAAGATGCAATCATTGTATAGTGTGATAAAAAACACCAGCATAGTTAAGACAGGAAAGAAAGAAATAGTTACAGAATACATTCCACCAGAGGCAGAAGAAATTAAAATACAAAAGGAAGTAAATGCTAAAGGATCCTTCGATAGTTATGAAAATCTGGCAAGAACTATGCTTGAAAATTCAAGGAAACAGGGAGAAGATATTTTATCAAAAGCCTATGAAGAAGCCGAGAAGATAGAAAGTGAAGCTTATCCTAATGCATATAAAAAGGGCTATGAAGAAGGAAAAGAAAAAGGATACAATGATGCATATGAAACAGCTTATAAAAGCAATTTAGAAAAAGCAGAAAAAGAGGGACAATCTTTAATAAAGGAAGCTCAGAAAACTTCTGAAGATATTGTCAAAGACGCAAAAGAAGAATATGCAAAATATTTAGAAGATAAGAAGGAAGAATTAAAAAAACTTGTAGAAAACATTGTAGGAAACATTCTTAAAAGGGAAATTAAAGATAGTGACAGTTTAAATAATATGATAATAGAGGCAATTAATGAAGAAAAAAATTCTAAGACAATAATTATACGATGCAGAAGTCTATATAAAGAAGAAATAACCTCCAACATAAGTTCATGGAGGGAGAAAAATGTGTTCAAAGGTGATGTGTTTGTAATAGCAGATGATTCTTTAGAGGAAGGCAGCGCTATTATAGAAAAAGACAATGGGAAAATTGTAATCAGCATGGAATTTGTTTTAGAAAAAGTAAAGGAAATACTCAATTTATAGGGGTGTACTAATGGAATTTATGGATTTTGAGAATATTCATAAGAAAGTAAATGAATGTAACTTTTATTATAAAGAAGGAATAGTTAAAAAGGTTATAGGACTAACCATAGAAGTAGAGGGAATAAAGGCTTTTATAGGGGAAGTATGCACTATTTATAATGAAAAAAATAATATTATAAGCTGTGAAGTAGTAGGATTTAAAGAAAATGATGTAATATTAATGCCTCTTGGAGAATTGATTGGTATATCACCAGGATGCAGAGTAGTTCCCACAGGTAAACCACTTAATGTTAAATGCTCCGATGAGCTCTTTGGCAAAGTAATAGATGGTCTAGGCAGACCTTTAGAAGGAGAGGAATTAAAATCAGGAAGTTCATATCCTTTAGATAGAGAACCTCCCAATCCTCTAAAAAGAAGAAGAATAAAAGATATTATACCAACAGGTGTAAGAGCAATTGATGGATTTTTAACCTGTGGTGAAGGTCAAAGAATTGGAATATTTGCAGGTAGTGGTGTAGGTAAAAGTACTACTTTGGGCATGATTGCAAAATATGCAGAAGCTGATGTAAATGTAATATGCTTAATTGGAGAAAGAGGAAGAGAAGTACGAGATTTTATAGAACGAGACTTGGGAGAAGAGGGCATGAAAAGGAGTATAGTAGTTTGTGCTACCTCTGATAAACCTGCCCTGGTAAGACTTAAAGGTGCATTTACTGCTACAGCTATAGCAGAATATTTTAGAGACAAAGGAAAAAAAGTTATATTGATGATGGATTCAGTAACAAGATTTGCAATGGCTCAAAGAGAAATTGGACTAGCTATAGGGGAACCACCTGCTACTAAAGGGTACACACCTTCAGTATTTGCTATGCTGCCTAGGCTTATGGAAAGAGCAGGTATGTCTGATAAAGGCTCTATAACAGCTTTTTATACAGTATTAGTAGATGGTGATGATTTCAATGAGCCTATAGCAGATGCAGTTAGAGGTATATTAGATGGACATATAGTTCTATCCCGTGCTTTAGCTGCTAAAAATCATTATCCTGCTATAGATGTATTGGGTAGTATTAGCAGACTTATGTCTGAAATAGTGGATAAGGATCATAAAGAGGCCGCCTCCTATGCTAGAGATTTAATTGCTACTTTTAAGGATTCTGAAGACCTAATAAATATAGGTGCCTATGTTAAAGGAAGCAATAAGAAAGTGGATTTATCAATAGATTACATAGACAAAATAAATGCATTCTTAAAACAAGGGGTAGATGAACATATAAGTTTTCATGATACAGTTAAATGGTTAGAGGATATATTTAAATAAACTGTCAACTGTCAATTGTCAATTGTCAACTGAATATAGTGGGGTGACTCAATGAAAGGTTATAAATTTAGGCTTCAAAAACTTCTGGATATAAGAATAGACATAGAAGAAGAATATAAAAGAAAATTTCAACAAGCCCAATCAATAAAAGAAGAAGTGGAAAATAGGTTAGATTCCTTAAAAACTAACTATGATAAATATAATACTGTAAACTCAAAGGATTCTATAATAGATAGAAAGATTAAGAATCAATACCTAATAGCTTTAAACTCTTCTATAGAAAGTACTGCATCGGAACTAAGGGATAAAGAAGAAGCTGTTGAAGAAGTCCGGTTAGATTTAACACAAAAACAAATAGAAAGAAAGACAGTAGAGCATTTAAAAGAAAAATCTTTACAAAGCTTTATAAAAGAACAAAATCTTATTGAGCAAAAGGCCAATGATGAATTTGCACTATATGGATTTATAAGAAATATTAATAAGAAATCTTGAAAGGAGGTGAAATAATGGATAATACTATAGGAATAATACCAGGAGTTAATTCTTTTAACAGTAGTACTACTAAAAAAGCAAGCATTGCTAATGATGGGGATGGAAAGTTTACTAAGCTGCTTAAAAATGCTTCCTCTAAAAAAACTAAAGAAATTCCAAATTCAAAAATAAAGGGAGAAGAGGTAAAGGAAGTCAACATACCATCTAATGAGAATAATGATGGAAACAAAATGAAATCAATAAAGGATATCCAAAAGATAAAATCTCTATTAAAGAAATCTGGTTTTTCTGAGGATGATTTAAAGAAAGTAAAGATTGATGATATGGATAAATTATTATCTCTTTCCATAAAGGACATTAATTTAAATGATTTAAATATAAGTGAACTGATTTCTCTTCTTCAATATTTAGTAAATACTAATGTAAACAATGAAAATGAAGAAAAGTTATCAGATAATATTAGCGAATTAATAGAGAACACAATAAATAGTTCTTCATTAGACTTAATAAACGGGAAAGTAGACTCAAGTGAATTACTAAATAAAATAAAAGTAGGAGTTAATTCTCTTTTCAATGATGAAATAAAGGGTACAGAAAATGCTCCTTTGATGAAGGATTTATTAAATTCCATAGAAGATAAATTAGGAAGTATGTTAGGGGAAAATATAGATCAGAATAATACTCTTCCCAAAGAAGATATGATAACCGCTATTAAAAATGAAATAATAAAAAATATTAATGGAGAAGAAAAAGATTTAAAAGCAGATACTGCTGCAGAAGGGCAATATAAGGCTCCAATAGATAATGTAGATAATGCTGACAGTAGCATTAATTATATACTCAAGGATAAACATAGTGATAATCACAGCAATGAAGAATCTGCAGGGGACACTTATGGGGAAGAGAAGATTTTAAAAAGTATTAGTGGAGATGACAAAAAAGATAAGTTTTCAAAAGCAGTAAATTTTATTAATCAATTCAATTCCTTGAATAAGACACAGGATGTAGACTTAACTCCTGTGGAGAAATTAGTGGTGAATAAAGATAATATGGTGTCCGATATTGTTAAAGCCGTAAAATATATGGAAGTAAACAATACAAAAAATTTAACTGTAAAAATAAATCCAAAGGAATTAGGTGAAATGGTTATAAACATAACCATGGAAAATGGAAAAATGAAGGCAAATATCACTGCAAACAATAAAGAAGCCTTTAATCTGCTAAATGCTAATGCATCAGATATAAATGATAAACTTCAAAATAGCAATATAAAGATTGAAAATTTTTCATTAAATCTATATGAGGATACTACTTTTTTTAAGGATAAAGAAGGAAAAGGAGAAGAAAGTAAATATCATCAAAAAAATAGGAGTAAAGAAAATAGAATAGATGGAGCAGAGGATATAGTGGAAAGCAATGTAAGTGAAGATTTAAGTAATTTAAATATTTTTGCCTAGGAGGTGTAACTATGCCTGATAATACATCCATAATTCAAAAAACTAATAATATTAATGCTTCTACTAGAACCAATAGGGGAACCACAATAACTAAGCCAGGCCAGGAAATGGATAAAAATGTTTTCTTAAGGATTTTATCTGCAGAACTTGCCAATCAGGATCCTACTAATGCCAAGGATGGTACAGAGTATGTAGCTCAGATGGCTCAATTTGCAGCATTAGAGCAAATGACTAATTTAAATAGCAGTATGAGATTTATTGGAGCCTCCTCATTAATAGGAAAAGTTGTAATGGTGAATAAAGCAGATGAAAATGGTAATCCGTATTTTGGAAAAGTTTCAGGAGTTTCAAAAGATGGAAGCATAATTAAGATAAATGTTGCCGTAGGAGAAGAAAAGGACGAAAATGGAAGCTTAGTGCCAATAATAAAACAATTTAGCATAGATGATATTCTTGAAGTTATTAATATGCCTGAAGAGAATAATACTCCAGCAGATGGTGGAGATAGCGGTGATAATGGAGATAGTGTAAATAGTGGAGAAAATTCAGAGAAAGCAGCGAATTCACATAAGGAAAACAATGTAAGTGTATAAACCAGTATTTAGTATGGAAGTGGGTTAGAGTAACCATGGGATATAGAGTTATCAATGGTAAAATACAATTTATTGGAGACTTTCAAAATTATTATAATTCAGGTAATAAGAAAACAGTTAATAAGAAAGAATCCACGAATTTTGATAGCATTTTAAAAAATAAAATAGATAAAAAAGAAAGCTTTATTATATCTAATCATGCTTTAGAAAGGCTAAAAGAAAGAAATATAGTATTCAATGAACAGGACATGAAAAAGATTAATGAAGGTATAAATAAAGCTGGACAAAAGGGATGCAAGGATAGCGTAATACTATATAAAGACACTGCTCTTGTAACCAGTATAAAAAATAGAACTATTATAACTGCACTTTCTAAAAATGGAAGTGAAGGAAATGTATTTACTAACATAGATAGTTTAATAATTTTATAGGCAGGACCTAAATTAGGATGCCTAGTTCTGTGGAAGGATTGAAACAGAGCATGAATTTAAAAAAATTGGAGGGTTAAATATATGTTAAGGTCAATGTACTCAGGAATCAGTGGACTTAGGGCCAATCAGACAAAGTTAGATGTTATAGGAAATAACATAGCCAATGTGGGAACTACGGCTTTTAAATCACAAAGGGTAAGATTTCAAGATATGTTAAGTCAAAGTATGAAAGAAGGTACTGGGGCTGGAAATACAGTAGGAGGAACTAATCCAAGCCAAGTTGGTTTAGGTACACAGATAGCAGGAATTGATACTACAGTTACCCAAGGCAATATGCAGCCTACCAGCAATAATTTAGATTTTGCTATAGACGGAGATGGATATTTTGTTGTTGAAAGGGGACCAGTTTCAGGCACTGGGGCATCAACTTATTTTACGAGAGATGGCTCTTTTACACTAGATGAGTTTGGACAGCTTTTAACTTCAGATGGTTATAGAGTTATGGGTTATCAGATAGATGGATCTACAATAGATTATAGTAAAGGCGCTCCAAAAATTGACAAAGCTAAAAATGTAAATGATACAACCCCAGTTGTTGCTACTAGTACAAAAGTACCATTAGCAATTCCAGATGAGGTTGGTGGACAGAAGGTAAAGAGTTTTTCCGTGGATAAAAATGGACTTATAAATGCAACTTTAGCAGATAATAATGTGGTTGCATTAGGACAAATTGCAATGGTATCTTTTAAAAATCCAGCGGGACTCCTAAAGGAAGGAAAAAATCTTTATTCAGTATCACCAAATTCAGGCGGAGCACTATTTAGAGATGGTGTAGGTACGGATCCAAAAACAAGCAATGAAAAGAGCTTTGGAGATATAAATCAAGGAATGCTTGAAATGTCAAATGTTGACTTAGCAGAACAGTTTACAGAAATGATAGTAGCCAGCAGAGCTTTCCAAGCCAATGGAAAGATGATAACCACTGGAGATGAAATACTTCAGGAATTGGTTAACTTGAAGAGATAACTAATTAGGTAAGAGGTAAGAACTAAGAGGTAAGAGTTAATAGATAAGAACTAAGAGTGAAGAGTGAAGAGTGAGGGAAGCTATTTTTAACTTCGTTAAAAATAGCTGATAATTAAATAGTTATTTTTTCTTAATTCTTATTAAGAAAAAACTTCATATATTCTTCACTATTCACTATTACCTATTAACTATTCACTTTTAACTAAATTAATGGGGGGTGAGAGAGTGATTGAGCTTACGGGATTAGACAAGAAAAAGTTTGTATTAAATGCTGAACATATAGAAAAGTTAGAATCGGTACCAGAGAGTGTTATTACTTTAACAAATGGCAAAAAGTACCTTGTAATGGAACCAATAGATGTTATAATAGATAAGGTTTTATGCTATAAAAGGAGAATTTTTACAATGAATATACAGGAGGCAGCTAAAAAATGAAACGAAGAGACGTATTGACAGCTATAGGTGTTATTGTCGGTTTCCTCATGATGGGTTGGTCAATGGCCATGGTAAATTTAACAGAATATGATGTAGGACAGCTAAAGCTTTTCTGGGATTTAGCATCTGTAATTATAACTATAGGCGGATCTCTATGTGCTATGTTAGTTCACTATCCTGCTGATCAATTTAGAAAAATAATGAAAATAATAGCCCAGGCCTTTAGAGAAAGTGAAAAATCAAGCATTGATATTATAAATCAATTTATTAGTTTATCTAAGAAGGCTAGAAAAGAAGGACTTTTGTCATTAGAAGATGAAATAAATTCAATTGATGATGAGTACTTAAAAAAGGGTTTACAAATGGTAGTAGATGGCATAGAGCCAGAGACAATTACAGATATTATGGAGCTTGAAATTTCTGAAATGGAAAGAAGACATAAATTAGGAGTTGATATGCTCAAGGCATGGGGTGCCTATGCACCGGCTTTTGGTATGGCAGGAACCCTTATAGGGCTTATTCAAATGCTAGGAAACCTTACAGATTCAAGCCAGATAGCAGGAGGTATGGCAAAGGCTTTGATTACTACTTTCTATGGATCATTAATGGCCAATCTTGTATTTAACCCTATGGCAGCCAATTTAGCATTAAAAAGTGAGCAGGAAGTAGATATAAAGGAAATGATGCTGGAGGGAATAATAGCTATCCAGTCAGGAGTAAATCCAAGAATTGTAGAGGAAAAATTAATTTCTTATTTATCACCAGAGGATAGGAAAAAATTTCTTGCTACTTCAGTAGAAGGTGAAGGGGTGTCAGAAAATGGCTAGAAGAAAAAGGAGAAGCGGTGGCAGCACTGATGGCGGACCTAGTGGTAATGAGTGGATGAATACCTATGCTGATACTATGACTCTACTTTTAACTTTTTTTATTTTGCTATACTCCTTCTCCAGTGTAGATGCTCAAAAGTTTCAACAAGTAGCTAGTGCTTTTCAAAGTGTTCTATCAGGTAATTCAGGGGAAACTATTTTTGATTTTAATATGAAAAATGGAGATGTACCTTTAGTTGGAGAAACAACAAAAATGGGAACTGCCACAGGTGGTAGAGAAAATGAACTCTATGACAAAGTAAGGGATTATGTAGAAAAAAATAAATTACAGGATTCTGTAAAAATCAAGAATGATAGTAAAGGTGTAATTCTTGAGTTAAATAACAGTATTCTTTTTGAAACAGGTCAGTCCCAAATAAAAAGTAATAGTATACCAATACTTGACAAGCTAAACAGTCTTATAGCTAGTTTTCCTAATAGTATAATTGTAGAGGGTCATACAGATAATGTTCCTATTAAAAATTATCAATATGATTCCAATTGGGAACTTTCTACTGCTAGAGCTGTTAATGTTTTGAGATATTTTGTAGAAGTTAAAAATCAAAACCCTGCTAGATTTACTGCAGCAGGTTATGGAGAGTTTAAGCCAATTTACCCTAATGATACAGAGGAACATAGAGCTAAAAATAGAAGGGTTAACATAGTAATAGTTTCTATAGAAAGGGAGACTGGGAAAAAATGAGCGAAAAAAATATAGAAAACAAAAAAAACAATAAATTAAAAGCGATTATTATCATATTACTAGCATTGATAGTAGTTGGCGGAGGGGCTTTTGGAGGTTACATGCTATTCTCAGGCAAAAAACCAAAGACTCCAGCAAATCAAATGTCTCCAGCTAATACGCAGCAGGCAAATAATCAACAAGCAAACAATGTCAGTGTGAATAATGGTGGTAATGGTAATGTTTCTACTTATACCTATGATATGGGAGAATTTTTGCTTAACCTGTCTGATGAGAATGAAAAAAGATTTTTAAAGGCAACAATATCTTTAGGATATGAAAATAAAAAACTTACAAAGGAGCTGGATTCTAAAAAACCAGCTATTAAAGATACAATTAATAGTGTAATTAGATCCAAAAAGGCAAAGGATTTCAGCACTAAAGGCACTGAAGACATAAAGGCGGAAATATTAAATAAAATAAATCCGATGTTTAAAAATGGCAGATGTGATAGTATTTATTTTCAGGAAATATTAGTTCAGTAATAATGAGGAGAAAATGAAGCATGGGAAATGATTTACAATTTGTCATTACCTTTTTGAAGATTATTGCATTTTTGCCATTTATAATTTTACTTATATATATATGTATCAAATATGGAGGGGGAAAGCTTCAAGATATTCAAAAGGGAAAGTATATGAAGATTATGGATAGGCTTCCCTTATCCAAGGAAAACTCCCTTTTAGTTGTAAAAATTGGAGATAAAGCATATGTAATATCTTCAACTCATGAAAATGTGCAAATTATGTTAGAGCTTACTAGCGAAGATATAATAAAAATTGAATCTTCCAAAGAAATACCACAGTACCATAGTTTAAAAGAATTATATGAAAAACTTAGAAATAAAAAGGAAGATAAACATGAAGATAAATATGAAGAATAAAAAAGGAACAATATTTTTTTTAGTAATTTTCACGGTTACCATAATTGGATTAGTATTATCAGAAAGTAAGGTTAGTGCAGCCCCGGCAAATATACCCATACCTAATGTAAATATATCAGTAGATAATGCTGGAACTCCACAAAACTATGTAGATAATATAAAACTTTTAATAGTACTTACTATACTTACCTTGTTGCCTTCTTTTATAATGATGATGACAAGTTTTGTAAGAATTATAGTTGTTTTTGGATTTTTGAGAAATGCTGTAGGAACTCAGCAATCACCACCTAATCAAGTGCTTATTGGACTAGCTTTATTTTTAACTTTTTTCATAATGAAACCTGTGTATAGCGATATTAATACAAATGCTATACAGCCATTTTTGCAGAATAAGATAACTCAGGAAGAAGCTATGGATAAAGGAGCTAAGCCCTTAAGAAAATTTATGCTAAAGCAGACTAGACAAAAGGATTTAAAATTATTTATGGAAGTGTCAAAAGTAGGAGATAACGTAACAAAGGATAATGTGCCTTTATACATAGTAGTACCTGCTTTTATAACAAGCGAATTAAAGACTGCTTTTGAAATAGGATTTTTATTATACATACCGTTTTTAATAATAGACTTAGTTGTAGCTAGTGTTTTAATGTCTATGGGTATGTTTATGCTGCCGCCAGTACTAGTGTCATTACCTTTTAAACTATTATTATTCGTTATGGTAGATGGATGGTATCTATTGGTAAAATCCTTAGTTATAAGTTTTAAATGAGGTGATTAAATGAGTGAAAATATGGTAATTGGAGTGATTAAAGAGGCAATAAGTACCGGCCTGTTAATATCAGCACCAATACTTATTGTATCTATTTTAGTTGGGTTAGTGGTAAGTATTTTTCAAGCTACTACCCAAATTCAGGAGCAAACTTTAACTTTTGTGCCTAAGCTTATTGCAATAGCATTAGTAGGTTTGCTAACGGGAAGCTGGATGCTTCATAAGTTAGTAAATTTTACCGAAGGCATATTTGCAATGATAGCAAATATCATACAGTGAAATACTTTTACTTATATTATTAAATAAGAAGTAGGTGTTATCTTTGGTAGATGTGGCATTTTTTACAGCAATAATTCTGGTATTTTTAAGACTAATAGCTTTTTACATAGTAACACCTGTGTTTTTTCCAAAAGGAACACCGGCTATGGTGAAAATTGGATTTGCTTTGATTTTAGCCTATATAATAGTACCAGGTATTGATTATACAGCAATTGTAAATATAAATGGTATTTTCCCTTTTATAGGCAGCTGTATAAGTGAGTTAATTACAGGTTTAACTTTAGGATTTATTACAGAATTGTGTTTTATGGCCGTAAAAGTTGGAGGAAATCTAATGGACCTTCAAATAGGCTTTTCCATGATATCAATGTTTGACCCAAATTCAAATAGTAATTCTACATTATTAGAAATGCTACTTTATTGGATTAGTTTGATATTGTTTTTTATTGTGGATGGACATCATATGCTTATTTTACAGTTGATTGATAGTTTTAAAGTAGTTAATATAGGAAAATTTATTTTATCACAGGGCACAGTTGGTACTATAGTTCAAGTTTTTATAGAATTTTTCAGTATTGGATTGAAAATAGCAATACCCATTGTATTGATAATTATAATTACGGATTTAACTTTAGGTCTTGTAGCAAGATCTGTACCTCAATTAAATGTAATGATATTAGGGTTACCTATAAAGACACTTATTGGACTCACAACTTTTGCTTTTGCTTTACCTATATTTTTTAATCTTATATCAAAGGCTTTTTCACTTCTGCCAGAAGCATTTAAAGGTGTTTATAACACAATACCACTTATTATGATTTTTGCCTCTGACGATAAAACTGAGGAAGCAACACCTTATAAATTAAGTGAAGCAAAAAAAAAGGGCCAGGTTGCTAAAAGTAAGGAAGTTAATTTAGCCATAACCCTTCTTGCATCTACTTTGGTTTTAAATGCATTGGGTTCCTATGGGTTTAACGCTTTGAAGGATACTATGATAAGTTTTTTAAATAACTTTTTAAATACTGAATTAAATTATGAAAATGTTTTTCATATAGCTGTAACAGTGGTATGGAGACTTGCCGTTGTAATATTGCCAATGGTAATTCCTATAATGATTATGGGCATCTTTGGAAACTTCCTTCAAACAGGTTTTATTTTAACAAAGGAACCTTTGAAACCAGATTTTAAGAAATTAAATCCTATAAATGGATTGAAAAGAATGTTTTCCGTTAGAACTGTAGTGGAATTAATAAAAGATATTTCATTGGTAACTGTAGTTGGATATGTAGGATATAAATTTTTAAAGGACAATTATGCTGCCATAATCAATTTAAGTAACCTAAGATTTCCTATTCTAGCAGAGACCTTTGGAGGTTTTGTTGTAAATATTTTCTTTAGGATAACCTTGGTAATGGTGGCTATAGCTTTAGTAGATTTTATATTTCAAAGAAGACAATTTAAAAAGGATATGAGGATGACCAAGGAAGAAATAAAAGAAGAATTCAAACAGATGGAAGGAGATCCTCAGGTTAAAGGAAAGATAAGGCAAAAGCAAAGGGAAATGTCTACGAGAAGAATGATGCAAAGTGTACCAGATGCTACAGTAGTTATTACTAATCCAACACATTTTGCAGTGGCATTAAGATATAAAGAAGGTATTGACTCTGCTCCCAGAGTAGTAGCAAAAGGTGCGGATTATATAGCTATAAAGATTAAGGAAAAAGCAAGAGAAAGCAATGTACCTATAGTTGAAAATAAACCTTTAGCTAGACTTATATATGATGAAGTAGAATTGGATTCAGAAATACCAGTAGATATGTATCAAGCTGTAGCAGAAATTTTAGCAATAGTAATGAAACTTAAATAATTTTATTATCAAATAGTGTATTCGAAAAACAATAATTAACAATTACTAGGGGTTGTAATAAAAGTGCTTATTTGGATAGAAAAACATTATGAATTTAATTTACTGTATGACAAAAAGGCTTTTAGACACACAATTTTAAA
>NZ_PVXO01000061.1 GCF_002995785.1 Clostridium liquoris | reverse complement strand
TAGTATTCTCGAAAACTCCCAAGGTACTGAAGTTTCTACATTAATTTTTCTATAGAAATCAGCTTCACCCCAGAGTTTTTTCAAGTTTTATATTGTACGAATAGCTTATATAATTTAAGATATTCGTAGTATTATTAAGCTAATTTAATGTAGCACTATAAATTAAGGCTTGACAGTTAGTAGAAATTTCCAAAATGAAATATGGGCATTATTTACATTATTTCATTTACAAGGAGTGATTTTTATGCTAACTGTTAAATTTTCTCACACCAAATATCAAAAATTTGCTGAATCATTTTTGAATAGGTTTTTCATTCAAACCAATCAACAAATTACTTTACTAAATCGTAGTTCACTTATAACTAAAATGTGGTCTACCGACCTTACTGGAATTGTACCTTTAATGAAAAATACTTACTCTAAATCTAATCAAGGTGTCCCACCAAAAGATGCGGTAGCATTACTTAGATCCTTACTTATTATGCTATATACCAATGAAACTAGCATATCATCATGGGTAAAAACCCTGCAGTCAGAACCTTTCTATGCAATTTTATCAGGATTTATTCCTGCATGCTATTCAGCTTCTAAAGCCGAAGGCATTTATGCAGATTCAATACCTGGTGTTGGTACTTTTTATGATTTTATGGATAGGCTGATTCGCAAGGATAAAATTCTTTACAAATCCAAACTGCGCAAAGCTAAACGTAAACCCCGTAAAAAACAAAAGAAAAATCAAAAGATGAATAATTCCAAACCTGGTGTAGTTGAACGTTTAGTCAAAAGAGTCATAAAATATGATAATTCTAGGCTTCCTGACAGCATTGAATCAACATTAAATACCATACTTAAAGAGCTATTTGTATTACCTTCTTTAAAAATGGGTATTCTTGGTGACCCTTCAAAACTAAACATTGCTGGTGATGGTACTTGTATGCCTACACAGGCTTCGCCTTACGGGAAAAAAGTATGCAATTGCAAATTAAAGCCCGGTGAAAGATGCGACTGCTTTCGCAAGTTTCATGACCCCACTGCAACTTGGGGCTGGGATAGTTTTAATGAGCAATATTTCTATGGACATACCTTCCATGGTTTTACTGCTTGTGATAGCTTTTACAGCCTACCTATCCATATTAAACTTGTTAGTGCTGCACGTCATGATTCTGTAACTGGCGTTTATGCACTTAAAGAACTTGTTGATTTATATCCTGAAATTAAATTTTATTCTGCAGCCTTTGATTCTGCCTATGATACTAATGCTTTTTATCTTTTATGCGAGCATTATGGAATCAAACCTATTATTGATTTAAATTCTCGTTCATCAAAAATTTCATCTAATAATGAATTTGTGAAACTTGATGAAGATGGTATTCCACATGGCTTATTTTGTGGGCATCAACTTCGTAATTGGGGAATTGTTTCTAAAGAATTTAGACACAAATGGTTATTTCCTGTTCAATGCAAAAATTGTGATAAATGCCCAATGAAAAGCAATCAAACTTATTACACAAAAACTTTGGATAATCCTAGGTATTTTACT
>NZ_PVXO01000060.1 GCF_002995785.1 Clostridium liquoris | reverse complement strand
ATTTAATTCTCTCATAATCATTACTCCTATCAAAAATATTTTGTAGATATTATTCCCATAATTACCAGCCACATATACAAAAAGAACGTAGGTAGATTTGTATTTACACAAATCTACCTACGTTCTCTGCCTAGCACTTCACTTCTCCTATTAAAATCTTTAATTCCTCAGAGAAGATGTTTATTATTTCTCCATTATTATCGTATATAGCAAAAATAACTTCTATATTTTTAAGCCTATCTATCTTTTGCATTAACTCTAAAACAAATATTCTTGCTACATCTTTTGGAATGTTTCCAAACACCCCACAACCAAAAGCACCAAGTACAATAGCTTTGGGTTGTTTATTTAAAGCTAAATTCAATATTTCTTTAATCCTAACCTTCATAGTTTCCCTTATAACATCTTCCTTAATTCCTCTATCTCTTGCTACCTTTGCATTTACAGCAGGAGAAGTTATAAAAGAACAGAGTATAGGATTAGATAGTAAGTTCCCCTTATCATCTCTAAAAATCGGTACATTAGGTGAATATATCATATTATTAGAGTATAATGGACTTTCTTGCTTTTTATGATATTCATAGAACTCCTTACATCTAATGAGGCAAGGATATAATGCAGAAGCTCTGGCAATGCTTTCTTCTTGTGCATTAGCCCCTGTCTGAAATCCTCCTCCTGGGCTCTTAGCAGAGGCAAAGTTAAGGGCAATAATATTCCCACCAATATCCTTTTTTCTTAACTCTATTATTGTGTCAATTGTGGTATTATTAACAACAGATATAGTATGATTTGTAGTGTTAACATTAGTTTTGCTATAATTACTTACATAATAATTATCTTTTTTTTCGTTTACAATATCGTTTATATTATCCTCACAACTGCTAAATTCCTCATTTGTGCTTCCACAAATCAATTTTGTACCTTTTACAGCGTTGTCTATTAATTCTCTTAGCTCTACTTTCTCTCTATCTTTATTAATGTAGTATCCCTTATCAATTATGTCCAAAGTTTCATTTGCTATATTTTTAAAATAATATCTTTTATTGAAATTCACCCATTGTCACCTCCATCACAGTAAAAAATTTATATGGCGTAGCCATTGGTTATTTAGTAATATTATACTTTTTTATTTTGGGTAAACTTGCCTGTTATTTTTGGGATTCATTCTCCATAATTAAATAACTACAGTATTTTCGCAAAAAAATCAAAGGTCGATAGACCATGCTGTTCCATTATCTTTCATCCTTGAGGCTATAACATTTCTTATGCTGCTGTTCATGGTACCTAATCCTCTATATTCGACTTCGTCAAGTGGCGATGGCAAAACAATTTCTTTCTCTATATCATCCAAATTCAACTTCAATTCGTTTAAAATTATATCATTCATATTAAAACTTCTTTCTATATTTGTTGTGGTAAATAAATTATAAAAGGTCTTTAATATGAATAAAATGCCTGCCGGCATGGTATTTGCTGGCAACCCTTCCT
This sequence comes from Clostridium liquoris, assembly GCF_002995785.1. GTDB lineage: Bacteria > Bacillota > Clostridia > Clostridiales > Clostridiaceae > Clostridium_AO > Clostridium_AO liquoris. Next base: position 61,069 of record NZ_PVXO01000060.1, on the reverse strand, counting down.
TGTTTTTTGCCTAAAAATATTTTACTTACTCGCTTACTCAATTCTAAAATCACTTATCTTATATTCATTTTTATTTACATCTATTAGCCTTGTTTTAACTTTCATAATTGTCTCTTTGGGCTGAACTTTTGTATCTTCAATTTGAAAGATTAATACCTTAATTCTCCACTTATCCTCTACAGGTCTATCGCTAATAGCACTATTCCATTCTAATTTTTCATCAATGTATTCTGATAGTTGAATTGATATTATATGTGACTTTAACTGGTTCATATATTCAATATTAAGTTTGTCATCAATCCATTCTTTTGTAAAAGTATCCTCTAAATCTCCTGTTATATCTTTGAATATAAAACCTGAATAAAAAAGCCCACATTAGAGAACTGAGTTTGGCTCTAATATGGGGGATGATGTTCAAAACTTTATTTGTAGCTTCAAAGCATTATTTATATATCCAAATTATTATTTGTTGGTTAAAGAAGTTTTCCTATGAGAAACATAGTTTTCATGCCCATTGAAGTAAACTTAGCTTCATACTCTGTAACTATATTTTTATCAAAGCCTGAATTATGAAGATCATAATTTAAATACTCTATTGAAAATCCAGCTTCCTTGAAATAATCCTGTGAAGCTTTAAATAAATCTGTATCATCAGTTTTAAACCAAATTTCACTGCCTGGTTTTAAAAACTTCTTGTATTCATTTAAAAATTTTGTATGAGTAAGTCTTCTTTTATTGTGTCTATCTTTAGGCCATGGATTACAGAAATTTATATATATTTTTTCTATTTCATCCTTTTCAAATAATTCAGCAATAAAAGCTATATTTAAAGGAACAATTCTAATATTTGTTAGTTCTAATTCTTCTACTTTTTTTAATGCATATATCAAAACTTCATCCTTCAAGTCTACTGCTACATAATTTATATCTCTATTTACATCTGCCTTTTTAGATATAAATCCGCCTCTTCCGCAGCCTAATTCTAAGTGAATAGGATTATTGTTTTTAAATTCCTCTTTCCATTTTCCTTTAAAATCTCTTGGATTTGTTATACAAAGTGCAGCTTGTTCCATTTCAGGTCTTGCCCACCATTTTTTTCTAAGCCTCATTTTCTTCCTCCGTTTTCTAAAAAAATTGCATTGTAATTTATTATATCATGTCTACTTAATTTGTAATATACTAAACAAAATTTTCAACTTTGTCACTAACACTCATTTTATATATAGCAACTAAAAATAGAGTTATAGCAAAAGCCCACATTATTATTATATGCATTCTTATATCTGAAAATTTAGCACCGTTTTGCAGTTTATAAATAGCTTCTATAGCCCACTTTTGAGGAACAAAATTTGATATCTTTTGGATATGTTCAGGCATTAAAGAAAAGTTCCAAAAACAACCTCCTAACATGCAGCTAGGAATAGTAACCACATTACTTAAATTGCTAGCTTGAGCAGAAGAATTAGAAAAAGCCATTATAACCATACCTATACCTATAGCTGATGCACCAAAACTCAATAATATAAAAATCAATTGTCCATCTGGTATATATGTGTCTATACCTAGAACTTTAGTTACTAAAACAACTATGGTGATTACTTGAATACATACTATAAAAAAATTTGCTAACACATTTCCTCCCACATAGGCTCGTGAATTCACAGGAGCAGCGCATATTCTATAATAGGTTTTATTTCTTCTTTCCTTTATCATAAGTCTTGATACATTTCCTGTAGCAAACATCATAAACATTATTAAAAATCCAATGCCTGAATAGGTAGCTCCCTTGCTTAAAGCAGTATCCTCTATATTTTTTTCAACCAGCTTTATTTCCCCATTTTTATAGTTATTATACATTCTATTAAATTTATCTAAATCTCCTCCTGAAGCTTTGCTTATATCTAATAGATTTTTTATATAATAATTTGAGTAATTTTTTATAAGTGCAGTGGTTTCGTCCCCCTTTATAGAAAATATATCTATTCCTTTAAAGCTTTCATCATAAATACTCTTGGTAAAATCTTTTGGAAATACAATTGCACAATCTACATTCCTTTTAGCTACACTATCCTTTATTTCCTCATTTCCTACATTAATGAATTTAAACTTTTTAGTAGAGCTTAAATAATCAATCATATCTTTTGACAATACATTTTCATCTTTATTGTTTAATCCTATTAATAAAGCTTTATTTTGAGAAGCTTTATTACTGTGTATATTTATAGTAATTATAAAACTTATCATTGGAAGCAAGAAATATATTATTATATTACTCTTCTTCCTAAAAATCATCTTTACAGTATTACAAAACAAAATAAATACATTTCTCAATTAAACCACCTGCCTTTTATAAATCAATGATGAAATACTTAAAAATACTACAGCAATTATCATGTTAATAATTATGGCAGTTTTTATATTATGAATGTTATTAGAATAAACAAAAGTAAATATTGCATCATTGGTACATTTTAAAGGAGATAAATTAGAAATAAGATTTATAGTATTATTTTTAAAGTCTCCTATAGGAACATATCCTCCTCCAAAGAAGGTTATAAAAGGTATTAATATATTTAACAATGCACTGCATAAAGTATCCTTTTTTGTCATAAAAGCTACCCCTACCCCCATAGATATAGCCATTATTACCTCAGATAATATTACCAAGTATATAGGAAACATATCATCTCCAAAATAAGCCTTTAATACATACTTACTGAAAAGAACAACTATAACACTTTGAAGCAAAGTAACTATTATATTTCCTAAAACTTTACCACCCAGTATTTCAACCTTTTTTATAGGAGCACACATTATTCTGTTAAAAGTATTTCTAATATATTCCCCACCTATAGCAAAAGCACCAGATAATGCAGCATAGAGTACTATCATTGTTAACATGGTTACAGCATAATAATCTATAGCCCTAGGTGATCTATTTCTCTGCACATTTATTTCATTTACATAATTGACTTCTTTTTCTCCCGTTAATTTAGGCAGCACTTTAGGATTTTCCTTATAAATTTCTATCATTGTGTTATATCTATCTACATAGGTATTTAATATGGTTTGTATTAAATCAGATTTAAAATTATATCTTTCATTTTTATAAACATTGATTTTTTTATTATTTTCATCCACCTTTATATAACATTCATAGGTACTATCCTTTACCTTTTCTATAGCCTGCTTTTCATCTTCTATTTCTATGGTTTCAATACCTAAATCATTTAAAGCCTTAGTAAATTCATTAAAATTATTGCTTATGCTTTTCTTTCCCTCTATTTTATATAATACCTTTGTATCCTTAAAACTTATGGAATCATTAAAAGCACCAGATAAGGCCGAACCAAGTATTATCATCAAAAGTATTGGATAAATCACCATCATAGCCATGGATTTTTTATCTCTTAGATTTTGTTTTATTTCTTTAAGAGCTATAATAACAAACTTCATTTTTTCACCTCTAATCTCTTAACTTTCTTCCAGTAAGAGTTAAAAATACAGCTTCTAAGTTAGGCTTTTGGGACTCAATGTTATCTATAGAAATATGCTGGTTGGTAAAATAAAGTATTATTTCATCTAAATTATTTATATCATTATCACTGCTTATATCCACTCTATCATTGTTTATCTGTACAGATACAACGCCCTTTATTCTCTTTATATCCTCTTCCTTAATTTTTTCAATAGAATCCACTGTAATAGATACTCTTTGTTTGTCCCATATTATAGACTTTAATTCTTCTTTAGTTCCCTCTCCTATAAGCTTGCCATGATCTATTATGCCTATTCTTGTGCAAATCTCCTCCACTTCTTCCATGTAGTGACTTGTATAAATTATGGTTGAACCTAAACTATTTAATTTCTTTACAGATTGAAGAACATGATTCCTTGACTGAGGATCAATTCCTACAGTTGGCTCATCCATTATTATAAGCTTTGGCTTATGAGTTATAGCACAGGCAATATTTAATCTTCTTTTCATTCCCCCTGAAAATTCATTAGGATAACTTTTGTATTTATCTCCTAGCCCTACAAAATCTAAAGCTTCATTTACTCTAAACTTTAATTCTTCTCCTTTTAAACCATATAAACTTCCAAAAAACTTCACATTCTCATAGGCGGTTAAATCCTCATATATTGCTATATCTTGAGGAACAATACCTATATTACTTTTTACATAATTACATTCTTTTTTAATATCCTTATTCAAAATATATACGCTTCCACTATTCATGCCTAATAGACCACATATTATATTTATAATAGTACTTTTCCCTGCACCATTAGGTCCTAACAGTCCATATATTTCTCCCTGTTCTATATTTAAATTAACATTATCTACCGCTGTAAAATCTCTAAATCTTTTAGTTAAGTTTTCTATTCTAACTATTTTCATAGCAATCCTCCCAAACATTCAATATTCTTACTATAATAATTATATAAAAAAATGACTTCCCTGTTTAGTATGGAAAGTCACTTTTTCTTATGACTAAAGTCATATATTACCTATTACCTTTTATATAATATATAGCTATTTGTGTTCTATGCTCTAATCCCGTTTTATTTAATATGGAGGTTATATAATTTTTAACAGTACCCTCTGATATATATAATTTACCTGCTATTCCTTTATTGGATAGGCCTTCAGATATAGCTTCTATAATATCCATTTCTCTTTCTGAAAACATATCTTTGTTAAAGTTTCCTTCCCTACTAGAAGATAGTCCATCTTTCACTTTCTCCATTACTACATCCTGTAATACTGTATTACCTGAATAAACCATCTTTATAGCATCCTTTATCTTTTCCGGAGAATTATTTTTTAATATATATCCTTTAGCCCCATTTTTTATAGCTCCCATTATATATTCATCTTCATCAAAAGTAGTTAATATTAGAGGCTTTGTTTTAGTCTTCTTTAAAATTTCTTTAGCTGCATCTACTCCATTTAGAACTGGCATCCTCACATCTAAAAGTGCTACATCTACTTCAAAGCTTATACACACCTCTAATGCCTTTAATCCATTGTCAACAGCATCTACTATCTCTATTTCTTCATCCATTCCTAGTATTATCTTCAAACTTTCTCTAATTAGAGAATCATCATCCGCAATTAAAATTTTAATAGTCATATAGCCTCCCCCTCCAAAATTATGAGTTCATAGGTAAAATAAGTATAACAGAAAACCCCATAGAACCATCTATTATAACTTTTCCTCCTATTTTCTCACATCTTTCCTCTATACCCTTTATTCCCATACCTTTTTTTATATTAAAGTTTCCAATACCATTATCCTTTATTTCTGCCTTTGTAATCTTATTAAATACTTGGATGTTCACTGTTACCATAGTAGCCTTTGAATATTTTATGGTATTTGTAACACATTCTTTTGTACTATCATAAATTATTTTCCACTGAGCATAAGTTATACTTTGAATATTACCACTGTGCATTAAATTACATGTAATATTAGTTCTAGATGAAACTTCATTTAACATAAGTCTTATTCTGTTTATGCCCATTTGTTCTGAAGCAGGTTTAATACTTCGTAAAGTTATTCTAATACTCTCCATACCTTCTCTTAACACTTTTATAGTATCATCAATAAAGATACTAGCCTTTTCTTTATCTTTATCCATAAGTAATTTTGCTGCTTCCAAATGCATTATACTTCCTGATATAGTATGTCCGATTTTGTCATGCATTTCCTGGGCAATTTTATTTCTTTCTTCTAGTTTTGAAGTATACATTATTTGATTTTCATATTCTAAATCTTTATTTACCTTATTATATAGTTCATCATTTTTTTCCTTCAAATTATCATTTTCCTGTAAAAGCCTTCTAACTTTATATTCACTTTTATAAGAAAGTATATATATTAAATAGCTGAAAAGCAGTATAATAAAATATTCTCCCCTTATACTACTATGTATAAAAATTGGAGAAACAAATATCAATCCTAATATATATGCATTGTTCAAATTATTATCATATACAAATTCAATATAATTTATGGGAATAAAAAATAAAAAAACGCTGCTAAAATAGCTGCCGAAGAAAACTAACAATATCATTGATAAAATACCTATTATAATTTTAACTTTTCCTTTATGAACAATATAATAAATCATACTAATAGCTATATAAAATAACAATCCTAATATTATTAAAGAATTTTTGTTATATGAGCTACTAATGTATTTTAAAAAGCAATATATTAAAATAACAAATTTATTTAATATTATCCACTTATCCATTTAAATCCTTCTTTATATGTTAAATATATTTAGAAATAATGAGTACACAAATGAGGCAGGTCTTCCTACTAAAAAGTTTGTAACCCCTGGCACTACTATAAATAACATAAGAATTACTAATTGGTATCTATACATAACATCAGAAAACTTATAAAACTTTCCTGGAAATATATCCCTTAGTATATGGAATCCATCTAAACCTGGTATGGGCATTATATTAAAAAATGCAAACATACAATTCATTTGTATAGTTATATAAAAAACTTTAAGTATGATATAAATAATGTTTCTACTATATATAATTCCTGGGACTATCTTATAAATGATAGCTATAATGCCTGAAAAAACAAAGGCTACTAAAAGATTGGCTAAAGGTCCTGCAATGGATACCTTTAAATCATCTTTATAGTAATTTCTAAATGCACTTGGATTTACTTCTACGGGTTTTGCCCAGCCAAAGTTAAATATTAATATCATTATAAAACCTATAGGATCTATATGAGCCAAAGGATTTAGTGTAAGTCTTCCCTGAAATTTAGGTGTTTTATCTCCTAATTTATCTGCTACCCATGCATGGGCATATTCATGAAATGTAAAAGCTATAAGTATTGCCGGTATAATTAATATTGTATCTAACAAATTTTTTTTCAAAAAAATCATCCTCTCTTAATTTTCATGTAAAACTATTATATCAAAGGCAGTCCCTTTTCTCAATGAATGTAAATTTTTTTAAATGGAATTTTGAATATTTTACTATTTTTAACTGTAAAAAACCCATTGCATATGATATGCAGTGGGTTTTTCCCTTAATTAAAACATTTACTGCACTTACTTAAAATTTGTTTTAATTAATTTTCCATCCTTAATAGAAGCAACACCTGTGCTATATACTTGAAGAAATTTTCCTTTATATGAAGTTTCTTTACCTGTAGAAACTTCCTTTATTGTTCCCTTTAAATTATCATTTATCATTACCTTACCTTGTTCTGATATATATATATTGTTTTTATCTACTGGTCCACTTAAAGGGATTACATTCCACTTACTAGTAGGATTTTCTAATAACCCATAATAAATTTTAGTAATCTTACCATTTTCCATGGATCCTATATATGCATTGTCATCACTATCCACACCTAATAGCCTTGGATCTTTTACCCCGTCAATGTCAATAGAATCTTCCATATTAGTAGCGTATATTTTATGATAAGTAGCATCTTCATATAAAAGCTTGTCCTCATGGTATAGTATAGCTGTTTCTCCAACTAAATAAGCCTTTGTATTGATTTTCTTCATTTCATTCATAATGTTTATCCAATATATGCTACTTTTACCGCCGCTTCTAGCTACTTTTACATATATTACATTAGTTAAAGTAGAAGCCTGTATATCTTCAACTTCTGAATCTTCATCTGCCCAAGTTAAATCCTTTATTTCTTCTTTAGTATTTTTGTCCACATCATAATAGGATAATTTAAAACCATAACTTCCATCTGTGTTATGTTTCTCACCTATTAACATTCTATTTCTATCGGAAAGCCATTTATAATAAGATACCTTTACCCCTTCATTAAATGAAATATCCCTAATCTCTCCTGTCTTTGTGTTCACAACCTGTAACTTGTCTCCATCATAATATGCAACATATTTTCCATCAAAAGATACACTTATATTCTCTGCACTTTCCGGAATTTTAACCTCTGCATCTGGTTTTTTATCTAAGTTTTTATTTTCAATTTTCTTTAATTTTACTGTAGTATTGGTAGCTAAATAATATTTGTCTATATAGAAAAAAACTGCAAACTGTACTAATAAGGATAAAACTATCCAAGTAATTATTCTCTTTACGTTTTTCATCTCTTCCTCCCATTCTAAGGCGTAACGTATATAATAGAAGGTACAGCTCTTTCTCCAAGTGGATCACAAGGATTATTTATTACTTCATCATCGTAATACATTGTAGATGAGGAACCTCCATCTAAATTTGTTGCATTATAAGCTCCATATTCCAACATTATATCTTGAATATCCCTTAATGTAGCTCCTAAACTTTTAACCTGTCTTCCATCTGCCACTAAAAGGAGTATAGATCCATCTTCTCTCTGTCCTATAGCTGTTCTTGGAGCAATTCCCCAACCACCATCACCGGATTTTATTGTTGGTTCACCATTAACTACAAGAGCTGGTCCAAATGTTATGGCTTCTGTAACTCCTAATCTTTTCATTTCATTTATACTATGACGTCCTACCAATAAGACTCCTTTAGAAGTAATAGCTACTACATCATCTTTTTTATCTGGAGCACTGGAATCATTATGAATCATTTTTCCACCGCTCATTAATATACCTACAGGTTGTCCTCCAGTGCCTGTCCAATTTCCATCGTTATTTTTATCAGCAAATCCTCCACCATTGATAGCTGCTACTGCATTATTTGCTTTTGCAATTTGACTGGTAAGTTCTCCTGATTTACCTAACTTACTACTATAACCAACCTTTACTCGTGTTGGGTCATGAATTACCAACATATATCCTTTAAATTTTTTGCCTTCAACATCATATCTTTCAATACTATCATCATGTTTATTTTCAAATTTTAGTGTGTCTATTCCCTGTCCTTGTTCAAGCACCTGTATACTATCATCCTGTAATATATCTTTTATCTTTTTATCAGATAAAAAAGTAGTTGCTATATATTGATGATTCAAAGTACTCATTGCAGCACCAACTACAGTCTTTCTTAAATTTTTAAAAGGTCCATAAAATACTATTAAAGGGGCAGTTACTGCTGAAAAAGCAACTTCAAATAAAATAAACAGTATAAATATCTTAAAAGAAAACTTTTTCTTCTTTTTCCCCGCTCTTTTCTTTTTCACCATATTTCAACCTTTCCTTTCTCAATACATAGATACTTTTATTTTACAATAAATATTATAATTTTTAAATAGCAATTAATATATTTATACTTTATTTATACTAAGTTGTATATATGTAAATTATTAATTTTTTTTTAACATATGGTTAATGTGCTTTAAAAATGATGAATTATGGTTAAAAATAAACAGTTAAGGATATATATCCTTAACCGCCTTACTTAAATTGGATATCAATTCATTTTACAATCTTTTAGAAGCTTCATAAGCTAAAGGTGACCTTTCACATTCATCATACTTTAAGGTAACCTGATAACATAGTTCGCTACCCTTCATTTTCTCAGAAGCATAACATAGTCCATTGGATCTAGAGTCTAAAAAAGGATGGTCTATTTGGTCCGGATCTCCTATAAGCATGAGCTTTGTTCCTTCTCCTACACGGGTTGTAATGGCTTTGACCTGCTTAGGGGTTAAATTTTGTGCTTCATCTATTATAACCCAATTTTTAACTATAGATCTTCCTCTTAAATAAGCTACTGCCTCTGTAGTTATAATTCTTCTGTCAAATAGTTCTTTTATTTTATCTGTTAGTTCTTTTTCATTTTTATATCTTTCTTTTTCATCAGAATCCATCAAAATCTCCAAGTTATCGAAAACTGGTCTCATAAAAGGTGCTATTTTTTCCTCCTCAGTTCCAGGTAAAAATCCTATATCTTCATCCATGGTTACATTAGGTCTACATACCAGTATTCTTCTATACTGATTTGTTCCATCCTCTAATATTTTATTTAACCCTACAGCCAAAGAAAATAGAGTTTTAGCAGTTCCTGCAGGTCCTTTTACAATAACTAAAGGAGCACTGCTAGCATTTGTATATAATGCTTCTAACATAAATCTTTGTCCTACATTTCTAGGGGTCAAGCCCAAAGGACACATATCCTTATAATATAATGGTACCACTTTTTTCCCATCAAATCTTCCTAAAGCTGTTTTCCTAGGATTATCTAATGTATGAAGTATTATAAATTCATTACTATAAAGGTTGGGAATTGCATATTCATCAGTACTGTTGCAATAGTATAATAAATCTTTTATATCTATAACTTTATTATGATAAAATTCATCTATTTTATCTGAAGAAGCATATAAATCTATTCTCCCAGTATATTGACTTTCATTTTCCGGAACTACTTTTTCGTAAAAATCTTCTGCATCTATATCAACGGTATCCGCCTTTATTCTTTCAAATATATCTTTAGTTATTAGGCATACATCCTCACCTTTCTCTTTTAGACCTTTGCATATCTGTATTATTCTGTTATCAGGTTTTGTCTTATCCCAAGAAATTGGTATTGTTGTATTCTGGTGATTCATTTCAACTTTTAGTTTTCCCCCACCAGGTAAAAGTACTCCTTTATTTAGCTTTCCTTCCTTTCTTAATTTATCTAGTAATCTAGAAGCATGCCTTGCATTTGCTCCTAAATCATTTTTATCTTTTTTGAAAGAATCCAACTCCTCTAATACCACTTCTGGTATAACTACATCATTTTCTCCAAAGGAAAAAATAGCACCGGGAGAATACAGAATAACATTAGTATCTAGTACATAGGTCCTCTTCAAGAAGCATTCCTCCTATCCTTATTAATACCATAATATGCAGGTAAAATTTAGTTGATAGTGAATAATTTAATTGATATATACTATGACAAAAAACAAAAAAATAGACTGAAGTAAAAACTTCAGTCTATAAACTCTTGCATTTCAACATATGGTAGCTCCAAGGGGAATCGAACCCCTGATTCGAAGGAAATGTATATTTAATTAAACAAGCTCATCTATAGCCATTGGTATAAGAGGTCTTGTTAACTATTATCCTCTATATTTATATACCACATTTTAAAACTAATGTGGGAAAGATGTGGGAAAGTAATAGTGCTAATTGGGTATTAAAATTCAAGGAGATGTTAGATTGAATAAAGAAGAATTATTTAATTATTATTTTAATTTACAGAGTGAGGAATTTAAAGAAGAAATTGAAGGATATAAAGATTTTAGAATGGATAATGTGGTATGTAGTATAAAAGTAAATTTTAAAAATGGTAGTTGGATTAGAGTGTACGAAAAGTTAAATGGAGCTGTGGAATGGTATTAAAAATGTTTAGAGGGATAGTGCATATTTATTTCTATTTTTTTATTTATCTATATATTTTTATAAATATTGGTGCAGCTATAGAAAGGGGAAAATATCTGTAACCTTTCTTGATTTTTTATATAGTGCTGCCCTAACAATAGTTTCGCATCCCTTTTTATTTTTAGAATTGCCTTGTAAAATTTTATATAGCTAAAAATCACATTGGACAATGTTCTGGATCCTTACTTACATGTATTTTAAATTCTTTAATAAAGTATTAAAAGGCAGTGCTTTTTATAATCCTAAGTTGCATATGCTTTTTAATATTGGCAGCTCCTGCCTATTATGCACTGCTAATTATACATTTTAAATTTGTCTTTTTTAACAATTTTTATTTTTATAAGGGAGTGCTTTTTAAGTTTAATTTTTCTTTATACTTACAAAATAAAAAAGGTAGCAAAGGATATTCCCTAAGCTACCTCCTAAAAAATTATTTTTTAAAACGATAAGAAAATAACTTTAACCTTTTTTTATAAATCTATTCTTCATTTCATCATTTGCTTGGCATTTTTTTCTTTTTAGTTTATTAAAATCTCTAATAGATCCAACTATACTGCTCATGTCGAGTATAGATAAAAGCATTGATTTCATAACCAAGATAAAGGAAGATAAATCTATTGTTAACCATAGCTTGTAAATATTAGTCATTTTATTTTCAGTTACTATTCCAAATATAGCTAATCCCATTATAGTAAACAAGACTGATAAAATTCCATATACTATGCCTAAGGTGATGTTATCAAATACTCTTTCTATTTCCTTTGTTTTTTCATAAGCTTCCATTATTTCTTCATCTAATAAAGGGATAAGAATTGTATATATTGTGAATAAAAATCCTACAAGAACAGTATTTATAGTAATTAAATTAAATTCATTTTCTAAAAGGAAGTTCACATTAGTTAAATTATAAATCAATACAGAAAAAATAATTAATTCAACAATGCTCTTGTAATATTTTTTCAACAGCACTCACCCTCTTTATATATATATTATTAACTAGTGTATGATGCTATTCTAGTTATATTCTCACTATATAAATTATATAATCTTGTGTAAGCCTCAAAAGCTATGTCGTCCAAAGATAATTTAATCCTTCTATTATCAGTTATTCTTTCATATGGAATATCAATATTGTATGTCACTTCTTCTTCCTTAAATGTATAGTTTTTAGTTGATGTAGATTTTGTAGTTCCTTTAAATGATAACTTATCTTTCATATTTTGAGGTGCATTTCTAAAACTATTTAATACAGATTTTATTTTATCTGGAGTTCTGGTTAAAGGTACTCGTACTCTTCCTTTTAAATTTATTTCCAATTGAAAAACATCTAGTTCTTTTAATCTATTTATTTGTTCTGCCGTAAATCCAATATCAATTAGCATATCTAAATTTGGATTCTCATAGTTATATGTTACTTGCCCTAGCCTGGTTCCATTATCTCTTAATGAGTTAATTAATTCATCAGTCATTATATTATTATAATCGAAGGTAATGCCAGCTAATACATCACTTTCGCGTCTAGATATTAATTTATTTAATAAATGCTTTAAAGATTTTACCGTTGGAGCATATCTGCCAAACAATTCTAAAATTATTCCATTCATGGTATCTATTAATATATATGTGCATATTTCTAAATTATATGAATCTTGCTCATTAGCTCCAATCACTCCGCTACCTTCCCAAGTTTCAATATTCCTTTTGATTGCTCCTTCTATATCTTTTTCTCTTCCAATTCTAAAAAACAAATACCTTTCATCTACATCTTTTGTTTCAATAAATTCATCTTTATCTGTTGTTGATACTTTTTTTATAAATTCTAAAGATAAGTAATTATCCGAATCTTCTCCTATTAATATATTTACCAAATTCCCATTATTTAATTCTTTAATATCATTATTGTTATTCACATCAAATATTTCATTAACAACATCTTTTAAATAACTATTTTCCACTGTTGTATTATTTAGTTTTAACCTATATCTAAAACACCTAACCTTTTTTTTACTCATAGGGTCCTCCAAATTCCTTGTATTTCAACAATAAACCAAGTATAATAGAGGTATAAAATGAAATACAATATACTTTTTAAGAAACCACTCAGACCGCCAAATCAGTAGTGGTTTCTCTTTTATTGTAAATCTTTTCCGCAAAAAGGACAAGCTTTATGACAATATTAGCTAAAATTCTATTTTATATAATTAGTTATATTATTTTGTTCTATTTTCTTTTGCTCATCTACTGTTACTTTTTTACTGCTAAAGTCATACCCTCTAGTAGCAGTAAAGCATACTAATATAGCATTTATAAGCATTAAATATAACTCAGCTATAGTAAATGTATTATTTATATACTACAAACTAATATATTAAAAAGAGCTACCAAGAAAGTATAATACCTAGTTGGTATTTTCTTAACTCCTAGAAGCTCCTTACTAAACTGTACCATTAACATGGTAACTACTACAGTTCCCATGTAAGTACATAGATACTCTAATGTAATAAAATCATTACTGCGCTACTTTAACTGCTGCAACTGCATTTTCTGTAGGATCGAGAATGTTTTGACCTTGTATTACAGTTTGATTAACACTACCCTTATATTTATTTACCTCAAAAATTTACTTCTTATTTATATAGTCTAACACTGCCTGCATAGTATCGAAGCGGCTTCTCCCAGATATAAGCTTCGATAGATAAGTTGTGTATTGCTCTTTCTTACCACCTACGCCTATTACATTCTTAACGCAAGTATAATCAAACGGTCTACTTCCAAATATAGTAGGGCAGTTTAATTTATCCGCTAGATATTCTGCCGCTCTTTGGTCTGCTATATTATTAAAAACAACTAAATTCTCCACTTTCTTTTCCTCCTTTTTAGCATTTAGAAATATATTCTTTGAGAAATTATTAAGGTCTACATTACCACTAATACCATTAACTCTTCCGGTTTCTGTATATTGGTGTCCTATAACGTTAAAACCAGTTTCCATAGGCTTATCTACACCATAATGTGCTATCCACCCTGGATATTTTTTAACTCTACTGTCTAAATTATCTCTGCCAAAGTAACCACCTGTATACACCATGCAGTCCATACAACTTAGAGATTTAAATTTAGTTAGAAACTCTATACATCTATCCGATATTTCTTTAGCACTTCTATCCATATTATTTGTTTCTATATCTAACGTAGATATTATATTAAATTGTTTATCTTTAATAGCGTTCCAGAAGTCCACCGCCTGCTGAGATGGATTTGTTTTTTCCGACATAAAATGATAAAATCCTATATTAAGATTTTGAGCTTTAGCACCGTTATAATGCGTGTTTAAAAGTGGATCTATATAATTAACCCCTTCCGTTGCTTTAATTATTACAGTGCTATATCCAGCGCTTTTAACTGTATTAAAATTAATATTACCATTATGCATACTTATATCTATACCTTTCATAAAGCTACCTCCTGTAAATTTAATAAAAAAAGTGCAGGCCTTTATTCCTGCTCCTTGCTTTCTTTAGCTGCTTGTCTAGCACTAGACTGCCCATAATAAAATCCTATGATTAAAGTAAATACACTTAAGAACTCTGTGCTGCTTATACTCCCTTTTAAAGCTAATATGCAAAATACTATAGTAGTAAGTAAAGCTATTATCTTTTTAATTTGGAGAAAATTTTTTAACCATTCCATATTTCTTTACCCCCAAAATTTTATTTAAATATTTTGTCTTTTACCTCCGCCACATCTTTTTTGACATCTTCAAGAATATTAAATTTATCTGTAAGCCTGGAAATTATATCCTGGTAGTTTTCTTCTCTTTCCCCTGCTTTTCTATCTCTTTTCTCCTGTTCTTTTAGAATATAAAAAAGCAGCACTACGAATAGTACTGCCCATAATCCTTGCTGTAATGCCATTTTAAGTATATTCTGCTCCATGCTGCACCCCCATGTAAATTTTAAAAATAAAAAAAGAACCTGTTAAGATTCCTTACTTTTAACATATTTATTTTTCTCATCTAATATTTGAAATGAAGATTGTTTTATTAAAGTGCCATTCATCTTATTTATTTTGTACTTTTATTTTATAATCCGCTTTTTTATTAATATTTAACATTACCACCAAGCTTTTTAAATTTATTTAAGACATGTTCTTTTGGTATTCTAGTAAATACATAAGCATTATTATCTAAAATATTATATCCATTAAGTATACGTCTCTTTTTTGTACCAACTATAATTGGTTCAGTTGGTACCAGCATACCATTTAAGCTATATAAACATTTACCAAATAATATATCCGAATTTACAATTGTTCCAGTATAAATCATAATTTAACACCTTCTAACTAATCTTAATAGCAAAAACTGATGCATTAATAGAATCATAATAAGCCCTATACCCAATTCCCATATCTATATGAAAATTATTTATCGTATATTGTTTAACGAATACTTTATAAGTATCATCTCCTACTTTTATAATATCTCCATTACTAATATTTGTAGCAGGTAAAAAATACAAACCATCAAGTATGCCTAAAATTCCACATGCTGGTGATACAACGCCATCTCCAGTTAAATAAACAGGGTGCATAAGATACATTCCGTTTGGAGTAGGATTATTTATATTCAAATTTACATATGAAATCGCTATTTGACCATATGGATTATATGAGCTTGATTTAGGTTGAGATGTTTTAAACCATGTTGGTCTATTAACTGAATCTAACCCTGATAAATTACTGGCAAAAATAAATTGATTTATTGCATTTGGACTTTCTAAATTAGTATTTAAATTTGGATATCCTATATAACAATATTGGGGATAATTATATAAAGTTTCAGATTTTTTTTGTAAAACTATCAGTATTCTATGGTCTAAAACATCAATAAAATATTCAATTGTATCTGTTGGTAGCCATGTCATATCGTTATTCTTAGCATTATTACATATTGCCCAAACTTCATAGAATTTATTAGTATGGATACCATTTGTACCAATTTCCAATGCCGGAGAGTAATCTTCACTTAGCCCTATCATAATTAAATTCCTTCCATCCTGTGTAAAATCTTGACTTTTTAATGTTAAGAATATGCTTTGACCTTCCCCCCCAATTACAGGGCTTTTAAAAACCCATCCATCTGAGCCACCACCAACAACGTTATAATCTTGTTCTTTATTACTAGAAATTTCTGTCCAGTTAGATCCAGAATATAAAATTGCATCATGTATTGTTTGTAGCAAATTGCTTTTTAAACATTCTCCTTTTATTAACACTTAAATTCCTCCATTCCTATTGTCCTAAATAAATTTTATAAAATACTAAGACTGCTTGTTCTATGCCTTTTAAAATAACATCTTTTTGACTAACAGACGTATCTTCTGAATTATACGTATAATCATATGGTATAATTCTTTGATTCTTTAAAATATTTAAAACGCATATAAAATTTTCATTTGAAATAGTGCTACCATTTATTATTTTTTCATAATTAAGAATAAAATCAGTTTTGTTCATATTTTTTGCACCTCCAGTCCTAATAATTTGACGTTTAAAGTTTCTGAATTGTTAGGATTATAATTTGTAATTACAGTATGCAATAAATTTGTATCTTTATCTTTATCTTGATAAGGAATAAATACACTATCTGTATAATGCATTACCTTACCTGAATCATATAATAAAAATCCATTTTTTACTTTATCAAAAACTCTAAATCTAAATGTACTACCATCTGGTATATCTAAATATAAAGTAGTTAAAATCATTGTATTATCACCTAAATCATAGTCTTTTGTAATTTCTTCTCCTGCTTTTAAGTTAATAGTATCGTTGATTTCTCTATATTTCAAATTTGTTCCACCTGAATTCCCTTGTATATGATTTATTATTTCTTCAAATATTTGTTCACTACTCCAAGTTGAATTTCTGGATGTTACACTATCATCTATGACTACGTCCTTGTCCTGTGTCACATAAAAAAACTCACTCATATGTTCACCCCTATTCACCTCTATTCACTGATAACCAGTTGAAAATCCCTAACTGCAAAATTATGATTTTCTGCATTTTTAATTATTTTTACATATATATCTTTGCTTTCATTCTGTTTTATGCTATCCATAGTTAAAAAATCTATATAATTAATACCATCAAAAGACAACTGAATTAGGTCATTACCAGGTGTCTCCGTTTCTATTTTAATATTTGTATAGTCCTTATCTCCTATATTTTTAATTGTTATTAATTCTTCTAAATCCTGTAACATAGCTGGGTTAATATTAGTTACTACATTCCCATGATAAATTATTTCAAAATTATAAGGACTAAATACCCACATATCACCGTATTGTATACGAAGAGCATCACTTGTATATATTACTTTCCCATAAGCATCTTTAAATGCAAAATATCCTATAATACTACTGTCTATAAATACTTTGCATTCCATATCTGAATTAAATAATCTAGTCTTAATTAATTTGTTATCTAAATCATATAATTCACAAATAGTATTCTCAGGGAAATTTTGAATAGTTATATATGGATTTTTATAAACTTTATAGGTATTTAATATAAAATTCTCATCACTATATTTCATAAATCCTTGTTTAGTTATAGCTTCGTCAAATTTCATGCCGCCTATGTTTTTATAATTTATACCATCCTCACTTGAATAAGCTTGTATATAATTATCTCGCTTTAATATTTTCCAATATCTACTCTGATTCTCTAATCCCTCATCCTTAATACCAAATGTATATTCATTATTCCCTAGATAAATCATAGAGTAATCATAGTCATTCATATCTTTAAAGTTTTCTTTTTCTAATTCAATTACAAATTCATTATAATCAAATTTTCTCTCTATCTTATTGTTAGAAATTAATTTTAATTTGCCTGTTTTAATATCTCTAGCCGCATTACTTTCTCCTGCAAAATCAGAAAATGAAGAGGTCAAGAAAAAATTCTCCACCTCTAATAATCCATCTTTTACTTTTATAAGTTTCATTGAAATCACCCCAATTAAACTCTAGGCTGCATAATATAATCATATGGAACAAATTCAACCACCTGTATATCTTTAGTTCCTACTCCCTGTGCTAATAATGTATGCGCTTCCGCTAATGCATCTTCATAACAATTTGTTGCATAGGAAGATACTTCGGCTCCTTCTTTATTAGTTTCATGCCCATAAGGTAAGGATGCTAAAGTTTTATCTTTTAATATTCCCCACATTTTTTGTCTTGGTTTTTTAAAATCTATTGTACTTTCTAACATAATATTTACCCCCCAAATATTTTTTCCTTTTCAAAGTTTTGTGTTTCTATATAATAACGTCTTTTACCTTTCAATTTATCTAAGTTTTTTATAATATCACCATTAGTTGCTACTTTATTAAATTCTCTTTCAATATCCATAGCTTTTGGATTATACCAAATTGGGACTAAATTAAAATGATGCTGTTTCATATAACCTATTAAATTAGCTATAAGTAATCCTATGGCTTGTAATCCATTTTTAACATCACAAAAATATACTTTTTCAGCTTCCCACCTAATCCATCTGTATGCCCTAATATAATCTGTATTTGGATTTGATGTATCTAAAGTATACCAATCATAAACCAATTCCATAATAAATTGTATAGATTCTTTACCTGTGCAGCTTAACCAAGCTTGAGTATTTTTATGCCATATCATCATTAGAATATTTATTAAATCTAGCATTATTTCAATACTAATTCCTATAGGCGGAATATTATAATCTATTCCCCAATCTTTTCCCCATTCAATAGGGTGATTATTAAATCTTAAATATTCATAATCCGCATTGTTTAATAAATCAGTATTATAATTAAAGTCCTTATTAGGGATAATTAATTCATCTGCAGGATATGTAGGCCTTAGCCACCACCATCTCTTAGTTACTTCAATAAATTTTATATTAGTTCTAGCTTCATATACATCTTTTATAATTGTACCTTTTAGATTCTTATCATGTTCCTTATATATGCTCCATATAGTCAAATCTAACAAGCCTTTTTCTATTTGTTTATAGATATTAATTAAAGATGTATAGTCTAAATATCCTTTATCTTCTTTTAATATAGTTGCTATAACTTTTCTATCCAAACATCTATTATCATGTTTACATAGCATTTTGGTTTTTTCTCTATAAAAATATATTTTATTATCATGTTTATCTATAGATTTTATATTTACCTTGTCTAAAAAATCTGTGTATTTATATTTTCCTATATTTTTAGGTAGGCTTATATACATTAATCTAGAATTATAGTTTTTATCTATAGATTTTATATCTATTAAATTTAAATTGCTTATATTTCTATATGCATTTATATTTTCCATAATGTTTTTCTTTAATATTTTTAGACCATTCCCAATTATTTCTTCTAAATTAAATCTGTCTATAAAAAAGCATGTATCTTTATCAATGTTTTTAGATTTATTTCTTTTAATAAATTTTAATTCATTCGTATTAATTTCTTTAAAATAAATCCTAGCTAAATAACAATTATAATATTTTTCAAAATTTATGTTTTTTCCTAATTTAAAATTTTTTATAATGTTATCTTTGAATATTTCTTTTTTTGCTATTCCATCTGTATATACAGTTTTAGATTTATCTAATTGTAAATTCTCTTTATCTATATATAAATTTAATATAATATTATTTTTATTTAGTTGTGTATTCCTGATATCTAATAAATTTTTATCTACCTTTATGTTTATATTTTTATCTTCTATATTTTCTAATTCTGTATTTTTATTTTTATTAATTTCTATAGTATTTGTATTTTCAGTAATTATATTTTTATTCTTATTTATTTCTGCAATACCTGATCCTAACTCTTTTTCAAATTCTTTTATCATTATAGAATTTTCTTTATAAAAATATTTATTATTATTCTTCCCTATATTATAAAAATTCTTATATAAAAGTTTATCCCCTATGCTTTTGTTTATTTCAATCACTTTATCTTTATAAAATAGCTTCTCCTTAGTTTTTAATACTTTCCATGTGGTATCATATACAAAAGCCCCACTAGAAAGAGTATTGTCCCCTACATATTTAAAACTGCATAGGGGAATTTTATGTAGGGGCATTCATATCACCTCTATTCTGTTGTTTTATAACATCTAATAGCAACACAATAATTTCTATTAGCACTATTATTTAAAAAATGAAAAGGCGCAGTTATCTTAAATTTCTTATAATATTCTTCTTCCTCAGTGTCTTTTTTATATGCTAATTTATCCATATCATAAATAGCACTAGCATCCCCCGCCAAAACATTTATCATTTTCCCTCTTTCCATATCTACTGGATGTACAAGTGTTATATCTGAAAACTGATGTTTTTTATGATTCCATCTTGAGCCCTCCACATTACACTTGTCTATAAATGGATTTGCAGTATAAAAAGCAGGATAATGGGGTTGATATGGCATGCCTATTTTATTAGCTATCATACATACATCTGTTACTCCTGTTGCAGTTCTTTCCCCGTAAGGCTTAGCATAATTAGGCTCTATATCAGAAGATACAGTTATACCAAAATTATATTTATCATCTGTAAAAGCTGAATCTTCTACTGGTTTTAATGCTCCTATATATGCATAAGATGTAAGATAGTTTTCATAGGGTTCAACATCTGCTGATGGATCTCCTCGTAATACTAAATTTATACTATCTTTAGTTACATTTATCCAATATTGAATTGGTAAAAAATCTTTAATTTCTGGTTGTAATTTTCTATACCAAGCCAATCTGTAGTTATAATCTTTTTGTATATTACTGGGTATATCTAAATCAGTGTTATCTTTATTTAATTTATCAGATATCTGCAATCTTATATTGTTTATAGAATTACTTTTAGTCTTTGCGCTAACATAAGTGGTATAATCTCCACTTTTGCTCCATTCATCAGAAACTCCAGCCATTACTTCTAATACTTGCGCATCTGTTCTACTAAGACTATTTCCATTGTAATTATAATAGGTATGCAACTTATCAAAGTCAATTAATGCCTTTTTTTCTTCTTTGCTTAAATCTGCTTTTCCCCTATCTATTTTCAAATAAAATTCTTTCCCATAAGTTGTATTAGCCTTTATAATGCACTTATCATCTTGAGAGCC
This sequence comes from Clostridium liquoris, assembly GCF_002995785.1. Classification (GTDB taxonomy): domain Bacteria; phylum Bacillota; class Clostridia; order Clostridiales; family Clostridiaceae; genus Clostridium_AO; species Clostridium_AO liquoris. Next base: position 39,579 of record NZ_PVXO01000060.1, on the reverse strand, counting down.
TACTGTAAATACAGTGTCTACCTTACTTGTTACGGAATCATCTGTTATAAGATTTATTGTGCTTTCTCCCCCTGATGATCCTATTTTATCTATACTATCAGGGTAAACTAAATCCCATTTATAAATTCCAGCATTTTGTGTAATTTCTTTTACTAATGTGTTAACTAAATCTTTTACTTGGCAACTTCCTTCTGAATAATAAAAGTTTTCTTCCGCCATTTAATCAACCTCCTAAATTATACCTTTATATTTGTTAGTTTCAGCTACATCTATAGCATATTCCCTTTTATATATTCTAAATCTATAATTGTTTGTCTACTATTTCCGCTCAAATTATGTAAAATAAAAGAAATAGGAGTATCCCTTATAACGGGATAATAAGTATTAAAATACTTATGCTCACCTATTTCTTTTATAGTTGCATTATCTATTATTTTTGTTCTATTAACCTCTAAACTATATCTATCATCTTTTTTCCATCCTGTTTGGTTAAAATGTAATCCTGTAATAAGTACATCATAATCAAATTTAAATTGTTCCTTATAATCATTTTTTATTGCTGGAATATCTAATAGTATACCCTTAACCTTTTGATCACCCTCAATATTTTTACATATAAGGTCGTTTATCTTTTGCCCCAATTTTTTATATTTTACATCTGGCAATAAACTTTCCAATTGATTCAGTAAACCATATATATTACTTGCATTTATTTCAGGATAGTTAGTTTTTATATTAGCATCTATTGAATCTAATAGACTATTTTTTAGATCATCTGTAAGTTCATCAAAGTTAACTATATATTTAGGCAAACTCAAATTAGACACCTTCTAACACATTAAAATCCACCCATAGGACTTTACTAGTTCCACTAATATTATTATAAATAAATTTAATCATCCCATCTATATTATAAAAAACATTTAAATATTTATGTTCCCCATATTCTTTAGTCCTAACACCATCAAATATTTTTTTATCTCCTATGACTAAATCCCAACTATCCTCAAACCTCCAATTAGATTGACTATAAGTTATGCCTGTTAGTTTCCCAGTATAATTAGCCTCTATTACATATTGTCCCTTTATTGCAGGAATCTCTAACATTTTCCCATATATTTTTTGTATGCCAGATATACCTGAATTATCGCTTAAATTTTCTAATTTTACACCTAATTCATTTAAAGCATTTATTAAATCATTATAGTCTACACCCTGTATTTTATCTTTAATTTCATTAAGCAATTTTTCTATTTCAGCAGTAGAAAATGTTATGTCACCAATATCTACATTAATACCATTTTGCAAATAATCTTTAATTAAATCTGAGAGTTCATCAAAGTTGACTACATAGGAAGGTAACCCCATATTATCTCAGCCTCCTATACATAATCTATAATTTCTAATTTGTTATCTGTATTTTTAATTAATTGTATTGTTTTAGAATTACCATCTGGATAAATTGTTTTAATTCTACATACTTTACCCCCTGAATCTCTAATCAATTCCTCTTCCCATTGCAAATCTGTTCCATTAGCATATATAAATTTATATGCTTTATTATTGCTATCTCTAATTATTCTGCAAGGATACTCTGGTAACTCACCAGAATATATTGGATCTTCTTGCGTATTTATTTGATTTTTAAAATTTCTTTTTCTTAACTCTTGATTTAATATATAAACTACTGGTTCCCTAAAGTTTTTATACCCCATATGCGCCATATTATCACCTTCTTATTGCTGCTTTAACTTACCACTTCCTATTAGATTGCATTGGTCATATACTTTTCTTTTATCCCTCATGCCTTGTAGTTGCAATGTATCTGTATATGTATTTGCACTTACTTCTGTATTAATCCCAATTATTAAATACCATCCATTTCCTCTATCATTACTAACTATTTTAATAACTTGTCCTAAATCTATGTTAGGTGTTCCTTTAACTGGCAATATATTTAATGCTGTACTACCTCTCCACATATCTAAAAATTTATGTCCCGCTGCCTTTTGCTTTAATTCCTGTGTTGTTGCCAATGGGTTATCTATTATATCTACCCACTTTTCGCCATTTAAATAACTCGTCATAGTTTTGGATTCAAAAATTGAATATTCATCATTACAACAAATCTTCAAAATGTTTCTTAATAAATTAGCATTTCTACTAGCAGTTTCGCTGCTTAAATCTGAAGTAGTTATAGTATAATCATAGGGGTATAATTCATGGTTAGATTCATCATATAGGGGATATTGTTCCTCTAATACAATAGTCCCATCTTTTCTTGCCCTTACTCTAGCGTACATAGTTTCTACTAAATTAGTAATTATATCATTATACATGGTGCCTATTTCACATTCTAATTTTGAAACAGTATAATTAGTTCCACCACTTCTATAAAAATTGCATTTAGCATCAGATACAACAGTAGAAATTATATCTGCTGCTGTTTTATTATAAAATTTTAATTCTTTATCACATAAATTTAACATTCTATAATACATATCGTGGCAAGTCATTTCTATTGTTTTATCTAATGTATTATAGTCATAATTTTTCATTACTCCTGTAAATTGTATTACATCATCTATATATATTTTAACTTGTGCAAAATTATCTATTATACCTTGTGTACCACCAGCAAATATGGCAGTAGGTAGATTTTCATATTGTGCTGTAATCGTAGCCTCAGCAGTAGGTGTATCTAAGCTTCTATTTATTTTTACAGATATTAAACTATGTTCCAATATAACTTTATTTGCATCACCTTCTTCAAAAGCTCTGTATCCATTTTTTTTATAAAATTCTACTCTACACCTTGCCATTATCTTTCACCCATCCAGATACCTCATGATTACATAAAAGCTCTAAATTTATATAATAGATATCACCTTCTATGGGGGTATCTAAGTCATATTTATTTTGAAAATAGCCTTTATAAGTAGTTCCAAACTCATCTATAAATATAAATCTTTCAGTATATCTATTCCTAAATTTTATAAATTTATTTATATTAGATAGAGTTTCACTATCCGTTTTACCCTTAATTTGAAATGCAATTGTAAAATCAATTATACAATCACTTTTAATATCCTTTTGAAAATAAGTATATCCATCTATAGTTCTAATTCCTTTACGAAAATAAGCAGGTCTGGGTGGCTTATAACTACTTATAACAGCACCTGTATTTGTACCATCTTCATATAATAAATCTAATTTAAAATCTTTTATCCTACCTAAGTCCATAAAGCCACCTCCTAATCTCTTAATACATCATTCATAAATAACTCTGTCATTTCATCTTTTAAGCTTGCTTGTGTCATACTCTTAAATTCTGTTGCTATTTTTTGGGCACCTTCTTTATCTGCATTTGGTATTGTTATATACATTTTTACATTTTGTGTTACTCCCATATTCTTATTACTATTGCTAATGTTATTAAATTCACTACCGCTACCATAAGTTCCACTTAAAGCTAAATTATTAAGCCCCCTAAAATCAAAATCAGGCTTAACATTTCCTAAAGATTTAATTTTATTAGCTAGCCCTTTGAATTTGCTTTCTATAGCACCTTCTTGTCCATCTATGCCTTGTATAAGTCCTTCGCCTATAAATCCACCGTATTGAAAAAATATTCTACTGGGAGAATTAATACCTAATAGTTCTTTAAATCCACTTTTCACTTTGTTGGCTAAACTTGTAATAACATTACTTACTTTTCTAAACATAGATTTTATACCATTTATAAGTCCTTCTACAATATTGCAACCGAATCCATAAAAAACCCTACTTGGAGAATGTATGCCAAATTCAGTTTCAAACACATAAATAACTCTATCTGCAACTCGTGAAATGGTTTTTCCAGCATTTTCAATCAAAGATTCAATACCTAATATAAAACCTTTCATTATATTTTTTCCTATTTTAACCGTTGGTATTTTATTCAGATCATTGAATTTCTTTTTCATAGTATTGATATGTTTTGTAACAGTCTTTTCAACATCTTTAGCTGCCATACTCCAACCTTGTTTTGATTTATTTAAAAATGCGGCTACACGTTTTGAAGTACTATTAAGTGCTAATTGAGTTGCTTTAATAGCTTTTGAAATATTAGCTTTTATTGGTTTTAAAATATTAGCATTAGTAGGTAGTAATATTTTAGGCTTAACAGGTTTATTTAATTGGTTTTGCAATTCTGCTGTTTTTGTTTTGGCTTTATCTAGGCCTACATTATAACCAGTAGTTTCCCTTATAAGAAGTTGCCAACCTCTACCTATGATTTGCCAACCTGATTTTACAACTTCCATTAATAATATTGTACGAGTTTGAGCTTGTTGGACTTTATTTAAGAGTTTTATTTTAGTTTTTGTTGCATTCCATTCTTCTTTTGTTCCCATAACAGGCTTGCTGTCTATGTGCTCGAAGGCTAATTTGGAAGCTCTTATTGACTCATTACTTTGCTCATTATGCCATGTAAATTCCCCTATGTCTGTGTCTTGAATTGCTTGTTGCATCTTTTCCATATTTTTTCTTATTGCTTCCTCTGGGAAAAGTGAATTTTCATCTAAACCTTTTGCTAAACCTTCATCAATAAATTTACCATACATTTTAAATTCTTTTGAAGGAGAATGTATTCCTAACCCCTCTTTGAATATTCTTTTAATATTTTTACCCAATTGCGTAATTCTATAATCTACAAAAGGTTGCCCTTCTTTAAGCCCCTCGATAAGCCCTAATGTTATAAATTTACCATAACCCTGAAATTCCTTTGAAGGAGAATGTATTCCTAAAATATTTTTAAACGTACTTTTTATTCCATTTGCCATTTTACCAATAAAACTTTTAACCTTATTACAACCTTTTTTTAGTCCTCCCAATAATCCATCAGTTATCCAATGCCCTACTTTAAAAAAGAAGTCTCCTAACCCTTTGAAAGTAAGTTTCCAGCCTTCTACACTCTTTTTAAAAAAGTCTCCTATTTTAGAAAAAACTTTCTCCAAATGTTTAAATAAATTTTCAGCTGCCTTTTTTAGTTCATCCCAGTTTTTAATAACTTCGTATACAATCAATCCTATCCCTGCTATTAAACTTACTGTTAAAAGTATGTGTGGTCTAAGTAATGCAGGCAATTTAGCAAATATACTTACACCTTTTGATATTGCTTTACCTATGCCACTAAATATTTTACCCACACCTTTCCCTAAAAGTTGAAATGCTTTAAGTGCTCCGCTGCAACATTTTTTAGCGAACAATGGAATTTTAGAGAATACTTTTATTCCTCCTGTAACTGATTTACTTATTCCTTTAAATATCGTGTTTATACCTTTTTTGAGAACGGATAATGCGGTTAATGTACCTTTTCCACCTTTGCTAACCATAGCTGGTATCTTCAAGAAAGCACTTGCTGCTCTGCCTAACTTAGCAAACGCTCCTCCCACTAAGCCTACACTACTTACTAATTTACCTAAGATTAAAAGCACAGGGCCTAGTGCAGCCAGTAATAATCCCGTGTTAACTATCACCTTTTGCACTGGCTTAGGTAAAGAATTAAAAGCATTAACTAATATCTTTATAAAGTTGGCTATTTTTTTAATCGTTGGTGCTAATACATCACCTATACTTATCAATGCAGTTTCTAAACTTCCTTTTAATTCTTCAATACTTCCTTTTAAATTGTCCTGCATGGTAGTTGCCATTTTATGACCTTCACCATCACAATTTTTTAGCCCTTTTGTAAGCTTATTAAATTTATCGGGTCCCTGATCAACTAGGGCAAGCATTCCGCTCATAGCTTCTTTTCCAAAAAGTGTTTCCATAGCACTAGCTTTTTGTTGTTCTGTTAACCCTTTAGTTTTATCTTGTAATTGCTGTATTATTTGCCCTAAAGGTAACATCTTACCCTGTGCATCAAAAAAATTCATACCTAATTCTTGCATAACCTTGCTTGCCCGTTTAGTAGGACTTGCAAGATTAGTTAAAGCGCTCCTTAATGTAGTACCTGCCTGGCTTCCTTGGATTCCAGCATTGCTTAACAACCCGATAGCAGCCGCCGTATCTTCGAAGCTGATTCCAAGTGAATGTGCAACTGGAGCAACATATTTCATAGCTTCTCCGGTATCTGTTATTCCTGCATTAGTATCAGCTGCCGTTTTTGCTAAGACATCCGAAACATGAGAGGTTTTATCGGCTTCCATACCAAAACCCCTTAATGCACTACTTGCTATATCACTAGCATCTGCAATACTTACATCACCTGCTGCTGCTAAGTCTAACATTCCTGGCATAGCTTGCATTATTTCATTTACACTAAAACCTGCGGATGCTAAATTTTCCATACCTTCAGCAGCTTCGCTAGCACTAAAGGCTGTGTCAGCTCCTAACTTAATAGCTTGCTCTCTTAATTTATTAAAATCAGAACCAGTAGCGCCGCTAATGGCCTTAACTTTAGACATTTGTGCTCCAAAATTCATGCTAGCTTTAGTTGCTACTGCTCCAGCTCCTGCTAATGGTATTGTTAATTTTTTAGCCATAACAGCTCCAGCACCAGTCATAGCACTACCTAAACTTTTTATTCTTTCTTCTGCTCCACCTGTGCCCTTAGCAAAGTTTTTTAAATCTGCTCCAGCTGCCTTTAGTCCATTTTTCATTCCTGAACGGTCTAATGTTAAAAATGCTACTGCAGTCCCCACATTTACCGACATATACTCTCACCCCTTTTGGGCAAAATAAAAGAAGCATATTTCTATGCTCCATAAACTTCCTTATATTGACTTGAAATTTTTAAATCACCCCTTTTCATTATTAACTTTTAGCCACTCAATCACATCATTGTTATTTTGTTTGTTTTTATTTTCATCATCTATAAATCTTGGCTTAGGGCTATCCTCTTCTTGCATTTTAGACATTATATAAGCGCATGCTTCGTCAAAACAAAACGCTTCATAATCATTAACTAAGCCTATTATTTCACTCGGTCTTACCCTGTATTGTTGGCTCATTGCTATTACGCTCACTATCCTCTGGCTCCTCACGAAAAGATTCCAAATCAGATGTACCCTCTTGCGTATAATTAAATAACGCAACTAGCTGTTCATCAGTTAATTCTAATCCCACATCTTCTAAATCTTTAATACTAGGTTCTACTAATGCATTTTCTGCCATAATAAACATTACATTAGTAAGCTGTGCCAAGTCTACCTTGCCTTCACTTGCCTGTTTTCCATAGAATAGCTCTTCTGCTGCACTTAAAAGTTTATTAGGTATTACACCTTTTCTAACTAAATTTAAAAGAGATACTCTCTTAACTTTAGCATTAAAAGGTATCTCTTTCTTAAATCTTGGTAATTCTATTATTTCATATTCTGCCATTCTTTTTAAATCTTCTATATTAGTTACTTTTAATTCCATACTATTGCTCCTCAAAATTTTATTTGTTTTATTATATAGTTGTAAATTCTACACTTATAGGTGTAGTTGTTCCACTGCCATCAAGTAAATTTACTGCCTTAGCCTCAGCAATATAAGTCACGAATTCTTCAATACTAATTGGTATAAACGTTACTATTTTCTTAGTATCATCTATAGTTACATTCCCATTTACAACACTCCCATCAGACTTCTTTTTAACTACAAAATTATTAGCAGTTACATCATCTTGATTTATAGCTTTCCCAAATGTCCATTTCACATTAGAAGTTATTTCTACACTTACATCTTCATTACTATTTGTAACAGTTCCCCCATCTACTTTCATCTCAGGTGTTGTTGGAATTGGATCCGTTGGTAAAGTATTTATAAATTCTATTTCTACTGGTTTTTCTCCCCTAAATGGAATTGACTCCGCTTCATATTCTGGTAATAAGAATGCTCCATCTTTAACTTTATATTTTGCGGGTTTGCCTTTGCAATGCTTGTAAGTAAATTTAGCATAACCTACAGTCCTCGAATAATCCTTTTCCTCTGTAAATATTTCTACTGTGAACGGATGCCTTTCTGCCACAACTCCTGCTTCGATTCCACAATACTTATCTCCTTCTATAGTTCCGCCATCAACAAGTGCCATGGTTTGCATATTGAACAAATTATCTTTAAATTTTAATGTATAACCTATTACAATATCTTCTGTTTCATTTATTCCATATATCCTATTTTTAACCCTTAATATATCTCTCTTGCCTTCACTTTTTATAGGTTCTATATCTATTTCATCAGAAGTTTCAATTGTATGATTTGTATTTTTAACTTCGTCAATAAAGTTTACTTTAACAACATTAACTAATGTTTTACCTTCATCTACCATATAGATTATTACCTCCTTAATTTTTTATATTGTATATACTCTACACTTGAAGTATAAGCTTCTACTTTATCATCAATAATAGATGATGTTTCATTACCTGTAGGTTTTAATTCTTCTATACCTTTCATGACCTGTTTTATATTTTCTAATAAAAATTCCATAGTAGAATAATTAGACATGGGATGATAAATAATAATGTCAAACAACTTATATCCATTAACATTACCGTTCATAGCATAAGTCCCATTCTCTTTTATAACTACATAGTCACTAGTACATTTATCACTTTTCTGTCCAGGAGAATATACCTCATATCCCATTCTTTTTAGATGTAAAAATATCTTTTGCCATACAGTTTGAGCAACTGTATTATTTATTAGATCTTCTTGCAGACCATCACCTGGGACTTTATAATTAAAATTACTCATTTAATCACTTTCCTAACAAATTATTCATACCCCTTAGTATTTCAGGCGATAGCTGATCTACTGCTGGTTTTAATGCAGTATATCGTTTATCATTGCACAATTCCAGGAATGGGGAATACGGCATATTGCCAGCTACATAAACATTGCATTTATCACCTTCCCACTGTTTACCACCTTCTATAGTTTTTCTCGCCAATCCACTTCGATCTGTCCATGGTGCATTATCCTTTGCATGTTTCTCTAACTTTTTCCCTGCAGTATCGGCATAAACTCCTATAGCAGCTTTAGACTTAATTTCAAATCCATATAGTCCATTAAGTACGTCTTCTATATCAATTTTTAAGCCCATAACATCACATCCTATCCAAATACATATCTAATACTATGTTTTCAATATTGTTAGGATCTATAATCCTAAATTCAGCGCCATCTAAAATAAAATAATCATCTTTTTTTATTTTTTTACTTTCTTCACTATAAGCAATAAGCAATTTATCATAACAATTAGCGGTTACAGTTGCTGCAGCACCTGGACTAATGTTTATTTTACTTTTTTCTCTGTAATAATATCCATTTATAGTTGTTACATATAGATCCTCTAGTTTTTCGCCATAAGCATTTTTACCATTTCTTAAAATTCTAATTTCTTTTAATAAGCCTTTTCTATACAACTGCTTGTATATTCTTTGGCTTATCTTTGCCCTATTTATACCACTCATCAGTAACCATCGACCCTTTCCATGCTGGTTATATAATTATAACTAGGTTTCTCATTAAACGTTTCAGCTAATGTAAGCCAGTATTGCCTATTACTTTCAAGTTTAACTCCAGCTACTTCTAATTTATCATCAGCTGCAGCTTTCAATAAACATCCATTATAACTAGCCTTTTTAATATCATTGTAATTAGTTTCAAGTAGCAGTTCTAGTTCCTTGTCCTCAAAATAAGGGTATTCCCTCTCTTGGAGATTAAATTTTAAAACTTCTAACGGTGTAGACATACTTATCCACCTTCCCTATGGATTCACATATTTCTTCCCTTTAGCTTTCCTCTGATAATTCTTCTAAAAGTTCAATATGGTCTTTTTCAACCATATCTAACGCGTCTTCTATTCTAACTTTTAATTCATTCCCTATCTTAAAACAATCTTTATCATATTTTAAGTTTACTAAAGCTTTAGCTTTTATTGTTTTTTTATTTGCCATATTAACCATCCTTTTTACTTAGAATCTAAAAGAGTGGCTAAAATAACCACTCCTAGTTAACCGTAGCGAAGAAACATTCATCAGCTCTTTCAAATGAAGGCATCCCTAATTGAGACACCTTTGTTTGGACTGTTACGGGGTCATCCTTTTTCATTGTCATAATTGCTACACCTGTTCTTACTATTTCTACATTAGAACCTTGTGAGAACATCTTATCAGCCTCTTCTGGGGTTGTTCCATAATAAGTTACTCCTAATGCTCCTGTAGGTATTAATGTAAATTTTCCGCTTGGGAAGTAAGGCTGTTCACTGCCATCTTCTAATTTATAAGACCCGCTTACTTCAGCTAATGTTACACCTGTTTTCTTTTTTATATATTCTTTAATTTCATCATCTGAAGCCAAGTAGTCTGGGTTTTGTGGCCATCCTGATTTAACTATATTTTTGTTAGCAGTAATCCACCCAAAGGTAATAGAATCTAGTACAGCTCTATCTACTATATAACCTTCTTCTTTCATCAGTCTTTTCCATCTAATTATGTCTAAAACAGGATTTGAATTAACAGTATCTGACCATTTAGCAGTGCCAGCTAATACTTCCTTATGCTTTTCAGGAACACCAAAATCAAATACAATATCTCCATCTTCTGAAACAATAGAAATTACTCCTGCATCAGAAAGTAATTGCATTCTCATTCTTTCCATTTGCATATCTCCACCATCTACAAGGTCTTTATAATTATCAAAAATTTTAGTGATAATCATATCAATAACATTTTTGTTTTGAGCCTGTGTAGCTAATAGTAAGTCTTGTCTATCTTTTTCATTAACAAGCACTGATTCTTTAAAAAATGGCATTTGTTTAGTAATTTCATCTACTTGTGCTTTTAATGCTCTGATTTTTACTGCTACGTCAAAAGCAGATTGTTTTAATATAACTGGTTTTTTCTTTGCGCCTTTAATATATTTTAATTCCATTCCCAACTGTTTTTTTCTAGGAAAAAGAGCTTCACCAATAGTTACTTCTGGTGGAAGCTCTTTAATGTAAGTTGCTATTTCTTTTACGTTTATAATATCTCTCCAATCCATTCACTCATTCCTCCTTCTAAATTATAAAAACATAAGCATCTTCATAGCCGTTTTAGCTTCTAATGAAATAGTTTCAGGTAATGTCGATTCTTTTATAAATCCAAAAATAGTTACTGGAACAATCTCAGTGCCGCTGCTATAAGTAAAATCTACATCTCTGTAAACTAAACCAAAAGCCTTATCATTTGTAACTATAGATCCATCAACTATTTTGCCATCTTTACTTATTACTGTACCCGCTTTAAGTATTCTCTTACCTTCTACTTCTTTCACATCAGTTTTTTTAGCCTTTATCATTGCATTTTGAAATAATTCTCCTGCAAATTGCAATATTGTCTTATTTTCTCCCATATAAGTTTGTTTTGTTTCAATACTCATACTTTTCTACCTCCTATGAAAAAAATTTATTTTGTGCTTCTGTTACTTTTGAAGCTTCTGTTCTTTCTTTAGCCAAACGTGCGCCTAAGCTTAACTTCCCTTCATCAGTATCAATTATGTAAGATGGATCGCCTCCTATATTCCCAGTACCTCCTGGAGTTTCCTCTTCAAATAAATAAGGATCACTCTCTTTAAGAGTTTTTACCTGTTCGTCTAACCCTATAAAGGTATCATCAACAAGTTTTACTTTATCCATGTCCAAAAGAGCTCTTAATGCTTTAAGATTCTTAGCTTTATATCCTACTACAGCTTTTTCAAACTTAGTATCAAAGTTTAACTTAGTTAACTTATTTTCATATTCTTTTGTAGTGTCCTCATTCTTCTTCTTATATTCTTTAATTGAATTATTCGCAGTTTCTAAATCCTTTTTCTCTACATAGTTAGAACTGTCAACTAAATCCACATCCTTGTACTTCTTTTGTAAATCCTCTGGTATCTGTTTAAAACTTTCTCCTAATATTTCATTTAATTTTGGCATTATTCAACTACCTCCTATTCATCCTTGAATATTTCTGGATTATCTTTTATGAATCCATGTAGTGCATTGCTTAATCTAATAACAATCGCTTCATCTTGTTCAAAACCAATGTGTTCAAATATCCCATGAATAATTTCATGTAAAAATATATTTTCTTTATATTCTCTAGACATGTCATTTTTAAGTCTTATTTCTTGCTTCGAATATAATATCTGCCCATCTACATTAGGATCTTCTTCTGATGGATTATTACATTCAATAACTTTATAATTAACTCCACCTATCTTAACCTTACTTGATATATTCATTAACTTTCACCCCATTCCCAGAGCATAATAAAAGCACCTACTATTTTTATTTAGTAAGTGCTTATCAATTATTATGGTTTTCACATTTCTTACATATTTCTTTCCAGTTATCTATCTTTTTAATCTTATCTGATATTACGGTTTCTTTTATACATTCTTCGCAAACATCAACTATAGTTACGCATTCCCCTATATCTATATCCTCATTAATTATAGGACACCTAATCATCTTTCAATACCTCCATTAATTTCTTGAATTTATCGTCATATTCACCACTTTTATATGATGTACTTACTTTCTTATCCTTGATATTAACAACACTGCATCCATCTTCCGATACATATACAACTATTGCCCATTCCATCTACTATATGCAGCTTTAGAATTGTTTATAAACTTCTGAGCCATGTCCTTAGTAACACCATGCTGTCTTTCATTGTTAATATGCTTATAATCAAATTCATATTCTTCTAAGTCAATTCTATCTATATTCTTAATCGGTATTCCTTTAATATTTAAATGGCTAGCCTCTCCAACTATTTTATTATATCTCTTCGTATCTCTATAATTAATTTTTAAAGATATCCATTCATTAACATTATTATACTTTAACTCCTGGAATTTATCAAAGGATTTGGGCATTTCTTTTCCTAAAACTTTCTTATAGTTTTCAAATTGCTTTTTATCGCTAGATTTATTTTGAGTTTTCTTTTCTCCTGCTATTGTTTCTGAGCTATTTTCAACATATTCCTTATACCAATCATCCAATTTACTGTTGCTTCCCCCATATAACCAATCATGAAGCTCTGACCCAATGTCCTCCATACTTTTAGTTATAACTGGTGTGAAGTAGCAAACTCCATTTGGATGGTCTAAAGGCAATTCATCAGGCTTATATACCTTTCCTTCTCTTCCGCTACATAAAGAGCATGGCCCTCTATGACTATTAGAAGTATGCCATTCTATTCCCTCTACAAATGGATTAGCCTTACAAGACCTTTGCATAGACAATTGATATGCATGGCTTATAGAAGTTACAGCTAACCTAAAACTATTATATTCTATTTTTTTATTGCCTACACTTGGATAAATATTTTTAAAGTTCCAATCCTTTTTTACATCTGGATTAACATAATCCGATAAGTCTCTTGCCAAATCATAAACGTTTTTCTTTTCCGCTAATCCCTTTTGAATTATATAATCAAAATCTGCATTAGCTTTAATTTCGTTGAGCCATATTCTCTCCGAAAGTCCCCTACCATCTTTATAAAACTGCCCATTTACAAGTTCTTCTAGTGCTTGCTGTGGTATTTTAGAAAACATATTGGAGAAAGTTTCCTTTGAGTTTAGTTTGTATTTAACATCTAATAAATTAAAGAAATTCATCTGAATACCTGTTGCATATTCAGCCCCCTTTAACATGGAGCTTTCTATGCCTCTTCTAAGTATCTTATTTAATTCTTTTATGTCTAATTTAAACTGTTTTTGATAATCTGTTAACCATCTTTCATTTAAACTGCCCTTATTTGCTCCTTTAGCTCTTCTCCCTAAGTCTTTCGCCACATCTTTATATAAATCTCTTATATTCTTTATTTGTTGATTAGTGAGCCTTATCCTTTGTTTTTGTGCTTTATCTACTAATTCTAAGTATTTATTCATATCACTGCCTCACTTTCAGGCATAATAAAAGCACCTATCTTTTAGGTGCTCTGTATCCAGCTTTCTTAGCTTCTTCTTCAGTATTAAACCATCTTTCTGCTTTAGTTCTATCATAATAAGTGCTACCTGGAACATGGTATATTTTTTCTCCTGTATTTTTATTAATATTCCCTTTTATTTTACCTTCATGCCCGTCCCCTTGTGGATTACCTTTGTTATTTCCACCAGCTTCACTACTAGCTTGTCTATTAATAGGTGTATTATTCGTCGGCTCAACATATACATAGTCATAACCATTAAGTTGTAACCTTAAAGTTAAAACAAATAAAGTTCCATAAATTATAGTTCCCATTGAATATACAACAATTGCATCCTTTTTATGTTTTAGTATTTTACTACCTGTTAAAGCTGCTACAAGTAATGCACAAAGAAATATTATAAATAGTATATAAAATATAATCACCAATTCCATAGCCATCCCCCTATTCCTATGTAAATTATAGCATAATCAAGGGGAATTTTGGTACCTATGTATCCTTTAAAAATTGTTCATTTTCAGCTGCAGTAATAGAAGTTATATCCTCGCATATTTCTTTTAATGCATTATCTACATCTTCATCATCTGTGAAGTCATTTATGTAGCTCTTATGGCTTCTTACATTGGTTCTTACCTCCTCCATGGCTAACTTCTTCCTATCTTCTTCATCTTCAGGGATAGGATAGCGCTTATCCAATACTATGGAATACTCTAGGTTATTCCATTCTGGATTCCATAGTTTATAGCATTTAAATTTACTGCAAGCTTCTACTAATAATCTAAGCATACTCCTAATGTTAGGTTCCCAATCATGCCATTTTTCTTCACTTCTAGCTATTAAGTCATTATATATATATTTGATAGTTTTTGCTGATGGAACATTTTTAAGCTTGTCATCAGTAGGTATGCTTAATTTGTCATGCATACTTTTATCTAAAATATCAAGGAACATTTTAACTGGTTCAGCATTGCTAAATGAACTTTCAACTCTTTGGGCTGATGCTTGTCTCCCATCTATACTAACTAGGGGCATTAATGCATTAGGAGCTATTCTACAAGCATTTACTGTATCATCTGTTGCATCAATTACAGCCGTTTGTCCAAACATCAGGAATCTTAAAGCATCATTAAAGTCTGATAACCTGTGATTATAGCTATTTTGTAGCGGTTTTAAATCTGTAATATCACTTTTACCATTTTTATTTATTAAATCCTGTTCATTAATCATTATCCAGCAAGGTATCTTACTTAATTTTGTATCTATGGTTTTTGCTTCTATAGGATTTTCTAAATCTAAATTATTAAATGTTTCTATAGTTAACAAACATGTTTCTTCTAAGCTTTTTTTATTGACCTTGCCCATTTTATAAGTATATCTACTCCATATCTCAGTAGTATTTATTTTTTGTTTTAATCTAACAAATGTAACTGATAAAAGCTTTCTTGGATCTTTTGGATCTAGCTCATAATTAAAGTCATTTACATCATGGTAATATAATCTTATTTTTTCTTCAGGGTTGGCTTCCATTCTTAAAAGTACTCTTCTAGTTACAGTTGCTAATCTAAAAGCCTTCATCGTTTCACTCCAAAACTGGCTACCACTAAGAATATCATCTATAAATATTCTTAGTTCTTCACATGTGCTTTTATCTTTACTATGCCTTGGTTTAAATAATAAAACAGGTTCTTCCCCTAAAAAGAAACGAGCCTGCCTATGAATTAATGATTTTATTTTATTGTCTATAACTTGTGAAGGAACATAATCCAAATCATCAGCGTTTATCCAGCTTTGACCTAATAAAGTTTTATCTAATAAAGCTTTATCTTTATCAGTTACTGCACCATGATAAAAATAATAATCTGCTTTAATTTCCTCTAATTCTTTCTTTTGATCATCAGTAAATTTTAATAAAGTTTGTTTTATATCAGCCATTAGAACACATTTCCTCCTCTCTTTTTATATTGTTTAAGAATATTTTCTTTAAGTCCCATGCCTTTTTCATATACCTTCTTATCATAAGATACTGTTCTATCATAAAATGTTAATGCTACTGCATCAGCTCGATCCGGTGAAGTTAACCCTCTTTTCCTCATGCCTTCTTTAGACTCAAGTATAAGTTTACCTTTACTTGTTATCCTATATTTTCTAGTAGTAAGCTGGCTTATTAATCTTTCATCCTGAGGTAATTGTATTTTAGGCTTTTCATTTCTCATATGAGCTGAAAAATTTTCTTCTAAGGTATCCCTAACTTCTCCCCATATGCATGTACCTAAATTAGCATAGTATAAATCATATGATTGCCCACCATTATTTACTGGGATAACATCAATAGGTAAATTCTCTTCTTTTACTACCTCTTCAAGCCTATCTGTTACTCCACCTCCTACACCAGTATCATCAATCTTAACTTTACATCTTTTAAGGAATGGATACTTTTCAAAATAACTTCTGAATGTTTTTATTATATAACCAACAGTAACCATTGTGCTTTGCTTACTATATGAATTTAATTTAAATACCTTATCACCTATTCTAGGAGCAATAATCGTTTCATCCAACCCATATCTAGCAACGTCCACTCCAAAATGAAGAATAAAATCTATTGCTTCAAGCTCATATTGTGTTGCTAATTCAGCATACTCTAAAGATATAAATGTATCGAGATCACCTTTAGGAAATTCGCCTAAAACTCTTACCCTGTAGACATCGCTATCCTCATGGTATTTCTCCTTAAGCATTTCAATATTTTCTTTTGAAGTCCTAGGACTATCTAAGCTACTTACTTTATGAATTTTATAATGAGCCCTATCTCTATTATGGCTATCATAAAAAACTCCACTTGTTTTATTAGGGTTTCCACACATTAAGAGCTTATTTTCCGCTCCTGATAAAGTACCAAGTATAGCTTCCATAATGGGGTCAGCAACACCAGAAGCTTCATCAATTACAAAAAGCATATAATCTTCATGGAATCCTTGCATATTTTCTGGCTTTGTTGCCGTTTTAGCAGTAGCAAACCATCTTTCCTCTTCACCTATCATATATATTTTAGTCTTTGTCCATTTAAGGAAGCCTTTAACCTTGCTCTTGTTAAGCCATTTAGCAACCTCTGCCCAAAGTACATCATATAACTGCTGCATTGTTGGGGCTGTAGCTACTACTTTAGGGAATGGTCTGCAACATAAAAACCATATAATTATAGTCGCTTCTAATCCTGTTTTACCTACTCCTTGGCCACTCCTTACAGATACCCTAGGAGTATTTGCAATGTCCATCATTACTTTAGCTTGCCATTCATCAGGATAAAAGCCTAACATATCCTCAGCAAAAGCTACTGGATTATCCCAATAAATATCTAATAATTCAACAAATATATTAGAATCATCCATTTGAATTCACCTCAGATTGTTGCTTCTTTTCTCTACGTTTAGCAATCTCCTGAATAGCTGATTTCCAATCTTTAATACCAGCTTTAGATTTTTCTTTATCTAATCCTTCTAATTCTAAATAGTTTTTAATTAAACTTCTTAACTCTGATATAGCTCTACTCTGTGCATTTAAAAAAGTAGCCTGTCTATCCCAAGCAAACTGGAATTCATATTCTTTTTCTTCCGATGAGCCCTTATCACCCCATGAATCTTTTGTCTTTTTTAATTCTTTTATCATTTCATCTTTGGATTCAACATGCATAATCTTTTGTGCCCTTATAATTGCTGCATACTGTATCGTTATTTGATCCCAAAGCATATCTAAAGGAGCTTTTGTTTCTATATCTTGAATAATATCTAAAGTTTCTTCAGGAAGATACTTAGAGAAAAAGCCATGTTTCTCCGCATTCCTATTCCTTATCGGAGCTCCATGGCCTACTGCGTTCTTATTATTTAAGGGCGCACCCTTTTTATTTTTGTGTGCGCCCTTCTTTTTCTCTTCTGACCAACCATATCTTTTTACCCAGGACTTTATTGTATTTAAACTCACTTCATACTTTTCAGCAAGATTTTTATATTTCATACCTTGTAAGTAATCTTGTTTTGCCTGATCTCTTATATCTGGTCCTCTTATATCTGTCATTCTACATAGTCACCACCTCACATGTTGTTTGTTTTGGGCATAGTTTTTTAAGTGCTATATTCTCATTTTGTTTGACACGTGTGCTAATACGTATTATAATATAATTGTAAGGAGGAAGGGGGATGAAACCAAAAGAAATACTAAAAATACTAACTAAAGAAGGCTGGGAGATAAAGAGCCAAAGAGGTTCCCACATCTACCTAGCACACAAAACGAAACCTGGTAAACTGACAATACCTAATCATAACAAAGACTTAAAGCCAGGGACATTAAATTCAATACTTAAACAAGCAGGGCTTAAATAAAAGCCCTCTTGTAAAAAGGTTTAATATAAAAAATAATTTAAAAAATTAAGGAGGTCTTAAAATATGGATACTTTTATTTTCCCAGCTATATTTGAACCTAGCGAAGATGGTGGCTACTGTATTTCATTTCCTGACTTACCTGGTTGTATAACTGAAGGTGATGATTTAAAGTCAGCCATGTATATGGCAAAAGATGCTTTAGAACTTTATATATATAACTTAGAAGATGATAATGAAAAAATTCCATTACCATCTTCTCCTGAAAGTATTAAAGTTTCTAATAATTCTTTTATAGCGCCTATTGAAGCTTATATGCCACTGATAAGAAATGAAATGGCTAATAAAGCTGTCAAGAAAACATTGACTATTCCTTATTGGTTAAATAAAATAGCTGAAGATAACAAAATTAACTTCTCCCAACTTCTTCAAGCTGCCATTAAAGAGCAACTAAAAATTAAAGATTATAAATAAAGTTAATAAAAGCTGTAGATGCAATTATCTATAGCTTTTTTATTTCTGCCGTGACCTAACATGGCTGAAGCCACAAAATTTCGCCCCAACCTAGTAAATTATTTTCTTATTTTATTTGACACGTCTTTAAAGACGTGCTATACTATAATTATAGGGAGGAAAGTTAAATGAAATCTTACTCATCAAGGGATGTAATTAAGATACTCAAACAGCATGGCTGGTACTTAAAAAGAGTGATCGGCGACCATTACCAATACACTGATGGGCATAAATTAGCAACCATTAGGCACCCTGTTAAAGATTTAGGTATAAAAAACATAAAGAGTATTGAAAAACAAACGGGGATTAAATTTTCTTAATCCCTCCCTTATCCCTTGAAAGTTTAATATATATTATTAGGAGGTTAAGCTAACATGAAAAAAGATGTTTATATTTATCCAGCTATATTAACTCAATATAAAGACAATGTAGGTATAACTTTCCCTGATCTACCTGGTTGTGTTTCAAATGCTGACAATATGGATGATGCTGTTAAAAGTGCTAAAGAAGTCTTAGCATTGCACTTATTTGGTATGGAAAAAGATAATATTGAAATACCAGGCCCATCACCAATAAATAAAATTAAAGTCAATAAAAATGAAATACCTTTACTAGTAGATGTTTATATGCCATTATATCGTGAAGCTATTCAGAATACTTCTGTTAAAACAACTGTTACTATGCCTCAATGGTTGAAAAATTTAGCCGAAAAAAACAGTATAAATTTTTCACAAGTTATTCAATCAGCTCTTAAAGAAAAACTTAATATTAAAAACTAATAATTATCTCAGCCATATGGATGTGAAATTAGTTCACATCCATATGGCTATAGGCATAAAAATAAGCACCTAGGTAATGCTGGATGCTTATTCCATATTAATACAATATATTGTAGTGAATTTTATCTAGGCTCACTTGCCTATATGCTTATTATATTACATTTTGAAAAGATTTTAATGCAAAACAAATTCATATTTAATGCAACTTTAATTCATACTTTCTTTTCTTAATGGTATTTGTATTATATCATTGTTGTCTATATTCTTAGGCTTTAATTTTCCATTGTCTAGCCCTAACAACATTTCAATTTCTTCTGTTGGTAACGTCAATCCTCTATTAGACAGTTCTTTTAGTATACCACTTTCATCTAAAATATCATTATCTATTAAGATGTCAATCGCTCTTCTTAAAACTGTTGGTCTATTCATTATCAAAGTATCATCTAAAGGTTCACATTTTCTCCATCCAAGTTTGCTCATTTTCTTCATAGCAACCTGATATGAACTATTAGTAAGTATACCTAAATGATTTGCTCTTACCAACATAGCAGAAATTGAGGTCTTCCATTTCTTCTTTAACTGTTTATAGTAGTTCAAATCTGTTGGATATATACTCACATCCCTACCAAAACTATCCCTTGGCAATAGAAATGCTGAAGCAAAAGTATGTGCCTCATTTTCCATATTTCTAATCTCTTCTTTAGTGAGATCTTCCACATCTAAGAAACTATCATGCATTACTATATGCCCAAGCTCATGTGCAAGACTAAATTGTCTTCTCGTAGCTGAATGCTTGTCATTCCCTAATACAACTATAAAATGTTTTTCCCCGTTTATATTTTGTTGCTGACTATATGCGTCTATAGTATCAGTATTAGTATTCATTGACGTGACTATTACACCATTTTTTTCGAGCACATATACTATATCTTTAATAGGCTCTTCTCCAAGTCCCCAATGCTCTCTGAGTTTTATAGCCATTTCTTCAATTGTCAGATCTGCTTTAAACTCAGGCAAATTTAATTTAGGAAATTCTATATATTCATCTAGAAAACTAAAAATTTTCCCTATTAATTTAGTTTTTTCTTTCTGAATGCTTTCCTCCCTTTTAGTCATTTTACTTGATGATCTAAAATAAGTATTCCCTAATTCTATATTTATATCATCGTCTTCGTAAAAATATTCATGTGGAAATTTTAAAACATTTATAAGTTTCATTAATGTTTCAAATAGTGGGAATGATCTTCCATTTTCAAATTGAGAAATTGCTTGTTTAGATATTCCTATGTCTTGAGCCAAGTCTGCTATAGTTTTCCCCCTATATTTCCTTGCGAATTTAAGTCTTTCTCCATTAAAATTACTATGTCTTTTTTTACTAGTATTTAACATTTTACCTGTTAACCTCCTAAATGCTAAATGTAACTAATTCCCATCAGTATTTTTTTTACCCCTATCATCTTTCTCTTTTTTAGCAACCATGTCTTGTTCTTTATATTCCCTAGGTTTCCCTTTTCTAATCTTTAATTCAATTGGTGGATTTTTATCAGATTTAACAATTCCACCTTCTTTAGTATCACTAATCTCTGTAATAGTAGGAACAATATACTTATTCCAATTATATGTTTTAAAAATATCTAAATCATATGTTGCCAAGTTACCTGATATTGAATCTACTCCATTAGCATTTTCTGTGAAAAGTATATCTACACACCATTTAATTTCATCTTTTATATCACTTAACATGCTTTCTAAATCATCAAATATATGTTCCGATGAAGGTTCCTTTGTAGGAAATAATGAAATTTGTTTTGGTTTAGATATAGTGATAAAAGGTTTATTTGAATTTATAGAATTTAAAACTTTAACATAATGATACATACTTTCATGATCATTCTTTATAGTGTTAAATCTATCTTTTTTTAATATAATATATAAAATCTTGCTTCCCAAATTATAAATTGCTACAAATCCCCATAATGCACTCCTACAGATTTCATAACATTTAAATGGCTTGTCAGAAAATAATACTTCTATATTATGAAATAAATAGTTCCATCTATCCTGATATCTACCATTATTGATATTAAAGCCTCTTCCATTCAATTCTTGATATTGTTGTTCTTTAGAATCATTTATTGCTTTAATCACCAATCTAACATATCTCTCAGCCAAAACATCTTTTGGAATAGAACTTTTTAACACATAACCCACCCTCTAATTAAATTAATATAGTAATCATACCATATTTTAAAAATTAGTCAAGTAAATCAATGTATTATTGTATATTAATGAAGCAACTGCATATAAATTTAACCAATACATTTTATCCATTCATCCCAATTAATAATATTTTGAACTAATTGTTTTTTTACTCTTGTAGCTGTAGATTGTGACATACCAAACCTCATCCCCAGTTGCCAGTCCGTTTTTCCATATTTATATTTTTCTTTTAAAAACTCCTGATCCTCAACTCTTAGATCTTTTATATTAGCTTCAATAAATGCATTATCTGCTTCAATATTCCTGATAGTTTCTTCTATATCAGCGGTCTGTTCTTTTTTCCAAGCTTGTTCCTTTAGCAACTTATCCGTTATATGCATGCAAGCTCTCTCGGCATAACTTTCGTCGGTAGGACTTGTTTGAACCCTTTCATTATAGCCAACAGCTCTTGATTCTTCGGGGAGGTCCACATCAACATTTCTTAACTTGTACTCTATTTCAGATATTTGCTTTTTCAAAATCTCTAACCTTTTATTTAGAACACTCACCCTTTTATCTTTATTGAAATAATTAAAAAGTTTTTGTTCCATCTCTTTAAATGCTTTATCGTCTACCATACCGAAATCCTCCCCTAAAATCTTAATTATTATCTATGTTTAGCCTTAAATATTTTTACACCTAAGTCATCTTTCCTTAGCTATTTTTGCATGTTTTTATTAAATCCGTTCTTTCTATCTCTACGCTCTTAACCTTTCTAATCGCATACCTGGCACTTAATATCCCTACTACTAAACATACTGCCATAGAAATATATATTAACGCTACTACTCCCATCATTTAGCCTCCTTTAAGAGTTCTGGATTTCCATAGCCCATTTTAACGGTATAGATTTCCTATTTGCTGTTAAAATAAAGTTACAGAGTGTTTGTACCTTTATTGCATAAACACGCTGTACACCCCTAAAATTGAGTATAAAATAAGGGTATATATTCCTATAGCTACTAGCTTTAATCATTCCTTCTAGTTGGTTTTTTCTTATGCCACTTAGTGGAATACTCACACCTTGATAACTCTTAAGCTCTAAGAGAAACAAGTTGTTATTTGCCATAACTTCAAAATCACATATGTTATGAGCTTGAAATCTAACATTCTGGTTCTTCTCTCCTGCAAAATTTGCTGTTCCATCTCTGAATCTATATATCCAACACCAGTCTGGCACTGATTTTTTAAAATCTTCTTCAAATATTTTGCCTAAATTTTTATCCATCTAAAACCCTCCATATATGTTATCTCTCCTGGTAGAATTAGCGATAGGACTACTTTTCCCGGATACACTTTTCTTTAAGAAAGCTATTGCTCCATCTGCATCTCTTTGCTTTTTTCTATTTTTCATTTCTAAGTCTTTTCTATACCTAGCCATAAACTCCGCCTTAGTCATTACCTTAATACTCATAAAATCACTTCCCTTATTATTATTACTTGATTATCATATGATAATCAAGTAATAATAATTTACAACAATACTCACATATGGCCTTATTTTTTGAAATGCAGGCTAACTGTTTGAATTTAAACTATAGATAATTGTTCAAATTCACTTTTGTTTTCAGCTAACATTTGCTCTTTTGCTTTCTTATAAAAATCTTTAGATATTTCAAATCCATAACTATTTCTATTTAATTCCCTAGCTGCTCTTAAGGTTGTTCCACTCCCCGCTACTGGATCTATTACAACGTCGCCCTCATCTGTAAATATCTTTATAAGTTGTTTTAAAAGATTTACTGGCTTTTGGGCTGGATGTATTTTAGGATAAACCTTTGTTTTATCTCTGTGCCACTCAAACCAATTAAAAATCATTTTCCCATTATTCCTGAACTTCGGAAGCTTTTCACGGTACAACACTAATGCATATTCAGTTGCACCACAAATTCTCATATTTGCTTTAAGCACCTGAGGACTATAGTTCTTGCAAAAAATCAAAGGTATGTTATGCTTAAATCCATATTTTTCAGCGTATTTAATTACTGTTTGTATTTGTTCAAAAGAACAAAATACAATCATACAAGGCGCATCTGATGATTTCCCTCGCCCATTGCTTTTTTCTGGCTCTTTTTTTAATAGTCGATTACAAAAATGGAAGTACTCAGCAATATTAAAATTAAAATCGCTATTAAATGCAGCTTTCTTAGCTAACTTACTCTCCCCATTTTTGTTATCTCCACCCTTGTACCACATTGGATTACTTCCGTAAAAGTTATTCCCAATGTTATAAGGTATATCTGCTATTACCAGCTGTGCTTTTGGTATCCCATATCTTTTATAATTTTGGAAATTATCATTGTATAACTCTGTTTTAATTTTTTTACTACTTCCCATTTTCTTTCCCTCCACGTCTGGAGGTGTGGCCACACACTTTATCTAGAATTACTCCATTTTAATATTTTGGATTTACGTCGTCTAAATTTCAGATTCTGTCTTATCTTAAGAACATTTCTATAAACTGCTTTCTATTTACTCCTAGCCTTATACAAGCTTCATCTAGCGCCTTATCTATGCACGCCTTATAATCTTTACCTGTTCTCTCAACTTCCTGCTGTGCTAGCTCTGCGGCTATATTAACAACCTTTCTTCTTAACTCTTTCATGTCCATATCTCCTATTTTATTTTTATCCCCCTGAAGGATAATCCCATAAATTCTTTGCTTATATGGTCTTTTAGTTCCTTTTTAAATTCTTTTAAGTCTAAACTATTCTCTAGCATTTCCACCCTTTTGTTTAGCTTGTCTATTTCTTTTGCTATTACGGTAGCTCCTGCAGCTACCACCACTAAATTTGCTATAAGTAATGTATTTGTTAATATTTCCATTGTTTACTCCTCCTTAACTATTACTTTTTTACCACAAAGCTTTTCCAGTGCTTCTTTATATTTTTGAGTAATCATTCCAGCTACAAAACTACTTGTTGCTACAATCTCAACTTCTTTCTCATGCTCTGTAATTTTGCAATTAGAAAACCATGTCTTATAAGCTATTTCTCCAAAGCTATTTAAAATAAGTTTTTCTATTTTAGACAGATTGGATGGAGTAGAAGGAGGTTGAGGTGGTTCTTCTCTTATTCTCTTATTCCCATTATTATCATTATTTATATTATTATCATTATTGTTAGTGTTTTTCTGTTGTACCTTCGGTTGCCTTTCTGTTGTACCTTCTGTTGTACTTTCTGTTGTACTTTCTGTTGTACCACAACCTTGGTAAAAGCTATAGTTTTCAATGCTTAAGCTTGTACCTTTTGGTGACCTTTTAAGTGTAATCATCCGTTCCTCAACTAGTACCTCCAAAAAGCCCCTGACCTTATTCCTGCTCCACCCCCATCTGTCCGCCAATTCTTGGTCAGATGTTAGAAAACTTCCTCGTTTTATTTCAATTAATTCACCTTTTGAAAATGTCTTTTTATCTTTATGGTTGGTTTGAAGGAGAAGGTCAATCCAAGCTTGTCCTCTAGCGAATGGCTTATCTTCCCACAACCAACCATCTTCGATTTTCCTATATATACTTATCCATCCTTTGTTGGTTCCTTCCCCTGCCATGCTATTTGCTCCTTTAAATATATTAAATTTCTGCTGTTTTCTTAAAGTCTAAAATGCAGTCTTCACAAATGTTCATTTCGCAAATATTGTAGTATTCTTCACCTTCATATATACCCTCACCACATATGTCGCAAGTGTCAACTATCTGCGCTTGTGGTTGCTCATAACGATAATCATAACAACAATCTGGGATATTACTCATTAGTTACACCTTCTTCAAATGGGGTACCCTCAAAATCAACATCAAAGTCTGCCTCTACATACTCAACATTCTCTTTAATGTTCCCGGTTTCTAGCACTTCACTTTTTATAGTTTCTTGGTCTGCTGTGTAAGCGTTTTGCATTTCAATGCTTAAAATTCCCCATTTGCTTAACATATTCCTAAGCACTGTTTTTTTAGCCATAGCATCAAAGTCTTTTTTCCAACCAAAG
This sequence comes from Clostridium liquoris, assembly GCF_002995785.1. Classification (GTDB taxonomy): domain Bacteria; phylum Bacillota; class Clostridia; order Clostridiales; family Clostridiaceae; genus Clostridium_AO; species Clostridium_AO liquoris. The sequence goes on along the minus strand of NZ_PVXO01000060.1, from coordinate 13,739 downwards.
TCTGATTTACTAAATTTATTTTTATGTTTGGTTATTTGTTCTTTAGTCCAATAGGTTGATTTTCTAAAGCCATTTATTAATTCAAAATATCCTGCATAACCTATAATTGCATCTGACTTTTTTTTCTCAAAATCAATCCTTAATTCTTCCGTGAGAGGATTCCATTCAATTAATTCACCTTCATGTATTTCTATTACATTTATAGATTTATACTGCCCTGTTCTAAGTGCTAGTTGTACATATCCTTTATAACCAAGCTGGAATTGTGCTTTATTGCCATAAGGTACTACCCATGCATATCCTAAATTTTTATCAACTGGAAGATCCAAAGTAGCAGCAACCATACAACTTGCTATTACACTCATCTGGTCACACTTTTTAAGATTTGCATCTCCGTTAACTAGATTAACTATAGAACTCATATATTGTGGTGCTCTCTGTTTTAAAACTTCTTCAAATCTTTTTTTAATTGCTGGGCTTTCTAATAACCCCTTTACTGTATTACCAGCACTCCCTACTCCTGTTTCCTTTCTAGTTGCTAGTTGATTCTTTAATTCACTTGCTGTTGTCATGTTAATTTTCCTCCTTCAAGTTTTTAATAGTAAATCTTCTTGACATACTTTCTTTACATACTTTTTTATAAACATTTGGGTACTTTTCTTTTAGAAGTTTACTGTCTATTCTATTAGAGCTAACTGCCTTCCAACTAACTTTAAACTGTGGAGTATAGCCTATTTCAGCTTCTCCAAGTTCATTTTTTATGTTATTCTCAATTTCTTTTGCCTGGTTCTCTAATTGCTTAATTGTGTTCTTTAGCTCTAAAAGCTTGTCTATTTTTTCTGTATATTCCGACTTTAAATCAATACTTAGCTCTGAATTTGATCCCTTATATTTTTCTGAAAGATATTTCTCTGCAGCGCTACTTCCATCCAAAGCTGGTGGTATTCTCTTCTCAACATGTTCCATCCAAAAATCTTTTTCAATTTGAACAATAATCCTTATTAGTTCGTCATCCCTCGGTATCTCTTTCCAAACAAATCTCTGCCCACCTATTAAAACAGCTATATAACCCTTTTCCGCTCCTGTAACTTCTAGATAGTGTTGTACTTGTAATAAATAGCTTGCTGGTATTTCTTCACTTTCCCATTCTTTAGCTAAGAATTGGTTAGCTGTTTTACATTCCAATACTGCATTTTCTCCCACTACTCTCCTGTCAATATTTGCAACCATAAATGGATATGATGGATGCTGAAAATGTCTTCTATCCCTTCGTACTTTTTTACCTGTTCTCTTTTCAAATTCTTTAGCGACTACTTCTTCGAACTGATCTCCCCAGTATGCTGATTCGCTTTGCTCGTTAACTTCTTGTATTTCCTCTGTCTTTTCTAAATAAATTTCGAACGGTGTTTTCCACTTATTAACTCCCATTATTGCTCCAACATCACTTCCGCCAATACCTTTTTGTCTTTCTTGGAGCCATTTAAGCTTATCCATCTTTACAAAACCTCCATTTCCATGTAAACTGTAGTTAGTGTTTTTTAATTATTGGCCCTCTGCAAAGGGCTTTTTTTTTATTTCTCCTTAACACTTGGAAAATAGTATCATCTGTTGTAAAATATATTTTTGCTATTCCCTTATAAGTAAGCCCTTGTTTTCTAAATCTCTTTATGTCCTCTATATCATCACTAGTCCATATAAATTTAGGCTTATTATTATGTTTTCTTGATTTACCATCCAAAAGCCTATCCAAATATTTAAATGCTGTCTCTTGCGGGCATTGCTTTTCTATTGCTATATGCAAAGCTACAAGATTTTCAAAATACATTTTTAGCTACACCTCCTAAGCACGTTAATTGTTCTTAAAGATATTCCTAAAACCTCATAAAGATTTGTCCTTTTGCCGAACCTGATTTGGTTAAGCTTTATATACTCGGTAACGGAATCCATAAGCTCTTTAAACTCTGCATCCGTGGATGTAATTCCGTTATCTTCTAATAACTTTCTTATCATATCCGTCCCTCCTGCATTTTTACTTTTCGCCCCCATCATGGTAGAATTTTGGTGAAAGGTGGTGATTATTTATGGTTAAGTTTTTATGGGATTTAAATATTGAGGATATACCCTGTGGTTGGGAATCTATTTATCAAGAAGCTCTTAGGGATTATCCTGACGGTAAAGTTGCTGAAACTATTAGTCAATATGGTGATGGCGAACCTAGTGTCGAAAAACATTTATTTAATCCTGTTAAATGTAGAGAAATACTTATAAATAAGTTCAACCAACTAAAGCTTGAAGCAATCGAACTTTACAACAAGAGGGATGTATTGGATTTTAAAATATGTTGTAATAGATTGTTCCAAATTGACATCTTCCTATATAGCATATTGAACGAATGGACTAATATAGATGATGTTTTTGCCAACGATAGTTTCCAACCCGATAACAGTTTAAATGATATTAAAAGTTATGCCCAAAATACCTACTTTGATAATTCTGATTCACAATTTAATAATTTAAAATTTATTAATCTATAAAATGTTCTTTTATAATTAATCTAGGATGTGCCATATAATCAAGTATGAAACCAAGTAATTTATCACTGTTTATATTGGCACTTTCTCCTTTTCTTAGCTTGATTACTTGCTTACGAGATATGCCTAAAATTTCACCAGCCTTTTGTATCTCTGTATTTCTAACAGCATTGGTTAATACTACTTTTAAAATGTTGCTCATATTCTCACTCCTTTCGCATATACATATATTGGGCGAGTATATCCCTAGATTGATAAAACAGTTTTTTATAAAAGGCTATTCAGCCTTAGTTAATTATTTGCTATATGCTAAATTCTTTATTTCTTGTAGGCTCAAATTTAAAGTGCTTAACTTATCAAAAATATAATAAGTAGTTACTCTTACATTCTCTATATCTTCTTCTAACATAAATCTATATAGGTCTCTAAAGTTTCCAAAAGTTCCATACTGTGTTTTCAGTTCTAACATTTTTATCCCCTTTAATTATCCTTATAGTGTTTTCTTTTCTTTGCTTATATTTTCTAGCCAATTATCTAGTAACTCTTTATTAATTAGAAACTTTTTACCTACTCTAAAAGCTGGAAAATCTGAATTTGTACTATGCGCTAATTCCATGAGCTTGTCTTTTCCTATGCCGCTGTATTTAGCACACTCTTGTATTGTCATAGTTGCTTTTTGGGGTTCAGGTGCCGCTTCTTTAACGGCATCCCTTATAATGTCTTTTAGCTGTTCTGCTGTAATATCCATCTATATTTCCTCCTTTTAATTTAATTTTTAATTACAAGCTGTTTCTTCTTTTGCTTCATTCTCAATAGTTGGTGATATTCCATTCTTCCTAAGTAAGTTATATAAAAATAATCTACCTTTTTGTGTCCACTTAGTGTTCATTTTTATATCTGGTTTACCATCATTTCTGACAATATCTACAGTTTCGGAATGTGTGTATCCCTTACCACTATGCTCTTTATATAAAAGCCATTGATTACTTTGTTTATATTGCACTTTTAAGTCATGCAATAACCTATTTAACTCTATTCCAGTCATTCCATAATCTTTAGCAATTTGTGTTATTGTTACAAGCCCTTTGTTCTTTAAAATTCTATCTGTATAGTCTGCTCTAGGTTTCAGCTCTCCTATGATTTGCTCTTTCTGCTTATTTTGTAATTCAAGTGCCTTGCGTTGTTCTTTTTCCTCCTTAAGTTCTGTTGCCAATTTTATAAGAAAATCAGGGTTTGTTAATACCTTTTCCAAAGTATCATCTGTCATAAATGCTCCATGTATTCTTATTTGTGGCAGCACTTCTGATGTAACCCATCTTTTGAACCTCTTTGCTGTTGGTAATTTTGAACTTAATACTAAGCTATATAACCCGCTTTCATTTATAATTGTTAATCCTCTATTTGGAATTTCTAAGGTGGTAATTTGCCCCTTTTGAATTATAGTTTTATCTTCATTATCTATATGTTGTCTTATAGCATCCTTGGTATCTTTATACCCTAAGCATTTAGCCACGTCTTTTCCTACAAACCAAGGTTCGTTTTTGAGTATCAAAGCTCTTACTTCTCCGAACTGTTCATTCTTAAAAACCTGTAAATCATTACACACTTTTTATATCCTCCTTTTGTACCTTTTCCCATAATATTTGTAAAACTAAGCTATTTTTACTTATTCCTATCTTTTGTGCCCTAATTGACAGTTTTGTATTTAGTTCACTTGGCATTCGTATTGTAAGTCTTTGCTTTAAATTCACTTTGCCGTCACCTCTTATCATTATGTTACCATGCCGTCATTATGCCGTCAATACTTTTTTTAAAATGTTTTCTATGCTATAATAGTGATGTCATTATGACGACTTTTAAAAGGAGGTTTTTTAATGACTTCTCAATTACCTAAATTTACATTACGTATACCAAAAGAGTTATTAGACAAATTGAAAATTATAGCTCAAAACAACGGCCGTTCCGTAAATAAAGAAATTGAAATGGTTTTAAAAGAATATACACAAAAGAATTTAAAATAATATCACTTTTCTTTTAACGTTTGGCTAATTGATAATAAGATGTATGCGTTAACTGACATCCCTTGTTGATTAGCCTTTCCCTTAATTTCTTTCAATAGTCCATCTGGTATTGTTAATGTATATTTTTTTATTAATGGTTCCTGGGCAACTTCTTTTTTGTTTTGATTTTTTTCTAAATTGCTCATTTAATCACTCTTCCTTTTAATTTAATTTTTAATTACAAGCTGTTTCTTCTTTTGCTTCATTCTCAATAAATTTATTAATGAAGTACTGCTGCCCTTTACCAGTAATTTTTGGTGTTTTATTTACACTTATGTGTCCATCTGAATGTGTGATAGATGTCTCCTTGATTTCAAACAGTCCCAGTTCCATAGATTTCTGTGTTGGCATATTATAATCAGTACCTTTACGACTTATCAGATATCCATTATCCCTGAGCCATTGAAATAGCCTGTTCTGCCCTATATCATATCCATTTTGCTTAATAATCTTTGCAAGCTCTCCGACCAATATTGAAGTTCTTGAAGCTGTAACACTATCTGCAAATATGACCTTTGGCTTATCTATTTGGATTTTATCTTGCAATTCAATAACTTTCTTATTTGCAAACTCCAAAGCTCTCTTCATAATCATTTCAGGACTGTTCCATGCTTTTTCTACTGCTATAAAATATTGTCTTGCCTGCTTACCTTTTCCATTTCTCTGTATCATTGCTATTTCTTTTGCCATGTCTAATTTAATCGCATGGTCTACAATTTCCTGTTCTCCTCCAGGGGTAGGACATTTTTGGGACACCCTTATATAATCTTGATTTTCAATAAAACCATAATCAGTCATTCGTGGAAACCACTTTCTATATTCGGTTTTTATTCCCAAAAACTCATGCAAATCCCTACCACTTATTATTACCTCACCAGTTTCATTTTCTTTTAATGGTATAAGTTGTTGATTATTAAAAATCTGTAAGTTGTTCATCTTATCCCCTCCTTTAACTATTTCTAAATCCTAATCTTGCCCCTTTGCTTTCTTGTTCAATTCTTTTAACCTTATTTTTATCTGCTTGCCTTTCTAATGTTAATGTTTTTAATGCCATTTAAGTTCCTCCTTTTAATTTAGATTTTTGGTATCTGATTTTTCAAATAATTTTTCTAAAGTATACTCTGGGGCAACGATATCTCTTATTTTTTTTACTTCACTCCATGTAAAATCTGTTTTCCCATTTAACTTATTTCTTAGTGTTTTTTCAGAAACCCCAATTTTTTCAGCTAATTTCTTTCTATTTAGGCCCTTTTTTACTATTTCTCCTAATAGTTCGCGGTACATTTTATCATCTCCATTTACCATTAACGGTTTGTTTAATCATATAATATACCCTTCAACGGTAAAAGTCAATGCCTTTTTTAAAATATTTTTATATTTAACGGTAAAATAATAGTTGACGGTAAAATATTACCGTTATATAATGTATATCAAGGGAGTGATAATATGGGACTAGAAATTATAGAAGAATTAAAAAAGAAAAAGAATCTTACATCAAAGGAACTTTCCGAAATGTCTGGAGTGCCATTGGGAACTTTAAACAAAATATTAAATAGAACTACCAAAGACCCTAAATTAGAAACGCTAAAAGCTTTATCAAAAGTATTAGGGTGCACACTTGACGATTTTGATGATGACATTGAAATTAAAGATAAAAAAGAAACAACATTAATATCAAACTTCAATAAACTAAATGAAACCGGTAAAGATGAAGCTATCAAAAGAGTATCTGAATTAACTGAAATAAATAAATATACACAAGAAGAAAATGAAATTTATACCTTAGCAGCACATGATGATGGATTATCCCCTGAAAAATCTAAAGAAAGATTAAATAAAGCAAAAGAGATTTTTAAAGAGATGGATGAGGAATAATCTCATAAGGGGGTTACATGACAAAATACGAAAGTTTATTAGTTGAAGCTGAAAAACATAAGATAAAAATTAAAGAGATAGATTTTGGGGATTGTGAGGAATGTGGCTATTACTCTAATAATAAAGTATTAATAAATAGAAATTTACTTGATAAACAAAAACACGTTATTCTAGCGGAAGAATTAGGGCATTATAATAAAACTGTAGGTAATATTACCAACCAAAACAAAATTGAAAATGTAAAACAGGAGAAGAAAGCTCGCAACTGGGGTTATGAAAAATTAGTAGGTATTATTGACATAGTAAATGCCTATAATAGTGGTGCCAGAAATAGATGTGAATTAGCTGAATACCTAGAAGTTACAGAGGAATTTTTAGAGGAAGCAATTCAGCATTATAGAGAAAAGTATGGCGCCTACTTTGAAATAGATAATTACATAGTAATGTTCGAACCCCATTTTGGGATTATAAAAAAGTTTTAACCCATTAAGGTTAATATAAATATCTTAAATGAAAAGGAGATTGATAAAGATGGAAAGCGATAAGACTTTTGATTTAATGTCTAAAATGTATTCTGAAATGAACAACAAGTTCGACAAAATGACTTCAAGAATGGATAACATGTATTCAGAAATGCAGAAAATGAATAACAGGCTCAGCAATGTTGAAAGTAATGTTAAAGACTTAAAAGCTGATACTGCTAAAAGCTCTATATTACTTGAAAAAGTTGATAGCAATGTAAAATTACTTGCAGAAGGTCAAGAATCATTCAGGAGCCAAATAGGGCGCAATAATAATGATGATAAGAGAAGTATAAATGACAGACTTGATGTTATAGAGCTTGCCGTCAGCAATACATCTAAAACATTAGGCCAAAACTTTAATAAACTAAGTGAAAAAATAGATGATTTACAAATTGACGTTAATACCACTACTTCTAAGGCAGTAAAAACCGAAAATAAAGTTATTGAATTTGAAAGACGCTTAGATGAAAAGATGCAAGGTTAAGAGCTAATTGGATATAAGTATAAAAAGTAGAGGAGACTGATAAAATGGAAAATGAAAAAATATTTGAGCTTATGGAAAAGATGTATGCTGACTTGAAAGGCGACATCAATGACTTAAAAGGTGACATCAATGGTTTAAAAGATGGTCAGGATAATTTAAAAAAAGGTCAAGATGATTTAAGTTCCCGATCAGCTAATGTTGAAACAGAAGTTAAAAAGAACTCTGTATCCCTTGAATCTATAGAAAATAAGATTAATACTGTTGCTGAAGTCCAAACTGCTCATAAAGAACAAAATGAACTTTCTTTTAAGAATTCAGATGCTATGGTTAACGAACATTTTGATTTAGTTGAAACAGCTTTAAAAAGTACGACACAAGATGTAAAGGAAAGCAAGGAAACTATTGAAGCAATGAAGGATATTATCGGGCATCATCAAGTAGATATTGAGATATTGAAACGTAGACCTGTTTAAAATTTATGAAAGGGAGAATGATAAAAATGGAAAGTGAAAAAATATTTGACTTAATGGAGAAGATGTATGCTGACTTAAAAGATGGTCAAGATAATTTAAAGAAGGGGCAAGATGATTTAAGTTCTCGATTAGCTAATGTTGAAAAAACTGTTATTAAAATTGAGAATGAACATGGAGAAAAACTTAATGCATTATTTGATGGCTATAAGCAAAATAGCGAACAGCTTAACAGAATTGAACATGAAGTTGCAAAACACGAAGAAGTTATTTTGAGAAGAATTAAATAAGGGGTAGATATTATATAGCACGCAAAACTAACTATAGCAAAATATAACACAAGAAATCCGTTAAAAATAATTTCTTATTTAGACATCAAAGTAAAATATAAAGATTTAAATGAAACTAAAGGCTTTGGAGCAAATAATAAATTTATAGAAGGAAGGGGAAGCTTATGGCGCGTAAGACTAACTACACCAAAAACGGTAATGATTATTTTAGAGTAACAACCTCTATAGGGAGAGATGCTAATGGTAAGCTAATTAGGAAAGAATTCTATGGTAAAAGTAAAACAGAAGCTGAGGATAAACGTGATGAATATATAAATAATATAAAAAATGGTCTTAATATAAATTATAAAGATACAATATTAGGGAATTTAATGCACACTTGGTTATTTGAAGTTGTGAAAATAAAAGTTAAACCAACTTCTTTTGAACGCTACGAAGGAATATACAGAAATTATATAAAAGAAAGTGAATTATATAGCTTAAAACTATCTGACTTAAAATCCCTTCAAGTTCAAAGATACTATAATAATCTTTACAATAATGGTAAAAGCAGTAGTTCAATAAAAAGCCTAAATAAATTATTAAATCAATTTTTAAATTACGCAGTTGATGAAGGATATATTTTAAAGAATCCTTGTTCTGGTAAAAAAATAATTATTCCAGGTAAAAAAGATGTTAAAGACACAGAAATTGCAATATTTACTGATGCTGAAATAGACACTTTAAAACAAGCTTTAAATGGGCACAGATTGAAATGCTTAATACTTATGGCTTTGGGTACTGGTTTAAGGCAAGGAGAACTCCTAGCATTAAAATGGAGTGATATTGACACAGACTTAAAGGAAGTTAAGGTTGAAAAAACTATAAAACGTGTAAAAATAATAGAATCTGATGGTTCTTCAAGACATGAAGTTATAACCCAGGCTCCTAAAAGCAAAACATCTAATAGGATTGTTCCTATTCCTTCAACCTTAATTCCTGTTTTAAAAGAACATGAGAAAGAACAAAAATTAGAAAAAATAAAAGCAGGTCCTTCCTATTTGGATAATAATTTTATTTTCGCTACTGCAACTGGAAATCCTTTAAGCACTAAAAATTTATTCATGAGTTATAAAAATCTATTAAAAAAAGCTAAAATACCTCACAAGAAATTTCATGCCTTGCGTCATACTTATGCCACGAAATTATTTGAAGCAAATGTCCCTCTTAAAACTGTTCAAACCCTTCTAGGACATTCTGACATTTCAATCACAGCTAATATATATACTCATGTAATGCCTAAAGAAAAAATTTCAGCGGTTGAAAAATTAAATAGCTTATTTATATAAATTTAGATGAGGGAATAAATGTGGGAAACTACTTTGTTTATATCTTTTTATTTTTATACTTTTCTAATGTGGGAATAGTGTGGGAAAATGCAAAAATAAAAGAGCTTACATCTTTGTAAACTCTTGCATTTCAACATATGGTAGCTCCAAGGGGAATCGAACCCCTGATTCCACCTTGAGAGGGTGGCGTCTTGACCGCTTGACCATGGAGCCATAATATTTAATTTATCTCACTCGGATATTATATAATACATATTCAATTTAGTCAATAATAATTTGGGATTTTTTTATAGATTGCATAGTACATTAGAAAAGAATTTTTGCCATAAGCAAAAATTCTCTCCCTATTTATTCTCTCTACTCTGTTATCTGTGCTCTGTACTCTGAACTCTGTTCTCTGTTCCCTGAATTACCGCCCCAATAACTGCTCCAATTAAAGCAGGTAGTACCCAAGAAAATCCTTGTGACGCAAATGGAAGCTTATTAATAATGTTTTCAACAAATGAAATTTTAATTCCTATAGAACTTAATGAGCTAAATATACTTACTATTAAAGCCCCATATACTGCCCCTGCATATATTTCCCTTTTATTTATATATTTAGATAGCAAACTAGTAATAATAAGTACTATTACCACAGGATAAGCAGTTACAAGTACCGGCACTGCTAATTTAATTATAGTTTCAACCCCATAATTGGAAATAAAGCAGCTAAATACACATATAGCTAAAACTAATGATTTGTAGCTTACCCTTTCCTTACTTAACTTGCTAAAATAATTTGCTGCAGTTGCTGTAAGTCCAATAGATGTAGTAAGGCATGCTATGGATATGGCTCCTCCAAAAATAATTTTGCTCCAATCTCCTAATAATCCTTGTGTTATGGAGATTAATAATCCCGTTCTTGCAGTATCTTTAGGGAAAATTCCACTGGAAGTAGCTCCTATATATAATAATCCGCCATAAACAGTGCCAAGGCATATAGCTGAAACAATACCAGCTTTTATTGTCATATTTATTTGATCTTTTCTAGTTTTGTATCCTTTTAAAATCAAATCTCCTACAACCATTTGAGCCATAATAATAGAACCTAATGCATCCATGGTTTGATATCCCTCTGTAAATCCTTTTGAAAAAGCATTTTCTAATCCAGTATTAACAGGGCTTCCAAGAGGCGTAATAATACCTTTAAATATAATAATAAATAAAGAAACCAATAAAAATGGTGTCAATATAGCTCCAATTTTATCTACAACGGAAGTTTCATTTACAGCAAAAATGAAAGTAATGCTAAAGTAAATTATTGAAACTAATATAGGACTAGCATTACCAAATAAGGGCTGCACTCCTAATTCAAAAGTAGTAGCCCCTGTTCTAGGTATACAAAAGAGCGGCCCTATAGATAACATTATAACGGAACAAAGTATTGTACCAAATGATTTTCCTACTTTATTGGTTAAATCCTCTGTTCTACCCCCAACTAATGCTACTGATACTATTCCCAAAAGAGGAAGGCTTATACAAACAAGCAAAAATCCAAAAGCAGTCCATAACCACTTATCCCCAGAAATAAATCCTAGTGTAGGAGGGAATATTAAATTTCCTGCTCCGAAAAAAATTGAAAAGAGTGCAAAACCTGTTACTAATACGTTTTTTAAATTTTTACTCATAGTTTCCCCCTTGTATTTTTAGTTGACAATTGACAATTAACAGTGGACAGTTAAGGACCTATAGGCTGTCAATTGTCCTCTGTCAACTAAGAAAAGTATAATGTACTTTTCTTAAGTTTCGTAGTATAAAAAAAACGCCCCTGCAAGGGACGAATAATATCGTGGTACCACCCAATTTAATGTAAATAAATTCTCTATTTCCTTAATAACGTTAGGAACCCGGCTCAGCTTACTTATAATAATATTTTCAGCTTACAATTCAGGAATGAATTTTCATTATATTTATTATACGGTTTGCAGCAACCACCGTCTCTCTTCATAACTCCTATAATTACTTTTTTCCTTCAATATCTTTAGTGTATTTAATTATTATGAATATTTTATAAAAAATATATTTACAATTCAAGTGAAAATTCACTTGAATTTAACCACATATTAACTTATATATGCTTTTTTCTCTCCTATACTTCACCATTCTGCATGACTTGCTTTTTATTTTATTTTAATCCACATATATATGTAGAGTATACTCATAAAAGAATATATATATTCCACAAAACTTAACTTATTTTTGATTCCCGCTATATATTTTTCTAAAATATTATTAAACTCCATATCCACTTATCTCCTTTTCTTTATTTTATACCTACTTATTAGTATAAAGTAAAAAAAATAATATGAAAATAGAAATCCAAACTTTTTATTAGAGCTTATTTATAAATTCATTAAATAGGCTTTCCATTTCTTTATTTTTTAGAAACATCTTTTCTGGATGCCACTGTACTCCTAATATTGTTGTACCCCCCAATCTTTCTATAGCCTCTATTACTCCATCTTTTGATTTTCCGCATACTACAAATCCTGGAGCTACATCTTTTACAGCTTGATGATGAAAGCTATTAACAACTATTGTTTCTCCTAATATTTCCTGAAGTTTTGTTCCTTTTTTCATAATGACAGTATGTATTCCAACATCATATCTGGATTTTTGATTATGCTGTATATAAAATTCATTTTTATTAGGCAAATGTTGATATAAAGTTCCTCCATAAGCCACATTTATAGCTTGTATACCCCTGCAAATTCCCAAAATAGGTTTTTTTAATTCTTCACAAGCCTTTATAACCATCATATCATAGTTATCTCTTTCAGGAATTATAACCCCTCCTAATATTTCAGATTCTTCCCCATAGTAAAGCGGATTTATATCAGAGCCACCTGTTATTATAACCTTGTCTACTAATTTTATCTGTTCTTTTACCATAGGATAATCTTGAATATAGGGAAGAATTATTGGAATTCCTCCACTATGTATTGCCGCTTCTATATAATCCTCATTAGAATATATTCTTTGGTAACTAGGAAAACCATCCTCTCTAACAATTTCAATGTTTGGTACAATACCAACTAATTTTTTCTCCATGATCATACCCCCAAATCTATATTTTTTATAGTTTTTGTATTATATATTTTATACCCCTTTATAAGATTTGAATATTTATCTAAGATTTTCATATTTAATTTGCCTTCATATATTATACCTAAGGCATCCCCACTGTGTGCACCTATTACACCATATCCACCTATTTCATCTTTTATTCTAAGAAGTAAGGGTAATATAGGATAACTTAACCTTTTCTCATTTCTAATAATGCTTTTTGTAGCACAGCAACCTATAGTTTTTATATCATTATTTTCTACTGCTTTTATTAACATTTCTCCTAGGTCTTCAATATTACTTAAAGGCGGAAGTGATCTTTTGTTAAATTCCACTGTATCAATTATCCTATTTCCTTCAAAAACTAGTATATTAAATTCACAGTAATTGCCTATTTTCCTTTTGTATTTTCCTTCTTTATAATCAAATATAGTCATTTCTTTAAATATTATGCTGTCAGTTGGCTCAATATTTATACAATTTCTTATAAATTCATCTTCTTTAAATTCTTTCTTAAATAATTTTAAAAGAGAATAATATACTCCGCACAAATCTGCAGTACTACTGGCAAATCCTTTTCCTTCAGGTATATTGGATTTGATTTCTATATCAAAATTCTTTACATAATCTTTATATCCCCATTCTGTAAGTAGGTTACTTAAAAAATTTGATGACTTTAAGTGATTATATTTAGACTTTGCTTTTTTGCTCTCAAAAACTTTTACTTCCGTGAATAAATCTATAGGACATGAACATAAAATATCTTTGTCCTTTATTTTACCTTGAATTATTTCCCCAAAACTCGCCGGATAATGTACTACAGCTTCCATAACTAACCTCCTTACAATTGCTTTTCTTTTAAAATATTATGCAATTTTAATTTTAACAATGGATAGATACTATGTAAATAGGCAAATGAAAAACCTTGTAAATAAAGGGTTTCCTTAGAGTATAATTTTAGTAGGCAAAAGTAGTAATAATTACTGCTTAAAAAATTAAAAGGAGATACAAAAAGTATCTCCCACATACATAAAAAATCCATTATAATGTAAGTTGATATTACTATACA
>NZ_PVXO01000059.1 GCF_002995785.1 Clostridium liquoris | reverse complement strand
TTCCATTAAATATTGAGTACATGATTCCAAATAATGATTCGGTGCGTTTGCTAAGTCAGTTTGTAGAGGAGATGGACTTAACAGATTTATATTCGACTTATTCCCGATTAAGGGAAAATCAGGCTACGCCTCGTCAGATGCTGAAGATTGTACTTTACTCTTATATGAATCATAATTATTCATCAAGATCAATGGAGCTATCCTGCAAAAGAGATGTAAATTTCATGTACCTTTTAGAAGGTTCACCAGTACCAGATCATTCTACCTTTGCAAGGTTTCGTAGTCTTCACTTCGCTCCATGTTCAGAAACAATTATGGCTGAAATGACAAATTTTCTTTATGATATTGGAGAAATATCAGGAGATTCTATATTTATTGATGGTACAAAAATAGAAGCATGTGCTAACAAGTATACTTTTGTTTGGAAAAAAGCAGTTTCAAAAAATTTGGAGAGATTACTTTCTAAATTAGCTGATTTCGTAGCTGAATGTGAGGAACTATATGGAATAAAGCTTGTATACGATAACAAAGTAAAAATGAAGCATGTAAAAAAGCTACGCAAGAAGCTTTATGCCTTGAAACAAAAAGAAAATATTGAATTTGTACATGGATGTGGTAAAAGAAAAACTCCAATTCAACGTTCTATCGAAAAACTCGAGGAATATCTTAATAAATTAAAAGAATATACACAAAAAATTCATACCTGCGGCAAGCGTAATAGTTATTCAAAAACAGATAAAGATGCAACATTTATGAGGATGAAAGAAGACGCCATGAAAAACGGTCAATTAAAACCTGCTTATAATGTGCAGCATGGAGTTGATTCTGAATATATAGTGTGGCTTACTGTTGGCGCTCAGCCTGCTGACAC
>NZ_PVXO01000058.1 GCF_002995785.1 Clostridium liquoris | reverse complement strand
TGTATAGTAATATCAACTTACATTATAATGGATTTTTTATGTATGTGGGAGATACTTTTTGTATCTCCTTTTAATTTTTTAAGCAGTAATTATTACTACTTTTGCCTACTAAAATTATACTCTAAGTAGGGGACGGTTATCAATTCCTATTCTTTTGCTCGAGACAAAATTATAACCGTAGATATAATGCATATAGTTCCAAACCATTCTGCTATACTCAGTGGAACTTTTAGCCATACTATTGATAGAAAAGCTGCAGATAAAGGTTCCATAGAATCTAACACACTCGCTTCCGTTGGTTTTATATATTTTAAACTTTGAAGATAACAGCAAAAGGCAATTATGGTTCCAAATAATACTACAAATATAACAGCAGCTATGGAGCCAATACTCCACTCACCTGTAAAATCCCAAGGCTGATGTATAAAACTGAAAGCTATTCCGCCAATAAGCATCCCCCATCCAGCTGTCAGTATTGATCCCCATCTAGCAAGTAAATATCGTGGATACAATGTATAAAAAGCTGCTGCAAAAGCAGAAATAATGCCCCAAAATAATGTTAATTTAGAAATGGATATGCTATTAATATCTCCTTTGGTAATTATAAAAAATGTACCTAACATAGCTAAGGCAATAGCCGTAATCTCTCGAAAATTTGGCATCTTTCTAGTACGAATAGCTAAATAGCAGGTGATTATTACTGGTGATAAATATTGAAGTATAGTTGCTGTTGCCGCATTTCCATATTTGATAGCAGCAAAATATGCATACTGCACACCTATCATTCCTACAATTCCATAGAATACAAGACTGAAGCGATCATGTTTAGTTTTCCATACCTTCCATATATTTTTATCACCTTTAATAAGAGAATATACTAACAAAATAATTCCTGATACTAAAAGGCGAATAACAACAAGCCATTCCGCGCTAAATCCTTTTTCCTGAAATAAATATTGAGCAACAGTACCTGATACTCCCCATAGCATGGCTCCTGTTATTGCAAGTACTATTCCTTTTACCCTTGGTTCAAACTTCACTGTGTTTTCACTCGCTTTCTCCATAATCTATTCAAATACTACTAGTACTCTCCAAGTAATAAGTATACTATCAATTAATGATAGATGTAAATAATACGGCAGTAATTAAAGAAACTAAGGGACAGTTATTAATTTTTTGCTAAAATGCTTGTCTAAAAATCTGAAAGTTAATTGAAAGTTAATAACTGTCCCTACCCCTTTTTACATAATCATGAAACTTGTGAAATTTATAACTGGAACTACTTAAAGACATATGGTATGATTTACTAGTAAATATTATTCTAAAGAAAATACCTTCTAAGGAGGAACCAATTAATGCTAACTAGATCAAAAAAAGCGCCCTGTTATGAAGCTGAACAAATCATAGATTATGTTGACAAACGTATGAAGGGGCAAATTATTAAAAAACCCGATATTAAGTATGGTATTCATATAAAAATATCTGATTATTTTGACAAACTTTTTGATAACGAGGCTAGTCTGGCTGAATCAGCAAAAAAAATTATTGAAATAGGTTCTAACATAAGTAATTTTGATTCTGAAATGAGCCATATATCTAATGTACTAACCAATTTTTCTAAAGGAATGTCTGATGTTAGTCAATCTAATTTGGCTATTGTTGAACAAACCACTGCCAGTATGAATGGGGTTAATGAAACTATTACTAAGGCAACAAATACCCTTAACACTATTTCAAGTTCATCAACAGATCTTATGCAAAGTAATGCTGAAGGACTAAATCAAATAGAGGAACTTGGTACAATTAAAGGAAATGTTGTAAATAATGCAAATGTAATGAGTAGTAATATGGATAATTTGGTTGAAATGTCTAATAAGGTTAGCGACATTGTAGGCGTTGTAAATTCAATAGCTGAAAAAACAAATCTCTTGGCACTTAATGCTTCCATAGAAGCTGCTAGAGCAGGAGAACATGGTAAGGGGTTTGCAGTGGTTGCCGAAGAGATTAGAAAACTTGCAGATGATACAAAGGTAAACCTTGATGGTATGAAATCAGTAATGTCAGATATACATAAAGCCACCAATGACGGTAAAAATAGTATGGACAAAACAATATCTGAAACAAATAAAATGAGTGAAAAAATAGATACAGTTAAAACTACTATACAAGAAAATGTTAATCTTTTAGGACATACCGTAGAGGATATAAAAGTTTTAAATAATTCCATTAGTGGTATTAGCGTTTCCACAAATGAAATTAATAAAGCAATGGAGCTCTCCACTGCAGATGCTGAAAAACTCAATAACATGACAGAAGAAATATATAATAGTGCTGTAGAAAGTTCAGAAGAAGCATCAAAAATTTCTAAAATTGATGCTAATCTATCAGAAATAGTTAAAAGTATGATGTCTCATTTAAAGAATAGCTCTCATTCATTAACCAATAAAGAGTTTATTACTTATTTAGAAAAAGCAATAAAATCCCATAAAGATTGGTTAGCTAATTTAAAAAGATCTATAGATGAAATGAAAGTATATCCCCTTCAATTAGATGGGACTAAGTGTGCCTTTGGACATTTTTATTATTCAATTAATGTTGAACATCCAAAAATACTTCCAAGTTGGAAAGAGCTGGGAAGTATCCATTTAGACTTTCATAAACTTGGTAAAAAAGCACTAGATTCTATTGAAAAGAATGATTCTGAAGCTGCAAATAACTTTTATAGACAAGCTGAACAAATATCTTCTAAAATATTCAAATTATTAAATAGCATTATAGAAGATGTTAAAAATATTGATTCAGCAGGTGGAAAAATATTTAATGCCACAGAGCATACAGAACATAGCCGTGAAAGCTGCACTGACTGTGGTTCATGTTAAATTTCTGCATAGGGACAGTTAACAACTTTTCACTATAATACTTGTGTAAAGGCTTAAAAGTTGATAACTGTCCCCTAACTTTACTAACTTTAAATAAATAATTCTTTTTTAAATTCCTTACCTTGAGTATCTATTATAGTTAAGTTTAACTTCTTAACAATGCAATTTTCTATAGCATATAAATCTATTTCATAATCATTATCTTTCTTTTCAATAGAAATCTTAAATTGAAAGTCTTGGTTATTATATTCTTTTGTAATTCCATCATCATCATAATAGTTATAGCATGCCCTTTCATCTACAAAAGCTATTAAATCTAATTCTTTATTATCAAGATAATCTACACAACTGCTATGTTTTCCTAAAACCAGTATTTTATCTTTTCTTATAAAAATAGGAGTAGCTTCTAATTCAACCTCAATATAATGATGTCCCTTAGGTAAAACTTGAAAGCTTCTATTTTGATAAGATACCATATTCCAAAACACCATTTCTTCTGGTAAGTAAACATATCTTCCAAAAGCATTTTGCTTATATACTGGTGCAATCATTAAAGAATCTCCCACTAAAAGCTGATCCTCTATTAAATTATCGTCTTCATATTCAAAAGTCATGGGTTTAAAATAGCACTCATTTTCCATGCATGCCTTCATGTATTCACTGTATATATAAGGTATATAAGCATATCTATTTTCTATAATAGTTCTTAAAGCACTTGTGGTACTTGGACTAAAACTATAAGGTTCTTGATTTCTAGTGTCATTTGCAGAATGGTTCCTATAAAGTGGAGTAAACATACTAAATTCGTTCCATCTAATCAATAAATCCTCTGTACAATCGCAGGCAAAGCCCCCTGTATCCGCTCCCGAATAAATAAAACCACATATATTTAAATTAGGCATCATTTTTATATTCAGCTCTAAACTGCTCCACCAAGCTTTATTATCTCCTGTCCATATTCCACCATATCTATGCATGCCTATAGCTGAAGACCTGGAGAATATTAAAAATCGTTTATTTGGAGCTATTTTTTCGAAAGCTTCTGCAGCAGCTCTTGTCATATTATACCCATATAGATTATGCACTTTATCATGTCTTATAATCTTTCCATGTACCCTATGATAAAAACTTTTGTAATCTTCCATTCTATTGCTAATGCTTAAAAAACTATCATTTAATTCAAAAAAACTATGCACATCTAAATTCTTATCTTTTGATTCATAAGCTTTATCCACAACCTGTTTTAGGGATTTTTCTGTATAAAAAATAGCAGGCTCATTCATATCGTTCCAAAATCCCTCTATCCCTTTGTCTATTAAGTATTTATATTTTTCTCCAAACCAAGCTCTTACATCCTCATTTAAAAAATCTGGGAAATGTACTTTTCCAGGCCATACAGCTGCTACAAAGGGTTTATTATTTTTATCTACACAAAAATATCCATTCTCTACGCCTTCATCATAAACATCATATCCTTTTTCGATCTTTACCCCAGCATCGATTATTGGGATTAATCTTATTCCCTGTGATTTTAAGTTTTTTACAAAGTTTTCAAAGTCACCAAACTTTTCTTTATCTATGGTAAAATCCTTAAATCTCTCCATATAATCAATATCTAAGCAAACCCCATCTATTGGTATATCATTCTTTTTAAAGCCTTCCACTACATTTAAAATATCTTCCTTATTCTTATATCCCCATCTGCTCTGCTGATATCCAAATGCCCATTTAGGTGCAATATAGCTTTTACCTACCAATTCCCTAAAATTTTTAGCTATTTCCTTTAAACTATTTCCTTGAATAATATACAAATCAAAATTGTTTTCTGGAACTTTTATGCACATTAAGTCCCCCTTTGTATATCCTAAATCAAAAATTACTTTTCCCGGGCAATCAATAAATACTCCAAAGATTTCACTACCCTGTAGGATTAAAAAGTTGTGTGCTGCATAAATGGATTTTCTGTCCTCAGTATGTTCAAATTCATCGCTACAAAAACTTTCATATATCCATCCTTTTTTATTTATTCCTCTAACATTTTCACCTAGTCCATATATAATATCCTTTTTCTTAAGTTCATAAGTGAGTTCATTTTGAAACCCTATTTTTAAATAGGGCATATCATTTTTATTACTTTCTTTTATATCTAATACTACAGCCTCAGTATTCATAACTGAGCCAAAGCAAAATTTTTTTATATCCATAAATCTCTGTCCCCCTACTTAACTGACCCTTGTACAATACCTTTTATTATATATTTTTGCATAGCCAAATAGAATACTACAATAGGTATCATAGCTATAACTAATCCTGCTAAAGCTAAATTCCATCTCTTTGAATATTCTCCAAAGAAATAAAACATCTTCAATGGTATCGTCTGCCACTCAGGTCTATTAATTACTAATTGTGGCAATAAAAAATCATTCCAAATCCACATAGAATTTAATATAGATACTGTTACTGTTGTTGGCTTTAAAAGCGGAAATACTATAATCCAAAAGGTTTGAAATTTATTACAACCATCTATTGCTGCTGCTTCTTCAATTTCCTTTGGTATACTTTTGATAAATCCATGATATAAAATTACAGATAATGATGTTCCAAATCCCAAATACATAAACACCAATCCAACAGGATTTAAAAGATGTATCTTTCCTGCCATTGCAACTAAAGGAAGCATAACCGCTTGAAATGGTATAAGCATAGATGCTGAAAACATCAAAAATATAAAAGTACTTACTTTGCTCTTTGTCCTTACTAGCATCCAAGCTGCCATGGATGTAAATATTATTATAATGACTACTGAAAATACTGTTATTAAAAGAGAGTTAGTAAATGATTTTATAAAATCTAAGTGTTTAAAAGCTTCTACATAATTATTTAAAGTAAAACTTTCCCCAGGTAATCCTATTACATCTGAAAATATGCCCTTTTGAGTTTTGAATGAGTTTACAAGCACTAAGTAGAAAGGAGATATAAATAATATGGCTAATATTATAGATACTATAGCTGTACAAATTTTGTTTTTCTTTTTCATTACATTTCTACCTCCCTTTTCTTACTGTAATACATCTGGGTTAAGGTAATAGCTGCTATTATAATTAAAAATATTACGGCCTTTGCTTGAGCTATTCCAAATTCATTATATTTAAAGGCAGAATTATATATATTCATAGCTATCATTTCAGTAGAATTATAAGGCCCTCCTGCTGTAAGTGACAGGTTTTGGTCGTATAGTTTAAATGAATTAGATAAAGTTAGAAATATTCCTATTGTAAATGCTGGAGACACTAAAGGAATTATTATACGTCTTAATATTTGTCCATCACTTGCTCCGTCTATTTTAGCAGCTTCTATTATATCGTCAGGTATATTTTGCAATCCAGATATATATATTACCATCATATATCCTGACATTTGCCAAGACATGAGAATAACAAGTCCCCAAAAACCAGTTGTAGGATCTGCTAACCATCCTCTCAAAAAATCTATTCCCAAAGCAGCTCCTATAAAATCAAAACCTTTAGTGAATATAAATTGCCATATAAATCCTAAAATTAGTCC
Source organism: Clostridium liquoris (assembly GCF_002995785.1). Taxonomy (GTDB): domain Bacteria; phylum Bacillota; class Clostridia; order Clostridiales; family Clostridiaceae; genus Clostridium_AO; species Clostridium_AO liquoris. The sequence continues at coordinate 45,903 of NZ_PVXO01000058.1, read as the reverse complement.
TCCTATAAGGTTTGGTAAAAAGAATATTCCTCTTAAACCATTTGAAATTTTCAATCCTCTTGTTACTAGCAAGGCTAATACAAATCCCATAACATTTATTGTTATAACTGATACAATGGCAAATTTAGCGGTAAATAAAAATGATGAGAAGAAGGTTTTATCGTCCTTTATTATTTCTATATAATTTGAAAGTCCTATCCAATTTGCTTTGTCCTCTATTCCATTCCATGAAGTAAAAGAGTATATTATTCCCATAATAACAGGTATCAAAACTACCACTATAAAAGCAAATAATGCAGGTGCTACAAATATAATAAACCATTTTCTAGAATCCTTATTCATTTTTACACCCCCTTAAAAAAGTGCCTGCACTTTTTTAGTTGACAATCGATAATAGAGAAACAAAGGTGAAGGCTTCCCACCTCCACCTTCAAACACTACTTTCTTTTACTTTCCCACTGTGCCTTTGAGTCTTTTACTAATTCATCCCAAGTCATTTTGCCTGATAAATATTTTTGAATATTTGCACCTAAAACATTTTCGCCCCATGCTGTTGGATAACCCATAAATACCCATGGAGTTGTTTTTCCTGCTTCTATATATCTCTGTATTGCTTTTCCTAATGAATCTTGAGGCTTATAGTTTTCATATCCTTTTAATGCTGGTATAAAAAAGAATTTATTAACTACAAAATCTTTTCCTTTGTCTGATGTATATAGCCAATTCAAGAAATCTTTTGCTGCAGCTTTTGATTTGTCGCTCTGATTTTTATTTATAGCCCAATGCATTGGTATTCCAACTGGTATGCAATCTTCTTTTCCGCCTTGTATTGACATTGGTAATATATCTAAGTTATTTGCAACTTTTTCATCTATAGCTTTAACTCCACCATAAATCCAGTTACCCTGTTGAACAATAGCAACTCTTTCAATAGCTATTCCTTGGTCTACCTGTGTAGAATAGTCAACAGCATTTAATTTTTCTTTTGACTTTCCATTAGGTGAATAATTAGCTTGAAGATCTATAAGCTTTTTATATCCTTCACTATATTTAAAATCTACAGTTTTTGATTTATATGAATCTATTGAGCTTTTGAATTCTTGTCCTAATGCTGCATTAGAAGTATGAAGTCCTGTAACCCATTTTTCTTTTGCTGGGAATTCAAATACAGCTTCTAATTTAGGGAAGTCTTTCTTTAATGCACCTGATTTTATTTTTGAATCTATGGTCTTAACAGCTTCCTCTAATTTTGCATAACTATCTATTTTTGATCCATCAATACCAGCAGCCTGGAAAATTCTCTTATTATATATTAATCCATATCCTTCAACACTAAATGGGAGACCATATACTTTTCCATCCATAGTAACACCATCAAGCATTCCTGGTAATACTTTACCTACCCAAGGTTCATTTGTTAAATCTTCCAACTTGCCCTTCCAATCCTCTACATCCTGTGGTCCCCCAACGTTGAATATGGTTGGTTCTTTTCCTGATTTGAACTTAGCCTTTAGTGCTGCACCGTAGTCTTCTCCTCCACCAACAGTTTCTATGTTTATTTTTACATCTGGCTTTTCCTTCATGTATTCATTAGCAGCATTTTCAAGTTCTTTTGCTACCTCAACCTTAAATTGAAATATGTTTACTTCTGTCTTCCCATTTTTTTCGCTCTTATCATTGCTTGAAACCTCACTAGACTTTCCACATCCTGTCATTGTAAATGTAAGCATACTTGTCATTGCTAATGTTAATGCCAAAAGTTTTCTTCGTTTCATAAAAATCACACCTTTCAATTTATTTTAATTTAGATATTTGGAACCGTTTCCAAAATACTTAAATATATATTAAATCGGTTTGCAGGATTCCCCCTCAACCAATTTAGTATCCAATGTTATATGTTTGTTCTTTCCTTTTTTATTCATTAATGATAGTAACAACTCAACACTCATATTTGCCATTTTAGTTTTGGGTTGATATATAGTAGTGATAGATGGATTATAATATTTGCCCATTTCCATACCATCAAAACCCATAATAGAAATATCATCACCTATTCTATATCCACTATTTATAACCGCCTTGGCAGCACCTATGGCCATTATGTCTGAAATCGCAAATATAGCTGTTATGTCTTTTCTATTTTTTAATATATCTATAGTAGCATTATATGCCTTATCAAAACTGTAATCTCCTATTGCTACAAGTTCTTCATCATAACACAACCCATAATTATTTAAAGCTTGTCTGTAGCCATCTACTCTGAGCTTGCCAGCTCCTATATCCTCATAACTTCCTATTATAAGTAGAATTGTTCTATGTCCATTTTTAATAAGGTACTCAGTAGCTTTATAAGCTGACTTTTCATCTTCAATTCCTATAGATGAAAATTTATTAAAAGCTGTCTTTGAAATATTAGTTACTGAAGTAAGCACAACAGATACATCTAATCCCTTAAAATTGTCATCACTTATATCAGTAAAGTCTCCTCCCAAACATATAACTCCCTGTAACTTTTTTTCTTTTATAAAGGTTATCAAAGCGTTTACATCTTCTTTACTTTTTTGATCATAATATTGGAGTATCATAGTATAATTAGCTTGTTTTATTTTGTCGCTCATAATTTTAACCATCTCTGAAAAGAACGGATTATACACTCCTTTTACCAATATGCCTATACTCTTATCATTATTTTTCTTAAGAATTCTAGCACTATTATTAGGTATATAATTAGTCTGTTTAATAACTTCTAATATTCTTTCCCTAGTTTCATACTTTACATCAGGATGATTATTTATAACTCTAGATACCGTACTGACACTTACTTGTGATAACTTTGCTATATCCTTTATATCCATAAAAACTCCTCCATTTTCTCGGTACCGTTTCCAATTCTTTTTATAAAATAAAATGTTTTGTAATATATACCTCATATAATTTATATTAACTCTTTTGTTAAATATTTTCAATACATTTTAAAACTTTTTCTATTTTATAGGGTACCATTTTCGGGACAGTTAAGAAATTATTGAGGGACAGTTATCAACTTTTCACTAAAATGCTTGTATAAAAGATTAAAAGTTGATAAATGCCCCCTATTTTTAAATCGAAATAACTAATCTTTTTTATATAACTTCTTTACATCCTTTAATCCTTGTTCAATTTCAGATTTTGAAAAATTACATTTAATAAGTTTAGCCTCATCCCACTTATTAAGTTCTTCATAAAAGGATAATGCAGTTTCTAAATTTTTTTTGGTTTTCTGAAATCCTATAACTTCAAATAAAATATTTTCTGCTTCGTTAATTTTACCTTCACTTATATATTTTCTTATCATAAACTCTAACAATTGGTCTTCTGAAAGTTTGGTATCATAATTATCTATATCAATATCACTTTCCACAGTATCTTTTCCTGCAAAAAGAGCCACTGCCATTTTTGCTCCGCCTTTTATAAGTCTAATAATATAATCCTTTTCAAACATTTGTCCCCAAGTCCCTTCATTAATTTTTCAACATCATAAAAATTAACCCCCTTAACCCTTTTAATTATATTTTAAAAAAATCAAGGGGACATTTCAAGTCCTAGGAGTAACTATAAAAGTGACTTAAGTAACTTTTATAGTAATTCAATCGCAAGCACACTTACATTTTACTCTTTGAAATATTTTGCATAAGCATTTTGATTAAATATAATAATAAATGATTTTAAATATTCTAAAATTTACCATATTGAAATAATTTTATTTATATGTTAAAATATTTTCATAATTGTTAATATATTACATAAATGGCACACTAATATAAAATGAATAAAAAAATGTAACAATAGTGTGTTATTAAATTTATGATGAGGGGAGCAAAAGTATGGTTGAATCTAGTATTAAAACAAAAAAAGAAAATAAAAAAGGGTTAGGTGGCTTTTTGGATTGGGTAGAAAGGGTTGGTAATAGAATGCCTCATCCAGCCGCAATTTTTGTTATATTAAGTATTATAATAATATTTATATCTGATATTTGTGCAAGAACAGGGGTACATGTTCAGTTCACTATGGTGGATAAGGTTAATCTAGAAACAAAATTAACAGATGTTAAAGCAGTAAGTTTGCTTACAGCAGATGGTATAAGATATATCTTTACCAACGCAGTTAAAAACTTTACCTCTTTTGCACCATTAGGAACAGTGTTAGTTGCTATGCTTGGAGTAGGCATGGCAGAAGAAACTGGACTTATACAAGCCTTACTTAGAAAAACAGTAATGAGTACACCTAAACAACTAATAACGGCAATAGTTGTATTGCTTGGTGTTATGTCTAATATAGCATCAGATGCAGGATATATAGTTTTAATTCCGCTTGGTGCCTTGGTGTTTTTGGGTTTTGGAAGGCATCCAATTGCAGGTATGGCTGCAGCATTTGCAGGCGTATCTGGTGGATTTAGTGCAAATTTACTTATAGGAACCACAGATCCACTACTTGGAGGTATTACTACTGAAGCCGCTAAACTTATAGATGCAAGTTATAAGGTAGAGCCTACAGCAAATTGGTATTTTATGTTTGTTTCAACTTTTTTAATAACAGCTATAGGAACATTTGTAACAGATAAAATAGTAGAGCCTAGGCTTGGAGCTTATAAAAATGCATCATCTGAAGATATGACTCAATTAACTGATGAAGAAAAGAAAGGGTTAAAATATTCTGGTATAGGTTTTTTAATATTTTTAATTTTTATATTAGCATTAGTTGTACCATATAATGGTATACTTAGAGATGCTAATCATAAAATTATAGGGCATACTCCATTTATGGATGGAATTGTTCCAATTATATCATTATTCTTTTTTATACCAGGAGTTTTTTACGGAATTGCATCTGGCGGCATTAAAAATAATAAGGATGTTGCTAATTCACTAAGTAAGTCCATGAGTAAAATGGGAGGATATCTTGTTTTAGTATTCTTTGCATCTCAATTCGTAGCATATTTTGGTCATACAAATTTAGGTACTATATTAGCAGTAAAAGGAGCAGATTTCTTGAAATCTACAGGCTTAACTGGTATACCACTTATAATATTATTTATTTTAGTTTCTGCATTTATTAATTTATTTATGGGTTCAGCTTCAGCAAAATGGGCAATAATGGCACCAGTATTTGTTCCAATGTTTATGGCTATAGGGTTTTCACCTGAATTTACTCAAGCAGCTTTTAGAGTAGGAGATTCATGTACTAATATTATAACTCCTCTTATGTCATATTTTGCATTGATAGTTTCTTTTGCTGAGAAATATGATGAAGATGCCGGTATAGGTACGTTAATATCCACAATGTTACCATATTCAGTTCTATTTTTAATAGGATGGAGTTGTTTATTAATATTATGGTTTTGTCTAGGATTACCATTAGGACCTGGAGCAGGAATTTTTATGTAGCATAAATATAAGGTGGCTGTCTCAATGAACTGAGCTGCCCCCTATCAAATAGACAGATGAAAAAATGAAAAATTTTTATATCTCCAGCCATAAGTGTGTGGTTGGAGATATTTTTATGAAGACTTTTATCTAACGAAAAAAATCTTATCTGATTGTTTATCAAAAATATAAATAAGAATACTATCAAGTTTTATTCCACATAATCTCTCCTAAATATGTACTATTATTTCTTAAACTCTACTGTAACTTTAAATAAATCACCGTCAATATCAATTCTCATCTTACCGCCTTGTAATTCCACTATACTTTTTGCAATGGATAACCCTAAACCAGATCCTTCAGTGCTTCTAGCTTTATCCCCTCTTTTAAATCTTTCAAAAATCTCGCTAACATCAAAATTCATTTCATAGGAAGACATATTTTTTATAGTTATTATTACTTTTTCATCTTGTTCAATGAGATCAATATATACCCTTGAATTAGGTTGAGAATATTTCAGTGCATTGCCTATTAAGTTTTCAAATACTCTCCAAGTTCTTTTGCCGTCCAGATTTAAATGCACTTCTTCTACAGGAATATTAGTTTTAAAAATTAAAGAAGAACTAGTTATCTTGTTATCGAATTCTCCCAAAGCCTGCCTTAATAATGATGCAATATCAACTTTTTCAATATTAAGTTCAACAGCACCGCTTGAAACTTTAGAAGCTTCAAAAAGATCCTCTATAAGCACTTTAAGTCTTTGAGATTTTTGCTCTAAAACATCTATATACTTTTTTCTATCTTCCTGAGATATATCATCTTTTTTTAACAAACTTACATAATTTATTATGGAGGTTAGAGGTGTTTTGAGATCATGTGATACATTAGTTATAAGTTCAGTTTTGAATCTTTCACTCTTTATTTGACTTTCAACAGATTTTTTAAAGCTTTCCTTCATATTATTGATATTTTGAGATATCTTTATAAAATTGCTGTCTCCAGTCTCCTCTATAACATAATCTAAATCACCTGAAACTATAGCATCTGTTCCCTCTATTATTTTATTTAAGGCTGATACTTTTTTTAATGTATGTAGAGGAACAATCATAAAATAAATCACCCCATAGACAAATGAAAAAAATAAAGCCAGCTTGTTATTAGTAACCACTCCAATTATTCCAAGTATAAAGAACATCCCAAATAGAGCAGTAGCCACAAATAGTGAAATTTCCTTAAGCAAAGCTACTTTAACAGCAAATCCCTCATGAGTTAATAAAATAATTTGACCAGCTATGCTTCTCCCTAATTGTTCTGATAACTCTTCTTTATGAGTTAATAACCTGAAGGCAGAATGGATATTGACCATAAGGTATAGGCAATATATAGTCACCATGGTAAGTATTATGAATTGTCTAATATCAATAGGTTTATAAAAAAAGCTCACATTTTTTAAATAAATTAACATAATAAAGCTACATATTAGAAACATAAATGCTCTTAAATCCAATGGTATTTTTTCATATCTACCTTCTATATTTACATAGTTACTTTCATTCCTTAAACTTAACCATAAAAACACAAATAAGCATATTGCTATGACCAATGATATACTTCCTAAAATTACTTCTTTAATAACTCTTTCTCTTATAGAATTGTAATATATGTAATTTTTCTGCATTTGACTATATACTTCTGTAGTTTTAATAAATATGAAACTGCCTTCAAAATTATTTCTTTGAAACCAATTGTTAATACTCTGCAGTTCACCCATATTATCAGAAACCTTTGGAAACTTTTCAACATACATAGCATTATTATTTATATAGTCATCTACATTATTTAAATTTTTAATATTAGTATATATTTCACCACTGTTTTTATTTTTAATATAATACCTTAATGATTGTTTTGAATCCACTTGAGCCTTAACCTTATCATAGTATGAGTTAATTTTTGAAGTATCATTCTTGTCTTCTACCTTTTGTAAATCTTCTTTAATTTCAGTAGTTAAAATTTGAACATTCTCAAAATACTCTAATAAGTCTCCTTTGAAAGAATGACTTTTAAAATAAGGGTCCTTTTGAATAAACCCCTTATTTTTAATAATATCAAACCCTGAAAGCATTGCTATTCCAAACATATATATGCATATTATAAAAAGTAATTTATATACATATCTATTTTTCGATTTTGTAGCCAATCCCCCACACCACCTTCAGATATTCAGGTTCTTTAGGATTAATTTCAATCTTCTCTCTTAATCTTCTTATATGTACAGCTACTGTATTTTCGCCATTATAAAAAGGCTCATTCCACACTTTTGTGTAAATTTCTGCTATGGAAAAAACCCTTCCTTTATTCTCCATAAGCAGCTCCAATATCTTATATTCAGTAGGAGTTAAACTTACTTCTTCTCCATTTACATTTATTGTTTTTGTACCTTTATTCAAGCTGATGCCTCTTATTTGTATTTCATCTTCTTCCTTAAAGTGCCCAAAGTTTGTATATCTTCTTAATTGGGATTTCACTCTTGCTACAAGCTCTAATGGATTAAAAGGTTTGGTTACATAATCATCAGCACCTATGTTAAGCCCAAGTATTTTATCTGTATCTTCTGATTTGGCTGAAAGCATTATAATAGGAATATTTTTGCTTTCTCTAATCTTAAAGGTTGCCTTTATACCATCCATTTTTGGCATCATAATATCCATTATAATAAGATGAATTTCTTGCTTTTCTAGTGCTGCTAAAGCCTCTACCCCATCACAGGCTCCAATTACTCTAATTCCTTCATTTTTTAAATATATTTCAATTGATTCTCTTATTTCATTGTCATCATCAACTACTAAAACATTATATTCTTGCACTTCCCTCACTCCCTTTTAAACATTATACCATCTTCTAATTAGCTAGTCTAAATGCCTAATTATGTTAAAACTTCATGAAGAAACTAAAAGCATCTTTTGATATTCCATTTACGGTATCCCTATTTTTAATATTCCTAATATGATAAATTTTGTTTTTATAATCTCTCGCCTGATTATCACATATATAAGCATAATCATAGCTGCCTTCATTTACCCAGCCCATAAACACATAAGCATGACTTGGGACACCATTTTTATTTCCTAAGCTATCTGTTGTAAAAACTATATCTCCCGGATTTAAATTTTTATAATTATTATCTTTCTTCCAACCTCTATTTTTTAAAACATTTATAAGTTGAGTTGTATTGGCTGTTTCCTTTGCAACTGATATATCATTCTTTCTTAAAACTTCAGCCACAAAATAAACACATGCATTTGAAGAATTGTTGTCATTTAAAGCAATTGCATCTTTAAATACTTTCCTTTGATTTCTCCCACTTTTCATATATCTATATATTCTATTGGATATATCTGAATCCCCATGTTTAAACATTAGAGTTTTATTAATTACCATAATTGCTAAAATAGCTACCATTATAGTTGTTATTGTTAATCCCACTTTTTTCATTAGCTATCCCCATCCCTACAATGATTTCATATGTATAATTGTATAACATGGATTTTAAAAATTATTGTCTATATTTCTTACAAATGTACTAACAATTCTTACAAATTTCTTAAGACGTAAGTATTTTTCATAAAGATATTAATAGGGACGGTTAATATCTTTCTATTAAATTGCTTGCCTAAAAGCTTAAAAGTTGATACCTGTCCCCAACAAACCAATAAAAATAACACCGATGGTTTTAATTTAACCCATCGGTGTTGTTAATTTACGTATTTTACTTTTTTATACTTTCTACTTTTATATATTCAAATCTATACTTTTGACCTGTTGGATTTTCTTTCTCGGCTGGAACTTCTTCATTAAACATATCATAAGGTCTTGCAAAAACACCACAGGAACCATAAAGTGCTTTATATATAACTAATTTTTCTCTTGTTTCAGAATGAATGGCAATATCCAGCAATAAATATAGATCTCCCTTGAAATGCCTAAATATTTTCCCTTTATATTCCTCTAGGTTTCTTTCCATTATAGCCCTCCATATTTTTTTCTCTATTTTCCAGCTCTTCTTTAAGCTGAATTATTCTTTTATGTAATACTGGATGCATCAAATAAGGAGCTATTTCTGCCAATGGTTCTAGTACAAACATTCTATCCTGCATTCTTGGATGTGGAAGTAAAATTTCCTCATCTTCTGTTATTAAATCATCATAGAGAATAACATCTAAATCTATAGTTCTAGGTCCCCATTTTATTATTCTCTCTCTTTTTAACTCTTTTTCTATATTTAATAAAAATCTTACAAGTTCCTTTGGAGGCAATATAGTATCCACTTCAATAACTCCATTTAAAAACTTATCTTGGTCAAGATATCCCCAAGGTTCCGTGGTTATGAAAGATGATACTTTTTCGACCTTAGTATGCTTAGAAGCTTTAATTTTATCTATGGCATCCAAAAGATTTTTCTGCTTATCACCCATGTTAGAACCTAATGCTATAAATGCTCTACTTCTTTTTCTATATATCTCTACAGCTACATATTCTAAATGTCTTAAAATAGGTGCCCAAGGCTTTTTTAAATTTACCTTAACCCCTTTAACTAAAGGGTATTCCAATAAAATAAACTCTGCTATTTTTTCTGCCACAGTTTCTATTAAGTCATAGCTTTCCTTTTGTATTTCATTTTCTATTTTATGACATAGCTCTCCATAGTTTACAGATCTAGTTAAATCTCCAGTTAGTGCTGCTTCTCTGGTGGATATATCCAATTCTAAAGAAACTATAAATTTTTGTCCTAACACCTTTTCCTCTTGAAAAACTCCATGATTTGCAAATATTTCAAAGTCTTTTACTATTATCTTATCCAAAAATATCACCTATTTTCTTCTTATTATAGCATCAGTCATCATTGCTGCTCTTTTATTTTCCAATACATCATGTACTCTTACAAAATCACAATTTTTCATAATTCCTATAACTGTAGTTGCCACAGTTCCTTCCACTCTTTCATTTGAAGGTAAATTTAAGGCATTGCCTATCATAGATTTTCTTGAAGTTCCTAAAAGAACTGGATAACCTAACTCTGATAATCTTTCTAAGTTATTCATAGCTTCAAGATTTTGTTCATAAGTTTTTGCAAAACCTATGCCTGGATCCAAAATTATATTTTCTTTTTTAACCCCTGCCCTTAATGCTATGTCTACAGATTCCTGTAAATCTTTAAGCATATCCTCAATAAAATTTTTATATTCAGTATTATCTCTATTGTGCATTAAACAACAAGATACATCATACTTTGCAGCTACCTCAGCAATATATGGATCTTTCTTAAATCCCCAGACATCATTAATAAGGTTTGCTCCAGCCTCTATTGAAAGCTCAGCTACTTTTCCCTTATATGTATCTATAGAAATAGGTATATCAAAATGCTTTCTAAGCTCTTTTATTATAGGAATTACCCTGTTTATTTCCTCTTCTTCACTTACTGGGGTATGATTTGGCCTTGTGGATTCCCCTCCAACATCAATTATATCTGCTCCGTCATCTATCATCTCTTTTGCATGCTGCACTGCTCTTTCTAAATCATTAAACTTCCCGCCATCTGAAAAGGAATCTGGAGTTACATTTAATATTCCCATTATGTAAGTTCTTTCACCAAACTTAAATTCTTTATTTCCTATTTTCATTTTGCCGCCTCCTGCCTAATATAATATGTTAAAGTTTTTCTTATCCTTATTCCAATTGCATTTTTGCTCTGCACCACAAGTAAAACATTTTCTTGAAAGCTTGTCACTTTTATATATTATAAAATTTAATTCTCCTTCTCCATGTTTTCTATGAGAAAGTATAGCCTGCAATATCAAATTTTCTTCATACTCAGAAAACCCTGCCTCCCTCAATAGTTCCTTGGCTAGAATTTCGCTTGCTTCTTCATGAGGAATACCTTTTTCATATTCCATCCATCTTCCTATGTCATGTAAAATAGCTATGGCATATATAACTTCCTTAGAATAATTTAATCCTTTTTCTAAGCAAATTATATAAGCAATTCTAGCCACATCTAAAAAATGATCTATATCATGTTTGCAAAACTCTCTGTCCATTTCACATTCATTATTCTTCTTAAGATATTCTTTGTATTTTTCACTGTTAAGTATTTTATTAACTTTGTATAAATTATTGTCCATATCTACTCCTTGTTGCTTACTTTACAGGTAATATTTCAGTCCAATATCCATCAGGATCAGCTATAAAATAAAGACCCATTTCTTTGTTTTCATAGCATATGCATCCCATATCCTTATGTTTTTTATAGGCACCATTAAAATCATCAGTTTTTACTGCCATGTGGATTTCATTATCTCCTAAATTATAAGGTTCTTTTCTATCCCTAAGCCATGTAAGCTCAATCATATGTTCAGCTTCACTACCTTTTAGAAAGGCTAAAATAAAGCTGCCATCTGATGAATGATGTCTTTTTACTTCCTGAAAACCAAGAGCTTCCTTATAAAAATTAACACTTCTCTCCAAATCCAATACATTAATATTATTGTGATCAAATTTAAACTTCATTTAAAACACCTCACCACTTAAATTATTTATATTAATTGTAACATATAATAAAAGGTTGTTATATTAATTTTCTGAATTGAATTTTTATTAAACTTGTCCACAAAACTTATTTATAATATAATCAATGCAGGCGGTGATGTTATTGGGTAAAGAGAAATTTAAAAGTCTTGGTAAAAACTATTTGGGTGTAGATATGGTCTACAATGAGACTAAGACAAATAAAATTTATGATGAAATTTCAAATCTTCTCCTGAAAGAAATTGCTGTAGGCGATTTAGGAGTTTCTAAAGGAAAATATTTATTAAAAAAAATCTATGAACTGTATGATGAGGGTAACAAAGAATTTGAACAGTATGCTTCATGTAAAAAGGGCTGTTCACATTGCTGCTGTCTTTATGTGGACTGTACTGCGGTAGAAGCTGAGTTAATAAGGGAGTATGTAGAAAATAATTTTACTGAAGAAGAAAAAGATGTTTTTAAAGATAAAATAGATAAAATACTACCATTGCTGCCTACTAGCAGTGAAATAAATGAAAATTCAGCTCATGCTCTAAATTATCTAAAAGAAAAAATTCCATGCGCTTTTTTATGTGAAGAAGGGACTTGTCTTATATATCCTGTAAGAACATTTAACTGTAGAAAATTTTTAACTATTACACCTAATGAAGAGTGTGCCAATGGTACTCATGTGGTAAAACTTAATCCATCTATTAATAATATTGGCATGTACAGCATAAGTATGTTGTCTATGAATATAACTAGATATAAAAAACTTAGTGTACCAAACGGCAGTGAATTTAAAGCTTTATATAAAGGCATACCTTCTTGGTTTAAAGATGGATTTAAAGAAATATATAGAAATAAGGAGTAATTAGAATTACTCCTTAAAACTCATCTTTATTATTAACTGTCCCCTATTCTTACTATTTTTATATTTCTATTCTTCTCCACAGAGAAACAAAAGCCTTTTCCATCTTCTGTCTATCTCTTCTTGAACTTCAGCAATTGTATTTATTCCTTCTTTTGATTTGAATAGGTGTTTAAACCTACCCTGAGGTTTTAGCCACTCCTCTACTGGTAGTTTTTGCTTTGGCTTATAATTTAATTTGTATTCTCCATTAACTACTTCATAAAGCGGCCAATAACAGGTTTCCACTGCTAACTTTATTAAATCCAATTCTGATTGGGTATCACATCTCCAACCTCTTGAACATGGTGTCAGTACATTTATAAACTTTGCTCCATAAAATTCATTTATAGCTCTATTTGCTTTATTATAAAGATCCATCATATATTTATTCCCTGGCATTACAGGAACAGTTTGGGCCACAAAGGGAAGATTATGTGCTGCCATTATAGAAGTCAAGTCTTTGCCAAATTGGGGTTTACCAAGGGATTCCTTCCCCTGTGGTGTAGTTGTAGTATCAGCTCCTGCTGGTGTAGCTGAGGATCTTTGAATTCCTGTATTCATATAAGCTCCATTATTATAGCAAACATAGAGCATATCATGTCCTCTTTCCATAGCACCAGACAATGATTGCAGCCCTATATCATAAGTACCGCCATCTCCGCCAAAGGCTACAAATTTATATTTCTCATTAACCGTCCCTCTCTCTTTCATAGCTCTGTATGAAGATTCCACACCACTTAAAGTGGCAGCTGCATTTTCAAAAGCCGTATGAATATAGGAATCTGTCCATGCAGAATAAGGATATAAAGTTGTTGAAACTTCAAGACATCCTGTAGCATTACATACAACTGCTTTATGTTCTGGCTTTATAGCCTTCATAACCCATTTCACTACCATTGGGGCTCCGCAGCCTGCACACATCCTATGTCCGCTAGTTATTCTGTCAGGAATGTTAGTTAATTCTTTTAATGTTGCCATGTAATCCACCCCCTATTCTCTTACAGATAAGTAATTATATTTTTTATAATTACCTGTAGTATCCAATGCATTCTGTAACACATCATATACTTCTTCCAAATCTTCGACCCTAACGTCTCTTCCACCTAATCCATAAATATAACTAATTAATATCTTGTCATTTAATTTTCCATACAAAGAAGCACAAGTATCCGTAAATAATGGTCCTCCATTTCCTGACATTCCCTCTGCTTTATCCATTACAGCTATTGCTTTTACATTTTTTAATACCTCAGCTATTTCCTCACCTGGGAATGGCCTAAATAATCTAATTTTCAGAACTCCTGCTTTAATTCCTTTTTCCCTTAAATCATCTGCAGCCTTTTTAGCTGTTCCTGCTGATGAACCTATAATTATCATAGCAATGTCTGCATCATCTAACCTATATTCTTCAAACAATCCATATTTTCTTCCTGTTAATTCTTCATATTCCTTAGCAACTTTAAGTGTAACTTCTTTAGCATTCAATACTCCTTGAAGTTGCTGTCTTTTCATTTCTATACTAAAATTAGTTAGAACCATTGGTCCCATAGCTATGTTTTTATCTCCTAACAATCCACTATTGGCTCTTTTATTTGGGCCAACAAAGTCTCTAACCACTTCATCTTCCATTAAAAATACATTTTCTACAGAATGACTTGTAATAAATCCATCATAACAAACCATGGTTGGAATCATAACTTCTTCATTTTCTGCTATTTTCACTCCTTGAATAAAATTATCATAAGCCTCTTGAACATTTTCAGAATATAATTGTATCCAGCCTGTATCCCTTGCCCCCATGGAATCTGAATGATCATTGTGTATGTTAAGTGGTGGTGACATAGACCTATTTACCAAAGCTACTACTATAGGGCACCTATCCCCCGCCGCTATATGAAGCATCTCCCACATAAGGGCCAATCCATTAGCAGAAGTTGCTGTCATAACTCTTCCTCCAGCAGCAGAAGCTCCTATGCAAGCACTCATAGCACTGTGTTCAGATTCTACTGGCACAAATTTTGTTGTGCATTTTCCATTTGCTACAAAGGATGAAAAATATTGTGGTACCTCTGTAGATGGAGTTATTGGGAATGCCGCTACCACATCTGGATTTATTTGCATCATTGCTGTGGCAACTGCCTCATTACCACTTAAACTTCTTCTTAACTGCTCTGCTTTTACCATACCTGTTTCTCCCTCCTATTCTTCGGCTATAAGCTCTAGTGCTTCAAATTTACATTGATCCACACAAACTCCACAGCCCTTACAGTGGTCATAGTCAAACTCTATTACTTTTCCGTCCTTTGCCATTATAGACATATCAGGACAAACTGCCCAGCAAAATAAGCAATGCTTACATTTGTCCTTGTACCATATAGGTCTCATTGCTCTCCAATCACCAGTTTTAAAATCTGCTGCATTTCCTGCATCTAAAATTGCGCCGCCTCTGGGAAGATCCTGCCATGTTGTATCTGAGTTTACATTCATTCTCTTACTCAAGTCCTTTCACCTCCTGCAATCCTCTTTTCAATGCTTCTATGTTTTTAGGAATAACATTTGGTTTTGTAGCAAATTTATGTTTGAATGATTTTTCCATATCCTTTATAAACTCTTCTTTATCCATTATTCCAAGTATTTTTACTATAGCCGCTAACATTGGAGTGTTAGGAAAATTTGCTCCTAAAGTCTGTTCCGAAATGGTTCTAGCATCTATAGTATATAACTTACCTTCATATCCTCTTAATTCTTTTCTAATTTCTTCTGGGCTTTTTTTAGTATTAATAACTATAGCCCCGTCCCTCTTTAATCCAGCTGTACAATCTACAGTTTTTAATAAAGT
The DNA here is from genome assembly GCF_002995785.1 of Clostridium liquoris. Lineage (GTDB taxonomy): Bacteria > Bacillota > Clostridia > Clostridiales > Clostridiaceae > Clostridium_AO > Clostridium_AO liquoris. The sequence goes on along the minus strand of NZ_PVXO01000058.1, from coordinate 30,185 downwards.
TTCGTCGACAACCATAACATAATCAGGTTCATAAATGTTACTGTGGACCCTTAGCGGATAATTTGCCATTCTATTGTAAGCAGTTATAGGAGCTCCCATTCTTTCCGGACCGTATTCTGGAAAACCTTGAATATACATTCCAGTGTTGAAAGCAACTTCTGCTAAAAGCAATGAAGCTGTTTTCGCCCCTTGTCCTCCTCTGCCATGCCAACGAATTTCAATTAATTTCTTCTCCATATATTTCCCTCCTCATTTTCACAACTACTACCTTCCTACCATAAAGCTACTCTTAGCTATCATATAATTTAGCGCCACTTATTCATCCATTTATATAGGTGATATTAGTGGCGCTATTTAATCTATTGCTTATACCTGTACATTAGAATCTTCTTTTTTGCTCCAATTCCAAGGCTTTTTCCTTATAGTCCTATCTGTAAATGGAATAAATATTGATACTATAACTGATACTAAAAGTAGTTGCTGATACCATAGCAGCGGTATTACCTGGAATGGAGTAACAGTTCCTTTAGTAAAACTTAATAAAGTTAACATTTGTGCGCCATAGGGAATAATTCCTTGCATTATACATGAGAAAACATCCAGTATTGAGGCACTTCGTCTAGGATCTACTTTGTATTTATTACACATTTCCTTGGCAATAGGCCCATTTATAATTATAGCCACTGTATTGTTAGCCACTGCTGCATCTGTGAGGGATACAAGAGCTGCAATGCCAAATTCTGCAGATTTTCTGCCTTTTATCATTTTTTGAATCTTATCTAGTAAGAATTGTATTCCTCCAGCTTTTGTAATCATATTGGCAAGTCCACCGGTAAACATGGATAAAAGGAAAATATCTATCATACTTAGGAATCCATTAAATATCTCTTGAGTGAATGATAATATAGTTAAATCTCCATAGGATATCCCTATTACACCTGCAAGTATTATTCCTACGGTCAGCACTACAAACACATTCATGCCTGCTAAAGATAAAATTAATACAAAAAGATATGGTATAACTTTTATTATGCTATAATCATAGGTTTGCATAACTGGAGCTACTCCAGGGCGACCAAATATCAACAATAAAATTATAGTTATTATAGCTGCTGGTGCTGCCATATATATATTTACATTGAATTTATCCTTCATTTCGCAGCCCTGAGTTCTTGTAGCCGCAATTGTGGTATCAGATATTACAGACAAGTTATCTCCAAACATAGCTCCACCCATTACTGCTGCTAAAGTAAAAGGCATGGATAAGCCTGATTTTTGAGCAAGTCCTACAGCGATAGGTCCTACAGCTACTATGGTTCCAACAGATGTTCCAGTGGATATAGATATGAAACAGGATATTATAAATAATCCTACAGTTATATATTGAGCTGGTATATAAGTAAGCCCTAGATTTACTGTAGAATCTACTCCTCCCATGGCCTTTGCTACAGATGCAAAAGCACCAGCTAATAAGTAAATTGTACACATTATAATTATATCTTGATTACCACAGCCCTCAATTAGTGCATTAAATTTTTCTTCTATACTGCCTTTTAGTATAAAAAACGCACTAATAATTCCACAAAATATAGCTACTGGTGCAGGAAGTTGATAAAAGGCCATCTCAACTCCTTGAGCTTGCAATATTAATCCGCTTCCCAGGTAGATAGCTACAAATATCAAAAAAGGTATTAAGGCCTTCCCATTTGAAATTTTCGATTTATCCTCCATAATTTTATCCCCCCCTATTATTTAAATGGCTATTTTTATATTCCCCTTAACCTGTGAAGATATATTTATTTTTAATAACCATGGCGCCATGTAATTATATTACTGATTAATTTTTATATGATATGAAGTTACTTTATTATTAAATCTAAAGCTCCTTTCAAATCTTCAATTATATCTTCAGCTGTTTCAAGTCCAACGGATAATCTAACTAAGCCATCACTAATGCCTGCTTCTGCTCTTTCCTCAGGAGTGTATGGTGAATGAGTCATTGACGCTGGGTGCTGAATTAATGTTTCTGTATCCCCTAGACTTACTGCTAAACTAGCTAGTTTCACATTGTTCATAACTATTCTTCCTTCTTCAACTCCACCTTTTAGTTCAAAAGAAATCATAGCTCCTGGAAGTTTCATCTGCTTTTTAGCTAATTTATAGTATTCAAAGCTTTCAAGTCCTGGATAATATACCTTTTTAACTGCTGGATGGGATTCTAAGAACCTAGCTACCTTCATTGCATTTTCTGAATGTTTCTCCATTCTAACTTCTAAAGTTTTCATACCTCTTATAACTAGATAAGCATCAAATGGACTTATAACTGCTCCAGTCATATCTTTTAATCCAAATAATTTAACCTGATTTATAAAATCCCTTTTACCTATAGCAAATCCTGCAAGCACGTCACCATGTCCATTTAGATATTTAGTTGCAGAATGAACAACTACATCTGCTCCAAATTCCAAAGGTCTTTGTATATATGGAGTGCTAAATGTATTGTCTACAAAAACCATACATCCCTCAACACTATGAGCTATTTTAGAAATCCCTTCAATGTCTGTAACTTTTAAAGTTGGATTTGCTGGAGTTTCTAAGTAAACAACTTTAGTGTTAGGTCTCATAGCATTTTTAACCTGCTCTAAATTAGATATATCTACAAAAGTAACATCTACTCCAAACCTAGTTAAGCCATGGTTTAATAGTGAAAATGTACAGCCATAAAGTGTATCTGACGCAATCACATGATCTCCTGCTTTTAAGGCTGTCCATAGTGCTGCTGATATAGCTCCCATACCTGAAGATGTTGCAACAGCTGCTTCTCCCCCTTCTAATAAAGCTATTTTTTCTTCAGCTTCATTGCTAGTTGGATTTCCAAGTCTTGTGTATATATACCCCCCTTCTTCTAATGCAAATCTTCTTCCACCTTGTTCTGCTGAATCAAATATAAATGTTGAAGTCTGATATATAGGTGTGGCAAGTGAACCATATTGTGCATCCTTTTTATGTCCTCCATGTATAGCCTTTGTCCCAAATCCCATATTAGTCATGTGTTCTTTATTCATAATAACAATCCCCCTAAATAATTTATTATTTTTTATGTTTAAATATTCCTATTACAGTAATTATATTTAGCATTTTTCATGCCAAATACTATGCAAATACTAAGCAATGCTGGCCAAATACTGGGACAGTCATTCAAAACAAATACTGGGGACGGTTATTCAAAATATGGAGAAAGCATATGTAAACATTTGCAGCCATATTGTGAGCATAAGTGGAAATATTTCTTTACACTTGTAAACTATACCTTACGTTTTATTCCATACTTATTTAATTTATTCATTATTGTAGTATGGGACACTCCTAAAGCTTTTGCAGTTTTTCTAAAAGTTTTATTTTTCTTAAGTGATTTTATTATTGCTTCCTTTTCAGCCATATCCACTACTTCTTTTAGCGTTAATTCTCCTTCTTTATCAATATCATTTATTACTTTTGGTGGTTCATAAATATCTATCATTAAATGATCTTTCCCTAATAGGTCTCGGGTACATAAGTTCATAGCTCTCTCTATTACATTTTGAAGTTCTCTCACATTTCCTGGCCAATTGTATTTTAGAAGTTCATTGATAAATTCTAATTCTGCACCTAAAATATTTTTATTTAATTTCTTATTTAACTTGCCTATAAAATGAGTAACTAAAATTGGTATGTCCTCTAAATGATCTCTTAATGGCGGTATACATATTGGTATTACATTTAATCTATAGTATAGATCTTCTCTAAATTCACCCTTTTGAATCATATCCTCTAAATTTTTATTTGTAGCGCAAATTATTCTCACATCTACCTTCTCTTCCTTATTACTTCCTATTTTCCTAATGGTTCCCTCTTGCAATACCCTTAAAAGCTTGGCCTGTAATAATAATGGCAGTTCTCCAACTTCATCTAAAAATAATGTACCCTCATGTGCTTCTTTAAAAAGTCCTTCTTTAGTGGAAACTGCTCCAGTAAAGCTTCCTTTTTCATAACCAAATAATTCACTTTCGATTAAATTTTCTGGCAATGCAGCACAATTTATAGGGACAAATTTTTTATCTCTTCTTCCACTAAGATTATAAATTGCCTTAGCAAATAATTCCTTACCAGTACCGCTTTCTCCTCTTAATATAACTGTGGAATTACTTTTAGCTACTGCCCTAACCATTCCTTTTACTTTCTCAATGGCTGCACTGTTTCCTATAATTTCTTTAAAGGCTCCATTGTCTGTGGTGGATACTACATTAGCAATTTCTATAGCCTTTTTCATGTCTCTTATAGAAGCTACTGCCCCTATATTATTGTTATTATCATCCTTTACAGGTCTTCCTGTAGTTAAATAATGGCTTTTACCTCTATTACTTTCTATATTAACTTCCATGTTGTCATAGTTATCTCCGCTTTTTAGAAGTTTTACCATTGGAGCATCCTTTATTATATTTCTTACATCTTTTCCGAGTACATCTTCTTTGGTGTAATGGAATATTTCCTCGCAGTAACTGTTAAATATCTCAATTTTCAGATTCTTATTTATATATATTATCCCATCATCTACAGAATCAATAATTGCTAGCAATTTTCTTTCATATTTTTCATATTCCAAAAGCTCAATGTCTTTTATTGTAACCACTCCACCTATACTATAAAGACTATTTTTTAATGATATTTTTTCTTTTTCCCCTATGTCCTGTATTTTCACACAAACTTTTTTAGGAAATACCTCTAAAGATATAATATTTATATTTAATCTATAAATTTTATCTAGTATTTCCGAGGTTATCCCTATTCTATCTTTAGTTATTATTTCAAATCTGAAATAGCCTTTCCCCATACTTCCTCCTATTTTTAAAAATATAGCATATGTTGCCTTGATTTTAAGACCTCATATGCTTCGTCATATCTCTCCTAATACAATTATACCATATTTTCCCTTCTGTAGAAGACAATATAGGGACAGTTAATAACTTTTCCTCAAAATACTTGTCTAAGTAGAGGTAGTTATCAAATAAAAAATTTAGGGACATTTATCAATTTTTATAGAAATAATATAATTGATAAATGTCCCTATATAAATTATTAACCGTCCCCTTTAAGCTTTTTAAGCTAATAAGTTAATGAAAAGACCCCCAAAAATCACCCTTGGTATCTATAATATTCATTATCTCTGTATAAGGTATTTTAAATGTGGGAAATCCTGCAACATAAGGTGCAATATCATAGGGATAAAAATAAATATACAGAGCATATTCTTTTACATAAAAAGGCTGATCCTCCTTTATCCCTTTATAGGCATCAGGAAATACATAAGAATATTCCTTATTATTCTTTATTTGTTCCCCTATGATTTCACTTATTACTTTTACATAGTCGCTGCCCTGTTTAAATAAATCCTTTAACTGATAAAATGTTCCACTTACCAGGTCTATATGAGGATAAATTTCGCTAGGCATACCATGAGCTGCACCAAAATGATACTCATAACCATAGAGTTTTAAAACCAGCAATTGCTTTTTGAAAAACTCTACAGAAAAATCTCCTACATAATTATAATCAAGGTTTGCATTGCTATCTATAGGTTTAACTTTTGAAAGTTCTTTTAGCTTTTCATTTGCCTTCTTTTCTTCTGCTTTGCCTTCCATACCCTGGAGTTCTGGATAATATACTAAATAATCTCTATTAGGTTTATATTTTTCTTCTATAACACTATACTGATTATTAAGAGGTATAATTTTATTTTGCTCCCAAATAACTTTTCCATCTCTAGTTAAATAGGATATTCTAAAGTCCACATAAGCCTTAATTAAATCTCCCTCTAAGTCTAAAGTTCCACTACCTTTTACTATAGGCAAGTTTTTTACTATATTTCCACTTTTATCAATGAAGAATGTATTTTTATCATCATTAGCAGAAGCTAAGCCATTTTTATAATTTGAAACATTATAATAAATAAAGTCTGTAAGGATATTTCCATTCATGTCCCCAATAGCATATTTAGAACCTCTATAAGGTTTTTCTGCATCAATGATTTTTCCAATAGCCACCATGTTTTCACCTAGAGGTTTTATCTCATTATACTGAGGCTTTAAAATATAATTACCTTTTTTATCTATAATCCCATATTGATTTGTATAATCTTCGGAAATATTAACCACAGCTCTTCCTTGAACAAAGGGCTGAGCAGCTGTATATTGCGGGGGTATAACTACTACTCCTTTTTCGTCAATGTAGCCATACTTATCCTTTGCATTTTTTTGAAAGGCTAAAAGCCCATCGCTTAAATCCCCTACAAAAGCGTAATTATACTTATTTATTAACTGTCCCCCCGTTATCTATATATCCCCATTTTGTTCCCTCAACAGTTTTAATAGCTGCAGGATATAAATTGGATGATCTTGTCTTTAACTTTACCAAAATTTCTTCTTTTAATTTAGCTAAATCCTCTTTACTTGGATAGTCATAACCTAAGCTCATTGCCATGTTAACAGATTTTAAAGCTTCATAGAACATTCCTGCCTTTAGCTGTGCATCCGCGAGATAATACCAATAAAAGGTCGCTTTTGGCATTTGTTTTACTTTTTCTTCATAATATGCTGCTACCTTTTTAAAGTAATAATGATATACCTCAGGGTATGGGACTAAACTTCCATCCTTCCATCTATATACCTGAACCTTATATGCCTCCCCTGTATCATGAACCCATAATGCTATTTCATATACTCCATCTTTTCCATGGATTCCTGGCATGTCTTCTACTTGAATTTTGCTGTAATAAATATTCTGAGGAATTATGTGTTTAAATCCATGTGGTGTCCATTGCAAAATACCCAGTTCAGACCAAATACTCCCAAACTGCCATCCTATAATTAAGCTATTAATATTTTTAGGGGTGATCCGTGCAGCATTCAAGTAACTAACGTTATACCCCTTCCCCTTTATATTTCCTAATACATACCAATTGCCCCAATGGTTTTTCAGTACAATAACATAAGTCTCTCCCTGCCATTTATAGACCGCTATTATTTCTTCAATCCCGTCTCCGTCCAGATCTGCCATGATCAGCGCTGGCCTTTTATAAGGCTTTTCCAATTCTATAAGCTTTGACCCAGGTGGTAAATAATTTTGTACGAAATTAACTAAACACATTCCATATGGCATAATGAAAACTTTCCTTTATATTACTTTTCAACATATTATATGAAAAATCATAGGAATAGTTATTAACTTTTTCCATACATTGGTGACATGGCCTTTCCCAATTATTTTTAAGATATTCATCTAAAGCACATTGTAAATTAAAAATAGGCATGCCTTCATCATAAGAATTTTTCATTTCCTCTATTATATTTTCATAAGGATTCATCACTTTATTTATATTGTTTACTGCACAGTGCTTACAGTGAAGATTGCAATAATCCGTTAAAATTATAGTTCCAAGTATAGGCTTTTTCTCTTTGAATATAATTGCCTTTATTCCGAATAAAGCAAGCTTTAAAAAATCACTTTTTTTCATATTTAATCTCCTAAATTAAATTTTATTTATAATTCTAACCTTTTTATCCAGGCCTTCTTCATGGACTCTTCCCATAAGTAATTTAAGTAGTATATGGAATACTGCTTTTCAACATAATGATAGGCAAATCTTCCTAGCTCTGTTAACAGGATTTTATTATCCTTTTCTTTGGACATTTTAAAAATTTTAAGTACTTTGAATAGGAGTTTAAATTCTTTTTCCATATGCTTATGAAATAGTTGATAAAACCTCTCTTTATCCATCACTCCATCATAACATCTCCAAAATATCCAAAATATCATTTTTTCCCTGTCCGTCATAATATTTACTAGATTTATAGGTAGTTTTATTGGATCTATTGAAGAAAGTGCTGAATGACTGTCCCCATGTACATGTATTGAATAACTGTCCCCATCTTATTCAAAAGCCTGCATACCTAAAGCATTATACATTTCCTCGTCAATATCATGAGTAGTTTTTAATTTATTATCTTTTCTAAATCTTATAACATGGGCTTTCATATTCTCTCCATAGACCCCATCTAATTGCCCTGAGTAATATCCCCTTTCCTTCAATGACCTCTGGGTTTCCATCACATCAGCACCTCTATCACCTGGTTTCAGTACCCTAAATTTATACCATGAAAGATTATATGGTCCACCATAAATCACCACCATAGTGCCGCAATCAACATACTTATATAACTCCTCCACATCTTTGTTAAACATTCTTATGCATCCTAAAGAATCTGGATTACTAATAGTTAAAGGTTTATCTGTACCATGTATTCCATATTTGCCCCAAGGAACGCTTAACTCCATCCATCTCGTTCCAAATCCTGTGCCCCAATCTTTAGCTTTATTTACAATAATCCAAGTTCCATAAGGTGAAGGTGTCTCCGGCTTTCCACCAGCTATAGGATACACTTTTATGGGCTCATTAGTATCATTCTTTATTAAATATAGTTTAAATTCCGATATATCCACCAAAATATTGTAATCATCTTTATTGCTTTTAGATGGTTTTTTCTCTGCTGCTTCGGCTCTTACTATAGTAGCTGAAGTAGTTGAAAATAAAATTAGTATAAACATCACTATTGCAAAAAAATATCTACATTTCTTCATTTTTTACTCCATACCCTTCTTAAATAATAAAACTGTTACATATTTATTTTTTCAAATGTTGCTTGATTTATACTATCATAAAAATTTACAATTCAATATCTTTCATATTACTACCTTTTAATATGAATAGTTTTTTATAGTTTTTTAGGGACAGTTAAGTATTTTTTAATATAGGATATATGATATCCTAGGGACAGTTAATAATATTTTAGATAATGTTTCTTGAAATTCTGGATTTAAGTAATATTTTTCTAAAATAAGGCAAGAATGTTTAATAAATGATTAAAGGATGTGTTCTTATGCCTAGATGTGCTAGAATTAAACCTGAAAATGCCATATTCCATATAATGATTAAAAGTATTAGTGAAGTGCCTTTTTTCAAAAATAATAGTGATAAAAATATGTATATTGACTTTATGAAACACTATAAAAAAATATATAATTTTAAGATTTATGCTTATTGCTTTATGAGTAATCATGCTCATTTCATAATTGATGCTAATGGAGCTGATATATCTAAGGTTATGCATAGTATTAATTTTCGATTTGCTATAAACTTTAATAAAAAATATGATAGACAGGGTCACCTTTTTCAAGATAGATTTAAAAGTAAAGTAATCCATAATAATAGGTATTTAATTACGGCTTCCGCTTATATTCACAGAAATCCAGTGGACATAGGAGAATATAAAAATTCTTTAGAAAAATATCAGTATTCAAGTCTATCTGTATATTTAGGCTTGAAAAAAGATCCTTTTGATCTAGTTGATGAAGATTTTATAATGCAGTTGTTAGATACTGACGTAAAAAAAGCTAGGAAAAGATATACCAAAATTGTATACAATGAGAATAAAAATTTTGAAAAGAAAATTGAATTTAAAGATGAAAAAACCCATTATAAAAGCGAAAGGACTATTCTTGTAAGAGACTTTAATCCAGATGATATTCTTCAGTTTATTTCTGAAAAACTTGCTATACCTAAAATAAAATTACATATAAAAAATAATAGAGCTTCAACAAAAGCTAGGGCTCTATCTGTTCTTTTAATGAGGTGTCTATGTGATTTTAGATGTAAGGATATTTGCAAAACCTTAGGGAATATAAGTCAAGGCAGAGTATCTGACTTATGCGCTATGGGGGTTAGTATTATTGAAAATGATGAACATTATAGAAACATAGTATCTGATTTTATATCTTCATATAGTGCTTAAGTAGAATACTAACTATATACTTAATTTTTTATTTTCAGTTATTCCCCTAGGTATTACTACGCCCTTTTTTAAAACTTAATCTAAAATAAATCCTCATTTAATTTTTACTATTTAACTTTGGACATGCTATCATAATTCAAACATTTTTTTGTATTTAATTAACCTCCAAAATACTATTAACCGTTCCTATTTCTCTATCTAAAATACTATTAACCGTCCCCATTTCTTTAATTTTATCTATTACTTGGGAACAGTTCTATACTTTTGCTTTAAATCTTAATAATTTTTATGGTAAAATTAAATTATCATATGAATATCTATAATATAAAAAAATTATTATAAGGGGTGTAAATAAATGCGGAAAACAAATTCTAAAAGACTTTTCATTGCATTAGTTGCAGTGATAATACTAATTTTATCAACCTTTGTTTTAGGCGGCTGTTCCTTTAAACAAAAAAATTCTGTAGAAACCTTTAATACATATAAAGATTATTGGCAGAAAAAAGATTACAAAGGCATGTATAGTATGTTGTCTAATGAAGCAAAAGCAAAGATTAGTGAAAAGAATTTTATAGATAGATATTCAAACATTTACAGTGGTATAGAAGCAAATAACATTTCTATAAATGCAGAAAGTACTGATAAAAATGCAGAAAAGATACCTTTCTCTTTAACTATGACAACTGCAGCGGGAGAAGTAGCTGTTAAGGGCTATGAGGCAGATATGGTTAAAGAAAAGGTGGATAATAAAAAGATTTGGGCTATTAATTGGAGTGAAAAAATGATATTTCCTCAAATGGAATCTCAGGACAAAGTTAGAGTAGAAACTATTGCTGCTAAAAGAGGAGAAATTTATGATAGAAATGGCTACGGACTTGCTATAAATGGCACTGTAGTAACTATTGGCATTAAACCTGCAGATTTTAATGCAAATAAAGAGGCTAATACTACAAATCTGGCTAAAATTTTAGATATAAAACCTTCAGCAATAGAAGATAAGTTAAAAGCTGACAGTAATCCTGAACATTTTCTTCCTATTGTCAATATATCCGTTGATAAAAAGGATATAATCGCAGAAGCTATGAAAATACCTGGGGTAATATACCAAAAACCAAATAATAGAATATATCAAGGTGGAGAAGCTATGGGTTCATTAATAGGTTATGTTGGGCCTATAACAGCGGAAGAACTTAAAAAATTACATGGTCAAGGGTACAGCTCTACCAGCAGCATAGGAAAAAGAGGCTTAGAGCAAGTTTATGAAAATAAATTAAGGGCTAAAGATGGTAAATTTATTTATATATCTAAACAAAAGGATGGGGTAGAAACAGAAAAAATACAAATAGCAAAAACAGAGCCGAAAAATGGAGAGAATATAACTCTTTCCATAGATGCAGAACTTCAGAAGAATATATATGAGAATATGAATGGAGAAAAAGGAGCTTCTACGGCTATAAACCCTAAAACTGGAGAAATTCTAGCTATGGTAAGTTCTCCATCCTTTGATCCAAATCTATTTACTACCTATGCTCCTGAAAGTATTAAAACACAATGGGAGAAAGATAAAAATATACAATTTGATAATAGATTTAAAGCTGCCTATGCACCTGGCTCAGCCTTTAAGTTATTTACTGCAATAGCTGGTTTAGAAAAAGGCAGTATAAATCCATCTGAAGCCATTAATATACAAGGAAATCAATGGCAGCCTAGCGGTAGTTGGGGGGCATATAAGGTTACAAGGGTAGTAGACCCAGGAAAACCAATTGATTTAAAAAATGCCTTCATATACTCTGACAATATATATTTTGCACAACAGGCACTTAAAATAGGCAAAGAGACCTTTATAGCAAAGGCAAAAGACTTTGGTATAGGTGAAACATTACCTATAGATTATCCCATTGCAAAATCTCAAATTTCTGCTGATAATAGTATAAAAAATGATATTCAACTAGCAGATAGCGGCTATGGTCAAGGGCAAGTATTAATGAGTCCATTGCATGTGGCTTTAATGTACAGTGCTGTACTAAATAAAGGGGATATAATGACACCTACTCTCCAACTCCAAAAAGACAAGGCAGCAGCAAAGGTATGGAAGAAAGGTGTTGTTTCTGAGAAAAATGCAAATATATTGTTGGAAGATCTTACGGAAGTTATAGAGAATCCATCTGGTACAGGGCATGGAGTTAAAATACCTGGAGTAGCTTTAGCTGGTAAAACAGGTACAGCAGAATTGAAAAAAAGTGTTGAGGATACTAGTGGAGAGGAATATGGATGGCTTGTGTCCATGAATACTGATAATCCTAAAATGGTACTAGTTACTATGATTGAAGATGTTAGATCAAAAGGTGGAAGCCATTATGTTATACCTATGCAAAAGAAAGTATTAGAATATTATTTTATTCAAAGAGGCGGACATTAATCAATTCAACAATAAAGACTTCAGCTAAAGAGCTGAGGTCTTTATATCTTATACACCTTATTAATAATTTTAAAGAAAAAATTTGCTATATAAAAATAAAATATAATATATATCCATGAGAACAATAGCAAAATACCTAGTTGTATATAAATTGAATATGGCATTTTCATACCAAATACAGGTATTCCTATTACAAAATTCATGACACTTAATGCAATTGTTAAAGCTGCAGATGATATAGCATATATGGTGAGTTTTTTATTAGTATAATGGTGGCAAACTCCAAGAGACAGCCCCACAATTCCATTGCTGCATAAAAAGAATAAGCCTTCATGTGCACTTAAAAACATAATGAGAATTGCAGCAATTATATACCCTGCTGCTCCAGCTTTAGGACTGATCTTAGCAATAATGTATATGGGCAAAGCACTTAAAATAGTAATAAACACCAAAGCCTCTGAAAATAATATAGGTACACTTTGAAACAGAACGGACAAACAAGTAAGAAGTCCTCCAATTACAATTATCCTTGTACTAATCATTTAACACCTCTCATGATTTCTATATCTATTAATATTAACAAGGCTTATAATATATTAATAAAATCATATATTAGAATTATTGCTTTATTCATTGAATATACTGTTATTGGTAATACTCTCAATTGTGGAGGAATGTATTTAATGAATAATAAAAAAGTTAGAAAAAATCGTGATGAAGAGGATGGCTTAAAAAATCCAAAATATGCCCCAAGAAAAGTAAACCCAGAAGATATACAGCTGCCTCCAGGTTATAAAATTCAGGTCTTCGCAAAGGATCTAGATACACCCATAAATTTAATAATAACTGAAGATAATGACATGTTACTTGCTGATTCAGGGGTTACTTCAGGAAGTGGAAAGGTTTTAAAGCTTACATCTAAAGGATTTCAAGTCATTGCTGAGGGCTTTAATCCTCCATTAACAGGTATAAATTATTATAATGGAAACATCTATGTATCCCACCGAGGTTCCATAACCATAATTAAACCAGATGGTACTAAGCAGGATATTATATCTGGACTTCCAAGCTTTGGAGATCACCATAACAACCAAGTTATATTTGGTGCTGATGGTAAAATGTATTTTGGACAAGGCACTGCTACTAATTCAGGCGTAGTTGGACTTGACAATGCCGGCTGGGTAAAAAAATATCCTTATTTTCATGACTATCCTGGTTCAACAATTGTTTTAACTGGTGAAAATTATGTAACAAAGAATTTTCTTAAGCCCTATGAAAAAAAGTTAGCTTACACCGGTGCATACTCTCCCTTTGGTGTTCCAACTGTACCTGGAGAGCATGTTAAAGGCATAATTCCTGCCAATGGAAGCATTCTTAGGGCAAATCCTGATGGTTCAAATCTGCAGCTAGTTGCTTGGGGCCTTAGAAATCCTTTTAGAATAAAATTTGATCACAATAACCGTTTGTTTTGTGCTAATCATGGAGCAGACGTAAGAGGCAGCCGTCCTTTAGACAAATGTCCTGATGAATTTCAGTTAATTATGCCTGGAATGTGGTATGGATGGCCTGATTATAGTGGTGGATTACCTGTCACTCTTCCCATGTTCAAGCCTGAAGGTATGTCCCAGCCAAAATTTTTGTTAGCATATCATCCTATGATACCACCAAAGCCCTTTGCAAATTTTCCTAATCATTCGGCTACCATGGGTTTTACTTTTAATTACAATAAAGACTTTGGTGATTTTGGTGATGCATATATAGCCGAATTTGGCAGTAACGCTCCTGAAACCACTGGAGGCAAACCATTGCCTAAGGTTGGTCATAGAGTATCTCAAATTCATATGAATACAGGTAAAATATCCACATTTGCAATTAATAAATCTGGTTATGCCGCTTCTTATACTGGAGGCGGTGGTTTCGAAAGACCTATTGATGTAGTATTTGATAAAGATGGAGCTATGTATGTGGTTGACTTCGCATTAAGTTCTCCAAATGAATCCAACAAATTTGCTCCCAACACCGGAGTAATATGGAAAATAACTAAATAACTAGGGACAGTTAATATAAAATTAACAAGGACACAGGCTTGAATTTAAATCTGTGTCCTTGTGTTAATCAAATTAATCAAACACTTACGAATTAATTATTACATTTTTGGACAATTCACTAATATAGGTTTGTTATATAACATCCTTTAATAGCTTATCTAACTCTTCAATCTTTTCCCTAGCCTTTTTATTATTGTTATCCTTGGTCAATATATACTTAAACATTTCCCTTGACTTACTATAAAGTCTTAAATTAGCAAGTCCTAAGGCCTTATTGTATAGTATATTTAAATCTTCACCTTTTTCATGAATAACCTTATTGTAGTATTGAATTGCCTTTAGAGGATTTTTTTCTAGAAGTTTATCCCCTCTTTTTGCATAGCTTTCCAAATCTCCTACATCATCTTTAGTTATAAAAGATAGCTGCCCTTCTCTAATAGGCTCGTCATATCTTTCATAATAATAACCCTGTATATAGTTTGTGCAATTTTCCACTATCTCTTCTGCTTCTTCTCCTTTAGGAACCCATATATTCGATTGACCCATACCCTTGCCGGCTCCAATTACCCTAGCTTGGTATATTACATAACTTCTATACATAGGTGGTATTAAAACACAATCCTCTACATTAGCCTTTATATTATAAAAGGCTACAGCATTTTCCTGATAATATCTATATACCCTAGCATTTTCATACCAACCTATTATTCTGTTTCCTACCTTATCATTAGGTCTCTTAGATACCCATACTACCAATACTTCATCTATAAATTCTTTTCCTTCAAAAGCTGAATCAATCTTCTCTATATGTAATTCATTCTCTTTACTTCCGTTGGATTTTGTGCATACATATCCATAATAGTGCCCATCCGTATTTAAAAAATTATACTGTTCTGCCCCTTGATGGCTCTTATCTACATATGCTCCTCCTAATGTAATAGGATCTTCCTTTTTTACACCTCTGTAACCTTTCATCCAACCTATGTTACAGAACACAATTCTCACTTTAACCACTCCATTTCATTTTGTTAGTAAAGTACCCCCTATATTATTTCTAATATAAGGGGATATATTTATTAAAATAAATTTTTTATTTAATTTTATTATACTTATATGTTTAAATTGACCAACCAGTATAAAATAATTCCATAAGTGTAAAATTATTTTACACTTTCATTATATCACTTATTAAAATAAAGTCCACAGAGTAATGGCCACTATATTATAAAAAGCATTCATTTATAGCTGGAAAGCTCATATTTTATCCCATATATCCTAATTTCTTTTTCTACAAGGTAAAAATAAAAAACCTACAGGTAAATAGCCAGTAGGTTGATAAGCTTAAAAGTGAATTATATAATTAAAAAACTTATTTTGTCAGCTTTTTAATTTCTCCTGATAATACTTCAAACATTTTTTTATCTTTTCTATCTAAAGCCTCATTGAGGAGTATATATATGGTGTTTAGATAAAGACTTTCCTTTTCCTTTTGTCTTAAAAAAGGTTTGTTAGGCTTTTCTAATTCCTTTATGATTTTTTTCTCTCTACAAAAAGCATTTAAAGCCAATAAGTACTCTCCTAATTCTTCCTTTGAAAGAACAAAAAATACTCTAAAAGAAGCACCAATGCCTTCTTTTACTGAACATAACTTTAAGTAATTCTCATTAAGAGAAGAAATAACTATTTTCTGTCCTTCTTTAACTAAAAATTCTTCTTCTATATTTAAATTATCAGAGCATGTACTATTATATACATTCTGTAAAAAGCATATATATTCTTCTAAACTCTTCTGTGAAAACACAAGGTTATTGAATGCATTACCTCTTTTGAAGCATAAATTATATACTTCCTCTCCTTTATGTCCGCTTTTCACTACAAATAAAATGTAATCTAAATATTTGTTTAAAGTCCTCTCTGGAATGAATTTTATGCCGCACTTAAATCTGTTACCTAATGTATTTTTTGGTAAAACAAAATTATCTATTTTCACGACAAATTCTCCTTTATTTCGATTTGAATTTAATACACCTATTATACATTAACTTTTTTATTAAAAAGCCTTTTGCTGAATATTAAAACAATTAAAATTTTACCAAAAATCCTTTAAAGTAGGTAAACTGCACCCTATAAATTAACACAGCCTGTTTTATTATGTATTTGATAAAGGGTACAATTTACTTTTGTACATAGTAAATCACTTTATTTTTAGTATTTTGTCAAAACAGTGTTTTTTAGTACTATTATCAAAAATAAAGTTTTCCCTCTATTTTTCTTTCATAACCTGACCAAGTACATGGGGTCATACCTTCTTTAATCTGTGATATTTTATTTAAAGAAGCATCTATATAATCAGCATAGTGAACTATATAAGCTTCTTCTGTATTAGGCTGCTTTGGAGAACCAAACTCTACCTTTCCATGATGTTGAACTATACATCCTACCATCCTTTCTTTAAAATCCTCACTGTAAAGCTCATGTTGAGCATCAAAAGCTTCCATAAGCATGGTCACTCCTATAACAATATGCCCTTCCATCTCCCCTTTTAATGTATAGGAAAAGGGTCCATCCGCAAACAGCTCATATATCTTTCCTATATCGTGGAGCTTAGCTCCAAGTATTGCTATTTCTTTATTTCTACAGTCATATCTATAGGCCATGCTCTTTGCCATGTACATTACATTTAAAGTGTGCTCTGCTAACCCACCTCTATAGTTATGATGCTGACTTACCCCTCCTATACCTTTTTTAAATTTCTCCAAAAATTCTTCATTTCTAAAAAAATAATCATTCAATGCTAATATTTCCTTACTTTTAAATTCTTCTTTGGATATATCTTCTATCTCTTTCATTATGTCATCAATAGGTCTTTTAACTGTAGAAAGATAATCTTCCATATTAAAATTTTCTATTTTTTCAAGAGAGGTTATATCAAAAATATTTCCTACCACTCCTTCTGCAATTATTACATCTCCAATTTTAAGAATATCCTCTTTATCTGGTATTGTGGATTTAATATCTCCCGTATTATCACCGGCATATGCTATGGTATTATTGTTATTATCTCTATAGAGTTTTTTCATTATCATTAAGCTGACTTTTGCATTGGTTCCAGCCTTCATATCTTTAACGTATAATTCTTTCATATATAATAATCTCCTTTCCTATAATGTATATATGTTATTTTCTACACACTCACTAATATTTATTATGTTCAGTACAAGTAAAAATATAAAAAGATTTAAGATTCCAAATGTTGTAACCCTAAATCCTTATTATACTAATAACTTACTTTTTCCCAATCTATATATTTATTTAACACTTGTACAGATCTTTCTAAGTATCTTTCTTCCATTTCCGTAAATCTTCCTTTATAAGGGCTATCTAAGTCTAATACTCCATAAACTTTATTATTTTTCACAATAGGAATAACCAACTCCGAATTTGAAGCCGCATCGCAGGCTATATGTCCCCCAAAATTATGTACCTCATCTATTTTCTCATACTCTTTTTATCTTTTGCTGCAGTGCCACAAACTCCAGCACCTACCTTTATTCTGTTGCAAGCAGGTAGTCCTTGAAACGGTCCAAGAACCAATTCGCCATTTTTCATTATATAAAATCCAACCCAGTTAATCCTATCTATCAAAGCATTGATTAGTGCAGAAGCATTACTTAAATTTGTTATTACATCTTTTTCATCACTTATTAACCCTTCTAACATAATAACCATATTTTCGTATTTTTCTTCTTCACTTAAGCCATTAAAAACACTTATATCAAACATAAATTTCCCCCAATTTAAAAATATTTATGTACACTATTCACTCTTTCATAAACTAAATTCACTACTTTTTCATTGCCAGCTATGATGTTTATACCATCTTCACCATTTTCCTTTTTTATTTTTGAGGTGATTACCTTTCCACCAGCTTCTTCTACAATAAGTTCCCCAGCAGCCAAATCCCAAAGACTTAATTTCAGCTCCCAATAACCATCTAATCTGCCACAAGCTACAGAACAAAGATCAAAAGCCGCACTTCCTGTTCTTCTAATTCCTTGTAGATCTCTTACTATATTGCTGAATAAATTTACATTGTTATGTTCTGAAATTCTTTTATCGTAAGGAAAGCCTGTAGCAAGAATACACTCTTGAAGTTCCTTTTTTTGTGCTACTTCTATTTTTTCTTCATTTAAAAAAGCACCTTCTCCTTTTATGGAGTAAAACATCTCATTAAGCTTTGGTACATAAACTACTCCTAACACTGTTTCCTCTAAATATTTTAAAGCTATAGATATACAGAATATTGGGAATCCATGTAAATAGTTATTTGTTCCATCTAATGGATCTACCACCCAGGTATAAGGACTTTTTGATTTCAATTTCCCTTTTTCTTCAGATAATATAGAATGATCCGGGTAATTTTCCCTTATTCTTTCTATAATAATCTTTTCCGAAAGAATATCTACTTCTGTTACCATATCTACTTTTGTACTTTTACTAGAATATTTTATATCCCCATTTAGCTTTTCTAATTGAATTTTACCAACTTCCAAAGCCCATGTCTTTACATTGGATAAAACCTCTTTCATTTCCATAAAGATCACCCTCTTTTGTTAAATTAATAAAACCTTGGTTTGTCTTACAATATCCATTATATATTGTAAACATGTGAACTACCACCACCTAAGATGTGGATGGCTTCGTGATCAATACTACTACTGTAGCAAGTTTACCCACGCTATTAAGGTTGCTCCGACCTCTCTAACAATATATCTTTTATTACATTGCTAGTTTTAGTAGATTTTTACTGGCATTTATATCCCTATCCATTATCATTCCACACACTGGGCATATATAAGTCCTGCAAGATAAGTCTTTTGTTTGATTTGATTGATTGCCACAATTAGAACATAGCTGACTACTTGCATAATTTGATGGTGCTATTATTATTTCTCTACCATACCATTTAGATTTATATTCTAACATTGTTCTAAATTCTGACCAGCTAACATCAGCTATTGACTTAGCTAATTTATGATTTTTTATCATGTTACTTACTTTTAAGTCCTCTATCACTATAACTTGGTTTTCGTTAATTAATTGAGTACTTACTTTGTGTAACATATCTTTTCTTTGATTAGCTATCTTTTCATGTAATCTTGATACTTTTATTCTAGCTTTTTTCCTATTATTACTGCCCTTTTGTTTTCTTGATAAGTCCTTTTGAAGCTTAGCTAATCTTTTTTCTGATTTCTTTAAGTGTTTTGGATTGCTGAAAATTTCTCCATCACTTGTTATTGCAAACTCTTTGATACCCAAATCAACTCCTACCTTTTTATCTGTTTTAGGCAGCTCAATGTTCTCACAATCAACTAATATGGATATGTAATATTTTCCACTAGGCACTTGAGATACAGTGCAAGACTTAATCAATCCATCGAATTGTCTATGCTGCTTAATCTTAATCATAGACTTTAATTTGGGTAATTTGATATGGCTATTTTCAATATATACAGTGCCATTTTGATTATTTGTTGTGTAATTATTGGTATTGGTTTTCTTCTTGAACTTTGGAAATCCAATTGACTTATTTCTGAAAAAATTCTTATATGCTTTATCTAAGTTCATTTGAGCATTAGCAAGTGCTAAACTATCAACTTCTTTAAGCCACTCAAATTCATTTTTATATTGTGCTGGTGCAGGATATTTCATTGTCTTAATGTCTAGTTCTTTATTTTCCTCATAAGATTTAATTCTATCTGCTAACATTTTATTATATACAAATCTAGTGCATCCAAAAGTCTTGGCTAAATATACTTTTTGTTCTTCATTCGGATATATTCTGAATTTGTAAGCCTTTAGCATTCTTTAACCTCATTTCATTCCTTGATTTTCAATGTACTTTCTAACTATATCCATTGGAGCACCGCCAGTTGTTATAAGACAATAGCTCCTGCTCCAAAAATGCTCTTTCCATAATTGGTTTTTTATTGATGGAAACTCTTTTTTTATAAGCCTACTGCTGGCACTTTTGTAAGCATTTAGGAATATTGATATATCTGTGTTTGGTGAACCTCTAAACAAAAGGTGTATATGGTCTTTATCATGATTCCATTCACCTAAAGTAATATTATATTTAGGGCATATATACTCAAATATTTCCCTTAGCCTGCTTGATATATCATCATTTATTACTTTTTTCCTATATTTAATAACCAATACTAAATGATAATTTAGTAAGAATACTGAATGATTATTTGTATCTAAATTCATTTATTTACCTCATTTATATATTTACTACTGATTTTAGAATACATCATCTTATAGTAATTCGTCAAGGAGTTATTATTTTAGGTATCGAACCTAAAATAATAAGGGCTATCCATCTACCACTTATAGAAGATGGGAGAATTCCACCCCTTCGGTTAAAAGGAAAGTAATGTATCCTATAAAATAAGTCTTAATTAATTTATTATTTTATGTGATAATAACTATATATACTAATATAGTTGAGGTGGATATACATGGATAAAAATATACAAATAGCTTTACTAAAAGAAGAATTGGAAGACTTAAAAGAAAGTTTTAAATACCAATTTGGTGATAGATATATGGATTTTCCTGAAGTCCGTGCAAGACTTGAAGTTATCACAAATATGATAGCTTTTTATGAAAAAGAAGACAATGAAGACTAAATAAAAATTGCTAGATAATTTTTATAGAGTACGGATCACAGAGTACAGCACAGATGCTATACTCTATTATCTGTAATCTGTTTGATAGTTTGCTATAACTAACTGCCCTAAAGAGATTCCTCCATCATTAGTAGGTATTTTCCCATGAGTATACACCTTAAATCCTTGTTTCTCAAGACCTACTGCAATGCCTTTAAGTAAAATATTATTTTGAAAAACTCCTCCACTTAAGACTACTTCATTTATTCCTCTCATATCTCTTATTCTTTCACACATATCTATGGTAAAGGCTATGACTGTATTGTGGAACCTCTTGGCTATTTTACCTTTATTTGACCCATCCTCTAAGTCACTCATTATATCCATTATTATCTTTTCTTCATTTATGATAAGTTCACCATTATTATCACATATATCATATGAATAGATCCCTTCTTCATCTAAACTGCATATACTTTCTAAAGCTATGGCCGCTTCTCCTTCATAGGTAACTTTTCTCTTTAAATCTAAAAGAGCAGATACTGCATCAAAAAATCTTCCCATGCTGGAAGTCCCTATGCAATTTAAATTTTTTTTAAGAATACTAAGTACATTTTTTATCATATGATTTTCTAAAGATTTTCCCCATGGAATGAAACTCTTAACTCTATCTCCATAACATTTATAAAGATAGCTCAATGCCATCCTATAGGGTTCTTTGATGGCAGCTTCTCCTCCAGGTAAGAGAGTATAATCTAAATGCCCAATCCTTTCAAAATCCTTATAATTGCATATTAAAAATTCTCCTCCCCATACCTTACCGTCAGTTCCATACCCTGTTCCATCATAAGCTATTCCTATCACTTTTTTATTTATATTATTTTCAACCATACAGCTGACTATGTGAGCATGATGATGTTGAATTGGGATCTTTTCCCCTTCCAAATTTTCCGAATATTCCCATCCTAAAAAATCTGGATGCATATCAAATGCAATTATTTTAGGTTTTATGGAGTAAATATTTTTAAAATGTTCTACTCCTCTTACAAAACTATTATAAACTTCTAAGTTTTCCATATCTCCTATATGAGGACTAATAAAAACATGGTGTTCCTTGGATATAGCAAAGGTATTTTTAAGCTGGGAACCGCAAGATAAGGAATCACAAATATTATCTAGTTTTAAAGCCATAGGAGCATATCCTCTGGCACTTCTTATAACCATTTCCTTATCCATAACCACCTGCACTACGGAATCATCCACAGGCATATGTATTTCCCTATTATGAAATAAGAAATAATCCACAATTCCTTTTAATTTTTCCACTGCATCTTCATTTTTATATACCATTGGAAGTCCACTAGAATTTGCACTGGTCATTATAAGCACATCTAACTCTTCATCAAACAAAAGCATATGAAGAGGTGTATAGGGTAGCATTATCCCCAATTTATTATTATCTGGAGACATATTATTAGGCAAAAGATCATTTTTTTTATTTAGTAAAAGTATAGGTCTTTTTCTTCCTGTAAGTATTTCCTCCTCCAAGGTATTTACCCTACAGTATTTTTTAACAGTATCTATATCTCTCATCATTAGTGCTAGTGATTTAAATGGTCTATTTTTTCTTTCTCTTAAAGTTTTAATGGCCTTTTCATTTTTACCATTACAGACTAAATGAAAGCCGCCTAATCCTTTCACTCCGACAATATAGCCTTTTTTTAATAACATTATTAAGCTTTCAATTGGCTCTTTATTTTCCATAACATTTCCCAAATTGTCTGTAAGCCAAACTTCAGGTCCACAATCCTTACATGCATTGGGCTGAGCATGAAACCTTCTATTCAAAGGGTTTTCATATTCCTTTTTACATATAGGACACATTTTAAATTCATCCATAGTGGTCATAGCCCTATCATAGGGAAGTTTCTTTATTATAGAATATCTTGGTCCACAATTTGTACAATTGGTAAATGGATATCTATATCTTCTATTATTAGAATCCTTTATATCACTTTCACAATCTTTGCAAATAGCCATATCTGGAGAAATAAGAGTGATGGAATTGCATATTTCATTACTCTTTTCTATAGTAAAACCCTTATATCCCTTAATGCTTTTATCCTCTATGGTTATTTCTTCAATTTTAGAAAGGGGAGGTGGACTATTTTTAAGGGTAATTAAGAAATTTTCCACGCCTATTTTTTCTCCCTCCAAATCTATATAAACTCCCTCGGAAGTATTCTTTACCCACCCTTTTAAATTATTTCTAATCGCCTCATTATATACAAAAGGCCTAAAGCCAACTCCCTGAACTATTCCATGAACTGTTACATATTTTCTCTCCATGATTATCTTCCTTTATAAATTAAAATTTATCCCATAGCTGCATTCCTATACTTGATGTAAATATATTTATAATTATTGCCTTTTATTACGCACAAATACATAAAGTTAACATACAAATATAATTTTACTATAAAACATCAGGTCACCTAGAATTTCTATTCCAGATGACCTGTACTTAACCTTGTACTATTATTTAATACCAATTTATGTTCTCTGCTACTACGGCTTTCTCTCCTAAATTTACATCCTTTAATGCCCATTTTTTAAATTCCTGATATCCTGTTCTATCTACAATATAGCCTATATGCTCTTTTCCTCCTGGGGCATCTTTATCCATATACTCTTCTATATATTTATAAGTATTGAGTATTATTTTTATTATGCTCTCTTCATCTATCCAAGTTATGAAATCTCTAGCTATTCTAGGATCCTTCTTTCCTGTCCTACCCAAAATAACAAGTTTATAATATTTTTCATTGCTTCTTGACCAAGCAGAGACTGGACACTTTCCTACACACTCACCACAGCCTATGCATTTGCTATGATCTCTTACCACCTTAAAGTTTTCAAAGGTTAATGCTCCTGTTACTCTTCTTTGGCAATTATTTACACAGGCTTTGCATCCAATACATCTATAAGCATCATATTGTGGCTCTGTCATTCCTATTATTCCAAAGTCATGCATTCTTGATTTTATACAATCATTGGGACATCCTGTTAAAGCAACCTTTACATGATAGTCATTTGGGAATATAGCCTTTTCTATTTTTTTAGCAAAATTAGTTGTATTGTAGTTAGCAAAAGGACATACTTGATTTCCTATACAAGCCGATACGTTTCTTGTACCAGACGCTGAGTATCCACCATTAGTATTTTCCTGATTTATCTCTAATCCTTCAATTATAGGCTGCAATGCTTTATTTACCTCTGGTATAAGTTTCATAGATATTCCAGGTATCTCAAAGCCCTGTCTTGTAGTTATGTGTAATGTTCCATTTCCGTATTTTTCTGCAATTTCTCCAAGTAAAACTAAATACTTTCCATCTATATGTCCGCCTGGTACTCTTACTCTAGCGGCAGTTATTCCTCTTTCTTTAGTTACTCTAAAAGCATTTTTCTTTAATAACTTTGTATTTATATCCATACTTACACCCCCTAATCTATAAGTTCTTTTCCCTTTGTATAGTTAAATACTGGTCCTTCTAAGCAAATATAGGTATCATTAACTTTACAATGCCCGCATTTTCCTAGTCCGCAGCACATCTTTCTTTCATAAGAAACCCATATATTTTCTTCTTTTATTCCATTTTTCATAAACTCAGCCACAGTAAACTTCATCATTATAGGAGGTCCTACTATTATTACGTCAGTATTATCTGCATTTTCAATATAGATATCTTTTACATAGTTTGTTATAAGACCTGTGTTCCCCCCGTAGCCTTCCTCAGCCTTATCAACAGTCACTATAGTTTTTATAGTTTTACTCCATTTCTTGAAATCATCTTTAAATAAAATATCCTGTGGAGACTTAAATCCAGATAGAAGTGTGAAGTTTTCTACTTCATCCACATTACTTGAAAAGTAATCCACTATTCCCTTTACAGGAGCAAGTCCTGTCCCCCCTGCTGCTACAATAAGCTCTTTTCCTTTATATAAATTTATATCAAAACCATTGCCATAAGGTCCCCTCATAAATAGAGTGTCCCCAGGGAAGAATGTGTGAATTACATCCGTAACTACTCCCACTCTTCTAATAGTTAAATCTACATAACCGTCCCCTATTTCACATACTGAAATTGGAGCCTCCCCATACTTTGGAATAGACACTTCAAAAAACTGTCCTGGTTTCACTTCACCTATAAATTCCATTCTAAAGGTGTAATCTATATCTGTTTGAGGAGTTATACCCATAATTTTTGATTTAAAAGGTAAATATATATTGTCTTCCATTTATCTTACCTCCTTAACCTCATCATTTAATTTATTTACACAGTTTGAAAAGGAAATATATTCAGGACATGCATCATCGCATCTTCCACAGCCTACGCACATATAATATCCAAATCTTTTTTTATAATCATATACCTTGTGCATTACTTTAAATCTCATTCTTTGTCCCTTATTTTCTCTAAACTCATGACCTCCTGCTACAGTAGTAAAACCATCTATTTGGCAGGATGCCCAAACCCTTCTTCTTTCCCCTGTGTTCTTATTATCTTTATAGAATATATCTTGCATAGTAAAACAGGAACAGGTTCCGCATACCGTATTGCATCTTCCACATGCAATACATCTTGAGGAATATTCCTTCCACATTTCTGATTTAAATATGCTTGTATCTAATCCTTTAGGTATAGTTACTTTAGTTTCATTGCTCTCCACAAATCTAGGGGACACTCTTTCACTATTTTCATTTTTGAAATACTTTTTAAAAGTTTCATCCTTACATTGAACCAATACATTTTCATCCCGTGTTTTCACAAATAAGGAATAATTATCTGTTTTATTTGTGCCCATACTTACGCAAAAGCAATTCTCAAAACTATTTTCACATTCCATAAGAACAAATTTTACTTTTTCTCTTAGCCTTTTATAATAAGGATCTTCTTGTCCATTTTTTAAATATATTTCATCTAATCTCTTTACTGCATGTATATCGCAACTTCTCAAAAAAATTAATATACCCTTTTCATCCACTTTAGGCTCTATTATTTCATCTTCTGTAAAGTAAAATAAAGTTTGGGTTATTGGAAATATGACCTCCTTGGGTGAAAAATAAGATTTCTTATTAAACTCTATTTCTTCTATTCTACCTATTTCTCCATATCTCACCATGTCTGTATCTGAAAAAGTTCCTTTTCCTTTTAAGAGCTTTGGTGCATATATTTTATACTTCTTTTTAAGTTCTTTTAATACCATATTAAAATCATATGTATTCATTGAAAATCCCAACCAGATTACCTCCTTTTATTTTTCCTTTTTACTTGAAATATACCAATATGTCCAACCTACAAACAATGCTCCTCCTATAATGTTTCCTAAAGTAACTGGTATTAAATTATGAGCTAGTCCACTCATTGAAACTGCTGCTTTGTGAGGGAGTAATAAAGCTATAGTAAATAATGTCATATTAGCCACACTATGCTCAAAACCAGTGGTTATAAAAGCAAACAAACACCAGAAAACCATTATAAGCTTTGCAGCTTCATCCTTAAGCTTAAAGAAACACCATACTGCTAAACAAACTAGAATATTACAAAGAATTCCTCTTATAAAAAGTTCACTAGTAGGTGCTGTCATTTTACTTCCTGCAGTCTTTACTATAAATTCTCCCGCACTTCCCTTTGAAAGCCCTGAATAAAAATATAATATTCCAAGCAAAATTGATCCTATAAAATTTCCTATGTAGCTATAAACCCAAATACTAATTGAATCTTTCCATGAAACCTTTTTTTCTAGTGAAGCTACAGTCATAATCATATTATTTCCCGTAAATAATTCTGAACCTGCTACAAGAACTAAACTTAAAGCAATTCCAAAGGATACCCCCATAAGAATTTTTGTAGCCGGTGAATTTACTGCCTGAAACAATCCACCAATAGTAAAAATAAGAAGTATTCCAAAACCAACATATATTCCAGCCAACATTGATGATATTAAATATTTTCCTCTACTGCTTTTCAATAAAGATACTTTTTTCTCACCTAAGATTGAAAGTTTGTTAATTTCTTCACTAAACAAAATATAACCCCCTTATAATCATCTCTAAAAAGAATACCATAAAATATGAAAAAGGAATGTGATATATATCACACTCCTCTAAAATACATGGATAATTTTTCTTTACTCTTTACTATTATTTTTTTATTCCTATACTCTATAAGTCCTTCTTTTTGAAGTTTATTCATAGATCTGGAAACTGTTTCTCTAGTAGATCCTAACATATCTGCAATATAAGTTATAGTTATATTTAAATCAATTAAAGTACCTTCTTCTATTTCCACTCCATAATCTTTGCTAAGCTTCCAAAGCTTGGCTGCCAACTTTTTATCAACTTTTATAGGTACTACATTTTTTAATTGTCTATAAAGTCTTCTAATTTTTCTTCCCATAGAGTTTAATACTCTTTTATTGAAGGAGAAATTCTTTTCCATAACTTTTAACAAATCTTCTTTTTTAAAAGATAATATAATACTATCCTCAAAAGCTTCACAATTTATGGATGCAGGTAAACCATCAAATATTACTTCATTTATTATCTCATCTCTATTTAATATATAAATTACTCTTTTTTGACCAACTTCAGAATATCTAAAAAGAGTTACTTTCCCCTGCAATACAATATAAATTCTATTTACCAAATCCTTTTCAGAAAATAATTTCTCCCCTTTTTTTAATTTTTCCTTACTTCCTTTTTCCACTAAAACTTCTATTTCTTCTTCCTTTAAATCCTCAAATAAACTTAAACCACAAATATCCCCTTTTAATATTTTATCCATTAGCTCGCCCCAAACTATTCCTTTTAATAATATTAACATATTTTAATCTTTATAAGCATATTTACTTCAATATTTATTTGAAAAAAACCATATTATATATTAAAATGAGAATACTATAATTAAAATATATTTTTTATAAAAGGAGGAAATTTAGATGGAAGCAGTAAATATGAGTTCAGTTGCTTATGAAGAATTTAAAAAGTTCTTAAAAGAAAACAATGTTACTACCAACATAATTAGAATTAATTTAGCAGGTGTTGGGTGAGGTAACTAACAGTTACAAATAAGTTATAAAAGGTTATAAAACATTAATAAAATTTATAACTTAGAAAATTGTTGACAGCCTCCCATGTTCATAAAGAGCATGGAGTGATGTATGAAATACATCCAAAATCCTTTGAATTGCTGGAAACCCCTAAAGCTAACTAAACTACAACGTAAGGATGAAATAAGCCTAAGCGTGATAGTTACGAAAGTAGAAAAAATTAGTTAGATGGCATAAGGTTAAATCCTAAGTGCACTGACTTTATGGTTAAAAACCGTTAGGTTGCGATAATGGGCAATCAGCAGGTAAGCCTCGAAAAGAGGAAACTTCAACGACTATCCTGTAATGGGAGTACACTACAAGCTATTGGTAGTGGAAGTGAAGGACACCGATTAGGTGATGATATAGTCTACGCTCATATGAAAGTATGAGAAGTTCATAAGTTTTACAAGACTTTGAGAACTGCTTAGTGATAGCGATACTAAGTGAATGAGGCATAAAACTTGTAAGAAGTTATAAGTATATAAAACACTCAGTAGTCTTTTTAGTTTACCTCAATTTCATTATATCCTCTAGTAATTAGGGGATAATGATAATGGAAGGGAGGTGAGAATGTGATAAAGGCAATAAAAATAAGGTTAAAGCCAACTAATGAGCAGGAAGTATTAATGTTTAAATCCATAGGTTGTGCAAGATTTGCTTACAACTGGGGACTTTCAAAATGGGATGAAATCTATAAGCAGGGCGGTAAGCCTTCGAAAGCAAAAATAAGAGCTGAATTTAACAATACAATTAAAAATGATAGCAATTATGTATGGTTAAAGGAGGTATCTGCTCAAGTTACACAGCATGCTTTTGAAGATTTAGATAATGCTTATAATAATTTCTTTAAAGTTTTATCAAAATATCCTAAGTTTAAAACTAAAAATATAATAAAGTTAGAAAAACAAATTAAGCTTATCCATAGAAAATTAAACAATATAAGACTTAATCATATACATCAAGCTACAAATATGATAGCTAAATTACATCCATATAGAGTTATTATGGAGAATTTAAATATTAGCGGGATGATGAAAAATAAATATTTATCAGAAAGCATACAGGAACAAAAATTTTACGAATTTATTAGGCAGATAAAATATAAATGTGAGTTTAACGGAATAGAGTTTGTTACAGCGAATAGGTTTTATCCTTCAAGTAAAATTTGTAGCTGTTGTGGCAGTAAAAAAGAAGATTTAAGGCTGAAAGATAGAATTTATGTATGTGATAAATGTGGTTTAGAAATAGATAGAGATAAAAATGCTTCAATTAATCTTGGTAATTATAAAATAGCATAATTGGTGATTTAAAAAAATTATGTTATATGTACCCTGCGTTGTAGGGGAATTTAAGTCCTTGGAGAATTACACCAAACTAGAGTAGAATAAGCAATTATTTGAAATAGAATTCTATGAATAGGAAATGTTATTTAGCAATGAATAGCACAAGTAAAATTTATATATTTATAACTTTTTATAAGTTTTATGCAACGGCGGCCCAGTTTTTAATCTTGTTCTGGATGAACAAAAGGCTAATGATGAAGTTACTAAAATAGAAGATACAACTTTTCTAGTAGATAAAGACTTAATAGCACAGTATGGCGGATTCACTTTAACCTGTGCTGAAGAAAATGGTATGGGTGGTTTCTCACTTCAACCAATGATACAAAACAATGATGATGAAGATGGCTGTTCAACTTGTTCTGGATGCCACTAAAATATTTATATAAAAAAACACCTTCATTGGAAATCTCCAATGAAGGTGTTTTTGTTGGAATATATTTTATTTGAAATATCTGTTTAATAAACCTTTGAAAGCTGCACCATGTCTTGCTTCATCTTTGCACATTTCATGTACTGTATCATGAATTGCATCTAGGTTTAATTTCTTAGCTAAAGTTGCTAAATCCTTCTTTCCCTGGCATGCTCCCTGTTCAGCTTCTACTCTCATTTCTAGATTCTTCTTTGTATCTGCTGTAACTACTTCTCCTAATAATTCTGCAAAT
>NZ_PVXO01000057.1 GCF_002995785.1 Clostridium liquoris | reverse complement strand
GCTTGATCTTAAATATTTACTTTGTGCAATTTTGAAAGAATAATTTCTTTCAAAAATTGATAGAAGCAAGCAATACAAGGAAACATGAGAAGCGAGGAGCGGAATTTAGTAAGCTAAATGAGCACCGCAGCGAACTTGTTAACGAAGTAATGCGCAGCTTATAGCAATTTTTAGTTGAGAATTGAGAGTTACAGATGCTTTTGCAAAGCAAAAGCTAGAAATATAGTTTTAAAAATTCCCTAGGAATTTTATAATTAACTATCAACTGTCCTCTGTCAATTGTCAACTGAATTAAATCTGGTGATTATGGCTCAAAGGTAACACCCGTTCCCATACCGAACACGATGGTTAAGCTTTGAAGCGCTGATGGTACTGCAAGGGAAGCTTTGTGGGAGAGTAAGTTGTCGCCAGGTCAAAAAAGCACATCAAGTTAATCACTTGATGTGCTTTTTTATATACTGCAGCAAAGTAATATTTGAGGCATAAGGTATATAATGATTATAAAAATAATTAATGGGGGTAAACGATATGGACAGTATGGAGAAGCTTAGAGATATTATAAAGAATAGCGATAACATAGTATTTTTTGGAGGAGCAGGAGTTTCCACTGAAAGTAATATACCGGATTTTAGATCAGAAGCTGGATTATATAATACAAAAAATAATTATTCCTATCCACCAGAAGTTATGTTAAGCCATAGTTTTTTCTGTGAACATCCTGAAGATTTTTTTGAATTTTATAAAGCTAAGATGATATATAAAGATGCAAAGCCTAATGAAGCTCATTATGCCCTTGCAAAATTAGAGAATATGGGAAAATTAAAGGCAGTTATAACTCAGAATATAGATGGGCTTCATCAAGAGGCTGGATCAAAAAGTGTAATTGAGCTTCATGGAAGTGTGCATAGGAATTATTGCATGAATTGTGGTAAGTTTTTCAATTTAGATTATGTATTAAATAGTAAAGATACCATTCCTAAATGTGATTATTGCGGAGGAAAGGTGAAGCCAGATGTGGTTTTATATGAAGAGGCTTTGGACATGGAGGCAATAAATAAAGCGGTTTATTATGTTAAAAATGCAGATGTATTAATAATAGGGGGAACATCTTTAGCAGTGTATCCTGCGGCAAATTTAGTTAATTATTATAGAGGGAATAGCTTAATTCTTATAAATAAATCCTTCACACCTTACGACAATAGAGCTTCTTTGGTTATTAATAACAAAATAGGAGAAGTGTTAGGAAGCATAGTAAAAGAATTAAAATAGAGTTAATGGTGATATCATTTAAAAGTTGTTGACAAAATAATTTTTAAATGATATCATATTAAAGTGTCAAGGACATAATAGAATATGGCGCTATAGCCAAGTGGTAAGGCAAAGGTCTGCAACACCTCTATCCCCGGTTCAAATCCGGGTGGCGCCTCCAAATAGAAAAAGGATTTAGCAATAATGTTGAATCCTTTTATTTATTTACTTATAATAATTAGAACATATCTTTTTTATTTAATATTATTACTGCAATTACAGCAATTGTTATTACAATTCCAAATATTATCCAGAAGCCATAAGGAGAATTTGCAAAAGGAATTGCATTTACATTCATACCAAACATTCCTGAAATCATATTGGGTATAGCCATTACTATAGTTACGGAAGCTAAAAGCTTCATAACTATGTTTAGATTATTAGAAATTACAGAGGCGAAGGCATCCATTGTGCCACTTAATATATTACTATATATATTAGCCATTTCTATTGCTTGCTTATTTTCTATTATAACATCTTCTAATATATCTTGGTCCTCTGGATACTTTTGCATAATATCAAGTTTTAGCATTTTTTCAAGGGTTATTTCATTTGATTTAAGTGAGGTTGAAAAATAAACAAGTGATTTTTCTAAGGATAATAGCTGGATTAATTCTTTATTTTTCATAGATTTATGAAGTCGTTTTTCAATCATTAAGCTTTTTTTATCTATTTGTCTTAAATATATTAAATAATAACTGGCTATTCTATAAAGTATCTGAAGAGTAAATCTAGAACGTTTAAAGGTGAAAAATGATTTTATTTTGCCATCAATAAAATCTAAAAGTACTTTACTATTTTTCAAGCATACAGTGATTAATACACCTTCAGTGTGTATAATTCCAAGAGGATAAGTATCATAAGTTAATGAGTTATCCTCCATTTCGCTAAAGGGTATATCTACCAAAACCAATATATTATTATTTTCGTCAATATCTATACGAGAGGTTTCTTCATCATCTAGAGATGCCCTTAAAAATTCTAAAGGAACATTGACCTTTTTTGAAATAAATAATAGTTCTTGATCCGATGGGGCTACTATATTTATCCAACAACCAGGTTCTATATTATCTATTTGCTGTAATACTGAGGTATTGTTTTCTTCCAATGTTTTATGTATTGTAATCATTATAAACCTCCTAGACCAATAGTAATACTTATATTATATCTTATATATTAATATTGTCTATAATCTATAATAAAATTGAAAGTAAAAATTCAAAAATTCTGCAAGAAGAAATGACAAACTTCAGTTTTTATATGATTATATTAGGAAAATGAAGATATATAGAGATAATATAAAGGTAAGTATGAAATGTTATAAAAATCAACCTAAGTTAGGACTTATAGCACTATTTAAGCTTATAATTGGTCTGGATTAATATTTAAAAGCCTAGTATAATCTCTATGTTATGATAAATAGGGTAATTTGGAGGGTTATTATATGGGAAATATGTATAAAGAGACTATTACAAGAAGAAAGTTGCCTTCAATAGTAAAGTTGTTTACTATATTAGTAATTGCTTTGTTTTTTGCCGAGATTATTAAAGACATAACTATCAATGGACAAGGCATTGGAAGAATAGCTGTATTATTATGTACAACTTTAGTTATGGCAGCTTTAGTATTTGAGGTTTTTCGTTTTAGGGTAAAATACACTTATTCTATAATTGCAGATCAATTTATTATTCACAGAATAAAGGGATCAGAGGATAAAGTGGTGGAAGATATAAAATTAAGGAATATTCAATATATAGGCAAAAATGATATGCCTAATTTTAAGGAAAGTGTAACAAGTTCTAAGAAATATGTCTGCTCAATATTTAATTTTAATCCATACTGTTGTATCTATAGAGATGGAGATAAATTAAAAAGGTTCTATTTTGAACCAAGTAATAATTTCATTGAAAAGATAAAATTAAACAGAGAAAAAAGATTAGCTAGTTAAGAACTAAGCTAATCTTTTTTATTTACTATATTCAAATTTTTTTTATTTACTATATTCATGGACACTGTTAGTAACGCACATTTTCGGCTGAGGAGTTAATTATTATTAAACTGTTTATGGAATTCTAGTTTTATCTCTTGTAGAAGATGTTCTTTTTCGATTATATCTAAAGCTGTTAGAGCTAAAGCCTGAGCAGTTTTCATAACTCTATCTTGAGCAAAGCGAGAAATTGTTGCCATGGCAAATTCACCAGAGGAGTATTTTATAGAATCATCCTCTACAATAGAAATATAAGGATGTATACATGGAACTAAGTGACTTACTGTACCAAGGCTGAGACTAGACAAAGTATCTTTAGCAGACTCTATTTCTATAATACCAGTTTCTTTCAGGTTATGGGAGAATATCCTGGATAATGTTGTATTGGTAATAAGCTCTTCATAAGGGAGTTCATATATACTGGCTTCAGAATGTATCTCCATTAAATTACCTACAGTCTTTACTAATTCCCTTAATTTTTTTTCTAGTTCAATAACATAACACATTTTAGATCCTCTTAAATAAAATCTTGACTCACACTCTGAAGGTAATAAGGATGGAGAAGTCCCACCCTTCACTATTACGCCATCAATACCATTGTCATGTTTCAACCCTTTTGATAACATATTTATAGTATTGAAGGTAAAGAGACAAGCATCTAATGGAGAATAAGAACCCAATGATCTATACCTTAAGCCCATTTCACCTTTGTATACTATTTTTAATGGCAGTAAAGCCATAGATGTACCACTTTCAGCGGTTATAACATCAGGGTGAGCCATTAAAACTATATCTATATCATTAAATACACCTTGCTTTGCCATAGTTACTTTTGAACTACCTATAAATTCTCCAGGACAACCTATAACTATAACAGAACCATGTGATTTATCTATAACCCTAGAAAGAGATAAAGCTGCGCCAGTGGAGATAGAAGAAATTAAATTATGACCAGTTATATGGTTCCCATTTTCTACGGCATCATATTCACATATAAAACATATCTTAGGATGGCCATTGCCATACTGGGCATAGAATGCAGTAGGAATATTTATATAATTTTCTATTACATTAAAGTTATATTTCTTAAATATATTTATTAGGTAACTACAACATTTATATTCATGAAAACTAGACTCAGGATTATCATATATATATTTAGATAGATTAAATATGTCTTTGTCTATACTATGTAAAAATGTAACTATTTCTTGTTTCATAATATCAACTCCATAATTAAAAGATTGATGTTATTATAACCAAAATTTATTTAATATATTTATGTGGACAAAATAAATATTGGCACTATGCTGAATAAAATATAGTATAAGAGGCAAAAATTCAGATAATAGAAATGTCAAGGAGGATATTTATGAGAAAACAATGTTGCATCATATGTGGAAAGCCTCTAAATGGTGGTATAATTATTAATGGCAAAGGAATATGCAAATGTTGTGAGGAGAAAATAATAAAGGTTAGAATGGATACCGATTTTTATATGTATTATAAAAACTGTATAAAGAAATCTATAATATACCCTATGATAAGAGGAGAGGATAGTAAGTGTCAAAATTACCACTTGTAGAAGGGGTTTTAAAATATGTGAAGGAACATAATATTTCCTTCTCTATGCCAGGTCATAAGAATGGAAGAGGATTTCTCACTACTGCAGAAGGAAAGGAGTTAATGGATAACTTTATTAGCTGTGATATCACCGAAGTTCATGGTGTAGATAATCTTCACAAGGCTGAAGGTATTATAAAGGAATCAACTGAATTACTCTCAAAGTTTTATGGTAGTGAGAAATCATATTTTTTAGTTAATGGAAGCACCAGCGGAAATTTAATTATGATCTTTTCTTCATTTAATGAAGGTGAAAAAATAATAGTAGATAGAAATTGCCATAAATCCGTATTCAATGGTATTATAATGAGAAAATTAAAACCAGTATATGTAAAAAACATTATTGATGGTAAATATAATGCTCCTTTTTCTATTGATATGGAGCATTTTTTTAAAGTTATAAAAGAAAACAAAGATGCCAAAGGAATTATTTTAACATATCCTAATTACTATGGAGTGTGTTTCAATATAGAAGAGGTAATAAAAGAAGCGCGAAAAAATAATATGAAGGTTTTAATAGATTCTGCCCATGGGGCGCACTTTGGGGCCAATAGTAAGTTACCTAGCAGTGCAATAAAAATGGGGGCAGATATGGTAGTGGTAAGTGCTCATAAAACACTACCAAGTCTTACTCAAACTGCTTTTCTGCATATAAATAATAAAGAAGACATAGATAAAGTAAATTTTTATTTTAATTGTTTTTCTAGTACGAGTCCTTCTTACTTATTTATGTGTTCTATGGACTATTCAAGATATTATCTCCAAAATTATGGAGAGAAGGCTTATGATGATTTAATTGAGTTAGCAGATAAGTATAAGGCAGAAATTGAGAAAATAGATCATGTTAGTATAATAAGCAGAGAATATGTTAAAACAAAGTATCAATATGATCTAGATCCAACTAGATATATTTTAAATTTGGAAAAAGGGTACAACGGAAATTTATTATTGGATTACTTAAGAGAAAAAGGCATACAATGCGAAATGAGTGATACTTATAATTTGATCCTAATTTTTTCTCCATTTAATAATGAAGAAGAGTTTAAATACCTTTATAAAACCCTTCGAGAATGTGACTTATCTAAATTCAAGTTTAATAGCATAGATTTAGTAAGTAATTATCATATACCTCATGTGGAAATACCACCCTATGAAGCTGTAGAAAGGAAGAAAAAGAAAGTTAAAATATATGAGGCTATAGGGTGTATATGCGGAGAAAATGTTATACCATATCCTCCAGGTATACCAATAATTATGATGGGAGAAATAATAGATAAAGATATTGTACATATGTTAGAATATTATATAGAAAATCATACTGATATATTAGGTATATATGAAGATAAGATAACAATATTAGAATAATAGATAGAACGAAGGTTGGTATAGTATGAAGGAAATAAAAAAGGGTAAACTAATAGTATTAGAAGCTTGCGATGGAAGCGGAAAAGCAACACAGACTAAAAAGCTTTATGAAAGACTTATTCTTGAAGGATATGATGTACTAAAGGTAGAGTATCCTAATTATGAAAGTGATTCTTCGGCTTTAATAAAGATGTATCTAAATGGAGAATTTGGAGACAAGCCAGAAGATGTAAATGCATATACAGCATCTACCTTTTATGCTGTAGACAGGTATGCTTCTTTTAAAAAACACTGGGAAGGCTTTTATGATAAAGGAGGCATTGTTTTAGCTGATAGATATACTACATCAAATATGGTTCATCAAGCATCTAAAATAGACAATTTAGAAGAAAAAAATAAGTTTTTAAACTGGTTATGTGACTTGGAATTTAATTTAATGGGACTACCTATACCGGATGTGGTAGTATTTTTAAATATGCCTCCTGAGTATAGCAAAAAACTTATATCTAATAGAAAAAATAAATTTACTGGTGAAGAAGAAAAAGATATACATGAAAAAAATGAAGAATACCTAATACATTCTTATAAAAATGCTTGTAAAATTGCAGAAAAATATAATTGGAAACAGATAGATTGCATTTCAGCGGGTAATATAAAAACTATTGATGATATACATGAAGAGATATATGAAGCTATAATTAAAAAACTATAATATTTATGCTAGAATTTTTATAGAATATGGTAGAATGTAGGTATAGATCAATACATTAATGAATGAATAGGAGGGTATGTTATGAAGCTTATTGTTGCTGTTGTTCAAGATGACGATGCTCTTGATTTGATAGACTTGCTAACGGATGCGGGTTTTAGAGTAACTAAGCTTGCTACTACAGGAGGATTTCTGAAGGCAGGCAATACGACCCTTATGATAGGTGTTGAAGAAGAAAAGGTGGATAAAGCAATAAAAACAATTGAGGAAATTTGTAAGACAAGAAAGCAGGTTGTAACGGCGCCATCACCCATGACAGGATCCACTGGAATATATGTTCCATACCCTGTTGAGGTAGAAGTAGGGGGAGCCACAATATTTGTATTAGATGTAGATAAGTTTATAAAAATATAATGGAGGAATATGCATTGAGCTTTCAGGATATAATAGGGCATAATGATGTGAAAAATGAAATAATAAATTCAATTGGATGTGGAAGGTTTGCCCATGCGCATATAATTTCAGGAGAAGATGGTATAGGGAAAAGTTTAATAGCCAAAGAGGCAGCCTGTAAACTTTTAAATAAAGAACCTGGTAGGGAGTACGCTGATATTATAGAGTTTAGGTTATTAAAGAATAAAAAGTCCATAGGAGTAGATGAAATAAAATCCATTATTGAAGAAATAAATACAAAACCATATGAAGGGGATAAAAAAGTAATCATCATTCATAATGCAGATTCTATGACGGTAGAGGCTCAAAATGCGTTTTTAAAAACCGTAGAAGAACCGCCTAAAGGAATCTTTATATTATTATTATGTGAAAAGGTAGAAAACTTATTAGATACAATAAAATCCAGATGTCAGATATATAAACTTCATCATCTTCATAAAAAGGATATGGAGAAATTTCTATTAAAAAAATATTCAAATTTAAATAAAGATGAATTAAACTCTATAGCCATAATTAGTGACTGTATTCCGGGAAAGGCAGAAATGTTTATAGAGGACTCTAATTTAAAAGATATACGAAATTTAACTATGGATATATTAAAAAATATTATGAATAAAGATATAGATATATTTATTTATGAAGAGGCGTTGTTAAAATATAAATCATATTGGGAGGAAACCTTAACATGGTTTCTTTCGTATATAAGGGATACTTTAATATATAAGGAGACAGCAAATAACAATCTTATAATTAATGTAGATAAAATAGGTAATATAAAGAGTCTTTCAGAAATATTTTCATTTACACAGTTAAATGATATTATAGACATAATAAAGGATACGAGGCTTAAATTAGAAAGCAATGTAAATGCAGCACTAGTTTTTGACTCAATGTTGCTTAAAATGCAGGAGGTATAAATATAATATGGTAAAAGTAGTAGGGGTACGTTTTAAAAAGGCAGGAAAGATATATTATTTTGCACCAGGCGACCTAAAAATAAGCAAAGGCGATAGTGTTATAGTTGAAACTGCTAGAGGTATAGAGTTTGGTGAGTGTGTTATAGGAGAAAAAGAAATAGAGCAAGAGGAAATAATAGTACCATTAAAAAGCGTTATAAGAAAAGCTACTGACGAAGATATACAAAAGCATTTAGAAAACAAGAGTAAAGAAAAAGAAGCTTTTTCAATTTGTTTAGATAAAATTCAGCAGCATAATCTGCAAATGAAGCTTATAGATGTGGAATATACGTTTGATAATAACAAAGTAATTTTCTATTTTACAGCTGATGGAAGGGTAGATTTTAGAGAATTAGTTAAGGATTTAGCGGCTATATTTAGAACCAGGATAGAATTAAGACAAATTGGTGTAAGAGATGAGGCTAAAATGATAGGGGGACTTGGTCCATGTGGAAGAACTATGTGCTGCTCAACTTACTTAGGTGATTTTGCACCAGTGTCAATAAAGATGGCAAAGGAACAAAACCTATCTTTAAATCCCACAAAAATATCAGGAATCTGTGGAAGACTTATGTGTTGCTTAAATTTTGAACAGGAAACCTATGAAGAAATAAGAAAAAGACTTCCTAAGATTGGGTCTATAGTTAGAACTGAATATGGAGATGGAGAGGTAATTTCCAATAGTGTAGTAAAAGAAAGTGTAAAAGCTAAGATTAAAGTTTTAAATGCAGAAGAAGTCATAAAGGAAATTCCAATAGATGAGTTAAGCCTAATTTCTGGAGCTTATGAAGGAATTGTAAATGAAGATGATATAAAAATGGAAATAGATGATGAAAATAGGGATTTGGCTAAAGAATTATTTAAGGAAAACTAGGAGGAATCTATGAAGTCGGTTTTGAAAGTGCTTAATATGAAAACCATGGCTGATGTAAGCAATATTAGAAAAGCTATTTCAAGCAACGAAGGAGTAATAGCTTGTCAGATAAACTCTGAAAAAGGAGAAGTTAATGTAGTATACGATGAGTATTTTGTAACTCTAGATAATTTAATGGAATCCATAGAAGATTTGGGATATACTATTTTATAACTTAGAGTATAATTTTAGTAGGCAAAAGTAGTAATAATTACTGCTTAAAAAATTAAAAGGAGATACAAAAAGTATCTCCCACATACATAAAAAATCCATTATAATGTAAGTTGATATTACTA
>NZ_PVXO01000056.1 GCF_002995785.1 Clostridium liquoris | reverse complement strand
AAAAATTAAGGGGATAAGTACGCCCTTTCGGGCCGCGGGCGAAGCCCTATTGGATAAAATTTTCAACTGAATTTATAATGGGAAAAATTCAAAAAATAAATTGCCCACTTTAACTTGACACAAACTAAATTTATTTTATTAATTGATTTATCAAATAACTGGTATATACTAGTATATAGGTAAGAAAATATAAAAGCTTAACTAATTAATAAGATGTCAAATAAATAAACACTTGCGAAATTCAGCAAGTCACAAAAAACATTAATTTAAAGGAGGAATAAAAAATGAAAAAGGTCATTTCAACAGATTTGGCACCTAAAGCCATAGGACCATATTCACAGGGGATAATGGTTGGAGATTTAATATTTTTATCAGGACAAATACCAGTAGATCCAGCCACAGGGGAAATAGTAACAGGAGATGACCCAATTGTTACTCAAACTCATCAATCAATGAATAATGTAAAGAATATATTAGAATCACAGGGATTGAGCTTTAATAATGTTATAAAGAGTACAGTATTTATAACAGACATGAATGATTTTCCAAAGGTAAATGAAGCATATGCACAATATTTTCAAGGAACTTATCCAGCTCGTTCATGTGTACAGGTAGGCAAATTACCCAAGGGCGCATTAGTAGAAGTTGAAGTAGTTGCACATAAGTAATAAATTTTCTAATGAAAAATTGAGGATGTACCTATTCAGGGCATCCTCAGTTTTTTAATTTTTTTCTATAACAATTATCCCAACTGAATTGCAAAACAAAAGTGTCAAAACCCTAATCATATCAATGATTTGCATAGTATTTTTGAAAAGAATATTTATTTTACAAAGTAGGTTGGGACATTTTCTGAAAAACCCTGAGCTTTCAATGGGTATATGCTATTGCTGATTTAAAAGAATGCTGATTTTACAGTGGTTGAACTTTAACATAGGATGTATTTAAATACTTTAAGTGGGGGAACTTCTCCAAACTACACTAGTTGAACTTTAACATAGGATGTATTTAAATACTTTTTTGTCCACTAAGTACAGCCTGCTATAACGTTGAACTTTAACATAGGATGTATTTAAATACTTAAAACTATTGAAAGCACTAAAACTGTTATAAGTTGAACTTTAACATAGGATGTATTTAAATGAACTATACCCATATCTCATACAGTTTGTAAAGAATGTTGAACTTTAACATAGGATGTATTTAAATTTAGCATTAAGCCCCATTTCTCCAAGCCATGATTGTTGAACTTTAACATAGGATGTATTTAAATGTTGAAACGTACCTGTATTAGTGCTATTCGACCAAGTTGAACTTTAACATAGGATGTATTTAAATTCTGCTAAGTTGTTAGTTTCATTAACTTTCTCTTGGTTGAACTTTAACATAGGATGTATTTAAATGAGATATAAAAGTCAAGTTTACTCCTAATATTCCGTTGAACTTTAACATAGGATGTATTTAAATGCAGTTAACAGCAATATGAAAAAATATGGTTATAATAGTTGAACTTTAACATAGGATGTATTTAAATTCTGTAGTACTAGATAACACACGTGTATTAGTAAGCGTTGAACTTTAACATAGGATGTATTTAAATCTGTCTATAAATTCTTTTAATGTTGGCAGATAGCCTGTTGAACTTTAACATAGGATGTATTTAAATTTAGATAAAAACGAATTAGAATTATCACAAGCTTGTTGAACTTTAACATAGGATGTATTTAAATAGCTTAAATTGCTTAAAAATTTTTAGACAGTATTTTGTTGAACTTTAACATAGGATGTATTTAAATTAGCTTAAGACTTAGTGAATTAGCAAATATTAAATTGTTGAACTTTAACATAGGATGTATTTAAATACTATTATAGTTACAACCACTATTAAATATGTTAGTTGAACTTTAACATAGGATGTATTTAAATTCATAATTATTAATTACATCATCTTCAACTTCTGTTGAACTTTAACATAGGATGTATTTAACATAATGGGCGGAATTCTTCCATCCTCTTAGGTGGAAGATGGATAGCCCTCTTATTATTTTAGGTTCGATACATAAAATAATAATTTCTCGATGAATTATCATAGATTATATATCCTAAAATAAGGAGTAAGGCTATAAATATGGTAAACAAATGAATTTAGATACAAGTTATAGGGGAAGAGTAATAAATGAGGTGAAAATCTGTGATTAAGAAAAATAAGGGGTATAAATTTAGGCTAAAACCTAATAAAGAACAAATGGTATACCTAGAGAAAGCTTTTGGTTGTAGTAGAAAAATGTATAACTTATATGTTGATATGCTGTATAAACAACTTGATGAGAAAAATTTTATTACCGGAAAAATTGATTACAAGGCTATACACTTGCCAACACCAGCAATAATAAAAAAAGGTTATGAGTATATGAAAGAAATAGATTCATTAGCTTTTGCAAATGTACAGCTTAATTTTAGGGATGCTATAAAAAAATACAATAGTGAATTTGATGGTAAAACATACTCAAAAAAAGCATTGAAGCAAGTTGAAACCTTAGGCAAAGAATTAACATTCAAGGACTTAAAAGGTATTCCAAACTTCAAAAGTAAAAGAAAAAACCAGGATTCTTTCACCACCAATAATCAAAATGGCACTGTATCAATAGTAGATGAAAAGTATG
>NZ_PVXO01000055.1 GCF_002995785.1 Clostridium liquoris | reverse complement strand
TTGTATAAATTAATATATTGTCTCATATGTTAATTTTACTATAAATCTTTCATTCTTTCGAGTGGGAGGTTTATTTTTTTATGCAAAAAACTGTCGCACTAATTTTAGTGCGACAGCCCCTTTTTTTTATATGTAAAAATTAATAACCAATAACCTGCCTATTGTGATTTATTGTGTTTTTCCTATAATAAGCATTTTCAATTTCTTTTTCTGAAAAGCTCAAACTATTTCCTAATAATAGAAAGTCCTCAAATAGTGTTTCATAATGATCTTTGGAAGAACATATTATAAAATCATTTATATCAATATAAAGATTTAAAAATTGTTCTGTTATATCCACATCAATACCTTCTTTTGATATGGTAAAAGTGGTATCTGTATAATTCTTTTCCAAGCCAATGGTAAGTATAAAATGTAAACAATCAACATATTCTTCCAAAATGGTTTCTTTAGAGGAAGGTCCTTTATTACTCCAAAACTTAAAGCAACGAGTTTCATTAGCTAATTCTGCAATTTCAACTTGAAGGGCCAATAGTTTTTCAGAAAAGAGAGTTTTACCATAGAGATTATGTTCCTCCATAATATGATTGTCTAACTTTTCCTGCATTACAAAAAGATTTTGAAGATTCATAGGATAAATCCGCCTTTCCGTATACTTTTCTTAAATAGTTAAAGTAAAAAACTTTACTATAACTATATTTTATCTAAAGCTTAGGAAAATTGAAAGATTTCGCAATCGGTTACATGAAAAAAAAGTAACATACTATAATAAATCGTAATAAAGCAGAGATGGAAACGATTTAAACTAATTTAAACCTGAAATAGTTCTATTAATAGCAAAATATAAGTATTTAATAATTTAATATAAATTATAAAAATAGTCTTACTATTTATTTATAATATTAAAAACACCTTTCATTAATTATGAAAGGTGTTTTTATGTATGTTAATGTTATTTAGTTATCACAATCACTTTATAAGATTATAATATAACAACATTAGCAGCCTGTGGTCCCTTAGTTCCATCTACTACATCAAATTGAACCTTCT
Source organism: Clostridium liquoris (assembly GCF_002995785.1). Lineage (GTDB taxonomy): Bacteria > Bacillota > Clostridia > Clostridiales > Clostridiaceae > Clostridium_AO > Clostridium_AO liquoris. Next base: position 25,483 of record NZ_PVXO01000055.1, on the reverse strand, counting down.
GGCCTTCTTGTAATGATTTGTAACCTTCAGTCTGGATAGCTGAGAAGTGAACAAAAACATCCTCTTCACCTTCTACAGAAATAAATCCAAAACCTTTAGTTGAGTTAAACCATTTAACTGTACCTATTTTCATTTGTCCAAAGTCCTCCTAAAATAAAAAAATATTATATTTGTTATTATACTCTTTTAATTTAGTATTATCAATATAATTATGGCGTAACAGTAAAAAATGTAGATAACAGAAGAATATGAAAGCATTATTAAGGAAGAATAGGATATTTTGATAGTTTGCAAAATATCACCTACAACTTCACATAGGTAGTTAAGGTTGTAGGTTGTAAAATATGCTATGATTGGAGTATAATAAAAGTACGGTATCGGGCATTAAAAGTTCATATACATAAGTAACAACCTAAAACTTCAAATAACAAATGAAGTTGTTGGCAAGGGCTTATTAGTATTAAAATATATTATCAAGGGGATGGTTTTTATGAGAAGTGTTGGATTCTTAATTAGTCCAAAAGAAAATGAGAAAAGAAGAGCAATACTACCAGAAGATGTTGCAAAATTAAAGAATTCTAATATGTTGTATTTTGAAAAGGGATATGGAGAGGTTCTTGGAATAAAGGATAAAGAGTATATTGATGTTGGAGCTAATGTAGAGAGTAGACAAAGCATATTAAAAAAAGATGTAATATGTGATCCTAAAATAGGTGATGGGGATTATTTAGAAGACTTAACAACAGATCAAATAATATTTGGATGGATTCATGCAGTTCAGAATAGAGAAGTAACAGATATTTTGGTAAATAATAAGTTAAAGGCTATAGCATGGGAAGAAATGCATGATGAAGGAAGACATGTATTTTGGAGAAACAATGAAATAGCAGGTGAAGCAGCTGTAATGCAAGCTTATCAATTATATGGGAAGTTCCCATATGAGACTAAGGTAGCTATTTTGGGCAGAGGAAATACTGCCAGAGGTGCATATAAAATATTAAATGGACTTGGGGCAGATATAACTGTATACAGTAGGAATATGGAATCACTGTTTAGAAAAGAAATAGATAAATATGATGTTATTGTAAATTGTATACTTTGGGATACTAGGAGAAACGATCATATAATATATAGAAAAGACTTATTAAGAATGAAAAATAATTCTTTAATAATAGATGTAAGCTGCGATGCTAATAAAGCTGTAGAGACAAGTAGGATTACTACTATTGAAAATCCAGTATATTATGTTGATGGGGTAATGCACTATGTTGTAGATCATACTCCTTCTATATTTTATAAAACTTCTAGTAAAGAGATAAGTAAGGCATTAGTAGAATACTTGGATTGTATAGTAGAAGGAAATGAAAATAACAATAAGGTATTATCAGATGCCACAATAATAGAAAACGGCGAAATTTTGGATGAAAAAATAGTGAAATATCAACATAGAAAATATGGAAAGGTTAATATTGCATAATTAAAAAAGCTATGTTTAGTTACAATAAACATAGCTTTTTTAATTATGCTATAATATAATTTTATATATAGGAATTACTATAAGACTCAGTATAGTAGTTATGGTAACCATAATAGCAGCAAATTCATAATCTGCGTCATAGGCCTTGGCCATTATAGCAGTATTTGTCATAGCAGGCATGGCCGCTTGAATAACGAATACATGTTTCATTAATTCAGGCAATGGCAATGGGCGGGATATTAAAATAACTAAAAAAGGAGAAATTATAAATCTACCTATTAATAATGCTATTATATCCTTATCTATTTTTATGCTTTTAACATCTATTGAATAAATAGTATGTCCTATAAACAACATTGATAAGGGAGTAGTAAGGTTACCTAAATACTTACAAGTATCAAGAATGAATTTTGGAAGTCTTATTCCTAGAAGAATTAATAAAATAGCAAATATAAACCCAAGTAAAGGTGGCGATATAATACGCTTTAAGGTATCTTTAGAGAATATACTTTTACTAGAACCTGTACCATCTTTACTGATTTCAAAAACTCCAATTGTCCAGAAAAAAGTAGTATTCACTATATAATATAATAGTACATAAGGAACACTTTCATCTCCAAAAAGAGCTAGATTAACAGGCAAACCAATAAATATGGTATTAGAAACAAAGAATATAGATTGAAAAACTCCTTTTCGTCCAGGTGCCACTTTAATTAGTTTGGAAACAAGTTTTCCTATTAAATAAGATAAAGCTATTGAGGTAAAGGGAACATAAAGCCCTTTACCTAAGCTAAGCAGTTTGTCTTTATCAAAATTAGACATTAAATTTGTTATCATTAACGCTGGCAGTGATAAATTTAGAACAAGTCGTGAAAAAAGTTGTGCATTTTCATCATTTATCCATTTCTTGTCGGTTAATATATAACCTATTAAAATCATTAATATTATACTAAATACACTACCAAAGGCATTTAAAAGAGCCATTAGCATATCTCCTTCTTATTATTTTTAGAATTCTGCTGAGCCAGTTGTTCTTGGGAATGGTATTACATCTCTAATATTAGAAATTCCAGTAAGATACATTAGTATTCTTTCAAATCCTAAACCGAAACCTGAATGTTTAGTCTCTCCGTATTTTCTAAGTTCTAAGTACCACCAATAATCTTCTTTATTAAGATTAAGTTCTTCCATTCTCTTTTCTAGTACATCAAGTCTTTCTTCTCTCTGGCTGCCACCAATTATTTCACCAATACCTGGTACTAAAAGATCTGCTGCAGCAACAGTTTTATTATCATCATTTTGTCTCATATAAAAAGCTTTTATATCTTTTGGATAGTCTGTAACAAAAACTGGTTTCTTGAATACCTTTTCCGTTAAATATCTTTCGTGTTCTGTTTGAAGGTCAATTCCCCATTCAACAGGATATTGGAAGGCTTCTCCTGATTTTTGTAAAAGTTCTACTGCTTTAGTATATGAAATCCTTACAAAATCTGAGCTTAATACATTATTTAATCTATTAAATAATTCTTTATCAATAAAGCTATTGAAAAACTCCATTTCTTCCGGTGCATTTTCCATAACATAGTTAATTATGTATTTTACCATGTCTTCTGCCACATCCATATAATCTTTTAATTCAGCAAAGGCCATTTCAGGTTCTATCATCCAGAATTCTGCCGCATGTCTTGCTGTGTTTGAATCTTCTGCTCTAAAAGTAGGACCAAAAGTATAAACGTTTCTGAAAGCTAGTGCATAAGTTTCTGCTGATAGCTGACCACTTACTGTAAGATTAGCTTCTTTCCCAAAAAAGTCTTTAGAAAAGTCTACATTTCCATCCTTATCTTTAGGTATATTATTCAAATCTAATGTAGTAATTCTAAACATTTCTCCTGCACCTTCGCAGTCACTACATGTAATTATTGGAGTATTAACATAAACAAATCCTTTTTCTTGGAAGAATTTATGTACAGCATAAGCAGCTAAGGAACGTACCCTAAATACTGCAGAAAAAGTATTGCTTCTAGGTCTTAAATGTGCAATAGTTCTTAAAAATTCAAGGGAATGTCTTTTTTTCTGTAAAGGATAATCTGAAGATGAAAGCCCTTCTATTATTATGTTTGAAGCATGAATTTCAAAAGGTTGTTTAGCTTCAGGTGTAAGAACTATTTTGCCTTCTACAGTTAAAGATGAACTTATGGATAATTTAGATATTTCTTCAAAGTTATTTAATTTATCATCGAATACTATCTGAATGTTTTTAAAAAAACTTCCATCATTTAATTCAATAAATCCAAAATTCTTGGATACTCTTTCTGTCCTAACCCATCCAGAAATACTTATTTCTTTGTCTATAAACTTATCAGTTTCTCTATAAAGTTGTTTAATATATGTCTTTTCCATTGTTAATCCTCCTAATGTTTTATTTTTAATAAAAACAAAAGCCCTTCATCCTTATAAAGGGACGAAAGACTATATTCGCGGTACCACCCAATTTGCCAAAGTTTTGGCCACTTAAAATCCGTACAGTTAAATCTCTATACTTACCAAAAGTAAGGCTTTGGCAACCTCTAAGCCTACTATCAATATATTGAATTCGGTTAGAAACTCAGAGATGTTCTTCAATAAAGTTATCACACTGACCTTACACTATCGCCAGCTCGCTTAAGTTATACTCTTTATCTACTCTTCTCATCATAGTTTTTAATAATATACTTATGTCTAATTATTATAATATTTTAAATTTTTTATGTCAAGGATATAATGCTGAGAAAAAGTTTTATTTTAGAGAAACATTTTTTCGTGATTTATGAGCCATTCTTTTCTCCATATTCCGCCTGCGTACCCTGTTAATAAACCATTGCTTCCTATAACTCTATGGCAAGGGACAATAATAGCTATTTTATTTTTGTTATTAGCATTTCCAACAGCTCTAGCAGATTTTTCATTTCCTATAGCTTTAGCAATATCCTTATAGGATACAGTCTTGCCATATGGTATATTAATTAGCGCATTCCACACTTTTTTTTGAAAATCAGTGCCATTTAATAATAAGTTTAAAGAAAAGCTCCGCCTTTTGCCTTTAAAATATTCATCAAGCTCAGTTATACAAGTATTTAATAAATCATTTCTTTTCTCATCATTATTTATTTCATCTATAAAATCTAAAGAAATAATGCTATGTTCATTACCTAGTATTTGAATATAACCAATAGGAGAATTGTAATAAGCTTTGAAGATATGTTCCATAAATAATCACTCCCCAATTCCTACAGAATATTTTACATTTCCTTACAAGTGCCTGACCCCTTATGTTCTAAATATAACTTCTTCTTTTGAGAACATATATCTTGCAAATGAAATAGATGCAACTATATATACAATTATCCAGCCAAAGGTTATTGCTATGTGAGTATAGTTATAAATTCCAGCTAAAAACTCTTTCATAAGACAAACTCCATTTGTAAGTGGTATATTAAAATAAAGTATTCCTATATTTTTAGGATCTTTCATCATAACCATATAAATTAATACCATGGCTATAATAGTTATAGGACTTAGGTAGGTTTGAGCTTCTTTAAATGATTTTGCATAGATACTAATGGCAAGTTGAAGTGCTCCAAATACCATTGTATATAAAATAGGTAAAATCATAATAAGAACTAAAGTAGCTGATCCTAAATTTAGTCCTGCATCGCCAAACATTCCATTGGGTTGATTCATCGTTATTAATATTCCAATCAAATAAGCAAAGGACATTAATATTCCCATTACTGTTATTGCAAGAAATTTTCCTATAAGTAAAGATGTTCTTCCTGCTTTTGTTGTAAGAAGTGGTTCAAGTGTTCCTCTTTCTTTCTCTCCTGCTCCTAGATCTACTGCTGCTCCAATTGTACTTGTTGCACTGTAAAGCATTAAAAGTAAAGGAATCATCATTGAAGCCATTATTTTCCCAAAACCATCATCTTTATCTCCAACCACATTATCTACAATATTAATTGGTGTTAAGATTGATTGATCTATGTTTTCCTTTTCAAGTCGTTTTGAAACTATTTGTTTTGAATATTCATCTATATAATTTTTAATCATTGATACAGCTATCATTGCATCATTACTTGAATTATCGTATTTTAATTCTATTTTTTCATTAGAATCCTTTGATATATTATCATCAAATCCTTTTGGAATTTTAATCTGTACATATACATCACCATCTTTTATGTCTTTATCAATATTTTTGGAATCTATTACCTTAACATTTTTATGGGATTTTATAAATTTAGAAAAGCTGATATTTCCTTGATCTTCTATAGCTATTTTAAGATTGTTTTGAATCTTATCACTATCTGATTTTGCCATTTTACCAATAGCAAAAGACATTATGGGTAAAAGGATTATTGGAATTAATATACTTAATATTAGTGTTTTCTTATCTCTAAATAAATCTAAAAGTTCTTTTTTTAACACTACTCCTATTACATTTTTCATACAATCACCTTCTTTACTTTGATATTAAATTTATAAATATTTCTTCTATGCTATTGTTATATTTTTCTTTAAGTTCTTTAAGCTTTCCTTCTTCTACTATTTTGCCTTTATGAATTATAATAATCCTATCACATAGCTTTTCTACTTCTGGTATTGTGTGACTTGAGAATATAATAGTTCTTCCATCACTTTTACATTTTAATATAAAGTCTTGTACAATTTTTGCAGAGGTAACATCTAATCCTATAGTTGGCTCATCAAATAAAACCACAGATGGATTATGCACTATAGATCTTGCAATAGCTACTTTTTGCTTCATACCTCTTGAAAATTTTCCAACTCTTCTATCAAGATATTCTGTCATATCTAAACTTTTTGCAAGTTCCTCTATACTTTTATTAGTTTCTTCTTTAGACATACCATTAAGCTCTGCAAAATATTTTATATTTTCCCTTGCTGTAAGTCTGTCATAAAGACCAACTTCACCACCAAACAAAATACCTATGTTTCCTCTTACCTTATCCGCTTCTTTACTTACGTCATGACCGTTTATTATTGCTTCGCCTTCTGTGATTTTAAGCATAGTAGCAAGCATTCTAAGAGTTGTTGTTTTACCTGCTCCATTTTCCCCAAGCAAGCCAAGTATTTCCCCATCATTTGCTTTAAAACTTATGCTATCTACTGCTGTTACACCCTTTTTAAATCGTTTAGTTAAATTTTTAACTTCAATCATAGCTTTATCTAAGCCTCCCTAATAATAAAATATGGTTTTTTATAAGATTGCTTTTCCTCTTATTGTAATATTAATTTTAACATACTTTTTCATTAAATAAGAGTTGTATTTTTCTCCCTCTTCATAAAAACTTCATGACAATTTGATATAATAAAAATAACTATAATACGGAGGAGGAGAAAATTTGGATAATAATATATCATTGATTTTCGCTTTTTCATCTGGGTTACTTTCCTTTTTATCTCCCTGTGTCTTGCCATTAGTTCCAGTATATTTAACTTATTTAACTGGCACAACAGTGGAAGAATTAAATAAAAATAAGGACAAAGTAACAGTAATTTATAAGGCTATAGGATTTACTATAGGATTTTCCATTATATTTATTCTTATGGGAATTTCAATAACATCTTTAGGGCAATTATTTAATGCTAACAGAGATATATTTAGGAAAGTAGGTGGCATAGTAATCATAGTGTTTGGCATCCATACCACAGGATTATTTAAGATTAAATTATTTTATTACGAGAAAAGATTATTTCAGTTTAATAAGTTCAAGTCGGGTGCAAGTGCTTTAGTTATGGGAATGGCTTTTGCAATAGGGTGGACACCGTGTATTGGCCCAGTTTTAGCTTCTATATTGATTTATGCGGGAAATGCGGCCACTTTTAATAAGGGGGTAGTGTTACTGTTTACATATTCCTTAGGTCTTGCAATTCCATTTATTTTTTCGGCATTTCTAATAGATGGGGTATCAAAGTATATAAGAAAGATTTCTAAGTACTTTGGAGTTATATCTGTTATAAGTGGTGTAATATTAATAATAATGGGAATCATGACTTTTACAGATAAAACTTATATACTAAATAACTTATTTAATTAGGGGGTGGTAATATTGAGAAAAAAGATATGGGTTATATCCTTTATATTAATTATACTAACATCTGTATTTGTTATTAAATATTACAACAAGGGAAATAATACAAGTATAGAAAATAAAAAAGAAAATGTGACTTCTAATGAAAAGGAAAAACCTAAAAAAATACAATCAATAGATTTTAAATTAGTTGATATGGATGGAAAACAGGTAACACTTAGTCAGTTTAAAGGAAAGAAGGTATTTATAAACTTTTGGGCAACCTGGTGTGATTATTGCAAAATTGAAATGAAAGACATACAAAAGTTATATGATGAAACTAAGGATAAAAATATCGTTATACTAGCTATAGATGTGGGAGAAAGCCAAAGCAAGGTTAAAAATTTTTTAGATAGTAATAATTACAATTTTAATGTTTTATTGGATAAAGACCAGGAAATTGCAAAGGCCTATGGTATACAAGGATTCCCAACATCTCTTTTTGTTGATGAAGAAGGATATGTGTATAGTGGCATACAGGGCGGAATGAGTATTGAAATGATGAGAAAAGAATTATTTTTAAAATAATAGTAAATTTTAATATAGTGAAAAAGGCTAAAGTCCATGGAAAGGCACCATGGACTTTTAATTTTATCAGCTTTTTAGAACCATTGTGATACTTCATTTAATATTTTAAAATTAGTTAAATCATAGTGAAGAGGGGTCAATGTAACGTAGCCTTGTTTTAGATAGTATACATCTGTATTAATTTTGTGCTTTTCATTAATTTTTCCCTTTAAATTAAGTATTGTATCCCCATTCTCGTCTACATTTTCAATAAAGTAATTGTCATAAACTTTATCGCCTATTTCGCATACTTTTATTTCCTTTACATCTTCTTCATTTAAATAGGGTACATTAACATTTAGGACTAAATCATCTTTAATTAAATTGTTTTGTGCAATTTTAATTATCTTTGAAGCGAATTTAGCAGCAGAATTATAATTTGCACAGCCATCCTTTAATTCAGAAGATATAGCCATAGAAGGTATTTTATAAATAGCAGCTTCTATAGCAGCTGATACAGTGCCAGAATAAATTACATCCATTCCTAAATTTGTGCCCATGTTTATGCCTGATATAACCATATCCACAGGTTTATCAAGAAGTTTATGGATGGCAACCCTTACGCAATCAGCTGGGGTGCCAGACACACTAAAAGCTTTAGATTTTATTTCAGGTAATTTTACGCTTTTTACCACCAATGGTTCACAAATAGTTATAGAATGGCTGCAGGCGCTTTTTTGATTACTAGGTGCAGCAATTATTACTTCGTGTTCTTTTTCTAATTCTTTTGCTAAAATATGAAGTGCCTTTGATCCAATTCCATCGTCGTTTGTCAAGAGTAATCTCATTATTAGTATCCTCCACATCATCATTTATTGATATAGCATTTTATAAAATGATATACTTATATATAGTTTAATCAATATTTTATAAAAATTGTATATTAATTTGAAAGAAAGTAGGGTTAGGTATGTATACAAATAGAACTAAATTAAAAGTTAGATATGTAGAAACTGATAAAATGGGTATAGTACATCATTCTAATTATTATGCCTGGTTTGAAGTAGGAAGAGGAGAATTTATATTAGAATCTGGTATGAGTTATAGAGAATTAGAGGAAAATGGGATTATGATGCCTTTGAGAGAAACTTACTGCAAGTATATAAAAGGGGCAAAATATGAGGACAATATAATTATTGAAACATTTATAAAAGAATTAACTCCAGTAAAAGTTATTTTTAATTACAATGTGATAAGAGAAGAAGATGGAAAGCTTTTGGCTAAGGGAGCCACAACACAGGTTTTTGTAAATAACGATTTTAAAATAATAAATTTAAAAAGAAAGTACCCAGATATATGGGAAAGAATGCATAAATTATTTACATAAAGAAATACAAGTATAATGTTGAATAAGGTCGGAATATATAAAAAAATTGATATGTTATGTATTTTTTGATACAATTTTAATGTGATTTAAAAATATTTAACTATTGGGAGAGGTGGAATTATTGGTAAACTTTTTTGCAAACACTATTTCGGCAATCAACAATATACTTTGGTCATATGTTCTTATTGGAGTATTAATTGCAGCAGGACTTTATTTTAGCTTTAAAACAAGATTTGTACAGATAAGGTACTTTAAGCAAATGTTTAGATTATTAGGAGAAGGAGCTAGTAAGTCTGTATTAGGAGAGAAGACTAAAGGTGTATCTTCCTTCCAAGCCTTCTGCATAAGTACGGCTTCTAGAGTAGGCACTGGAAATTTAGCTGGGGTAGCTATAGCTATTTCTTTAGGTGGACCCGGAGCAGTATTTTGGATGTGGGTTATTGCAATAATAGGAGGAGCATCAAGCTTCGTTGAAAGTACTTTAGCGCAAATATATAAGATTAAAGATAAGGATGGATATAGAGGTGGCCCAGCTTACTATATGGAAAAAGGCTTAAATAAGAGATGGATGGGAGTCCTATTTTCCATACTTATAACAATTAGTTTTGGACTTGTTTTCAATTCTGTACAAGCCAATACAATTTCGTTGGCATTTGAAGAAGCATTTGGTGTTAATACCTTCATAATAGGAATAATATTAGCAGCAATAACAGCAGTTATCATATTTGGAGGAGTAACAAGAATTGCTAAAGCGGCAGAAATGATTGTGCCTGTTATGGCAGTTGCATATGTATGTATAGCCCTATTTGTTATTTTAAAAAATATAACTTTAATTCCATCTGTATTTAAACTCATTGTAACTAATGCTTTTGGTATAAATCAAGCTATTGGTGGAGGACTTGGAGTAGCTGTTATGATGGGAATAAAAAGAGGACTCTTCTCAAATGAAGCTGGTATGGGAAGTGCACCCAATGCTGCAGCTACAGCTGAAGTAACTCATCCTGTAAAACAGGGACTTATTCAAACCTTAGGAGTTTATACTGATACACTTTTAATTTGTAGTGCTACTGCATTTATCATTTTATTATCAGGAGTATATACAAATAAAGATTTAACAGGAATACAGCTTACTCAAAATGCATTAAGTTTCCAGGTTGGATCATGGGGAAATACTTTTATAGCTATATGCATATTCTTATTTGCTTATAGTTCAGTAATAGGTAATTATTACTATGGCGAAACAAATATAGAGTTTTTAAATTCAAATAAGGGTTGGCTATTAATTTATAGAATAGCCGTACTAATTATGGTTGTAGTTGGTAGTGTAGCTAAAATACAAATAGTATGGGATATGGCAGATTTGTTTATGGGACTCATGGCCTTAACTAACTTAACTGCAATATCAATGCTTGGCAAAATTGCTTTTGATGCTCTAAAAGATTATTCAGGGCAGAAAAACCAGGGAAAAGATCCTGTATTCAATGTAAATAATATTGAAGGATTAAAAAATGTTGAATGTTGGGGAGAAATAGAAGAAGCTATTGAAGCATAAAAAATAAAAGCCTAAAAGGCTTTTATTTTTTATGCTTCAAGTTCCTCAGGAAGTTCTTTTTTAGAACTTAATTTTTCTTTATTCACCTTTAAAAACTCCAATTTGGTTTCAGCGGTTATTATAGCTATGAGTATGATTGTGCAGCCTATTAACATCTTATAAGTAAAGCTCTCTCCTAATAAAAGGGAAGATAGTATACTTCCAAATACAGCCTCTAAACTTAATATAATAGCAGTGTGAGTTGAGGTTGTATATTTTTGAGCTACATTTTGTATTAAAAACGCTATTAAGGTACTAAAGATTGCTAAATATAAAACAGGGATAATCCCATTCTTAGATAAGGAACCAGGAGCACCTTCAAATATAAACATAGATATTAAAGACAAAATAGCTGCTACTAAAAATTGAAGGGATGTTAAAATAATAGGGTCATGCTTTTCTGCAAAATAGCCTACGGAAACTACATGACAAGCAAAAAATAATGCACATATTAAAGTAAGTATATCTCCTAAATTAATGTTTAAGGTTCCATCAAAAGTTAATAGAAATATTCCAAGTAAACATAAAAAAGCTGAAATTAGATTGTATATATCCGGTCTTTTGCCTGATACACCCCAATATATAAATGGAACCATTACTACATTTGTTCCAGTTAAAAAAGCTTGCTTACCTGCAGTAGTATATTGCAATCCTACAGTTTGAGTAGCAAATCCCATAAACAGGAAGAAACCAATAATACACCCAGCTTTTATATCACTTTTATTAATTTTTATTATATGTTTAAAAAATATTAAGCACATTAAAATACAGGCTAGTGTAAATCTTAGAGTCATAATAGAAAAAGGAGAAACAGTGTCCAAAGCATTCTTTGTTGCAACGAAACCACTTCCCCATATTATTGTGACAATCAACAATGAAAGGTCTGCCATCAGACTTTTATTACCTAATAAAGATTTCATTCCATCAACCCCCATGATAAAGTAATAATGCTATTATAACATGTATTTTTATGATTGTAACCTATGTTACATATCTTGTATCGTTTATTTTGGAACATTTATGTTTTTGAAACATATTATATATTGTTAATATTTATTAGGAGAGTATATATGTATTGCCCATATTTTGGTTATCTAGAGGATTGTGAATTTATATCTGAAAATATGTATCGTCAATTTTCGCCACCAGGAGGGTCGCCACCACCAGGAGTGGGTACTCAAGGTCCAGGAGGCCCAGGAGGTCATGGAGCGCCAAGTGGACCACCGCCATCAATCACTCCACATAAAGCTGGAATCCAGACAAAAGCCATTGAATCTGGAGCAGTTAGACCTTGCCAATATAGATATATATATATTTGGCTAGATAACGGTAGTTCATTCTGGGCTTATCTTACCTATGTTGGAAGAAAATCTATTTCAGGATGGAGATGGAATGGACGTAGATGGGTATATTTTGGAATAGATACTAGGAGAATTGAAAGCTTTGTATGTTATTAAAGATTAAAAAATCATTCTATTATATTAATATCTAAATGGATTTATTTAATTAATATAAGCGTCCCATGAAGGGTTAATTTATTTATAAGTTAAACCTTCATGGGATATTTTTTTGAAAAAATATTACAGTATATTAAAATTTATAATGCAAAAAATATTTTTATAATTAATAAGGAGGCTGATTATATGACTGATAAAAATAACATAAGGGAACATGATACAAAAACAAAGAGTGAATTAGCTAATGAAATGGGAATTCCAATACCCAAGGACGGATATTGGGGGAACATGACTTCTAGGGTATGTGGTACTGTGGGCGGAGCTATTGGGGGAAATGAAGTAAGAAATGCTGTAGAGCAATTTGAGAAAAAGCTTATCAAAAAGTAAATAAACATGCAGAGAAATCATTTCTCTGCATGTTAAAGTTGCTTTATAATTGACTATTTCATAAAACCTGGTTTAGGCATTACATATAAATGAGGTTCCTGCAAATAATCCTGAACAATTCTAAGAGCTTCGCCAAATCTTTGATAGTGAACAACTTCTCTTTCCCTTAGAAATTTTAAAGGTTCTATTACATCTGGATCATCGGCCAAATCAATAAGATATTCATAGGTAGCCCTTGCTTTTTGTTCTGCAGCTAAATTTTCAGTAAGGTCTACAATTGGATCACCTTTTGATTGGAGACAAAAGGCATCAAATGGGACACCGCCAGCACTTGCAGGGTATACTCCTCTGCCATGATCTGCATAATAGGGTGCCGCGCCTGCTTTTTCTATTTCTTCAATGCTTGCATTTTTTAATAGTTGATGAACCATTGCACCAACCATTTCCAGATGAGCTAATTCTTCTGTACCTATATCGTTTAGTGTAGCAATGGCTTGGGGAGTAATCATAGAAAATCTTTGACTTAAGTATCTTAAAGATGCCCCTAATTCTCCATCGGGACCTCCATATTGTGTTATAATTATTTTTGCCATTTCCGGATTAGGATTTTTAATTTTTACTGGATATTCTAGTATTTTTTCGTAAGTCCACATGTATTACCCTCCTCCCTACAAAGGTTAAAATTAGCCTCATATTCCCAAGGCCATGGTTCACATATCCATTGCCATGGGTAAGGGCTCTGGGAACTGTGCTCAGATATCATTCCATAACATTTCTCATATTCTTTTTTTAACGCTTCAGCTTGAGTTACACAGCAGTTATACTTTGTAAGAGCTTCTCCATCCATTGGGTGAGTGTTAAGATATAAAGAGAGGTCTTCTATAACGAAATTTAATGCAGTAATTTGTTTTAACAACTCCATTTTATTCAGTTCTTTTGGCATAATAGAGCCTCCTTTCACTTGCACCCACATGGGTTATATATTCTTTCTTTTCTATGGTATGGACTGTAGAGCTCAGGGAAAACAGTTCCGTGTTTAAGAGCTTCTATAGGAGAGAAAAGAGTGCAGAGTTTTTGATAAGGAACATATGCAGCTGCCAACCTAACATTTGTTATTACGGTTTCTTGTGGTATACATTTGCCCATTGGTGGACAAACTCCTGTATTCATAATATGAGCCATATTAGTAATTTATCCTCCTTATTTGTTGCTCACGTAATAATATTATATTGTATTTACATAAAATTGTTACAATCTCATGTGAGTAATGAATTAGATTTTGAATTTAACATAAGTATTAAATGTTTTAAACTAAAATTTAAAACAAATGAAAAAAGCACTACATCCCACCAAGGATAGTCGTGCTTTTTCATCTGATTATATTTTAAAATTTTAATTTCAATAATATAAATAGGAAATTTGTTATTTAGCTAAGAACTAATAAGTAAAAGGTAAGAGTTTATGAAAAAATTCAACAAGGCTGAATTTTCACCACAACTATTACTTCTTAGTTCTTACCTCTTACCTTTTACTTATCTACAAATTACTATTTACCTTATACTTAAAAGTTTGATTATCATTTACTTATGATATGGTTCACCGCTATTTATTCTAAAGGATCTATATATTTGCTCTAATAATATTACTCTCATAAGTTGATGTGGGAAAGTCATTTTAGAAAAGGACAGCTTATAATCAGCTCTTTTTAGAACATCAGAGGATAATCCTAATGATCCTCCGATAACAAAAGTTAAATTACTATTGCCATTTATACCTTGAGTTTGAATAAAATCAGCTAGTTCTTCAGAGGAGGACATTTTTCCATGAATTGCTAGAGCTATTATATAGGAGTTATCTTTTATATGTTTTAAAATCCTTTCTCCTTCTTTTTCTTTTATTATAATTTCTTCTTTTTCTGAGGCGGTTTCAGGAGTTTTTTCATCAGGTACTTCTATAATATCTAATTTGCAATATCTTGTGAGTCTCTTTGAATATTCATCTAATGCATCTCTTAAAAATTTTTCTTTTATTTTCCCTACAGTAATAATTGTTATATTCATTTTACATCTCCTGTTTTTTAAATTTAAAGAAGAGCCTATACCTAAAATTTAAGATATAGACTCTTAATAATTAATTCTAAAGCTTATATGTTAGTTTTTTCCGCAGCACTTTTTGTATTTTTTACCGCTGCCGCAAGGACAAGCATCATTTCTACCTATTTTATTGTGATTCACAACGGTTTTTGAATCTTTCCATTGGCTATGGATTTCTTTCCTTTTTTCTGGTGAAAAGATAGCTTCCCATTGTGGCAAACTATAAAGATAATCTGCTTTTGCATCTAGCATATTGAAATAAAGCTTTTCAAAGTCTATAGCTAAATTCAATTCAGTATTCTCTTCTACACTTTCTAAATCAATAGGATTTACAAGACTTTCATTTATTCCATCTATAAAGCCCATAAAAAATATAGTAGAAGTTCCGTATTCATTTGCTAAATCTTTAAGATTGCCTTTTATTTCATTATTGTGATTAGCCAATATTTTAGTATAAATACTTTTTTCAATAGAACCATATTCCTTCCAAAAGGCAGCTTCACCTTTTGTTTTTACATAATCAATAACCATGTCTGTCCAATCTTTATATAAACTCATAAACATTTCTCCTTTAGTAAAAAATTTGTAATTTATGTTATATACTATAAAATATTATAATAAAGATCCATTTTATATTCAATAAATCCTTCATAACTAAAATTACTTATTTTTAGCATTATCTATATCTATTCTTCCTAAAGGTTTTGAAATATCAAAATTGCCACCCAAAGTATCAACATCTTTATTTTCTATTAAAATTTTAACCTTTTCAATAGAAGGCAAAGTTGTTAAAGACCAAACTATGCTTTTAAGACAAGCTTCTTCTTTATTTGGAGACATACTTTTAATAGCTTCTTTACTTAGGTTAACATAGGCAATTTTATCTTTTATTGAAAAACTTAATAATCTGGTCTCCTTTGGAAGAACAGGCTTTAGCTTACTATTTGCAGTAGGCCCCTTTATTAGTTCAAGAACAATTAATTCTCCTAAAAGTTCATCTTTCTTTATTAGCCTTTCCTCTTTTGCTATTTCTAATTTTTTATTATCCTTTGAGGAATCAAAATATAACTCTAAATCTATAATATTATCTTTAGAATTTGGAAGAACTATCTTTTCAATTTTCTGTTTATTTTGCATGCTTAGTTTATCTTTTTTTTCACAACCACTCAACGCCATAGTAAAAATAATTAAAAGTGAACATATACATATAATAGCCCATTTTTTCATTTTTTTCACCTTTCATCAGAATTCTATATAATTGCTTGGCATATCCCTTTTGGCCATGAATAATTTTATATCTCTATCCAATTTTACTCCATTTTCAGTTAATACATTTACTACAGTTTGATATGCTAGCTCAGGGTAATTGTTAGTTTTGCTTAAGTGACCTAACATTACTTTTTTTGTATTAGTACCTAATATGCTTAGTATAGCTTTACCACAATCTTCATTAGACAAGTGTCCCACATTACTTAGTATTCTTCTTTTTAATGTATAAGGATATGGGCCAAATTTTAGCATTTCTACATCATGATTACTCTCTAATAAAATAGCATCTGCATCTTTTAATGCATATTCTACTTCCTTAGAAAAATAACCTAAATCTGTGGCTAAGCAGAATTTTTTGTTGCCGCAATGTATAGCATATCCCTGAGGATATGCAGCATCATGAGGAAGCATATAGCTAATTATATCCATATCCTTAATGGTTACACACTGGGTATCAATAATTCTAATATTTTCTTCTTTTATTTTGCCTACAGTGGACATCATGGCTTTCCAAGTAAGAGGATGGGTATAAATAGGTATATTATACTTTCTTGATAATACACCTACCCCCTTAGTATGATCAGTATGTTCATGGGTTACAAATATTCCATCTATATCTTTTGGATTTTCACCAATGCTATCTAAGGCCTTTTCAATACTTTTGCCTGGAAGTCCTGCGTCTATAAGGATTCTGGCATTTTTAGATGAAACAAAAATACTATTACCACTACTTCCGCTATACAAAGAACAAAAATTCATAATAATTCTCCACCTTATTAAACAGTAACTCTTTTTATACTAGCACCTAATTTATTAAATTTATTTTCTATATTAGGATATCCCCTGTCAATATGTTCTATATTCAAAACCTCTGTAACACCTTCTGCAATAAGTCCAGCTATTATCATAGCGGCTCCTGCCCTTAAGTCAGTAGCTTTTACAACAGCACCAGTCAATTTATCAACACCATCTATAATAGCAGTTCTACCTTCAACTTTAACATGGGCTCCCATTTTTTTTAATTCATCCACATGTTTAAATCTGCTTTCCCATATGCTTTCGTTGATTAAGCTCCTACCTTTAGAAACGCATAAAAGAGCACTCATTGGCTGTTGGACATCTGTAGGAAATCCAGGGTAAGGCAATGTTTTTATATTTACTCCCTTTAGATTCTTATTTGATTTAATTGTAACAGAATCACCATTTTCTATAACCTCTGCTCCCATTTCTATGAGTTTTGCTGAAATGGATTCCAAATGTTTAGGGATAACATTATTTATAGTAACTTCACCGCCGCAAGCAGCTGTTGCTATCATATATGTACCAGCTTCAATTTGATCAGGAATAACACTGTATGAGCATCCTTGAAGTTCTTTTACACCAGTTATTCGTATAACATCAGTTCCTGCTCCTTTAATGTTAGCTCCCATAGTATTTAAAAAGTTAGCTACATCAACTACATGAGGTTCTTTAGCAGCATTTTCTAATATAGTAGTGCCTTCTGCGAAAGTTGCTGCCAGCATAACATTTATTGTAGCTCCAACACTAACTACATCAAAAAATATATTTGTGCCAATTAATCTTTCAGCTTCAACTGCTACAACACCATGTTCAATTTTAACATTTGCTCCTAGTGCTTCAAAGCCTTTTATGTGTTGGTCTATAGGCCTTACACCTATAGGGCATCCCCCAGGCATTTCAACTCTAGCTTTTTTAAATCTACCTAATAGCGCTCCTATAAGATAATAGGAAGCTCTCATTTTTCTTACATCTTCAGTATTAGCATCATAACTGGTTAAAATAGAACTGTCTATAGTTACTGAGTTATTATCTACTTTAACTTTACAGCCTAAGCTGTTTATTATTCTTTCTATGCAATGAACGTCTTCTATGTTAGGTATGTTATCTATAACACAAACACCTTTACTAGCCATAATAGCTGCTGGAAGAATTGCTACAGCAGCATTTTTTGCTCCACTAATTTCTATTTCTCCATGTAGGGGTCTACCACCATTTATAATTAATTTCTCCATTCCCCGCATCCATCCTTATCTATCAATATTATATGAAATTTACTTTCGTAAGTTAAATTCTTAATTAAATTATACAAACTTTATTATAACATAATTTCATATTATTTTAACATTTATTTTTAAAATGTGAATAGAATACGAGAAAATAAATAAAAAAATCCAAGGGACTTTTTCATCCACTTGGATTTTAAGAATAATGTTATCTTTTTTGGAAGCTATTACAATCGGTGCATTCCACTGTACTTGCTACAGGTTCATGCTTGGCAACCTGAATCTTGTCTAGGGTACAATAGTCATCAGTTGTGCAGTGAAATTTGCACTCACCAACTGTACATGCTATACTATCATTATGATTGTGTTTCATAAATGATCCCTCCCGTAAATAATTATATTTTATATTTATGAACATTATCATTTTTGCCAATAATAAATATTACTATACATATAATTTAAGTATTAATTTTAAAATATATATAAGTAAAAAACTGGGGGATAAAAATGAAATATTATTTAGTTGCTATCTTTGATGAAGAATCTTATTGTTATATGGAAGAAATGCAAAAAAAGTTATGTAAAAAATATAAGATATATAAGAATTCACCCATGCTTCATATAACCTTAGAGGTTATAGAAGATCCTGAGATAGAGGAACTAAGCAAATTAATTGCTGATATTTTAAAACCTTATAAGAAATTTAAAGTAATGATAGATGGTGCAATTTGTTTTGATCCTCCATATAAGTCTGTAAACTTAAAAGTAGATAATAAAGGCTATATAATTAGGTTAACAAGACTTATAAATGAAAAACTAAGTATGCATGGATTTAAGGTAAGAGAGAATATAGATAATTGGGACTTACATGTGTCTTTAGCTAATACTAATTACGCGATAAGAGAATGGAGTAATAAAGAATATTTATCTGCTTGTGAAACCGCAAAAGATGAAAATATAAAAAGAATGGCAACTATAGAAAGAATAGAACTTTGGAAACCTATAAATAATAGAAAAGAAATGACGGTTAAAAGTTTTCCACTAAGGGATTTTTAAACTTTAGAAATGTTTTTTATGTAGAGTTTATAAATATAATTATTTTTGAAACATAAAAGAGAAAGTATGGTAAAATTATTTACTATACTTTCTCTTTTATGTTATATATCTAACAAGTTTTTCTTATAAGAAGAATATAAATTTCTTAATTTATGCATTTTACTATCCAATTCTAATTGCAGATTAGATAATTCTTCATAATTTTTATTATCAGCGGCTTCTTTTATTTTTGTAAATAAACTTTTATTAGTATAGCTGTCTTTCATAATATAATATCTTAATTCGTTTATTGACATCCAATTTGAGATATCTAAATCCAGTGCCTTATCTAGTGAATGAAGCATTTTGCAACTTCTTATCTCTTCAATACAGTTATTTATAATCCTATTAGTTATTTCAGTAACCCATCTATTTAGAGAAGCTAATCTAAAACTATTTATGATTTCATCAGTAAATACTCCACCATCTTTAATAACTTCCAATTTTTCAGGATATTTATCAAAAGCTATTAAGTTTTCATATACTGTAGCAGGAGCTTTACCAAAGTAAGTTTCCCTTTCCTCTTCCGTAAAATCTTCAAAAATGTCTTCTTCTGATCTATATGCTCTTTCTTGTTCTAAATAATCAGCATCTTCACCAGGTTTCTTTGAAAGCTCCTTTAAAAGACTATCCTGGGATTTGTTGTTTGATAATGCATACTTTATACCATCTAACATAGCTAGATAAAGTGCTGATATAGCTAAATAAGTGTTGGTATGTGGATTAGGTGATCTTAATTCAAATCTAGTAGCAAAAGGATTTTGTAAATCTCTTATTACTGCAACAAGGATTGTTCTATTCCTTGATGGAATTTCTACAGAATGTCCTATTGATGTAACTATACATATAGGGGCTTCAAAACCAGGTTTTAATCTCCTAAAAGCGTCATTTGTAGAAGAAATAAATGGATTTATTACTTCATAATTTTTTAGTATTCCCATTAATGAGGAATAACCAATAGAACTTAAAAAATGATTTTTATTAGTTGAAAACAAGTTTATTTTGTTTCCATTCTTTAATCTTGCAGCAATACCAACGTGTATATGTTTACCACTTCCAGCTACTCCATCAACAGGTTTTGCTAGAAATGTTACATCTAAGCCATTATTTCTAAAGGCTTCTTTTATTATTATTCTAGCCAATAATTCATTATCAGCGGCCTGAAGAGGGCTTGAGTATTTCCAGTCTATTTCTAGCTGCTCCATAATGTGGGTGAGTTTGCCGGAATCATCTAACTTAGCTTTAACTCCACCTACTTCTTTATGACCCATTTCTGCTTCCAAACCATAAGCATCCAAAAGTGATAGTGACTGCTCTAATGATGTCCTTACTACACCCCTTGTTCTAGTCCAATATTGTTCATGGAGAACTTGTGAAGTTGAAAGTTCTTCTATTTCAGCTTTATCGTTAGGGGTTTTTACCCAAAATTCCAGTTCTGTAGCTGAAGTAACTTCTAAATGTTCTATATCATCATATTCAATTCCATATTGGGATAAAGTTTCTGTATGAGATTTTAATAAATTCATGAGAGAAGATTTAAAGTGTTCAATAGAACTTTCTAGAATATGTCTAGAATCTATAGGTTTATTATCATGATAAAGATAGCAAGGGATACGAAGGGTACCTATAGGTTTATTGGTTTCTAAATCTATGTGCTCGTAATTATAATCTACAAACCAGTTTGCATCTAAATCTGCAATCATATCTACTTTTGCATTACTTAACTTAGCTATCCCGGGGAATGAAACTGATGAACCGTCAGTTTGTACAGCGCCTTTTAAAAAAGTGGATATATCCTTTAAAAAAAGGGACACCGGTATTTTTTCATCTGTATCATTCCCTGCCAAGTCAACTCCTACAAAGGATACAAATTTTATTTCGGTATGTAAACTAAGCAGGGAATGGAGTATTTCCTCTGAGTGATTTTCTTTTGGTACCATATATATTAAGTCTTTTAGCATATTAAACCTCCTTAAAAATAAGAAAATTAATTGAATTTAATTTTTTATATTGATTTATCTAAATTAATATACACCTGATTTTATAATTATTATAAATCATTGTCAATAAAAAAATGAAAGTTTGAAAAAAAGAAATTGCAAGGGAAATATATTTTTTATTATGTAATATTATAATCAATAAAAGCTGATTAATACTATAAAAAATTTCTTTATAAGGTATAATAATAGTAAAAAAATATATGCATAGAGAGTGATATAAATGAAGAATTCAATCAATCCCACTAAACAAAATATAAGAATAAAGCAATATTTAGGCTGGTTTGTAACATTTGTGTTTCCACTAGCGGCCAAGCAGCTTATGGAGATAACCCTTATGCCAATAGCAGTAGCTATTTTTTATTGGATTGCCTGCGGTATTTTACTTAGATATACTATGTATAAAAGTTTACCCTATTTTAAACCACAATGCAAAAAGGTAACTAAGGAAATAATAATTTTGTTTTTAGTTACTTTTATATGTGCTTTTTTATACAATAGATACAATATAGTTACTTATGCCAAAATTAACAAGGACTTAATTATCAGTGTAATTATATTTACGGTATTAAATGGTATTTTTGAGCCTTTGGTTTGGGTAAACATATTTGACTTAGCAGGAAATAAGCTAAAAATTAATGGCTTTTTAGCAGCTTTTATATATACAATATTAATGCATTTTTTATTTTGGAATAGGATTATATCTTTTCCGCAGGGCAATAGATCACTATTTATAATATGTCAAGGGATTATGTTTATAATATCATTTGTAATATATGCGAAGACAGAGGATATTACCATATTCAGTATACAACAAATAATATATAATTTGATATTAGTTTTATTTGGAGGATTTGGAGTAAGTTCATTCCTGAATATTAAATAAAGTGTTTTTATATTAGCTGCAAAATGCTGTATAATTATATGGTAGGCGGTAATAAATGAAAGGAAAGGAAGTGTATCCATATTGGAGAATAATAAAACAATGCTGATATATGGTTTTCACCAGGAAGATAGAAAAATAATAGATGATTTAATTAAAACAAATAATCTTCCAGGGTATATTTTAGTGGAAAAGGGCATGGTTAATATGACCATAGCAGATATTTTAAAGGGATTAAACTTGCAGGTGTTTAATAATTTAGATATACCTGAAGATAAAGTTATTTTATTTAATAATTTTAGTGACAAAGAACTAGATAAAGCTATAAGTGTACTTAAAAAAGGTTTTACAGAATTGCCTATTCTTGCAGTAGTTACACCTACATCTATAGAATGGACTTTTAAAAACTTAATAGAGCACTTAATAGAAGAAAGAGAATGGTATAAAAATCAAAAGATGAACAGGTAAATATAAGAGCTACGAGGTGGATAAAATGAGCAGATTAGGGGAAAAAATAAAAGGTTTAAGAATAGAAGCTGGAATATCCCAAAAGCAACTAGGGAAAAAGCTTGGGGTATCAGAAAGTTTTGTAAATGAAGTAGAATCGGGACGAAAAGTTATAAATCAAAATTTAATTGATAGAATAGGAAAAGTTTTAGGGAAGAACTTAAATGATATTACTATGTCCTTTGAAGAGGAAGTTTATAAAGAAGAAAAAGATAATAAATATAACAATGAGCCAAAAAAGGAAAAGGTTAGTGAGGTCTGGGATGAGGCTTTTGGGTCAGTTCTTAAGAATATTCCCATTTACAAATATGATCTAAACAAAGCATTAGGTTCAAAGCAGCTTCCATTGGTAGGGAATAAGGTTGAAGGCTATGCCCAAGATAAAGTATTTTATATAGAGATACAAGATGATGAGATGATAGGGTTTAGAATGGCTAAAGGGGACTTAGCTTTTGCCCACATGACCCATGAAATTGAGAATAATTGTATTTGTTTAATAGAGTATGGTGGCATAAGGAAGGTTAGACAAATAAAAAAGTTAGATAGTAATAAAGTTCTTCTTATAAGCAATCCAAATAGTGTAAGGGCAGAAACCATTGAAATGAGAGATTTAAAGGTTATAGCTAAGCTTCATAGACTTGAAATAATTTTATAAGAGGATATGTAAAGCCATGCCCGTTAAAGGGGTATGGCTTTATATTTTAATAAATTTTTTCTATTTTTATATTCTTATAAAACTTATCTAATATCTCATTATATTTCATACCTTTTTTTGAAAGCTCCATGGCACCAAATTGGCTCATACCAACGCCATGACCATATCCGCCTCCATATATTTTAAAGCCTCCATTAACTTTATCTATGGCGAAAAATGAGGAAGGAATAAGATTATTGTTTATTAAGGGTTCTTTTTTATGTCTTACTATTGGAATTATTTCTCCAGAAAATTCTTTGGTACATCTTATAGCACTTCTTATATTAATATCTCCCTTTACATTTACTGTAGCATTGGAAAATTTGAAGGAGATGCACATTATATTGCCAAACTTACTCCTTTGCAAAACGGATATATTTGTTAAATCTTTAAGCTCTGGTAGGGTATCTATTTTTTTATTATTCTGTAGTATTTCTATAAAGTCCTTTCTTTTCCCAAATATTATTTTTAGGGATTTATTTAAACTTTTTTCTAAGCTTTCTTTAGGAAAATAAATATACCATCTAAAGTAAGGGGATTCGCTATCTACAGCTTTTAGGCCCTTATTTTTATAAAAGTCTAACCAATCTTGTTCTGATTGGGGAATATTAGTTTCTCCTTGAATATAGCTGCCGTTAAAATAATACTTTTTGTCTTCACTGGTACCATCTGAATTGAACCATACATCTTCATAGGTGGTAGCCATGCCTCCAGAAGAAGAGTAATACTTTGCATCAATGGGGGTATTATTACTGGTCATAATTAATCCGGAAGTTTCTCTCACCGAATTACTAGCCAAGGTATTTGTCTCAATATTATTATAAACTTGACTTTGTGTACTATCATCTACATAGAATCCTAGATTAGCAAATCTGTTTTGAAGCATATCAGATATAGCATAGGTTCTAGCAGCAATAGCCTGACATTTAAGAGATTCAATTCCACCGGAAGAAGGCATCTCTGAAGGAACAACTTTGCATAAATAATCCTCAATATTAACCTCATTAATCATTAAAATACCATCTTTGCATAATGTAAACTCTATTATTCCGGAGTAATATGGCACAAAAGAAGGATTACCTCTTTTTAAGCTGTCTATTTTAAAGTCCCCACCTTTTAGATAAGTTCTAGATTTAAAAGGTTTTTTCTGGCTGCCAAAGGAAAATATAATTTCATTAGCTGCTTTTTCAATAGCTATTTTAGATCCTTTGGATATATTTATAGAACTCCCTTCTTGAATATTATATAATTTAGAGTCTTCCATGCAAGTTATTTCCAGTTGATTATGATAAATAGAGTCAAAATTATTAGTAGATATTCCTATTCTCATATATGAAAAATCAATAGGGGTAATAATCAATGTTTTTAATGCATTTTTTTTGTCCATATAAATTTTTGAATTATTTTGTCCTACTATTAATTTACTATCTGTGCATATTGAAAGTTTATTGTTTTTATCTAGATAATAATAAAAGGGACTTTTTGATAACTTTACTGGACCGGATTTTTCTAACTCATAGTAATCATTGTTTTTAATCATAACTCTTTCTGTTAAAGGAGATACCTCATCTACCTTCAATATTTTAAAGAAATTATACTTATAATTGATAACCGTACCAACAGAATATGTCCGTGGGAGCCTAATTTTATATAATTTATCTCCCAAATATACTTTTGAATAATTTGATGAGCATTCTGCTACTACTGCATGTTCTCTTTCCCTAGGGATAAATAGTATGAACAATAATATAGATACAAGTAACAACACTATAGCAGTAAATTTTTTCATAATATACCTCCTAAAAGTTTGATTATATACCTATTCTAACAATACTTAACATTTGCCGAAATTATAACATCTTAGAGTATAATTTTAGTAGGCAAAAGTAGTAATAATTACTGCTTAAAAAATTAAAAGGAGATACAAAAAGTATCTCCCACATACATAAAAAATCCATTATAATGTAAGTTGATATTACTATAC
>NZ_PVXO01000054.1 GCF_002995785.1 Clostridium liquoris | reverse complement strand
TTGTATAGTAATATCAACTTACATTATAATGGATTTTTTATGTATGTGGGAGATACTTTTTGTATCTCCTTTTAATTTTTTAAGCAGTAATTATTACTACTTTTGCCTACTAAAATTATACTCTAAGATTGACAATTGACAGTGGACAGTTAAGAATAATTTTCCTCCATTGTCATTAGATCAAATTGAAATTTGTAGATATACATGCCAAATTATAGTATAATCGAAATATATATACAATATAGGGGATGAATTTTATGTTAATTATAGAAAAAGCTAAAAAGGAAGATGCGAAATCTATACATGATATTTCAAGGGAGCTTAATATAAGTTATGTTAAAGACAAAGATAGAGGAGTTCTATTAAGAATAATTTCTGAAGAATATATTGAACAAAATATAAATAATTTTATTGTAGCGAGACTTTATGGTAGCATAGCAGGTTTTTTGTGGTTTAATACTCAATATCCGGATGAGTTACTTGATGATACTGTACTGCAAGGTAATATAGATAACTGTATTTATTCAGAACAAATTGCAGTAAAGAGGGAGTATGAAGGCTTAGGCATAGGAAGAAAGCTTTATAAGTTTATAAAAGAAAATAGCCCAGATAAAGGTATACTAGTATTTGTAAATACTGCTCCTGAAGGCAATAAAGCTTCCTTTAGCTTTCATACAAGTATAGGGTTTAAAACCGTTGGAATATTTCACAGAAAATACTTCTGCGGCTTTGAAGATTTTACTTCAAAACTTTTAAGGCTGTAAGTAGTGCCTATGTTCCATAATTATTTTCTAAGCTATATCTTCAGATTCATATTCGTTTTCTTCTAGGTTATCAAAGTCCACATCCATCAAATCAATGACCTTTGTATTATGTTTTCTTTTATATCCTATCCATAATGCTAAAAATAATGGTAATCCTATATATGATGAAATTACTCCACTCCAATCTATGCTATCAGCTTGGAAGTAGGTAATACCTTGTCCCAAAATAACAATTGTACATAATGCCAATGCTATTATTGGCCCTATTGGGAATAACTTAGCTTTATATTTCAATTTGCTTAAATCATGTCCTTGAGCAACATAAGCTCTGCGAAAACGATAATGACATAATGCTATACCTAGCCATGCTACAAAACCTGCAAGTCCTGATGCCGCCACAAGCCATACATAAACTGTGCTTTCTGCATAAAGTCCTGTTAAGCAGCAAGCTGATGCCACTAATGTAGTTAATAATACTGCATTTACAGGTACTCCTCTTGAATTAAGTTTTCCAAGCCATACTGGAGCTTTTCCATCTTTAGCCATAGCATACAACATCCTACTTGAGGCATACATTCCTGAATTACCACAGGATAATACTGATGTTAAAATAACTGCATTCATAATAGATGCTGCAGCTGCAATGCCAACCCTTTGAAATATCAATGTAAATACACTGGTATCAACTCCCGCCTTTGTATAAGGAATTAAAGCACCTACAACAAATATAGCTCCAATGTAAAATATTAAAATTCTCCAAAATATTGTGTTAATTGCCTTAGGTATATTTTTCTCCGGATCTTCACTTTCACCTGCTGCAATACCTACAAGTTCAGTTCCTTGAAATGAAAATCCTGCAATTAAAAATACCATAAAAATTGATTTAGCCCCACCAACAAATGGTGCTTCTCCAACTGTAAAATTTTTAAGCCCTATCCATTCTCCACCTAATATTCCTAAAATAGTGGCAATACCTATAATTAAAAATACAATAACTGTAACTATTTTAATACTTGCAAACCAAAATTCAGATTCTCCATAGGCCTTTGCGGAAAATAGATTAAGTGCAACTATTAATGTAAGAAACAAAACACTCCATATAATTGCTGGTATGTTAGGTAACCAAAACTTCATAATAAGTGCACCTGCTACCATTTCAGCTGCAACAGTAATAGCCCAGTTATACCAATAATTCCAACCAAGTGCAAAACCCATTGCTGGGTCAACGAATTTTGATGCATAAGTCCCAAAGGAACCTGCCACAGGCATGAAAGTTGCCATTTCTCCTAGGCTAGTTATTAAAAAATATACCATAATTCCTATACAAGCATATGCTACTATGGCACCTCCTGGTCCAGCTTGTTGAATAGTAGCCCCTAGAGCTAAAAATATTCCTGTTCCAATGGCGCCTCCCATGGCAATCATATTAAGATGTCTTGCAGTTAAACTCCTTTTTAGACTCTGTGGCCCTTGATTTTTTTTTTCTGCTCTTTGACTCATTTGTTTTTTCCTCCTTATCGGTTTTTCCGATAAGTGAAATAACTAAGATAAAATATAAAAATGCCCTAAGCATACACCCAGGGCATTACAATATATATTTAAATAGGTAAATACATATTTAATTACTCAATGAATGATAGCTCTCCACAAACTTTAATTTGTGACAGTTTTGTATATGTTCTATACAAAACCAACAATACAGCATTAAAGCATTTGCTGTATGCTTCGGCGAAACTTCCTTTCAAACTGTTTCATTGTGCTTACCTCTACAGTTCTACTGTTAAATTCCGCGCCTCTACCTCAGTTATTCACTTATGATTTGTTATTATACAGAAAAACTTGTCCTTAGTAAAGAAGATTTTTGTGGAAAATATAAAATTAAAAATATTATTTTAGTGTAAATACATGCAAATTCATATACAATTACCATGATTGCATAATAAATTATCCTTCACTTATAGTAAAATCATCTAAATCATAATACTCATCCAGCACTTTAATTACTCCTTCAAAGAGTAGCTCTTCTTCTGTAGGATTTGAGCCATCAGATCCTGTCCAATAATTAAATGCATTGGCTCTTATTTCATTGTGAGATAATGTATCGCATATAAGATGTTTCTCGTCTGCTTTATGAAGAACCCCTGTGAGTTCTAATTTAAATATTTTCTTTTGGCCATGTAAAGCAGACCACCAATAATGCAAAGCCTCCTTTTTGCAAACCCAGATGCAGGTTTTACGGGATGGCAATTCAGGAAAATAATTAGATCTAACTTCCTCAAAAATAGTTTCTCTGGTAAATATGCACTGTTCTTTTATAATGGATAAAGCTTCTTCAATTATTCTTTTATAATTTTGCATTTGAAAACTTTGTGGCTGATCTAAAAAATTATTTAAAGCATTTCTACCATGCATATAACCCAATCCATTTGTTAAATCTGTAATAAACCCGTTATTATCATAAAACTTATTAAAATTATTTCTTTCCTTTTGCCCCCAATAAATAACTGAATTAATTTTCCACCGCCCAGACCATTCACCCATTCTATGGATATGATAATATATTTCCTGTTTTACCATCATTACTATTACCTCCATTTATTCCCCTACATATTATTATGAAATTAAAGGTAAACATAGAATATCTTTTTCTAATTATTACAAAATGAGACAAGCAAAAAGCCACATAACATTCCATGTGGCTTTTTATAATAATTTTAAAAAATATCATTTAAGGATTTATATTTGATTTTATCAATTTTCAAATCATTTAATCCATTTTCTGTATGCTGCCTAATCAAAGCTTCAAGCAGTTTAGCGTCTTTAATTTCAATAGCTTTTACCATTTTTTTATGTTCCTCAATGGTTTCAAACTGCATACTGTTGTTATAGAAGCTATCATACAATATGAGATAAATACTAATTTGGCTAATTATTTTTTCCGTAAACTGAATTAAATATTTATTTTTGCTCTTTATTGCTAACATCATATGAAATTCTTTATTCATAGCTAGATACTCAAATATATTCCTATCCCTTAAGGCCTTAAATTCTTCTTCTATAATATTGTTTAATTTTTCAATATCATCTTTTTCTATTTTATCTAATCCAAATTTTATGGCGGTGCACTCTAATTCTTCTCTCATTCTAAAGGCCTGAACAATCTCTTCTACTGATGGTTGTATAATAAATGCCCCTCTATTAGGTATTATAGTTACAACTCCCTCTAAGGCTAAATCTTTAATTGCATTTCTTATGGGTGTTCTGCTTACTTTCATTTTTTCAGAAATAGTGCTCTCAATAAGTTGAGTTCCTGGAGCTAAAGTTCTGTTTAAAATAGCATTCTTTAACGTTTCATAAACCATCTGCTCCATGGATTTCTTGGTATTGCATTCCATTTGATTACTCTCTCCTCTGTGAATAGCTGCTACTTTATACTATATTTAAAAAACCTTCTCCAAAAGTTTCATGGACTTGATTTACTGTGATAAAAGCATTTTCATCTATACTCTTAATATATTTTTTTAATTTAATAAATTCTTTTCTTCCTAAAATCGTTCTAATAACTTCTTTATCTTCATTTGTAAAAGCGCCTTTAGCAGTGTATATAGTAGCACCTCTTTCTAATTGGCTAACAATATACTCTTTTATATAATCACTATTATTGCTAACTATGACAACTTCCTTATTCATGGTTAAGTTTTGTATTACTTTATCAATTACTATTCCATTTAAGAATACACCTAAAATTCCATACATTCCACTTTCAATTCCAAATACAAACCCGGAAGATATTGCAATAATTATATCACACATTAACACGGCCTTACCAAGATTAATGCCAAAATATTTATTTAAAATTTTTGCAAGAATATCAGTTCCTCCTGTACAAGCATTTTGTTGAAACACTATTGCCATACCAACAGCTGACATGCATGTGGCAAATATAAGTTGAGTTAAAATATCATTAGAAAATGGTTTTGAAATGGGGTGAATTTTCTGTAGTAAATATACCATTCCTGATAACGTAAAACTAGAACAAATTGTTTTTGCTCCAAACTCTGCTCCTATAAATATAAATCCAAGAATAAATAAAATCATATCCGAAGTCATCATTAAAACACCAACAGGTATATTAGGTAAAAAATTATTCACCACAATGGCAAGACCGCTTATGCCGCCTGGTGCAAGACGATTAGGAACTAATATAAGATATATTGGAAGAGCAACTAAAAGCAGCCCTAAATTTATTAATACACATTCCTTAATTTTCTTTTTCATATTTTCCATCTCCTTTTTGCCACATTTGTAGGTCAAAATTGTAGTACAATTTTGGTCTACAAATATATTCTACCAATTCTTATCCCATTTGTAAAGACAAATCAGTGTGGTTCCTTATTTAGTCTAAAAAAGAGATAGATTCATCAATCTACCTCTTTATATTAACTATGTTATTTTTTGGGTCCCAAAACCATAATCATATTATTACCTTCTAATCTTGCTGGCTTTTCAACTATTCCTAAATCTCCTATTTTAGAAAGAAATAAATCAAATATTTTATTTCCTACATTAGTATAGTTATTTTGTCTCCCTCTGAATCTGATAGAAACTTTAACCTTATTTTCATTTGCTAAAAACTTTTTAGCATTATTAGCCTTAACCTCTATATCATGTTCCTCAATAGTAGCACTCAATCTTACTTCTTTAATATCAACAACCTTTTGATTCTTTTTATTTTCTTTTTGCTTTCTAGTTTGCTCATAAAGGAACTTATTATAGTCCATAATCTTACATACAGGTGGATTAGCCGCAGGGGAAATCATCACTAAGTCTAAATTCCTTTCAATGGCCATATTCAAAGCATCCTTAGTACTCATTATTCTGGGTTCGTCTTCTCCTACCAGCCTAATTTCCTTTACTTTAATTTCTTCATTTAACATAACATTATTATTAATAATACATCGCCTCCAAAACCTTCATGTTTTATTCTTATATTAGTATACACTATTAATTGCCAAAATGCATTATATATTCTCTATTTATCAGTTAACCTCCAAAAATTAATATAGAATAATATTTTCATTAAAGTGGAACAATACTTTCAAGATTATTTTAATAAATAAGAGGTGTTATGATGGAAATCGAAGCTTATTTTAATGGTTTTCTCTTTTATAAATATTGGGTATATGTATTTACTTCATTATAAATATTATCTATAACATCACTAGAAACTATAATATCATTCCACAATTCTTCAGCTTTTACTGCCTGAGCAACTAACATATGCAATCCATTTACTCCCTGTAACTTAAGTTCTTTAGCCTGCCTAAGCAGCAGCGTTTCCTTAGGATTATATATTAGATCTATTATTGTTTCAGAATTTGTCATGTCATTTTTAGAGATAGGTGATTCATTTACTTTGGGACTCATACCAACTGGAGTACAGTTAATTAAAATATTATTATTTTTGATACCTTTCAATTGTTCATAACTAATTATATTTATATCCTTACTAAAATTATTTTTCTTATTATTATCTCTGCTTACAAAGGTTATTTCCTTTATTCCTTTATCTACAAGATAGTGAAATACAGCCTTGGCAGCACCACCAGTTCCTAGTATTATGGCCTGTCTATCCTTTACAGAAATATGGAACTTATTTAGCATCATACCAAATCCATAATAATCAGTATTATAACCCACTGCCTTATTGTCATTTATACATATAGTATTTACTGCCCCAATCTTTTCTGCCTCACTAGCTACCCCATCTAAATACTTCATTATTTCAATTTTATAGGGTATAGTTACATTTACTCCTTGAATACTTAATGTTTTAAGACTTTCCATAACATTTTTAAGATTATTTCCTTCTATTTCAAAAAGATGATAATGAGCCTTTGTATCTATATTTTTAAATATGATATTATGTATTATTGGTGAATAGCTATGTGTTAACTTTTCACCTAAGAGTCCATATAACTTTTCCATGTTTTCTCCCCTTTTATTACTTAATGTTTAATATTTTTGAATTGATAATACATCTTCAAGTCTATCACTCATATATGCATAGGAATCATATACACCTTGATTATAAAATTCTGGTGCTAATTCTTCTATAATAAAATCTAAAATTAAACTTGCAGCCAATTCACCTAATTCTTCTTCCCTTTCATTTAAAAAATAACTTTTTATGGAGGAAATCATCTCTGCTCTTTTTTCTTTAGTTAATTTTATTTTATTCTTATTATTCATACTTTTTATATCTCCTTAGAGTCAATT
This sequence comes from Clostridium liquoris, assembly GCF_002995785.1. GTDB lineage: Bacteria > Bacillota > Clostridia > Clostridiales > Clostridiaceae > Clostridium_AO > Clostridium_AO liquoris. The sequence continues at coordinate 67,121 of NZ_PVXO01000054.1, read as the reverse complement.
TTGATATTCTACAAAGAATCCACATATTCCTTTGCTTCTAATAATGAAAGCCCTAAAACCATTCTTACCTTTTTAACTGCCTGAACCTTTTTACCTTCTGCAACAAGAGCTCGTAATTCACTATCTATATCTAGTCCTGGTACTCCAACCTGTTTAGCAATTTTATTTAAAATTGAATTCATATGTGACACATTATCTTGTAATGTATGAATACTACTTAAAATTGTTAAAACCCCAATTAATACTACTCCAATAATTGCATATTTCATAATTTTCCTCCCTAAATTTTATAGGCATTGCTTACGTTTCCTTCATGTAAAAGAGCTATCTCAAAACTTATTTAAAAAATCATTTTGAAATAGGTCCTTTCTTATTGTTATATATAATTTTAATCTATAACTACTGCAGTGCCGGAAGCTGTAACCATCAACATATTTCCACCTTGCCCTAAAACTTCATAATCCATGCTAACTCCAATAACTGCATTGGCTCCCATAGATATGGCTCTATTTTCAAGCTCCCTTAGAGCATTTTCTCTGGCTTCAATTAATTCTCCTTCATAAGACCCCGAACGCCCCCCAAAGAAGTTAGTTAATCCAGCAGCAAAATCCTTTATAAAATTCACTCCTGAAATCACTTCTCCAAAAGCTATACCCTTATATTCAAGTACTCTTCTTCCTTCAATTGCATTTGTAGTTGTAATTATCATATACACTCCTCCAACTTTTCTTAATATAAGCCTATACTATTATTATAAATCCTTTAATTTATTAAATACATTAATTCTTCCTTAAATATACTCTAATCCATTCCAATGAAATGACCATAATCATGTGCATTTATCAGATAAATATGGTAATATAAGTTTTGGTGATATAAATTATAATACTATTAGGAGATGTTGATATGAATTTAAGTAGAAATGATTTGTGTTGGTGTGGAAGTGGATTAAAGTATAAAAAATGTCATCTTGAATTTGACAAAAAATTAAATATTTTAGCAGAACAGGGATTTGAAGTTCCATCAAGAAAAATTATAAAAACTAAAGAACAAATTGAAGGTATAAGAAAAAGCGGTGAAGTCAATAATGCTGTACTAGATTTAGTTGCAGCAAATATAAAAGAAGGTATGAGCACTGAGGAAATAGATAGATTAGTTCATAATTTTACTATATCTCAAGGGGCAATTCCAGCAACTCTTAACTTTGAGGGATATCCCAAAAGCGTATGCACCTCAATAAATAATGAGGTATGCCATGGTATTCCTAGTGAAAATAGAATTCTTAAAAATGGTGACATAATAAATATAGATGCATCCACTATATTAAATGGCTATTATTCCGATGCTTCAAGAATGTTTATAATTGGAGAAGCCAGTGAAGAAGCAAAAAAATTAGTAGAGGTTTCAAGGGAATGCTTATTAAAAGGTGTAGAAGCAGTAAAACCTTGGGGATTTCTAGGTGATATAGGAGCAGTAGTCCAAGAACTGGCAGAAAAAAACGGCTTCTCTGTTGTAAGGGATTTTGGTGGCCATGGTGTTGGAGTTGAATTTCATGAAGATCCTTTTGTACCTCACGTTGGCAAAAAAGGAGAAGGTATGGTATTGGCACCTGGTATGGTATTTACAATAGAGCCTATGATAAATTCAGGTTCATATAAAATATTTATAGATAAGGATAATGATTGGACAGTGCTAACAACTGATGGTTCCCTTTCTTCACAATGGGAGCATACCATTTTAGTAACAGAAGATGGAATAGAGATTCTTAGTAAGTAATTTTAAAAATAGCAGCACCGTATACAAATGGTTACTGCTATTTTTATTTTATCCGTACTAATATTAATGTTTTATTTCAGCAATCTTTTGTAACTATAGTACCTGAAATAGCATCTATATTAAGTTAACCATTCATTGCTTGTGCAAATTTTATAATATTCTCACTTAATATGTTTGATATATCTTTATCATTTTTAGTTACTATTTTAATTATAAACCTCTCAAAAAAATTCATTTTGCTGAAAGTTACTTCTCCTCCAAAATACCCTTTAGCAACAGCCTTAGATAACAATTCTTCAGGAAAAGAATTATCTAGTTGTGTTTTTCCACTTTCTTCGTCTCTCATACCGCATACAAATAATCCGATTTTTTTCTCTCTTAATTCATTGATATTTTTTAGCCAAAAATCCGTTACTTCCTTTTCAATTCTTCCTGCGTAAATTGATCCTCCAATAATAATATTATCAAATCTTCTTAAATCTGGCACTTTCTCTTTTTTCAAATCTACAGTTACAGCCTCTCCAGAAAGTCTATCTGCTAAATCTTTGCTGCATTTTTCTACACAGCCATGTTTAGATCTATAAACTATAAGTGTTTTCATATTTGTTTATCCCCTCCATATTTCAATGAAATAATAATCCTTTTATAAGAATTTCTTTACTTTACTTTGCTTTCTCTTCATACCACATGACTTTGGATCTACATATTCAAAACCAAATTGGGAATAGAGTTTGTCTGCAGGTTTATTGGCAATTAAACACACATATGCATACTGATCGGTGTTCTTCTCTAAATAAAAATCAATTTCTTTCATAATCATTTTCCCTATGCCTTTGCGCTGGTAACCTGGGTCTACCATAATATCAGAAACCACATAAGTTATACCTTGATCCCCAACAATTCTTCCAAATCCAATCAATTTGCCTTTGTCCCACAAAGAAACAATAAACAATGAATTTTTTAAGGCAATCTCTGCTTTAGACAGGTCCTTTGTTCCCATTCCAGTTTTCAGTCTCAAAGAAATATATTCCTCTGCTGAAGGAGGATTGTATCTTATATCCATATTTATTTTTACCCCCCGTTTATAAATTATATCACAGCAAATAATATTTTAAGTCTGTTTATCATCTATATTTCTACCAGTTAATTTCTAAACCTACTCCAACCTCTTTCACCGGCAAAGCTTTATGTATTTCTGCTTTAACATTAAATGAAGTGCAATGGCAAGGATATAGTTCTTTTACCTTATTCTGCTTCAGATAATCAACTGTTTTATCAACTTGTTCATTTACTTTGAACAAATGAAAGCCTCCAATAACTCCTACTACTCTATTATCTTTACATACTTCTTTTGCATATTCTATTATATTGCATATACCACTATGAGAGCATCCTGTAATAATATAAATGCCATTTTCATTTTGTATGATCATCGTGGCCATGTGAAATAGCAATAGTACTTATATTTTCTATATCTACACCTAATGCAGCTGCATTTTTAGAAATAAATCAGAGTACCCTACATCCAATAATAAGCTAGTATCCTCATCTTCAATATAATATGAAACAGCAGGTTCACCGCAATAATATTGGTCAATATATGTATTATTATCTACTAAAACTTTTATTTTCATCTTCTGTGCCTCCTCCAAACAATTTATATACCATCAGGCAATTTTCCCATTTGGCTTATCACCATTTTATAATATTGCCCTTTTTTATCCATAAGGCTTTTATGATTTCCACTTTCTAATATTTTTCCATCACCAATTACCATAATGTGATCAGCATCTCTAATAGTGGACAAACGATGCGCTATCAAAAAACTTGTACGATTTTTCATTAATCTTAGTAATGCATGCTGAATATCTTTTTCAGTTTTTGTATCAACACTACTGGTTGCTTCATCTAAAATTAAAATAGCACTGTCACATAACACTGCTCGAGCAATAGCTATGAGTTGACGTTGTCCCTGACTTAAGTTATCCGTAGCTCCAGACACCATTGTATGATAACCTTTTGGCAATTTATCAATAAAATCATGAGCATGGGCTATTTTTGCAGCTTTTATCACCTGTTCATCAGTTGCATCCTTTTGTGAGTAGCGAATATTATCCATAATTGTACCAGTAAAAAGACATGTATCTTGCAGCACCACTGAAAAACATTTTCTAAGGCTATTTCGTTTTATATTTTTAATTGATTCATTATCAATTAAAATTCTACCACTATCAGCATCATAAAAACGAGTCAAAAGATTCACAATAGTAGTCTTTCCTGCACCAGTTTCACCTACTAAAGCAACTACCTCTCCCGCCTTGACGTTAAAACTTATATTCTTCAATATAGGCGTAGATTTATCATATGAAAAACACACATTTTCAAAAGTAACATTGCCATTTGGATGCTCTATATCAATAGCATTTAAAGCATCTGCTGTCTCCTCTTTACTATCTATGATTTCAAAAACACGTTCGGCTCCGGCAAGTGCCGCTTGAATAGTATTAAACATGCCTGCAATAGAATTAAGCGGCTGTGAGAATTGTTTTGAATAACTCATAAAACTAACTACAGTGCCAATGGCCAAGCCGTATTCTACTGACAGCACACCACCTACAATAGCAACAACTGCAAAAATAAAATTGTTAATAACATTCATAAGTGGCATCATATATCCAGACCATATTTGTGCCTTGCTGCTGCTTTCATATAACTTTTCGTTAATCTCTTCAAACTGTCTTATAACATCTTGCTGTTTACCAAAAGCTTTTACCATTTTTAGTCCTAATATATTCTCCTCAATTACTCCATTGAGTGAACCAAGACTCTGCTGCTGTGCCAAAAAGTAAGCACGGCTTCGTGATGCAATTATATGTGTTAAAAGCATTACAAGAGGAATACATAATAAAACAACAAGTGTAAGAGGCACATTTAGTGTTATCATTACTACAAAAGAACCAACTAATGTTAAAACACTTGATATTAATTGCGTGGTTGTTTGTGCAATAGTAGAACTAATATTATCTACATCATTTGTAATTCTGCTCATTATATCACCATGAGAACGCGTATCATAAAATTCTAATGGAAGCTTCTCCATTTTTTTAAACAATTCTGTACGCAGTGCAAATACTAGCTTTTGTGAAACCTTAAGCATAATAACTCCATTGATAGATGAAATGATCCAATTACTTACATATAAGACCACAATTATCAGTAAAAACCATATAAGCATTTTTGTTTCCACTGTTCTAGTTGCAATTTTAAATGTATTGAAAGTTTTTCCTATAAAATAAGGAATTGAAACGGAAATTACTGAAGAAAAGACTGTAAATATCATAGCCACAAATATTGTTTTAGCCCAACGCATATATATTTTTATAATACGCATTAGTGTACCCTTTGCATTTTTAGGCTTTGCAGTTGGTGCAAAACGATTCCTACCACCACCGCCTGGTCTTCTTCCAATGGATGGCATCTTTACTTCCTGCTTAGAAAATTGTTGTGCCATTGCTTACACTTCCTTAACGCTTTCTATTTGGGCTTTATAAATATCTCTATATACTTCGCAATGTTCCATAAGCTGATTGTGTGTACCATATCCAACTTTTACCCCATTGTCCATAACTAAAATTCGGTCTGCAAACATAGCTGTTCCGCAGCGTTGAGTAATGGTAATTACTGTCTGATTTCTTGTTTTAGAGCTTAGATTTTCCCGTACTTTAGCTTCAGTTAATGCGTCTAGTGCACTAGTTGCATCATCCAATATAAGTATAGAAGAATTTTTAAGTATTCCACGAGCTAATGAAATACGTTGCTTTTGCCCGCCTGAAACATTTACTCCAGAGCTCCCTAAAAGGCTTTCATAACCACCTTGCATATTTTCAATAAAACCAGCTTGTGCCATATCTGCAGCCTGGTGCAGCATTTCATCGGTGGCCTCCTTGTTCCCCCATCTAATATTTTCGCCAATAGATCCTGAAAAAAGCATTGGCTTTTGTGGTACAATGGCAATATTATTTCGTACTGAATCAATAGTTAGTTCTTTAATATCACATCCGTTAACCAAAATTTGTCCGCTTTTTACATCATAAAATCTCAAAAGTAACCAAGCAATTGTAGATTTACCACTGCCCGTTGGCCCAATTATTGCCAAGCTTTGTCCATCTTTTACGGAAAATGATAAATCCTTTATGGCAGGTACACCACTACCGTTAGGATATGCAAAAGTGACATTTTTAAAATCAATATCCCCATTTAACTCCTTTATTTCACCACTACGAGTAAACTCCCCATCACAATCAAATACTTCTTTAATACGTGCAGCAGAAGCTTTTGTTCGTACAAAGGTATTAAATATATTTGTTATCATAATTAAAGACGTAAGAATTTGTGCCATATAAATTGTAAATGCTGTGATATCCCCTGTTTTTGCAAGATTTAAAGTAAACAATCTGCTGCCAATATAGATTACAATTACTGTACCAATTCCAACTACAAGTGTTATCAATGGTGATACTAAGGTAATAACTATTTGAGAGGATATACCCTTTTGCATTAAATCTGTATTTGCATTCTCAAACTTATCAGTTTCATTATCATATGTCCCAAATGCCTTAACCAAGCGCACGCCTATTAAATATTCCTGCACAACCGAGTTCACATTATCCATAGCCTTTTGTAATTTATAAAAACGTGGATAACTCAATCTCATACTAACAATAATAAGAATAGCAACTACTGCAACAGTACCGTAAATAATAAGGCTTAGCTTAAAATTAAGCATACTTGCAAGTATTATACTGCCAATACATGTAATAGGTGCTTTTAAAAAAATTCGCATAATTCCATTTACAAACTGTATAATTTGTGATGTATCGTTAGTCATACGTGTAATAAGCGATGCACTTTCAATTTTGTCAGTAGATAATTCAGAAAAATACACAATTTTTTCAAATAAATCATATCTCAAATCTGCTCCCATGCGCTGTGAAACTTTACTGGCTAAAATACTTCGTGTAATGGCAAAGCATGCACCCAAAACAGTAACTATAAGCATAAGCATTCCCCAGTAATAAACTTTAGAAAGGGATCCTTGATTAATTCCTGTATTAATAATATTTGACATAAGCGTTGGGCCAAGCAAATCACAAATTGCCTCAAGTGCAACGCAAAAAACAGCTACCAAAAATGGCAACTTATATTTTTCAAAATACTTGCTATATAAATTCATTTTTGCAATCCCCTTCTTAGATTAAAGTTTAATTTTCATATCATAAATTATGTTACCACCTACATTCGTGAATTCTTCCCAAAAGTTTGGATAAGATTTTTCCACCGCTTCACTATTATTTATTATTAAAGGTTCTTCACAAGCTATAGAAGCTACAGCTAGAGCCATGGCAATTCTATGGTCATTCCAACTGTCTACAACACCGCCCTTTAATTTTTTATTACCCTTTATTATGAGGCTATCTTCTAGTTCTTCAATATCTCCACCAATTTTATTTAATTCACAAGCTATAGCATGTAATCTATCACATTCCTTTATTCTAACCCTTTTAGCATTAATAATTTTTGTAACACCATTGCTTACTGACCCTGCCACTGCAAGGATTGGAACTAAATCTGGAATTTCAGATGCATCAATGGTTATACCCTTTAATTCACTAGGATTTGCTTTAATAAAATCATGATTTATATCTATAATTCCTCCCATGGATTTTATTATATTTATAATTTCCTTATCACCCTGTAATGAATTTATATTTAAATTTTTACAGCTTATTTCCTCCCCAATTGCTCCTGCAGTAAGCCAAAAGGCTCCCTGAGAAAAATCACCTTCCACTTTATAATCCCTAGCTAGGTAACTTTGATTGCCCTTTATATAAAATTCTCTATAAAGATTATTTTCAATCTTTATTCCAAACTTATTTAATATATCCATAGTTAAATCTACATAAGCCTTTGACTCCAGCTTTGATGTAATAATTATCTTTGAATCCCCATTAAGAAGAGGAAGTGCAAACATCAGCCCTGTGATAAACTGGGAGCTTATATCCCCTTTTAAATGGAATTCACCTGGTTTTAACTTACCCTTTACCCTTAAAGGTAAATTGCCTTTTTCATTTTGGTAAAATATATTTTCATTTCGAAAAATATTGTAATATTCATCTAAAGGACGTTGTGGCAATTTGCCTGTTCCTGTAAAGGTTACTTCCCTGTCTCCCTGAAGAAGAGCTATGGGGATTAAAAATCTTAAAGTAGAACCAGATTCTATGCAATCTACAATGCTATTTTGTATTTCAATTCTACTTACCCCTTTTATATCTAATGCTCTATTGTTATCTTTATTTATTTCATTGATGCAAACTCCAAAATTTTTCATTCCATGAATAGTAGCCAGTATATCTTTGGAATATGCTATATTTTCTATAATACTTTCTCCTTTTGCAAGTCCTGCAGCTATTATTGCTCTATGTGCCAAACTTTTAGAAGGAGGAATATTTATACTTCCTCTTAATTTTCGGGGAAAAATTTTAATGCACTGCACTTTACCACTCCTTTATTTTCACAACACATATAAATACTGCTAGAATCTTAGTTTATCAAAACTAAAACTCTAGCCTACATATCTATCTTCTTGCCTTGCCTGAAATGTGTTCTATATTTACTTTTATAATCTTTACTCTATTACTAGCGGCTCTTATGTATTCCTCTCTTGCTTCTTTATATTGCTTTGAGTATTTATCTATGAGTGCTGATAATGCCTTATGTTTTTCTCCACCAAAAACTTCCAAGGCTTTTCCAAAAACAATTACACTATGATACCTTATTATTTGACTTAATGCTATCTAGCTTCTGCCCTTCTATAGCACAGTGAAAATATATGCAATTATCTATATATACATAGTTAAGTGGTACTCCATACGGATAGCCCTCATTAGTTATTATAGATAAAATTCCATATTCACCTTTATTAAGTATTTCAAGGGCTTCTGTAATATCAATGGCCCTATCTTTTTTTCTCATTTCTCTAAACATTTATAATCCCTTCCAACCCATTTGCTGTGTCTAAATCTTTCCCAATATAATATTACAAAAACTGTATTACAATTAATATTTTACTATATATTATCTCTCATGTATACATGACACCCTATGTTTTATACTATTGTCAACCTAATTATAAAAATTAGTTTACAAATAAAAATTAATATGATACTATAAAAAAAGTACAGAACACTTTTTAAAGGGGGTTTTAAATTGAAACTATCAACTAAAGATCTAATATTATGCGGAATGTTTGCTGCAATAACAGGTGTTGCTTCTCAAATTTCCATACCTATTCAACCAGAACCTTTTACAATGCAGGTATTAGCTGTTTATTTATCAGGTATCATATTAGGTTGTAAAAAAGGATTTATATCTCAATTAATATATGTGGCTTTAGGAGCTATTGGAGCACCAGTTTTTGCAAATTTTAAAGGAGGTATACAAGCTATTGTTGGTCCTACAGGAGGATTTATTATAGCCTTTCCTTTAATGGCATTAATAATTGGTTACTTCTCCCAGGAATCAGAAAACAAATTTAAATTAGCTTTTGGGCTTATTTTATCATTGATTCTATGCTATACCATGGGAACAGTTCAGCTTTCCATAGTTACAGGAATGTCTATTTCAAAAGCAGTAAAGGTAGCAGTGGTACCTTTTGTAGCATTTGACTTAATTAAAATAGCCATAGCCTATATTATAGGATTTAGAGTAAAAAATAGGGTGAGTATAGAATTATCTTAAATTTGTAAACCTAGATTATATATTGCCTGTAAAACATAATAGAGATAGATTCATCAATCTACCTCTATTATGCAAATGCTATTAGTTAATAACATTCAATTGCAATATTTATCATGAATAGCTTTTAATTCATCCCCATGTGGCAGCTTAATCACCTGATCTAAATATTCATGCAGCTTCTTATTTTCTTCTTTAAGTTTAGGTAATGATTTGTTATCTATAGCGTTCAAACTGTTTTGTACAGAGACTTTTACCTTATCAGTATAATTATATAGTTGTTTTGTATAAGCAGCATTAACTTTTGTCCCATTAACCATATCCATTGGGCTTTTCCCTGCAATAAATCCTTTTACTAAAGTAAAAATAAAAAATGCTACTAAAGCAAATATTATAAGCTTGGCTACCTTTTTTACTATGCATATTATAATGGATATTACAATTATTACTGCCAATATAAATAATAAATTATCCCTAGTCATAGAAAATTGTCTCCTTTATATAATTATTTTGCTATGATAATTCTGTTAAACATTATTATCTTTTCTCTATACTCAGTTATTTATCTTATAAAAATTCATAATACCTTTCTATTTTACCTTTGAGCTCCATGATACTTATAAATCTAGCTTCTCTTATTATTTCTTTGCCATCTATATATGCAAGAATACAAGGTAAAGTAAATACACTAAAAGTACCTGCAGCTTCTGGTACTTTATCAATTTCTACCTTGCCATATCTTATCAATGGATAGGATTTAAGCAATTCTTGAATTTTAGGCAGTAGATTAATACATACATTACAGCTGTTGGAGGAAAAGTACACCATACTTATTCTATTTTCTTTTATAAAATTATTGATACTCTCTATAGAATTTAATATTTCCATCATATCACTCCTTGTCTCCGCTTTAATGCAAATAATTTTACTCTAACATTATAACATAAATTCTTAAGTAAGTATCTCACTCATTTTACCTACTATTTCGTTGTAAAACATTATTTTATAACACATTAAAACTGTTTAAATCCTTAAGAAATTCATTAAAGGTTAATACTCTGGAAGGATCTAAAACAATCTTTGCACTTTCCAGCATCTTTTTATCTTCCGTAACTAAAATGTATTCTTTGTGATTTTTACAGATATCAATAAGACTATAGTCATTATGAGATATTTTATATCCCTCTACAAAGTACATGTTATTATTGCTATCCTGTTTTATACAGCTATTTTCATTATGACCTTTTAAACTAGAGCCATCATTATTTATAATGTGTCCAAGTAGTTTTAAAAACCTGTCTGTAAGCACATGCATTCCATTTATATTTCGAAATTCTTTTATAGATAGTTCCCCAGCTATGTCCTGAGATATTTTAAAATCAATTCCTTCCCTATTTTCTATAGTATTCAATAACTGAGGATATTCATTCCAAATCCTTATAACTATATTAGCATCTAGTAGATATTCCTTAATCATGATTAATTTCTCCTTTATAATACATGTGACTTAGAGAGAATTCAACCTTATCTTTTAATTACTGGCTAAAAAAGTAATAGTAAATGTTGTTCCTTCCTTCACCTTGCTTCTTACCTCAATGATTCCACCATGACCTTCCACTATAGATTTTGAAAGAGCCAATCCAATTCCAACTGACTCCGAGTTTTTACTTTTCTTTCCTTTATAAAACCTTTTAAATATATGTGGAATTTCTTCTTTAGGTATTCCTTCCCCGTTATCTTTTACAATAATTCTAATACATACTGGAGTTCTTTCCGTAGAAACTTCTACCTTTCCTCCTCTTTCTGTATGTTCTAAAGAATTCTTGATTATATTTACAATCCCTTCTCTAAGCCAATTTGGATCATGCTCCATTATAATTTGTGAACTTTTATTCTGAAAATCAAGGTCTATTTTTTCCTGCTCTGCTTTTGCTTTAAGCACTTCTACAGCATCAGCAACTGTTTTATTTATGTCATAGCCAATTTTTTCAAATTTTATAACCCCTGCGTCTAATTTTGCCAGCCTAAGTAAACTTTTTACCAGCCATTCTATTCTATTCAATTGATTCTTACTATTTTCTAAAAACTCTTTCCTTTTTTCTTCGTCCAAATTTCTTTCTAAAAGTATATCATTATATATTATTAAAGATGATATAGGAGTTTTAAGTTGATGTGAAATATCCGAAAGTGTATCCACTAAAAATTTCTTTTCTTTTTCTACCGCTGAAAAATTATTTTTCATGATTACTCTCATATTATTGAAAGAATGGGCAAGCTTTGCGAAGGTCCCCTCTGCATTTTCATAAATTCCAATATCAAAATTATATTCCACTATATTTTGTGCTCCTAATATAAGTTTCTCAAGTCTTTTATAGATTATCATATATTGAATATAATTTCCCCAAAAAACAATAACAAAAAAGCAGACCAAAGAAATTAATATGCCTTTTAAAGCCATGTTATAACTATTTTCCATGGCTGGGATAAATTCAATTTTCAAATTTTCATTGAAGCCATATTCATTTAGTATTCTCTTTCCTTCTTCTATATGGCTTTTATCGGTCCCCTTTGTTATTAAAGGAATTATCTCACTACTTAATTCAGGATGATTCTTAATTATTTGTCCCGCTATAGCCATATTACTTTCTGTATAATTTATTTTCATTTTTTCATAGCTTATTTTTATTGTAAAAAAAGAAGCCATTAAAGTTATAAAGGCTAAAATTACAATTATCATTGAACTTCTTTTAAGTTCTGGATTACTGAAATATTTGTTCATAAATCTATTACTCCTTTTGTACCTCTAAGTCCCAAACATATCCAAGACCCCTTTTAGTTTTTATATATTCAGGATTTGAAGAATCATTTTCAATCTTTTCTCTAACTCTTTTTATATAAACAGAAAGGGTATTGGTATCAAAATATGCTCCTGCACCTTCTATTAATTGATCTAGAATTTCTTCCCTACTCATTGTTTTCTTAGAGTTTGTCATAAATATTAATAAAAGTCTATATTCTTGTGAAGAAAGCATTATCTCTATTCCTTTCTTTTCTACCTTTGCAGTTTCTGTATTTAACACTATATCCTTGGATTTTAATATATTATTTTTTTTAACAGTTTTACTTTCAAATCTCCTTTGAATAGCTTTAATTCTTGAAATAAGCTCCCTTACTCTAAAGGGTTTTGTTATATAATCATCAGCTCCAATATCTAACCCTAAAACCACATTTACCTCATCATCACAGGCAGTTAAAAATATTATGGGGACTTCGCTTTTACTTCTAATATATTTACATACATCATAGCCGCTTCCGTCAGGCAGCATTACATCTAATATAATTATGTCAAATGCATCTTCATCAAAAACTTTTATAGCCTCTTCTACACATGCACATCTAGTAACATTATATCCTTCATCTTTAAGTGTAAACTCTATACCTAAAGCCAATGCTTCATCATCTTCTAAAAGAAGTATTCTATTCATACTGCAAAACCCCCATAAAAAATATTTGTAGAATTATTATACCATAACTTAATATTACAGAGCACCTTTTTAGTTGACAGAGGACAATTGACAATTGACAGTTTAAGAAAAAAGAATAAATTAAGAACTAATAATAAAAGGTAAGAGTTTATGAAGAAATTCAGCAAGGCTGAATTTTCACCACAACTATTACCTCTTAGCTTTTAGCTCTTACTTATCCACATCTATTCTTTATTATTTACTCTTTATTATTTGCCCTTTATTCTTCTCCTCTTATAACCTCGATAGTATTTTCACTTTTTATTTTATTTAATGGTCTTATTACTGCAATTAAGCTTATAAATATTGCTGTACCTACTGCAATACCTATAGTTTGCCAAGGTATTGTCCATTTAAAACTCTTTAGATTTCTAAAGTTAGCAGAGCTTAAATATGATAGTCCTGTTCCAATTACACCACCGTAAATAGAACCATATACAGCATAAAGAATACCTTCAGTTAAAATCATTGCTCTTATATTTCTATAAGTCATTCCTAGAGCATTTAATGAGGCAATTTCTTTTCTTCTTAAAATTAAATTAGTTGTAATAGTGTTAATTATATTAACTCCACCAATTAGTGAAATTACTGCTATAAATCCATACATTAAAATTTGAAGCTGAAGAATACTTGATCTACCTTGCTCATTTTGTTTTATAGTATTTATAAGCTTTACTCCACTATTATCACTCAATGGCTGAATCCATTTTTGAAATTCCTGCTCTCCTTTTTCATCCTTTAGTATTATTCCTGCTGAATTATAGGGAATTTCATTTATATCTTTTCCACATATATTTTTGAAAGCATCCTTTGAAACTATTATTTGTAAATACTGTCCATTATTAGCATCAAACATATATGGTGGCTGGTCTACTACTGCTCCTACTTTAACCTTTACCATATCCTTTTTATTGAAAGTATTTACTTTATCATTAACTTTTATATTGTTTTCATTGTATAATAAAGCATTTTTATAAATATAAAAACTATCACCAGGTTTTAAATTAGTAAGAGGTCCTTCATACATACCCTTTTCCCCTCTTATCAAATTATCCTTTATAATTATAACTTCATTATCTTTAGCCATTTTTTCCTTATCAATTTTCCCAGCAGTTATATAATTTTTAGTTTTTTCCAGCTTAGTATCATCGTAAACATCAAATGCTGTATTTAATTTAATCATTTCTTTACTATTAAAATTGGTATTTGGATATATTTTAGGTACAAGATCTTCTGGTTCTTTTTCCTTTTTATCATTTGAAATTAATGCTTTTGATATATAATTTTCACGAGTTGTAATTACTTCTTTTACTTCACTATTTCCTTTTATTTTATCTATTATATTATCTGTTAAAGAACTACCACCTTTATTATCCAATACCCCCATTACAAAAAAGTGAACATTATCATCTTCTGTTTTTGACTGCGTAAAGTTCATAGTCATATTTGTAAATGAAGAGAAAAATATGAATAAAGTTATACTAATTACTATTGAAAATACTGTTATATTAAATCTCTTTTTATTTCTTTTTATATTTTTAAAAGCCATTAAGCTATTTATATTTAAAAACTTTTTAGCTATTCTACCTCTATTTTTTCTTATTTTTTCTTTCACTATGGAATTTCTACTGCTAATAGCTGTTAGAGGCGATATTTTGCTAGCAAATCTTGCTGGTATTAGTGCTGATACATATATTGAAACTAATCCTACTAATGCACTTATGGCTAGAATCTTATAGGATATAACCACATTTAATTGTTCAAATGCAGAATTTGACATCATCTTAAACACTTGAGACACCACGAATATTGCAAAAACACCTGATAAAAGACCAATTGGAATTCCTATTAAACTAATTACAGTAGCTTCTCTTAACACTATACTCCTAATTTGTGCTGGAGTGGCACCTACAGCCCTTAAAAGCCCAAACTGTTTTATTCTTTCAACAACACTGATTTGAAATGAATTATATATAACCGCTACTGTAGCAATAACCACTATGCCAATTATAAACGCAGCTATAGAATAAAGTGAATTGTTTATGTCTTTGTTTTCCCCTTCTCCTAAAAGCCTTATATATTCCTCATTTGTTCCAACATTTTTAAATGTTCCCTTTAATTCTTTAACCGTATCAGAAATATCTGCCTTCTTTGATATGCTCATGAAAATTGTTGATTTACTAATGTTAAATTTATTTGAATAAGTTATTCCCGTAGCTATTCCTCTATACTGATTATAAGCATTATTTTTAATAAATCCTGTTAATTTAAATTCTTTTATCTCACCATTTGAAAGCTTAAGTTTAACATTATCACCTATTTTAGGAGAATTGTCCAAATAATTTATTATCCAATTTTCTAAAGCTATTTCCCCCTCCGCTTTTGGAAGTCTTCCTTCCACTGCTTTATATGGCAAAAGCTCTAATGCATTTTTATTAAATTTTGTAAGTTCTATACTTTTTGAGGATTTCAATGAACTTTTATCCCACTTTTCACTAAGTCCTACCTTTTCTATTTTAGGATTGTTAGTAATTTGGCTGTAGCCTTTATCATCACTGTTAGTAATTGATACATGAAAGGAACCGTAATCCCTTATAGCATCTTGAACAAAAGTATTTTGCATGCTTTTAATAAATAAACCTATAGATGTAATAAGTGCTACAGAAAGTATTACTCCACAAATCGTAAGAATACTCCTTTTTTTATTATGTTTTAAATATTTATTAGTTATCTCTTTATAACTGTTCATGACTATTTATCCCCCTACCTTACTCTTTCATCAGATCTAATTTTACCATCCACTATAGTTATTACCCTGTCTGCCTGTTCTGCAATATTTATATCATGTGTTATAACTATAAGAGTTTGATTATATTTTTTAGATGAAAGCTTTAAAAGCTCTATCACTTCTTTGCTGTTTTTACTGTCTAAATTACCTGTAGGTTCATCTGCAAGAATTATAGCTGGCTTATTTATTAGAGCTCTTCCAATGGAAACCCTTTGCTGCTGTCCCCCAGACAATTCTGATGGAAGATGTGTTATTCTTTCTTTTAATCCAAGCATATTTATTACTTCTTCCAAGTAAGTTTTATCTACCTTTTCTTTATCTAATAGAGCAGGTAGCGATATATTTTCTTCTACATCCAATACCGGTATTAAATTAAAAAACTGAAACACGAATCCTATATTTCTTCTTCTAAATATAGCTAACCTTTCTTCATTTAATTTATATATATCTTCTCCATCTAAATAAACTTTACCTGAACTTGGTCTATCAAGCCCTCCTATAGCATGAAGTAGAGTACTTTTCCCTGAACCCGATGCGCCTACTATAGCCGTAAATTCTCCTCTATTTATAGAAAATGATACATTTTTTAGTGCCTCTACTTTGTTATTGCCTTCTCCATAAGTTTTTGATAAATTTTCAACCTTTAATATTTCCATTTTCTTACCCCTCTTTACTTTAAAATATCTATCTAACAAATTAATTAAACTGAACTATGTTTCTATTATATTTTTTTACCATATTTAAAACAATAACTGCTATCTTACATATAAGTGAGAACTCTTACAATTTTGTAAGATACCAGTGTAAGATAAAAATTAGCTTATATAGAAGTTCTTATTACAGCATTTTTCTTTAAAATTTTGCAATATTTTTCTTTAAAATAATGAATAAAAAAGGTTATAATGTAAAGAGAACAGCTATTTACGAAACTCATTATTAATTAATAAACTCTGAGGATATATATGAATATATAAAACCCACAGGAGTTAGAAATGTAACTTTAACTGGAGGTGTATAATATGGCAATTGATGTAAAAGCAATTGAACAACACATAAAAGGTATTTTAATAGCTTTAGGTGATGATCCTAATAGAGAAGGACTTAAAGATACACCTAAACGTGTTGCTAAAATGTATGAAGAAGTATTTGAAGGAATGTGCTACAGCAATGATGAAATTGCAGAAATGTTTAATAAAACATTTGAAGATGATTTATCAGTACAAGAAGGTTCTAATGATATGGTATTGATGAAAGATATAGAAATATTTAGTCATTGTGAGCATCACTTAGCATTAATGTACAACATGAAAGTGGCAGTAGCATATATCCCTAATAAAAAAATTATTGGGTTAAGTAAAATTGCAAGAATAGCCGATATGGTAGGCAAAAGACTTCAGCTTCAAGAAAGAATTGGAACAGATATAGCTTACATTATACAAAAAATAACTGATTCAGAGGATGTAGCTGTAATCATTGAAGGCGAACACGGCTGTATGACTACCAGAGGTATAAAAAAGCCTGGCACTAAGACAATAACCACTACTTTAAGAGGAAGATTTAATACTGATATAACTTTAAATAATAAATTAATGATGCTTTATAAATAGTGAGGCTGTAGCATTAAGAATAAATACTACAATATATTGTATGTAAATTTCTTAGTGCCACAGCCACAGTAATGGCTATTATACTATTTTACCCCTTAGCAGCATAAATGTTAGACCTATTAAAAACCATATGGCTACAATAATCCATTCTACTGTGTTTAAAGCAGCAGGGCTACCAGGGATAATCAATAGTCCTATAATAATAAGTGAAGTAATACAAGCTAATGATATTCCAAATTTTCCACCTGGAACTTTATAAGGTCTTGGAATATCAGGTTCTGTTTTTCTCATACGTAAACAAGCTGCACTAACCATAAAGCAAGCAAATATAAATGCCAAGGAACTAACATTTGTCAATGGTACTAGCATATTTTTGCCTAAAAATGGGCCAATTATTGTAAGAACCGCCATTATAGTATTAGGAACTTTTGGGGTTCCATTTTTTTTGTCCAATTCCTTAAATTTTTCAGGCAATTGACCTTTACGTCCCATAGCTAATAAAATTCTACTAGTAGCTCCAAAGAAAGAATTCATAGGTCCTAAGGGTCCCATAATAGCAATAAAAATCATTACCTTGGAAAAGACTCTTAGACCAATTACTGATAAAATAGTTAGGGCAGGAATGTTATAAGTAACAAATTTCTCCCATGGGACTATTGTACCAAATGAGTATATACATATTACATAAAATATGCCTGCAGCAAGTAATGATATACTAATAACCCTTCCAAATTTATTCCAATCCAATCCTTCTGCAGCTTCTTCGGCTTGCTGTGGAATTGTATCAAATCCCGCATAAAAAAATGGAGTCATAACAAGCACTGGAAGTATTCCCATCCATATGCTTCCACTGCCTGAAGATGATGGCTTATATATAGGCTGCATATTCTGGGGCCCTCCTTTGAATATAGAGATACCCATGGCAATTACCATACCTGCAAGTAATAATTTAGTTAGAAATCCTTGCAGCTTTGCAGCGGCAGAGGCACCTCTAAAGTTTAATCGAATAACATAAACTGCAAATGCAAGTGACACAAGTAGTGTTGGAAGATATACAGTAGCTCCCATAATATTATATAGTGGGATTATTTTAAGTTGAGGTATGAATTCTCCAACTAAAGTGGAAACTGCAATCGCCTCCCATGGACAAAGAATACCATTCCCTAGAGCAAGAAACCATCCAGTAAAATAAGATGGTTTGTCTCCAAAAGTACGTGAAACATATTCAACTATACCTCCTGCCACAGGAATAGCCGCTGTCAATTCACCAAATACCGCACCTATAGGGAGTAAAAAGATGGAACCTATAATAAATGCAATTATTGCAGCAGTAGGTCCACCCCCAATAATCATCCAGTCTCCAACTAATAAAACCCACCCAGTACCAATAATAGCTCCAAAACCTATTGTAAAGAAGTTCCATAAAGAAAGAGTTTTTTTCATTCCTATTTCTTTATTCTCTGTACTGCTAGACATTTTCTTGTTACCCCCTTTCTTAAAATATAAGCCACTAGTATCTGTTTTTTATTTACATGATAATTTACATTTTACACCTTCCTGCAATAGCTATCAAGGAACTTTTACCATTTATTTAATATTTTGTATACCCCCATTATTTTCTACATATTTAATTCCTTATATAACCTCAATGCAGTTAACAAGGCTCCTGATACAAATGCACAAAAAAGACTAAGTACTTAAGATTTGAGCGAATCTGCTTTAAACGACATAAAAAATGCTTCCTCCTAAGTAAACAAGTTTTATTATTTTACTTGTCTACTCATAAGGTAGCATACCAAATATTTAAAGGAGGAATTATTGTGGCATCTTCATTATCTCTTCCAAGTTTTTCACATATATATAGTTGTAATCATAATCTATTAACCTTAAATTTTTCATAATCATTAGTTCTCTGGATAGTGAAGGTCTTTGTACTCCCATTATATCAGCCAATTCCTCTTTCGTCATATTAAGTTTAATCTTTAAGCTCTTATTTTTTTTATAATCTATTAAAATGAATTCACATATCTTCTGCCTTATAGTTTTTAGGGATATCCATTTCAGCTTACTGCTTAGGGTTACTGACTTTGACGAAAGTAATGCAAGAAATTCTTTTAGAAATACATCATCATTTTTGCACAGATAAAACACTGCATCCTTTGGAATAAAAAGCACTGTAGTATCCATAGTACTCATTCCTGTCATGGGATAGGTATTACATTGCCCAAAGAGTAAGGCTTCTCCATAGATATCTCTATCTTTAAAATCTGTAACTACCAGAACCTTTCCAGATGAATCAATCTTTTGAATTCTTACATTTCCACTTAGGATTATATTTAGGGTATCACATTCTGTACTTTCTATAAATACCATACTATCTTTAGGATATACAGATATTTCATAATCTATATTCTTAAAGAGTTTGAAAAAGTCCCTTTCAGAAAAGTTTCTAAATAGATTGATATTCTTTAGTACATCATAATAATCTTCTAATCTCAATAAAATCACCTTTTATCCGAGTTGTAATATATGTTACATCTTGTTTTTATTATTATTATTATAATTCATCTTATTAGAATATCAAGGGAATTTTAAAATAATTCTAAAATAATTGGGGGTTACAAAATGAGTAAAATCAAAGAGCTAGTTAAATCAAAGAGGAAAATATTCATTCTCTCAGCGCTAATTCTATTAGCCTTGAGTTCCATATTTATCTTTAATGGTTTTCAAACGACTGCAAAGACTAAGACTATAGTGACAACAAAGGATGGAACATTCATAGAAGCTTCAGGTGTAGTTGAAAACAACCCAATAAATTTAAGTAGTGAAATATCAGGAGTCATAACAAATGTAATGGTAAAGGAAGGAGACCTGGTAAAAAGAGGGCAAATAATTGCAGAAGTAGATAATTCAAGTATAAAAAATCAATATGAACAAGCTTTGGATAATTTAGATGTGGCGAAAAAAAATATAGAGGTTTCACAGAAAAGTATTAAATCCTATCAAAATGTTTATTCTGATTCAAAGAATCAAGCTAAAAGTGCATATAATTTTGCAAATGACGAATATCAAAATGTCCTTGAAGGAGCAAGCACAGATGAAGTTAAGCAGGCTCAAGAAGCATATAATCAAGCTCTGATCAATCTTAAATATATGGAAAATAACTTAAATGCAAGCAAGACCCTGCTAACCAGTGGCAAGATAACTCAAATGAATTATGATGAAATCAAAAAAAATTATAATTTGGCAGTATCCCAAGTGAATACTGCAAGCGCTAAATTAGACCAGGTTAAAACTGGACCAAGTAGTGCAAATGTAAAGGCTGCAAAAGACAAGATGTCCCAAGCAAAGGCAGCTTATGAACTCAGCGTTTCTAATGGGGATATGCAGCTTAAACAGCTTGAAAATCAATATGAAATGGCTAAATTGAAATATGATCAAGCACAGACTATTGTAAATCAGCTTAAAAAGGAACTTAGTAAAACAGAAATCAAATCACCTACAGATGGTATCATAAATCTTTTAACAATAAATAAAGGTGAATTTACTCCACTCGGAAAACCAGTTGCAGAAATATCTGGTACTAACGATATGGAGATAAAGGTATATGTTTCAGAAGCTAATATTGGACATATAAAAGTAGGTCAGGAAGCAAATATCCATATTGATTCCACCAGTGAAGAAACATTTAAAGGCAAAGTAATTCGTATAAGCAGCAACGCTGAATTCACCCCAAAGAATATTCAGACTAAAGAAGAAAGGGTGAATACAGTTTTTGAAGTAAGACTTCAAATTTTAGATTCAAAAGGAGTAATCAAACCAGGGATGCCGGTTGATGTAAACATTAAAATAAATTAGAAAGGTTAAATTAGGAGAAATAAAATATGAAATGTGAAATTGAAATAAATTCTCTTACCAAAAGTTTCGGAGATATTACTGCTGTTGATCATTTAGACCTTAGGGTTAAAAGTGGCACTATATTCGGTCTCATAGGGCCAGATGGTGCAGGCAAAACAACAACTATGAGAATGCTTTGCTCACTGATTTCTCCGGATAGCGGCACTGCTAAAATAGGCGGAAATGATATTATAACGGATAGTGAAAAAATCAAATTAGATATTGGTTATATGCCTCAAAGGTTTAGTCTTTACGGTGATTTAACCGTGCTAGAAAACTTAATTTTCTATGCTGAAATATATCAAGTTCCCAAAAATGAAAGAGAAAAGAAAATCAGTTATCTGCTTAAATTTAGTAATCTAGAAAAACATTCCTATAAACTGGCAGACCAACTTTCCGGAGGTATGAAACAAAAGCTTGCTTTAGCTTGTAATCTAATCCATACTCCAAAGTATCTGTTTCTTGATGAACCTACTATTGGAGTAGACCCCGTGGCCAGAAGAGAGCTATGGAAAATATTATTTGAACTAAAAGAAAAGGGAGTAACCATATTTGTAAGTACGCCCTATATGGATGAAGCAGAAAGATGTGATGAAATTGGCTTAATAAGTAATGGGAGAATCATTAAAAAAGATACCCCCAATAAGATTATTAAGGATTTTACAAAACATATCATAAGCTTATATTCAACAGACAATTATAAGGCAAAGGATTTTTTAATATCCCTTGATTATATTGAGGATGCATACCTATTAGGTGAGGAACTTCATATTGTAGTTGACAATTATGAAGATAAAAAGGGAAAAATTATGAGAGACTTTAAAGAAAATAATATTGGTATTTATGATATAAACCTTGTTAACCCCTCCTTTGAAGATGTGTTCGTAAATATAGTAAAAAACGAAAAAGATAGGTTGTGATTTAATGGAAAATGCCATAGAGATAGAACATCTTACAAAAAAGTTTGGTAAATTTACAGCAGTGAATGATGTCAGTTTCAACGTAAAAAAGGGTGAGGTGTTTGGATTTTTAGGTCCAAATGGCTCTGGCAAAACAACAGTTATTAGAATGCTTATGGGTCTTATCAGCCCTTCTTTAGGAAAAGGAACTGTACTAGGTTATGATATTAGCAAAGATAATAATAAAATAAGAGAAAAGATTGGATATATGTCTCAAAAATTTAGCTTATATGAGGACTTAACCGTAGAAGAAAATTTGGATTTCTATGGTAGAGTGTATGGATTATCAGATAGGAAATTAGCCGAAAAGAAAAAAGAAATTCTTAAGATGGCAGACCTAGAGGGCAAAGAAAAAACGATAACATCCAACCTATCAGGAGGATGGAAACAGAGACTTGCTCTAGGAAGTGCCATAATTCATGATCCAGAAATATTATTCTTAGATGAACCTACTGGAGGAGTTGATCCTATAGCTAGAAGGAATTTCTGGGAGCTAATATATCAATTATCTGAAAGTGGGGTAACCATTCTTGTAACAACTCACTATATGGATGAAGCGGAGCATTGTAATACCATAGGATTTATATATTATGGTAATTTACTTACTCTTGATACACCCAATAATATGAAGAAAAATTCAATTGATGGAGATATCATTGAACTCAAAGTTGATGATACCTTAAAAACTATAGAAATCTTAAAGGAGAAGGATAAAATAAAGGAAGCATCTATATATGGTAACGGTATCCATGCTTTAGTTGAACCTAACCTATCCTTATCTGAGCTGGAGAAATATCTAAAGATAAATAAAGTTGAATGTAGCAGTATAAAAAAAGTTAATCCTTCACTAGAAGATGTATTTGTATTTTTAGTAAATAAAGAAAATAGCAAACAGCTAAAAAAATAGCCGTGTTAGGAGTGGTAATGTGAAATTCAACATAAAAAGGACCATAGCAGTAATTAAAAAGGAATTTTATCAGATTAAAAGAGATAAAAGAACTATAGCCATAATACTGTTAATGCCTATAATGGAACTATTATTATTTGGTTATGCCGCATCTACCAGCGTTGATCATATTTCAACCGTAGTGTATAACAATGATATAGGAACGGAAAGTCGTGAGCTTTTAGATAACCTTACTAATTCACAATATTTCAATATGAATTATATGGCAAATAGCATGGGCGATGTTCAGAAATACATAGATGACGGCTATGCAAAGGCTGGAGTCGTTATTCCCCCTGAATATTCTAAGAATATCAAGAGTGGAAAGACTGCTCAAATTCAGCTAATAGTGGATGGCTCTGATCCTACTACTGCTCAAACGATACTTTCAAGCGCAGGATCGGTAGTCCAGTCCATGTCAGTAAAGATCATTGAGAGCTCCTCCCCTAATATTACTATATCACAACCTTTTGATTTAAGGAGTAGAGTGTGGTACAACGCAGATATGAGCAGCATTAATTTTAATGTTCCAGGTCTAATAGGGGTAATATTGCAAACTGTAACTTTAATGCTTACTTCCTTTTCAATTGTAAGAGAAAGAGAAAAAGGCACCATGGAGCAGCTTATTGTAACCCCAATTTCAAAGATGGAGTTAATGGTTGGTAAAATAATTCCATATGTAATAATTGGATTCATTGATATAATTCTGGCATTGATATTGAGTATTTTCTGGTTTAAGGTACCAGTTGCAGGAAGCATAGCATTGTTATTGTTCTTCTCAGTAATATTTTTGTTCAGTGCATTAGGTATCGGGCTGCTCATATCTACTATATCTAAGAGCCAGCTGCAGGCAATGCAATTATCAATGTTTATGATTATGCCAAATATATTGCTCTCAGGATATATGTTTCCAAGGGAGGCCATGCCAAAGATAATACAAGTAATAAGCAATGTATTTCCATTGACATATTTCATAAAGGTCCTTAGAGGTATAATCCTTAAAGGAAATGGATTTTCATCATTAAAAAATGAATTCATCATACTAGTAGTATTTGGTGTGACTGTCCTTTCCATAGCTACTTTAAAATTTAAAAAGAAAATTGATTAATATAATATTAATTTATAGCTGCTAACAGAACGACAAAATAATGACTAAATGGCTGACAAGCTAAGTGATTCCATAAACTCGCTCATACTTCATCCAGACAAACGGAATTCATCAATCTTATCAGCCATCTTAACCCTATACGTAATTCAATAATGCAACAGCCCCACCTTCTTAATATCTTAATAAAAAACCTATATAGCCATTGATTATTAGTTACTATATAGGTAATAAAAAGTTAGTGCTTTTACTTATTAACTCTGTTTATCAATTCTATTTTTTATTTCTTGTGGAGTTAATCCACTAGCATTTATTACTGGTGCCTTAGTTTCAGTATTACTATATCCCAGCATATCCGTATTATAGTCTGCTGTTACAATAGCATCAATACCATTTAATTTCGAAGAATTACTTTCTATTGATTCATCTAACATTTGTACAGAATAACCTTCTTTAGTTAAAAAATCCGCTACATTTTTTAATCCTTTTTCTACACCAATTGTTTTCATAAATCTATCACCTCGTGATTATTTTATACAAATAGCTGCTAACATATACCGCTAAATATTTACATTTTAGCTTGCTTAATCTCTTGTTTTCCATTAATCCCACTTCATCTCCAATTATAATTTCAATGCTCCATGAGGACATGCCGCAACACATTTACTACATCCAATACATTTTTCTTCATTTATAGTAATATTCCCAGAAAAAAAGCCAGTTTTCTTGAACTCAATGGCACCAACAGGACAAACTCTTTTCGCTGCACAGAATAGTGAGCTATCACATCTATCTTTCATTAGCTTTACTTTTTTCATCCTACCTCTTCCTTTCTTGTATATACCCATATGGGGTATATACAAATTATATAAGGATATTATCTTTTTGTCAATAATAATTATTAACTCATCTTCCATCCTAATAAAACATTCTAAGCCCTGATTTCATGCCCTTCACTTAATAATGCATTTATTGTATTATCAATATCTTTACTCTTAACAAGGATATAGTCTGTATCATAGGTAGAAATGACAAATATACTTATGTCCTTTTGCGCCAATGTAGTACTAATTGAAGCTAGAATTCCTATTAAAGAAAAATCTAAAGGTCCTTCAATTTTTATAACTTTCCAATGCTTTTCACATTTTATACCATTTGGGATGTTTTCTTCAGCACATACAATGGATAGTTCCTCTGAAGTTTTTGTTATTGAAAAAAACTCACCATTCTTTGACCAACTAGGAATTGTTTCAGTATTATCTAATCTACAAACTGCAAAATTCCCCTTTAGTAATCTCATTATTAATTTATTTTCTAACAAATTATCATCACCCTTTCTTATGCATTTTTATATATTTTACCATAAAAACTTGTTTAAAGGGCTAAATTTCCATAATAATGGGAAGAACAATAGGTCTTCTTTTTGTCTTTTCATATAAATACTTTTCTAGGGATCTTTTCATACTGGCTTTTAAAACTGACCACTCAATAATTTTATTATCTAAGCAGTTCTGCAACTCTTTTCTAACAATTTCTTTTGATTCATTAATCAAAGCCTCTGATTCCTTTGCATATATAAATCCTCTAGTTATTATATCCGGATCTGCTATAATATTATAAGTTTCCCCTTCTATAGTAACAACTATAGTGATCATACCATCTTGAGCTAGATGTTTTCTATCTCTAAGTACTATATTTCCTACATCTCCTACTCCAAGTCCATCTACAAATACTGAGCCCGTAGGAACTCTATCAGATATTTTTGCCTCTTTGTCAGATAACTCTAAAACTTCACCTGTTTCTAAAATAAAAATATTTTGTCCTTCCATACCTAGCTTTTTGGCTAAGTTAGCATGGTGCTTTAAATGCCTGTATTCACCATGAACAGGCATAAAAAACTTAGGGTGAACTAATGTATGAATTAATTTTAATTCTTCTTGGTATGCATGACCTGATGCGTGTACTTCTTCCAAATCTTCATAAATTACATCTGCGCCTTTTTTATACAATTGATTAATTACCTTAGATATCAATTTTCCATTTCCCGGAATTGGCGATGCGGAAATAATATACAAATCCTTTGATTCAATTTTAATTTTTCTATGGGTAGCAAAGGCTATCCTGGCAAGGGCTGACATAGGTTCCCCTTGACTTCCAGTAGTTATTATAGTTATCTGTTCATTAGGATAACTGCTTATCTCATCTACACTTATTAGTTGCCCTTCCGGCATATGAAGGTACCCTAGCTCTATGGCTACCTGTGAAATATTTTCCATACTCCTTCCACTAAATGCTACTTTCCTTCCATATTTCAATGAGGCATTTATTATCTGCTGCATTCTATGAATATTTGAAGCAAAGGTTGCCACAATAACCCTTCCTTCAGCATTTGAAAATATTCTAGTTAAAGTTTCTCCTATGGTTTTTTCTGAAATTGTATGCCCTTGACGTTCCACATTGGTACTATCCGCCATAAGCAATAGTACTCCCTGCTTTCCTAAACTTGAAATACGCTCTAAATCCATGGTTAATCCATCAATAGGTGTATAGTCTACTTTAAAATCACCTGTATGTAGTATTACACCAATCGGTGTATGAATAGCAATAGCACATGAGTCTGCTATACTGTGAGTAACTCTTATAAATTCTATATTAAAATTTGTTAATTTTACCACGTCTCCAGCTTCTACTCCATGGAGCTCACAGTCTGACAGTATATCATGTTCCTTTAATTTATTCTCAACCATGCCTAGTGTCAATCTTGTACCGTAAATGGGTACATTTAATTGTTTTAAAATATAAGGTAATGATCCTATATGATCCTCATGTCCATGAGTTAAAAAAATTCCTTTTACCTTTTCCGCATTATGCAATAAGTACGTTATATCAGGGATTACCAAATCTACACCATACATATCCTCATCTGGAAATGATACACCACAATCTATAATAATGATCTCATCTTTATACTCAAAGGCTGTTATATTCTTTCCGATTTCTCCAAGTCCTCCTAGAGGAATAATTCTCACACTGTTCTTACTTTCCACTTAAATTTACGCCTGATTTCTAAAACCATAGCAAATAGTAACATTAACTATTTTATATAGTTTTTCATTCTATCGACTAATAGGACGGTAGCTTCACAGGATTCAACTACTTAGGTTAGTACTATAATACTAAAATTCCCATATAGCCTTTACAATTTTATACCATTATAAAGTACAACAGAATTGCGAGTGTTGCTCAGCCCCTAAAATATTTTAATTACACAAGCCTTTCCTACTAGGTGTACTTGTGCAAAGTTTAATTTATTTTAAAGTTAATACTAACTTACTAATCCTAGTAATCTCTTTCTGTTAGCTATCCAAAAATCAGGCTTTTTCACCTCTACTTTCTTTTTAATATTTTTATCTATCATTGACCATCTTTTCCATTCATGGTAACAATTAAATTTATCCTTATGTTTTTCATCCACATATTTATCTATTAATATTTGTGGAACCGATTCTTTAAATTTATAACTTCTTCTAGCGATAACCATTGCTGCACCATTATGAACTACCATACCAAATTGATGACAATATTTATATAATCCTATTTTACTTGTATATGCAGGGCGAACTTTAAGTAATTCTATTCCTTCTCTATAACAAGCACTTTCAAGCATAGTTAACAATTTAGAATATATAAAATTATTTTTAATTCTAGCAAACTTACTATTTACATCTTTGTCATTTTTGAATTTAAGATTTTCAATAGCAATTCCTACTCCATAAGTTTTAGCTATTAAAGTAACTTGTTTAACTAATTCTCCACATAAATTCTTTCTGCGATTTCCTTTGGCGTATAATAATTCGTGTTGTTTTAAATATGTGTGCCATTTATGATTACCTTTATTATCTATCATAGTTAATGCAAAACCATCTGAATTAGTATCAATTCCTATTATTCCATTGTGTCCAGTATAAACAACTTCTGTTTTAGGTAATTCAAAGATTATATGGCAATAATATTTACCATTTCTCTTAATCATTTCTACCTGATAAGCTTCACCTGTTTTTAAATGATTTAAAAATAATTCTCTATAATCTATACCATTTATTTTGCCTGTTTTCTTACTTAACTTTTGTGGCAAATAAATAGGAACTTGTATTTTTATAGCTCTATTTGATTTAGTTTTTTCTAAAGTAGATATTTCTAAAAAACTCATACCTCCTTTAATAATAACTCTAAGATTAGGATTACCATTTTTGGTTTTATCTCCACGACTATAAAATCTATTATTTCTGCAATCTTTCCATTCTTGATTAGAGATTAAGCCTTTACATCTTCTTAGAAACATTTCTTTAGTTCCAAAAGTTACAGGTGAAATAGTATTTGTATCAATGAAATATTTAAAATATTCTAGTCTTCTTTGCCTTTTAGCTAATTTGCTCAATAACGCAGTTTTCTTTTTATCTGATAATTTTTTAGTTTTATCATTTAATATCTTTTCAATTGCTTTAGCTTTACTCTCATAATCTTCATAATTTATCTTTATTAATTCTTTTTGAGAGAGAATAGTTTGTCTTGCTGATTCTACTGCATCTTTTGCTTGGCGGATATTAAGATTATATTTATGTGATACTTCTTTTTCTAATTCGGATATTTTTATTCCTTCTAATAATCTTTTAAAAGAATATCTAATAGCCGTACAAAATACTAACATAATATTATCTATAATTGATTTTTGTTCTTCAGTTTCATTTACTAGAATTGCTTTCATTGTTATTTTTACTATTCTCATCCCCTTTCCCTAATTCTTTTATTATTCCATATTTTTTAGAAGTCGTTATCCTTTAAGTGAAATCGTTATCCAGGGACGTAGCCGCTCTTTACTCCCACTTTGAAGAAAAACAGGTGTCCAGTGCGAATCGCTTTCACAGGGTGCGATGGGAGTATTAGAGCGGGTAGTCATCGGATAAATATATCATTTTTATAGAATATCGTTAACATAAATTATTATTAAATGTTACTATTTGTTATTATTTTTGATAACTACTGTTTTCCCCTTTATACTTAAACTTATTTTATCAATTTTCCTTATCTTATTTTGCCTTCTAAAGCTAAATTTAATTCTTCTTTGCAAAATTCTTTTTTTTATATATTAATTACTTAACTTTCGCAGGAGAAAAAGACTAACTTCTCCTTGACATAGCAAGTAAGAGCAGCAATAAAACTATCTATAATAGAGTCAATAACTTCCTTTGAAATGAGAAGTTTTTCAGCTAATACATTTTTTTAAATATCAATCATTCCTTTCTTTGGTGTGATGTTTTTCGCAATCCTATTATGCCAAAGGGAATGTTTCTTTGCTTTATAAATTGATTCTACAGGCTTTCGCCTTAATTTTTATGTGCGAAAGTTGAGTTAATTATTTATTCAACACTTAATGAAATTATCCTTTATTACAGGTACATGGTATATTATGCTATTTAACATATGCTGTCAATACATCCATGATAATTCTAGTATTCCAATTATAATACATGGACATGTCTCGAAAACCTCTGTTAGAATAACACTAGATTAAAAAATCATGCCGAATCTTCTTATGAAGTACCGGGGATATCACTGGGGTGAATCTCTTATAGAGTAGGGTACCTCTAACCCGAACCCGTCAACTAACCTGGGAGGCACAATGGAGGGATTTAATATGGTAAAATTCAAATCTTTAAAAACTTTTTTAGCTGCATTAGCTTTAAGTGTAACTTTTACTAGTTCTGCTTTTGCGGCAAGCTATACTGTAGTTTCTGGTGATTCATTATACAAGATAGGAAAAACTTTTAATATTTCCTCAGATAATTTAATGAAAACTAACAATATGAAGGGAACTGCAATCTGTCCTGGTCAAGTCTTAAATGTTCCTTGTGCCACATATTCTGTAAAAAGTGGCGATAGCTTATATCTAATTGCTAAAAGGTACGGTATAAGCTTATATAATTTAAGAGTAGCTAATAATAAGTGGACTGACGATATTTATCCTGGACAAGTTCTTAATCTACCAGGCATAAATAATAGTGGGACAAGCCAAAATTCTAGTACATCGAATAATTCTAATACAGCAAAACCTGTAATAGGTTATAGTGTTTCTGATTTAGATCTTTTAGCAAGGCTTGTAACTGCTGAGGCTCAAGATCAGCCTTATGGTGCTCAAGTTGCAGTAGCAGCTGTTGTAGTTAATAGAGTAGAAAGCTCTGAATTTCCAAATACAATTTCAGCAGTAATTAATCAAAGAATTGATGGATATTATCAATTTACTCCAGTTCTAAATGGGTGGATAAATAAACCAGCTACTGAAACTGCTAAAAAAGCTGCCAAAGAAGCTTTATATGGCTCTGATCAAAGTAAAGGAGCATTATTCTATTTTGATGATACTGCCACTAATCAATGGTTATGGTCCAAGCCTATCACTGCTAGAATAGGTGGTATGGTATTTGTAAAATAGTCAGTAAAAAATTGGTATTGTCTCAAAATAGAATTTTGAGACAATACTTTCCTTATTTATTATTTATTATTTATTATTTATTATTTATTATTTATTAGCTACCCCGCTACCTACTCCCATTGTTTCCAAATCTCTGGTTCATATCCTACCGTAGCTTGTCTTCCATTTCGCACTATAGGAGTTTTATATAGCTTTGGATTATTTAAAATTAATTCTTCCTTAATGCTATCCATTCTGATCTTATCAATGTTAAGATTCTTATATTCCTTGGCTTCAGTGTTAATTAAATTTGATAAACCCACTGAAGATTTAACACTTTGTAGCTCTCCTTTACTAAGTCCCTTTTCGTTCAAATCAATATATTGATATTTAATTTTTCTTTCTTTAAAATATCTTTCTGCTTTTTTTGTATCAAAACATTTTTTTACTCCAAAAATTTGAATATTCATTCCTTTTCTCCTTTGCATCTACCATAATTCTTCTTCTTAGTATAATTATTATAGCTTTTCTATGGTATTTTTTCTATTGCTCTTTTTATTAAATTAACAAATATTTATTATTCCCCCGATTATTTTATACTTTTTTAGAATAGGATAAATTATTAAAATAGTATCTCAATAATAAATATTTTATAATATCTTCCTCTATATATTTTCTCATGATAAAATCTTTACGAAAGGTGGCGATTAATTTGAACATTGATTTTGAAAAAATAGTAAATGAAATTTCTTTAGAAGCTGCTAATGAGTAATTATATAGCTGAACTTGAATTAAGGCTCAGCTAAGTTTTGGAAACATGCTGCCTAGTATTATTACTTTTCCATTTAACATAGCTATGTGCAAATATTCATTTTCAACATAAAATCCATATTGCTTATTTGTGTCACTTATTTCACCACAGTCTCCTATAAACTTAGAAAATTCATATTTTCCAAACTTAACAGGTAACTTTATAGAGCTTTCTTCCTCATTAATACCTATAATATCTCCCTCATATATACATTGCCCTTTTCTATCTTTAAGCCCTGTATACTTTAATAACTTTACTTCATTAAAAAATGCAATCTGTCCATTATCAAAATAAATCTCACCATTTTTGAAATCAATTTTATCTACTTCATGAACTTCATTATCTTTTTCATACCATGCCCTAAATCTTATATCCATTGTTGTACCACCCCTTATTTTAATATTACGTTATTTATGTACATGCTATTATCTTACAATATTATCCTTGCAATTTCACTATATTTTTATACTAAATATTTATGTTAAAATATAAGATATAAGTTATTATATAAAGTACAAAAGAGGGGTTGTTCACTATTGAATAAATTATATTATGAAGAATCCGGTAAAATATATCATGTAGTTGGCATAAAACCTTTAAAAATTCATAAAGTTAAATGTATTATAGAAGTGGAATACATCCTAATAAGGCAATTGAGGTACAGTTAATCAAAATTAGTTCATTTGAAAAACGTGCAAAATGTACAAGAATGCACTTTATATATGGTAGTAGGGCAGTTTCTGGCTGTTTTCTAAAAGATACACAGATAGAAAACATGTGTAATATTATGAAATGTAATGAAAGTGATTTACTATCCAAAGTAGAAACATTAGGAAGTGAATTTAATAAAGTTGTCGCTGAGAAAAATGCACTAAAAGCACAAGTTGCAGAATACGAAGTACAAAACATGCTAAACTCCTGCGAAAATATTAATAATATAAAAGTTCTTAAAACTATATATAATAATGTTGATTTAAAATATGTTACTTTATTAGGAACAAAATTGGTATCGCATCCAAAAGCTATAGTTTTATTTGGGGTAACCTCTGAAGATAAAGCACAACTTCTATTCATGTGTTCAAAAGACTTAAACATTATAAGTATGAATTATCTTCTAAAAGATGCCATAACCTTAATTGATGGAAAAGGCGGCGGAAAAAATAATAATAATTTAGATTCATCTATGGAATATGCATATAATAAAGTTAAAGCTTCCATAATGTCTAATTCATAGTTTAATATCGTTTTATAAGTCAAAACTTAGAAGAATTAGAGTCAGCAGCAGATTTATTTCAGTTTTGTGTTGAGAAAGGATATTATACAAAAGGCCAAGTTGACGAATTTAATAATACTTATTGGAAACAGTAAAGGGCAATGTGCTAGATATAACTTTTATAGTTTCTAAAGCTCCAGCTGATATTAGAAACAATAAAGATAAACTAATAATTTAAC
Organism: Clostridium liquoris; assembly: GCF_002995785.1. Taxonomy (GTDB): domain Bacteria; phylum Bacillota; class Clostridia; order Clostridiales; family Clostridiaceae; genus Clostridium_AO; species Clostridium_AO liquoris. Next base: position 33,996 of record NZ_PVXO01000054.1, on the reverse strand, counting down.
TCAACTTGGTTTTCGTTGTGTTCAAAGCTTAATGTTAAATACCCAAAATAGCATTTAGGATTAATATATTTGGGCAGATTAGGTATATCGCAATTAGTTTTATATTTGACTTTACCTATCTTCTCTATATTTACCATTCCGTCTTTAAATTTAACTGCATCATATCTAACATAAAAGCATGTTGTGTAACTTGAGCAGATACCTCCTTTAACCATATATATTTGCTATGCCTTTTAATTGTATTGTTAAATTCAGCCCACTTGTAGTGTACTCACATTATAGGATAGTCGTTGAAGTTTACTTTTTTCGAGGCTACCTGATGATTGCCCAATAAATTTTATTAATGTTTTATAACCTTTTATAACTTATTTGTAACTGTTAGTTACCTTCTAAACTTTAAAATTTTTACTTGCTGTTTTTTGTAGTGCAGGTATATATAATTTTTTAAATTCAACCCCTGTAACAAACCCTAATCCATAATAAATTGATTCAGAGGCATTTCCTAAAGTTACAAATAATCGTAATACTGGATAATCCTTATTTAAAACTGTTAACGCCTTCTGCATTATAGATTTGTGCACCTTCTTTATACAAACCTCTATGCTTTCTATTAGATTTTACAGCATATTCTTTTGATACCTTTTCTGCATGGGGGCTGCACTGACTAGTGTAACTTTCTTCCTGCCTTTCTATTGCTATACCTTGTTGTTCTGCTTTATAAGTAAGCTTGTCGCTTATTTTTTTGAAAGGCCATTTGTGGAATTTTTGATTAGTTGTATTACCAAGATCCTTATTATCACGTATATTTGTTATATCACCTATGATGATTTTGCATACATTATACTGTTCAGCAATATCCATTACTCTTTTAGTAGCTGTATGCAGTACGTGATCAATTTGCTTGGCTCTTTTTATATAGAGCTGCTTAACCCTTTTACTTTTCTTAGGGTATTGTATTCCTTTCGCACTTTGCTGACTATCTGATATTCCTTGACAATAAGCTGTTTTTTTATCAAAATAGTTATTAATGCTTAATATCTGTCTGCCAGATATTATGAAAGTTTCCCCAGTAGATAGATAAGCGGCCATAAGGTTATTTATACCAAGATCTATACTCATATAAATACTGTTATCTGCTTTTAAATTAACATCAGGTAAATCTACAATAATATTAATACTATAAGATTTATTGGCTTGTGGAATAATCTCTATTATCTTAGGAATACCATGTATTTCTTTGGGACAAGCAATATTTAAGAACTTATCAGTTATACTAAACCTTTCTTTCAAATAGTTTTGTAACTGTTTAGGTATAGAAAGTCTTATGCTGTTTTCTAAACACTTAAACCCTTTGTTTAAATATCTCACATTAAATTTTGAGTGTTTAAATTTCGGTGGCTTAGGATTTCCTACACCGCCTGTCTTCTTTAAAGTATAGAACGATTTCCAACTTTCATTCAGTTGTTTTAACACCTCTTGAGCACTTTGAAATGGTAAGTTTTTGTACCAAAAATGGTTTTTAAGTTCTTTCTTTTGCTTAAACCAATTAGGATACTCTAGCCCACTTTCTTTAACCCAATTTTTTCGCTCATAGTTTGCTATGTTCCATAATTTAGAGGAAGCGTAAGTTAAGCAGCCTAGAATAATTTGTTGGTTTTTATTAGGCTTTAATACAAAACTTATAACACGTTTCACCTAGAGCTATCCCCTTTCCTTTTGCAATTCAATATACTTTTTAATAGTGTCCTCGGATATAGAGCCTATAGTTTCAATATAAAATGAGCTATTCCATAGGTGCCCATTATACAGCTGTTTTTGCAGCTCTGGATATTTACTAAATAGTTTCCTAGCACTTATCCCTTTTAGCCATCTTAACTATATATGAAGGTGCTATTTTAGGATGTGCTGATACAAAAATATGCACATGATCCGGCATAACTTCCATTAGTATAGCATAAATTACAATATGTTCAAATCGAGTAGGAGCTGAATAATTATTTTATTCAGCGACCTCTCACACCACCGTGCGTACCGTTCGGTACACGGCGGTTCAATAGAAATTAATGTTTTGATGAATATATTTCAGATATAGAAACTAAGCCTATACTTTTAAGATATTTATTAGTTAAGGTATGATGGGCACCCTTGCCGTAGGCTAATGGTTAGTGCTATCAACCCCCATAGTGGACTTTCACCACCAAGCTATCGCTCATACTGGGCACACTAAAAATAAGCACTATATTCTTAACATATAGTGCTTATAAACAGCCTTTCATCTCTCCTTTGAAAAAGAGAGGATTCTCGGCTTAATTTCCTAAAATAGTACATAAGGTTTATTTTAAGAATGATGACTATATCTCTATAAAGTAAAAAATGACAGTTATACCCTTGGCATACCTTTTGTTGGTTTATGCATGTTAGGATCCACATCCATGGTTATAGGATTTGCTGATTTAGGATTTTTAGTTTTATTATCATTTTTCTTTTTCTTTTCGCCTTTCGTAGCCATATTATCACTCCTTTAACAAGTTATCATAAATAGATTATCCAAAATTGGAGTGTTTATACTTTCCATTATTCTATATTCCTAATAAAAATCTAGCAACGCTAAAGTATATCATCAATGAAGCTGCATCTACAACTGTAGTTATTAGTGGGCTTGCCATAATAGCTGGATCCAACTTAAGTTTTTTAGCTAACATAGGAAGAATTGCCCCTACAACTTTAGCCAGCACTACTGTACAAAATAAGGTTATGCAAACAGTTAGGGATATATAGAATGGAACCTTTTCCAAAAAGTATATTCTAAGAAAATTTATTGAAGATAAACATACGCCCACTATTAAACTTACTCTTAATTCCTTCCATATAACCCTTAAAGTATCCTTACCTTGAATTTCACCCAGTGCAATACTTCTTATTACTAGGGTGGCAGATTGGGAACCTGCATTACCTCCTGTATCCATAAGCATTGGTATAAAAGCTGTTAAAAGCACTACTGATTGTAACACATCTTCAAACTTCTTTATTATATTTCCAGTAAAAGTAGCAGATACCATAAGTATTACTAACCACATAAGTCTATTTTTAGCTAAAGTCCACACTCCTGTATCCAAATACTCTTTTTCAGATGGAGATATAGCTGCCATTTTTTGAAAGTCTTCGGTATTTTCCTGATCTATTACATCTACTATATCATCTATGGTTATAATTCCGGTAAGCCTGTCCTCCATGTCCACTACTGGAACCGCAATTAAGTCATACTTTTTAAATGCATTAGCTACCTCTTCCTGATCCTGATGGGTATTTACATAGACTATGTCTTTTTCCATTATGTCTCCAACTTTTAAATCGTAATCACTTAGTATTAAATTTCTCAGAGATATTATGCCCTCTAACTTTCTTTTTTCATCTATAACATAACAGGTATATATGGTTTCCTTATTTACTCCAGTGGCTTTTATATGTTCTATTGCCTGCATTACTGTCATGTTCTTCTTTAAATCTACATACTCTATAGTCATCAGACTTCCTGCTGAATACTCTGGATAATTTAAGAATTCATTTATAAGCTTTCTTTCCTCTACATTTGAATACTTTAGTATCTCCTTTACAACCTTTGAAGGCATTTCCTCTAATAGGTCTATCATATCGTCAAAGAAAAGTTCATCCATAATATACTGCAGTTCATTACTGGTAATTGAAGAAATGATTTTTCCCTGGGATTCATTACTAATATAATTAAATACATCTGCTGCTAAGTCCTTAGGCAGCATTCTAAATATTAAAATGGTTTCCGAGAGTTCTAGATCTTCTATCAGTTCTGCAATATTTACAGGGTTAAAATTTATAATCTTTTCCCTTACTTCTGTAAACTTTTTTTCATGAATTAACTGTAATATTTCTTCTAATTCTTTTTTCATCTACCTCATCCCCTAGACATCACCATACCTTTTCTAGTTATGGTATGCATTATTTTCTTTAAAATTTCTTTAACCCACTCAGGACTAGGTTCAGCATCCATAACTAATCACCTTCTTTCAAGATTATTAAAATTTGGATAATTTCTAATTAAAGCGGTTTGCAAATTATTTCTTTAATTTTTGTATCAAAAATAGCATTTGCATACATAACCACTTTAATTATAACTATATTCCTAAAATTATACAATAAAGAAAGACTTTATTGGGCTTTTAGAAAGCAGGCACTATGCTTCCTTTATATTTTTCTTCTATAAATTTTTTAACTTCTGGTGAAGTTAAAGCCTTTGATAATGCCTGAATGTAATCTTTATCCTTGTCCTCTTTTCTTACAGCTAGTACATTAGCATAAGGTGAATCCTTGGACTCAATAACAATGGCATCCTTAGTTGGATTCAATCCAGCCTCAATTGCAAAATTAGTGTTTATAACTGCTGCATCTACATCTTCAAGTATTCTTGGAAGCTGAGGAGCATCGATTTCTGTGATTTTTAATCCTTTTTTATTTTCAGTTATATCAAGCTTTGTCAAAAGTTCCCCATCTTTTAATTTTATAAGTCCAGCACTTTCTAATACTTTAAGTGCTCTCCCACCATTGGTTGGATCATTGGGAATTGCAATTTCTGCTCCATCCTTAAGTTCCTTTATATCCTTAATTTTCTTTGAATATAATCCCATTGGCTCAATATGAACCTTAACTGTATAATCTAAATCTAATTTCTTTTCCTCTATGGTTTTCTTTAGAAATGGAACATGCTGAAAAAAGTTTGCATCCAGCTGTTTTTCTGCAAGAGCTGTATTTGGTAACTGATAATCTGTGAACTCTACAATTTTTAAATCATATCCCTCTTTTTTAAGTATTTCGCCAGCCTTTTCTAATATCTCCTTATGTGGAGATGGTGAAGCTCCAACTACAATTTCCTTTTTAACTTTTTCCCCTTCACTTTTTGCTCCTATACTCTGAGTTTTTCCTCCGCCACAACCTGTTAATCCTACTGTTAATAAAACTGCTGTTAATAATAATGATAATTTTTTCATATTAAGAACCCCCTTAAATTATTTATTTAAATTTTTATATAAAACATTTCCAGCACTTTGAATAAATTGAACAAGTATTATTAAGAGTATTACGGTGTACACCATAATGTCTGTTTTAAATCGATTATAACCATATGTTATAGCCACATCTCCTAATCCTCCTCCTCCGACAGCACCAGCCATAGCAGAGTATCCAATTAAGTTAATTATGGTTAAAATTATCCCTCTTATAATAGAAGGGAAAGCTTCCTTTACCATAACCTTAAATAGTATTTGAGTAGTAGTTGCCCCAAAGGATTTAGCAGCTTCAATAAGTCCAGGGTCAACTTCCTTTAGTGCAGATTCAATTACTCTGGCAGCAAAAGGAGCAGCTCCAATGGTTAATGGTACTATGGCCGCTGTTGTTCCTATACTTTTCCCTACAATGAACCTAGTAAATGGAATAATTGCAATCATAAGTATGATAAATGGAAAGGATCTTAGTACATTTATTATTAAATCCAATAAACTGTATATAAATTTATTAGGTTTCAAACCATTTTTATCTGTAAGAATAAGTATAATTGCCAATGCGAAGCCTATGATTACTGCAAACAATGTGGAATATGATACCATAAAGATTGTTTCCTTTAACCCTTGAATTAATATTTCTTTAATCATTTATATCACCTCCCAGCCTATAGATTTCTTATCCAAATAATTGCATATTCTATCTCTTTGGCCTACTTCCACATTTATAATTAAGCTTCCTAGTACCTCTTGTCTGAAGTTTTCTAATTTCCCCCAAACTATGGAGAAATCCATATCTAACTCTCGAGCCATAGAAGTTATTATGGAGTTTTCACTTACTTCCCCTGGAAAGAAAATTTTTATATTAACCCCTTGAGTAGGAAGAACTTCATCTCCACATAACAATTTTTTTAGTTCTCCTTCTGGTCTTAAGAATAAGTCCTTGACTAACCCACAGATCTTTATTTCTCCATCCTCAATTAATGCAACTCTATTGCATATTTCTTTAATAACCTCCATTTGGTGAGTTACCATCACTACTGTTATGTTTAATTTTTCATTGATCTCTTTTATTAATGCAAGTATGGATTTTGTGGTTCCAGGATCTAATGCAGAGGTTGCTTCATCACAAAGAAGAATTTTAGGTTCCAGAGTTAAAGCTCTTGCAATGGCTACTCTTTGCTTTTGTCCCCCACTCAATTCTCTGGGCATGCTTTTTATTTTGTCACTTAATCCCACTAAATTTAATAATTCCGTTACCCTATCTTTTATATATTTTTTATCCTTTTTCCATATCTCCAATGGAAGGGCCACATTATCATATACATTTTTTGTATTAAGTAAATTAAAACTCTGAAAAATCATGCCCATGTCTTTTCTTAAAGCTCTTATGCCATTTAAGTCTAGTTTTTTTACTTCTTTTCCCATTACAACTATACTGCCTTCATCATATTCCTCTAGACCATTTAAACATCTTAATAATGTAGATTTTCCGGCACCACTTCTTCCTATGATTCCAAAAATCTCTCCCTCATTTATATGTATACTAACCTTTTGCAGCACTGCAGTATCCAGAAAACTTTTGCTTACATCTTTAACTTCTATCACCTTAAATCCCCCCTAAAAAATTTTAAAAAAATAGACCTAAGGATAACCCAGGTCTAACCTTTAATCCTCATCTCTCGGCATATATGCCGTTGGAATTAGCACCTTGTATTATCTAAAATAATACTGGTTGCTGGGTTTCATAGGGCCAGTCCCTCCACCTCTCTTGATAAGATTTATATTTAGTTTTTTTATGCAATGAAAATAAATAAAGCCTAAGGATAACCTCAGGCTTATAACCTAATCTCTCCTCATCTCTCGGCATATATGCCGCTGGAATTAGCACCTTGTATTACCTAAAATAATACTGGTTGCTGGGCTTCGTCGGGCCAGTCCCTCCACCTCTCTTGATAAGTCCTAAAATATTAAATTATTTGTAAATGATGTTTTTATTATATTAGCATTTCTTTTCCTTGTCAATACCTTTAATAAACTTTTTGCCATTTTATTAAATCTTTTTATAATAATCCTTATTTTTCTTCTTCACACTTCTTCTCCATTTGTGCCAGAGCTAAAGCAATAATAAATACCCTAGGACTTATATCAAATTCTACACAGATTGATGGGCTGCCTTCACATTGAATGGATTGTATACCTACATATATCTCAATTTGTGGGAAAACATTATTATCATTATTGTTATTGTTATTAGTATCTATTTTCATTCAAATCATCCCCTAAATACTAACTTGATACTTTTCTAAATACCACTCTTTGTAATTAATAATCTTTCTTAAAGCATATATAAAATAATCTATTTCGTGGTAGGTATTGTATAAAGCAAAGCTCAATCTTACCATTCCAGGCCTTCTCCCACCTTTTTTTGCAATGTTAATACTATCTTTGAGTGAAACATTTAAAAGTCTTTGTATATATGGTTGAGCACAAAAACAACCGCTCCTTACTCCAATGCCAAATTCTTTAGAAAGTATTTTTGAAAGGGTTTCATGATACATTCCCTCCACATTGAAAGGTATAAGGGATACATTACAATTACAATCTATACAGTATAATATTACCTGTGGAGTATTTCGAAGATAATATAGGGCATAATTTAAAAGATTACTTTCATAATTCTCAATGTTATCCATGCCAAGCTCCTGTAAAGTTTTTATAGCAGAAGATAGTGCAACCACTCCTAGAACGTTTGGAGAACCTGCTTCGTCTTTCTCAGGAGTATCATTCCATTTAACAAATTCATGAGTTACCACATCTACCGTTCCTCCACCCTTATAATCAGGGGGTATACTATTTAATTCTTCTATAGGTCCTATGAGTACTCCTATTCCAAAGGGAGCATACATTTTATGAGCAGAAAAAGCTAAATAATCTATATGCTCTAAAGAGTCATGGCTCTTCATATCTATGGCTACATGCGGCACTAGCTGAGCTCCATCAACTAGCAGTTTAGCACCATAGCCATGCACAAGCTTAGCTATATGATGTATGGGATTTTTGAACCCAGTAACATTAGAAGCTCCAGTTACTGTTACAAGTTTTACTCTATCACCGAACATTTGAAGCTTATCTTCCAAATCCTCTATGGATAGCTTTCCATACTTATCCACCTTTACATATTCTACATTGAATTTTCCCCAAGGAAGGTAATTTGAATGATGCTCCATTTCTGTAGATATTATAACGCAATCACTATACTTCTCATATAACATATTGGCAAGTTTATTTATAGCTTCCGAGGTATTCTTTACAAATATTACTGCATCCTTATTTAAATCTGCACCAACAAAATCAGCCACCACTTTTCTTCCTTCTTCATAAGCCTCTGTAGATACTTGAGATTTATACCCCATTCCCCTGTGAATAGAGGAATAATAGGGCAAAAAATTTGTTAAATCATCTATCATGCTTTTGAAGGGTGGAGTAGTGGCAGCATTATCAAAATTAACATACTTAACATGTCTACCATTGGCAATAGGTACTAAAGTATCAGCACCCACTACTAAATCCTTATAGTCTATCACGATAACCACTCCTAAATTTACTCTTTATATATACTATGAAAAAGAGTTAAAAGTAACCAATAATTTAAAGGCTTATTTAAAGAAAAAAACAATTGACAAAATAGCTTTGCCAATTGAATACTATGTTATGTTTAGTGATATAATATTAATTTTCTCACTCTGCTTCATATTTATATTGTGGCGTATTTATCCCTCCTGCATACGTATTTTTAAGCAAATTTCTAAATTCAACTTGTTCCAATCTGTTTTTATAATCAACTTTAAATCCTTCTTTTAATATTTTATAGTCCTCAATTTCATCTAATTTATATATAGTAGGATAGTCAAGATTTTTACCTTCAATAAAAGCAACTAAGTAAAAATAGTGTTCAGAAAATACTACTTCTTGTGGATATACTACTAATGTAGAGAATTTGTCTATAAACTTTTCATTATTTTCTGGTTTATGATATCTTATTTTTAATTTTCTTTGACATTTAGCAGCCATGCTCAATTGCCATATTGTATTTATTAAATCCTTATTATGATTTGGAGAAATATATTTATCTAAATCATTACTTATGATTTCTTTAATATAAATTCTATCATAACTTGAGCAAAAGTTTATAAGTTTTTGTATTAGCCTTCTTATTTCTTTTTTTGAAAATCCTTTACTCTCCAGCAATACCTTAGCAATAACTAGAATATCCTGATTACACAGCTTACTTTCCTCTTTAGGTTGCAATATGTACCCCCCCTTTTCTCTAGAATAAACCACCTCTTCTATTCTACTACGCTCATATAAATAATCTTTTATATTATTTATATATCTTTCAATAGTTTTAGTGCTAACTTCTAATTCTTCTGCAGCTTCCTTTTTATTTATAACATGCCCTGACAACAATTCTTCAAATAAATATAATAATCCATCTGGTTTATTATTGCCCATCTACTTTTTACCACCTTTGCTGTTCTTTTGTTATGATCTTTTTATAATCCATCAGTGTAATTCTTCAATTTATCCTTATACATTTCTCTATCAGCCTGTTTAACTAATTCCTCTAAAGTAGTATTCTTATTAAAATCAAATCTTGCAAGTCCCTTACTTACACTAATTCTAAATTTAAGCAATCTTTTTTCATTTATGTAATTTATCCTTTTATCAATATCATTACAGATAACATCTACCTCATCCATATTTGTATCAGTGAATACTAAGATAAATTCATCTCCACCCATTCTAAATATATAATCTTTTTTTCTTACACTTTTTTCAATAATATCCGTTACTATTTTTAATAACTTGTCTCCTTCATCATGACCAAAACTATCATTTATTATTTTTAGCTTGTCTATATCAATAAAACAAACTATTAAATTCTCTTTATTTTTTATGGATTTTTCCATGGATTCCTTTAGCTTATTTAATCCACATCTTCTACTTAATACCCCTGTCATAAAATCAGTATTTGCTATTGACTCTAATTGCCTTACTTCTTCTGTTAATTGATTTATTCTTTTCTCTTTATTCTCCAATTCTATTAATAATTCTTCGTAAGTCATACTATTGTATTCCATTGTACCATCTCCTTCCTGCAAAGGATTTTTTAACCTTACTATTAATTATAACAATCCATATAGACACAATTTGTCTATATAAAATTATATAGTGGAAAATGCTCCATTATTTTTGCTTTATATGACAAAGGTTGTGGACATAAAAAAAGACCTTATCCATTTTTAAGGATAAGATCCCATTATACTTTTTTGCATCAGCATGAATATCTATCAATAATATCTTTTAAAGTTTTAACCACCAAAATAGGATTATTACCTATAGATACTTCCCCAGCTAACATAAACCCATTAACTTTATTTTGTAAAAAATAACATATATCATTTATTTCTGATACAGTTGGTCTTACATTCCTTTTCATGGATTCCAAAAGGTAGGTAGCTATAATAAAGTCCTTTTTACTCTTTTTCATAATATTCAATAAATCCTGTTGTATTTGCGGAATATCCAATAGATCTGCTTCCGCTACTAGATCTCCTCTTCCTAGCATTATTCCATCGCTTTCCTTTAATATATTCTTAAAATTTTCTATTCCTTCTTTGCTTTCAATTTTCGACCATAATTTAGGCATCTTAAAATCTTTATATTTCTTGCACTGTTTTATATAATTCTTTAATTCTATTATATTCTCTGGATAACTCACATAGGATAGGCATATTATATCTACTCCATTTTCTAGTCCCCAGATAATATCTTTTTTATCCTTAGCAGTAAGTCCCATATTTCTTCTATCCATGCCTGGAGCATTTACTCCTTTTTCAGCTCTTAATATTCCTCCCCTTTTTACTGAAGTTTTAATGACGCCATTTCCCTTTTCTAATATTTCAAATTCCATTGTGGCATCTTTCATTAAAATACAGTTAGCTGAATTTAAAAGGGAAAATTCCCCTTCACAGGTTAATGGCACAAAAAGATATCTATTTTCATGTTCTTTGTTGTACTTTCTATAGACTTCTTCACTGCAAAAATAAACCTTTTCCCTAGGTACAACTTTTATTTCTTTTTTAAACAGATTACTGATCCTCAATTTATTCCCCTGCAAATCCTGCATTATAGCTACATCTCTATGATTATTTTTGATATATTCTATTAAATGTTTAGCTAATTCATAATCTATATGCGAAAAATTAAACCTTACTACATTCATGCCATTGTTTACAAGCTCACCTAATATTTTAGTATTGCTAACATTAGGTCCTATTGTACAAAGTATTTTCATGCTAATTCACATCCCCATTTAACTTAATAGTCTGCTTATTTAGTGCAGCCCAAACATCCTTAATTTTACATACTCTATTAATTGTATATAATTAACATTTATCCTGCGATAATTTACACTTAGTTAGTTAACTTTTCCTTAGACTTATATTCATATGTATTAATAAATATTACTTTTAAAATAGCATAAAAAGGTACTACAGTAAAAGCTGCTATTGGACCACCCATAGCTACAGCCCCTATAACCAAGAATATATCTGTCAATGGATGAATTTTCATTGTATGACCCATTATTGCAGGTACGACTATTCTACCCTTTAAAGTTTGTACTACCAAAAAAGTAATTCCTAATTTTATTATCATATTCAATCCCATGCTAAAAGCTATAATCCAAGGTACAATCATAGAAACAAAGAATCCTATAAATGGTATAAAAGCTAGTATAAAAGTAATGGAAGATAACAATAGTGCATTAGGCATATTTATTATCTTATATCCAATAAATATCATGGTTGCCAAGGACAGAGCAACCTTACTCTGTCCTATGACATATTGGGATAAAATCTCATCACTTTCGCTTAATATTTTATGTAATACCTGTCGATGCTTTTTGGGAAACAATTTTACAAATCCATCTTTGAAATTTTCACCATCTTTAAATAAGAAAAATATAGTTACTAATATCAGTAGAATCTTTGAAAAAGTATCTGTTACATAATTTACGCTTCTGGAAAGATTTTGTATCATATCTTTTATATAGTTATTTACAGTGCTTATATAAGTTTTATAAATGTCATTTATATTTATGTATTTACTAATCTCATTTATAGTTCCATTTATATATGCCTTATTTCCCATTATACCATTTATTTGCAAAATCATATGCTCACCCAAAAAATAAAATACTACAGACAGCATAAAAACACTTATTGTCAGGGTTAATACAGCAGATATACTAGGTTTTAATCCATTTTTTAAGAAGATATTATTTAATGGTTTCATAATGTAATAAAAAAACACAGATATAATTAATGGTACTAAGAAGGCTCTAAAAATTATTCTTATAAACTTATGAATAAAATACATTTTACCAATAAAAATTATTGCCAATAAAACTAAATTGATGGCTATTAAATTTTTAATTATTTTATCATAGGATATAACGATCAGCCCCTTTAATAACTATAATACTTTTAATTATAGCCAATGATATTGTTAGCATTATTTTACTATTTATTCATTTTAGCGTAATAAAAAAAAGCTCCTAAATTAGTTCGACTAAAATTTAGATGAAATAAATAACTCATCTAACGTAAGTTTCACTTAATAGGAACTTCAAATTCACAGCTTGATTATCCTTATGCAGATTATTGTTAATGATAAACTAAAAGGGTGGAATTTCGGCAAACAAAAATATTAACCCTTATGAGGGGTGCAGATTTAAATACATCCTATGTTAAGCTTCAACAGAAATGCTTTTGGGACGGTTATTCTCCCACTTACATTTAAATACATCCTATGTTAAGCTTCAACTAACATAGGAAAGGATCCAATCACACTTTTATTTTATTTAAATACATCCTATGTTAAGCTTCAACTTGTTACCATCACTCAAATAGCCAAGGATTATGGCAATTTAAATACATCCTATGTTAAGCTTCAACAGTAAAAAGAGATTAAAGGAGAGTGTATAAATTATATTTAAATACATCCTATGTTAAGCTTCAACAGAGACTATGCCAGAAGTACAGAAGCAGGCTATTGTATTTAAATACATCCTATGTTAAGCTTCAACGCAGCAGAAAGTTAATGAAACTAACAACTTAGCAAAATTTAAATACATCCTATGTTAAGCTTCAACCATGCTGACCATGTTAGTAAGCTATTACTTTTATCAATTTAAATACATCCTATGTTAAGCTTCAACAAAAATGTTAAAAGAATTAAAAAATAGCACTAAAAAATTTAAATACATCCTATGTTAAGCTTCAACATTTCAGTATCAAGAATATAAAGGTCATATTGCTTAATTTAAATACATCCTATGTTAAGCTTCAACCTTTCCTGTTCAATTTTTTCGACCTTGTTTTTATCATTTAAATACATCCTATGTTAAGCTTCAACATTAGAATTAGCACCAAGGATACAAAATATTGAAAAATTTAAATACATCCTATGTTAAGCTTCAACAAGTTATTTTGTATCTACAGCAGGTAATGTATGTAGATTTAAATACATCCTATGTTAAGCTTCAACAGTGTAAGGGTTCATTGATCCATTTAGGTTACGTAGAATTTAAATACATCCTATGTTAAGCTTCAACCTAGCTTTTTCTTGAGCAGCTTCCTCTTTTCTAACTATTTAAATACATCCTATGTTAAGCTTCAACTAACCAGTTTTTAATAATACTAAGTTTCTTGAATTGATTTAAATACATCCTATGTTAAGCTTCAACTAACCAGTTTTTAATAATACTAAGTTTCTTGAATTGATTTAAATACATCCTATGTTAAGCTTCAACTTAGCTTGTAATACAACATTTGCATTAGAAATTATTATTTAAATACATCCTATGTTAAGCTTCAACTTTTTCTTAACAGCATTTACAATTAATAGGACTAAATTTAAATACATCCTATGTTAAGCTTCAACATGAAATGATAGAAGACGGGAGAGCGTACAGTCCGGATTTAAATACATCCTATGTTAAGCTTCAACGAGTTTTTCTAAAGTTTTCTTCGTTTTCCTCTGGGGATTTAAATACATCCTATGTTAAGCTTCAACTTACAAGTGGCAGCAGATATAATGAAATAGGCAAAATTTAAATACATCCTATGTTAAGCTTCAACGTTTGCCAAGTAAATCCATTAGTTCATCACCTCACTATTTAAATACATCCTATGTTAAGCTTCAACAACTGTAAAATAGGCATTCCTTATTTTTATTATAGTACTAAACCCATTGAATTTAAAGGATTTATTAAAATTTATCCCAACCGTTTAGTATATTAAAAGTGTATCATCTAAAATCATGATATAGCCATTGATTTTACTGGCTTACAATTGATTTTTAGATTAAAATCAGTTGGGATGCTTTCTATAATATTAAATCCTCCTCAGTAGATCCAGTTACACCTAATATTTCTTCTCCAAAAACCTTATCATTCAAAAGCTTTATTATACATATAAAATCCTCTGTTTTGTCTATAACTTTGTTTAAATCTTTTTTTAATTTTATCATATTTGATGGGGTTATTTCTCCTCTAAATACGGACTTTTGATAATGCGTCAGATACTTTTTACATACTTTAAATACTCTATTAACCCTCTTCTCATTTACATCATAAAACAAGAATGCATAATTATAATTTATTTTTTCACTCATTATATTTTCTCCTTTATACTAAAAGGTTTAAATTCTTTCTCCTCTAATATATTTTTTATAAGTTTATAGCAATCTAATTTTATAGCTGTCTTATAACTAACTTTTCTTTTCAGCCTTGGATGTTCAAATACACCATCTAACCTGCTTTCAAAAGCTTCGATAAAAATCTTTTTACCAGATTCATTTAAAATACAATAATTCAAACTTTTATCAAAATGCTTTGATACCTGTATCTTCTTATTATTTACTAATTCAAATATAGTTTTAAATGTGATTATAGGCTTAAATGCTTCACTTATATCCAAACTTAATGAAAATCTGCCTTCTGATGGTTCATGTAAAAAACTAATTCTTTGGTCTAAATGAGTGTTATATATTGTAGATACAGTTTTAGAATATAATAAGCTATTTCCAAAAGATATCATAGCATTTATAGGGTTATCCGGTGGCCTTTTTACTCTCTTGTTGAATACAAAATCCTCAGGTAAAATATATTGAAAATTTGAATAAAATTTATGCCATACTTCGCCTTCAACCTGCATTAAAGATTTTATGTCTTTAGCTCCATCTATTTTATCTTTAAATTCCTCCTTTATCCAATCTAAAGTATCTTTTACCTGAGAATTACCGTGTTTATAATAGTGATATAAAACTTCATATATGTTTTCTCCTATTCCTAATACTATAGGCTTAGCTATATCCATTCTCCTGTTTTCAAAAGTCTTTACCTGATTAATTAATAATCTGCCGCTGACTAAATTCTCTTTTGGATAAAAAGTCCCGCTATATCCCCCGTAATAATTGAAAAAGTGAACTACTATACCATGCTGTGATAAAAAATCTAATAACTTTGTATTAATTGAGATTTCTGATAAACAGTATATCTCTTTAGTATTTTCTATGGGTATATATGAATTTTTATCATTCTTTCTAAAGCACAATGAATTATCCTTACGTGAGAGCTCTCCCATAGACATTAAATATCTTGTACTTCCCATAATATCCTCCGTTTATATATAACAATATTCATAATAAGCACATTTCTTACATTTGTTTTCAAAAATCACATTAGGTGGTTTAGGTAAATCTATCAATTCTTCTATGCCCTTTACTATTATTTTTAACTCTTTTTCTATTTCCTCATTCAATTCTTCATATATTATTTTGTTATTTTCCTTCTTTTTTTCAATAACTTCTATTTTCCCTCTTCTCTCTATTCCCTTATCCTTTAATATCTTTAAATAAAATAATAACTGCCATCTAACCGCTTCTATGTCAGCATCGGATTTTTTTATTTCTATCAAATAATCTTTAGTTATTTTATCTATTCTTATATTGTCTATAGCAACCTCTGTTTTCTTTCCCTGCTCTTTTTTTAATTCGTGAATGGCTTTTCCAACTTTAACTTCTTCGCTATTATTCTCCATATTAATTCTGTTGCTATGTAACCAACACTGCCTCTTACAATGGATATAATAATTAACCAAAGTACCATTAACCTTCATAATTCACCTCAACATTATAAAGTAAATATTAAAACTTATATACTAATTTACAACCAATCTCATTTAAATAAACATGTTATCTTCAATTATTACTCCAATTTCATAATTATAGTCTAAATTTAATATATCATAGTACAATCCATTAATGTAATCTTTCTCCTTAAAGAGATAATCATTTTGTAGGTACACAGGAAGAGAAATAGTATTTTCATACTCAAAGTTATTTTTATCATAGTCTTCTACTAAAATAAAATCCTTCTTAGGAAATTCTATATCCCTTAAATCATAAGAATCTTTACTTTTGAAAATACCATGTGAGCTCTCCAATACCTTATCAAATTTTTTATAACCTTCCATAAATTTAGATTCAATTTCATTTATAATCTTTTTATCAATAAATAATTGGTCATATACACTATTTAACCATTCTGTATATTTACCTAATGAAAATAGCCCTTCCTCTAAAGTATCATAAGTAATTTCTAACATTCGTGAATAATAGGGCTTAACTTCTGTATCCCTGAAGACAAATATTTTACCTAAATTATCGATTTTTTTCTTTCTATTTACTCTTCCAAATCTTTGAATCAGTGCATCTATAGGAGCATTATCTGTATACATAACATTAAAATCAATATCAAGTGATATTTCAATTACTTGAGTAGCTACTAATATAAAATGCTCCTTATTTTTAAGCTTATTATATATTTCATTTTCCTTCTTAACCCTATCTTTTTTCTTAAATTGAGAATTGTAAAGAATAATGTTGTCCTTATTTATACCCATTTTAACTAATTCTTTATATGTTGATACTGATTTATTTATCTTGTTTCTTACAATTAAGATATCCTTGCCAGCCATAAATTCATGGATAATATGGTCTAAATAATTTTCTACACAATCATCAATTTTATATATATAATTGGCTTTTTTATTAAATAAGTCTTTATCATTTATAATAGGCAATGTATTAATATTTAAAAGTTGTTTAATTTTATTAGGTATGGATGCACTCATAAGGCATACTGGAACATCATAGTAAGAACATATTTCTAAAAATCTCTTCATAAACCCCATAAGTTTAAAATCATAGGAATGTACCTCATCTATTATAATTGCAGACCTTAAAAAATTAACCATTGCAATATTATATCTACCTAAATTCAAAAAATATTTGAACAAGCTATCTATTGTAGACACTGTAATACCCTTATTAAAAGTTGTGCTAAATAAAATATCACTATCAAACTTATCATCAATTTTACCATTTTCATTCTCATATTGCTTTTCAAGATATATTTTAGATGCACTATGTATAAGTCCTGTATCCTTTAAAAATATTCCTTTAGCTCTTTCATAAAGTTTATTTGATGTTGTCTGTGTGGGCAATGTATATATAATTCTACTTTTTACACTATCTATATTACTTATTGCCCACAAAAAAGAGCCTTCTGTTTTTCCTTCTCCCGTAGGTATTTCAACCAAAATGCTTCCCTTATGTTCCCACATCTTTTTTTGAAAATCTTTTGGTTTAAACTTCTCTATTCCTATAGCTTTTTCAAATCGTTCACATACTTCTTTTTCATCAATTAGTTTTTCAAAACCTATATTAGTAAAACTATTATTAAACTTAGAAGAAGCAATCCAATCCGCTAGATTTAATATTCCTAATATATATGAATACAAAAGTCTAATTTTATTGTAATTTTGCAAACTTCTTAAACTTTCAACATCATCATAAAGAGTCTTAATTTTTTTCTCCAAATCCTTTAAATTTATTTCTTTATATTCAAAATCATAATTGCAACTTTTATTTAAATATTGTTTATATGCTTTTTTATACCCATAAAAAAAATATTCTGCTTCTGGCAGAAATGTAAATTGAAAGTCCTTATTATTACCAACAGTTTTAAAAATACTATCTTCATTAAAAATAGAATGATGCGTCAATATACAAAGCATCAACATATTAATACCTTTTTCTTCATCAAGATCAAAATCAGCTATATTAGAAAACAAACTTGAAGAATACAGTGAATGATAACTTCTATGTCCACTTTTTATTGTAGCTTGAAATTCTTTAGTGGCTTTACCTATATCATGAAAATACGCATCTAAAAAAATTAAATCCTTAATTTTATTTTTATCGTAATTTGTTTCTTGTGATATAAATTCTAATTCTTCATCATCAAGCATCCTTAAAGATTCTTCTATTACCATAACCGTATGCTTTTCAAGTGTCTGAGTTTTTCCATCTTTTCTTTTCTTAGCAATGATTTTATCCATATTAATATTTCCCCTTTAAAATTTATTAGCCTACTCATTAGCATAGAATGTTTTAATATTAACCCAATCACAATTGCCCTAACTTTTCAAATATAATACCTTAGGAAAATACTTTTCATGTTCATTTTCCTAAGGTACAATTTTTCATAAATCATGCCAAAGTATATTATTCTTCAATTTCTATCAATCACAAAAATTTGATGTCTAATAAAAAACTACCATATCTTTTCCGCAAATATAACTTTTCTCACCGTTTAATTCTACTAAACAATTAACATATTCCACTTGCTTATAATCATTACATCCTTTTCTTGCTTTCCTTAAATCTTTATCTACCTCAATTTCATAATTAAGAGGAACTATATTAGCAGTAGGAGGTTCTACATCTTTACAAATATCCTTTATTCTAACATTATATCGGTAACCCTTATCCATAAAAACAGAATTTATAATATTACTTTCATTCTCTTTAATGTCTATATCTTTTTCCACATTAAAAATTTTAACGATTTCATCATCAAGTCCTAAAGAAGGTATAGATTTAGGGCTTTTTAAGCACTGAAAAATCTCTTGACTAATAGCATCATTTTCTATCATTAGATATATAGTATATTTTGCGTTAAATAATCTATCCCTTCTTATAATACTTCTTCCATGCATTCCACTTTTATTTTCTAATGATTTATAGGACCATAAGTCTTTTGCCTTTCCCTTAATGGAATCTATAACAACAGAAACTTTTATTTTATCTTCATTTAATAACATGTAATAATATTCTTCTGATTTACCCATTATATTTGTAATCATACCTAGTATAGTAGTTTTAGGTGGAGCTAAAAAGCTCTTATGATATGTTCTAAAAAAAGGTATTCTAAAAGAGTTAAATACACCCTCAACAGAAAACTTTATTATATTCATGCTACTCAACGCCTACCTTTAAAATATTTAAAGCCTCTGTTACTGTGGTTATTTTAATACCTGCTTCATTAAAAGCCTCTTTAATGGCAGTTTCATTTTTAAATATATTACATGAAATACCTATAGTTATATCATCAATAATTGCTTCGTTGTCTTTTATTTCATCAATTATAGCCTGGTAATCTAAATTATTATAATTATCAACATAAATAATATTTAGCAAAAAAGGATTCCCTGTTTTTTGCTTAGCAGCAACAACAAATTTAGGAGAAATATCTTCAAGATTTCTTGCTTGCTTAGCACCTCCATTAAAATACCTAATGGCATCAATTAGTTTATTAATTCTATTTTTCTTTTCTTCCTGTGACAAAATAGGGGTTATCTCATATGTATACTCATTTATCTCATTTCCTATTTTATCAGCATCTACAATTATGTTTCCCCTCATATAGTTTAATGTATCTATTTCTATCTGAACAATATTACCGCTTTTTTTGCTTTCATCTGCAACATACTGTTTTCTTGTTAAATAGTCATATTCGCCTTTATAAGGATGTATTGACACCATAGGTGCTACTTTAACTGGTGACCATCTTCTTCCTCCGTTAGGCAACATGTATCCGAATAAATCCAAGTCACAAAATTCCTTAAACATAAGTTGTTTATTTTCAATTTTCGTCTTTTTTTTATCATAAATTTCACCGTTAAATTCTAAAAAATTTGGTTCACCATTTTCATTAACTCCAGTTATTCTTTCACCTAATTGAGCTAAAGTTTCTTTTAAATATCGTCTTTCAGCCTGACCGGAAATATAAGCATACTCTTCTCCTTGATTATCAATAATCTTTTTTATAGGAGTTATGTTTCCTCCCATACCTTCACTTCCGTTTAAAGCCCCTAAATTAACCTTTGAAATATAAGAAATATTTAAAAACATACCTATTTACCTCCTTTTGATAATTGTTTTTGTTTTGCAAAAATAGTTAATCTATATTTATCAATAGCATATATTGATATATAATCTCTAATGATCTCCCAACTTTCAGGACTTTCTTCCATATTTAATAATATTTCTTCCATAACTTCGTTAAATTCTTTGGTAAATTTAGCTTCTGATTTTTTCTTTAATATTGTAAACTTTAAATCTTTAAAGTAAGCCACCATTTGCTTATGATTTTTTACATTTCTTAGCTTAAAAAGCAAATCTTTATCCTCTAAATTTGCTGCAAATAAACCTATTCCCTCTCCAAGTTCTTTTGATTTACTATGTAAACTCATTACATAATCACCTCTTCCTAATTCATTTAAATATATATTCTCAAAATCATAAATACCAGAACCAAGTCTCCCCTTATCTTTCTTTAACATTTTATAGGAAACCTCATAATATACTTTTCTCATATCAATAAATTTAAGCATATTATCACAAAATTTTTTAATATTTAAATTTATTTTTTCCTTTTCATCTTTTGACATAGAAATTGTTGTCATTATTTCTGCTAAATATTTAAACATTGTAGAATCTAAAAATTCTATATTTGTTAATCTTGTGAAAAATCTAATAATTCTATATGCTTTCGTGTATTCTTCAAGGCTAGATTTCATATTCCCATCCTCTGTATAAACTACAAAAGATATTTTAGGTAAACTGTTATAGAGTTTTTCTTTTCTTTTCTTTATTCTCTCTCTATCTTCATTTTTATAAATTTCCTCTATATGGTTTATACGAGATGCTAAATACATAAAAAATTTAACCTGAAATTCAACTGCAGTATTGGAAATATAAAAGTCCTCATTTTTAATCCCATCATATTTAAGTTGATACGATAAATCTATATTGGTAGGAATACTTTTAAGTGTGCCTTTATTTTCATCTTTTACTTGAACTGGATCATCATTTATATTGAGATATTTTTTCATTTCATATAGTGCTAATAAGTCAATGGAATTTATATAAATAAAATAAGATGAATTGAAAAACCTTTTTATTTTTACTCCATACCAATAAATAAGGGCATCCCACTTATCTATAAAATTATTTTTGTTGTTGAGCATATCTCTAAAACAAAAGCCACCATCTTCAAATTGATGTATTTTAGAATCAAAATTAAGCATATCTTCTTTAACAGAATACTCCATATAACTTTCAATAAATTCACTTTTAGTCATAAATACAGGTATATAACATTTATTATCATCTTTGAATTTATCATCTTTCTTAAATATTTTTTCATCCTCATTCTTGTTGCCCTCATTTAAGTTATTTTCTTTTGCAAATTCAACATATTTAGAAAATAATTCTTCCGTAGTTATTTTAATTTCAGCAGGTGTTATATATTTATATGAATATTTAACATCGTTACCTGAGGACTTTCCCTTTATGTCATACTTTCTGTCATACACAAAACGGTTATTATCAATATCCCAATAAAGTCTATCATTGTCTGTCTGAAATACAATATTGTTATTTATAATAAATTTTTTAAATAATTTATTATAATATTCATCTTCATTTTCTTGTGAAAATTGCAAAATAAGCTTTTCATTACTTAGTTGACAATATAAACCTTCTATATTATAGTCTTCTAAATAAATTTTTAAATTAACTAATCCATTATTATAAAAAATATCTCTCTTTACAAATTCTTTTGTAACTTTATTATTATTCAATTATTAAACTCACCTCCAGTCACATTTACAATACCCTGCCCCTAAAATAGAATTTTTCTCAGCCAATCCCCCTCCTAACACAATAAATGCAAGTTTTTGCGATTTATCATCATCGTTAACTTTAATTTTGAATTTGTTTCCAAGAAGCCTGATCCCCTTGTAAGAATAATAAGTAGGTTTTCTATTTAATATTTTTAGTTTTTCTATAAAATAATCCTCTACTTCTCCAATTTCTTCATTAAAGAAAAACTTAAATTTTTTTTCAGCATTAGCATGAAGCCTTTTAACTAACAAAAGAATATCTCCATTTGGAAGCCATGGTTTACTATCAATTGTTACAATTGCCGGAGTAATTGTTTCCAAAAAGTTAATATGCTTTTGATTGATTCCTTTTATATCTGCTGAAATAATTCTCAAATCACTGCTTTCATAATTTTCCATGCACTTTTTAATTTTTAATATGTAATTTTCGCTGAAACATCTTAGATTTAAAATATATACTCTATCCTTCTTATATACGCCATCTTTTTCTACAGGATACAAATTTGTAAATACATATTTGTATATTTTCTCTTTATGGTATTTTCTTAAATCGTTATCATTAAGCATTAAATTACTAATGTTTTTCCCTATAAGTTCACTGCTTTGAGAAAAATGTGTATCCTTTTTCAAAAAGATTGTTGCTATTAGCTCATAAAACTTCATATTTAAACTCCTCTCATATTCATGAATATAAGTTATAACCTTACATATATTCAATATTAATATAATACTATTATGTGACATTATCAATATACTTCATTACGATAATTCTATTATTATCTTTATAAATAATAATTATTCATTATAATAGACTAACATTTAATTACAAATAAAATTATAATAAATACATCCAATGTTATGGTTAATCGGAATAAAATCAAAATACTCCATTACTTTATATACATAAAATGTTACTTTTCATTTTGTAATTATGTCCATATATCATTCATTTAAACACCTTTTAGGAATAGCTGATGAATTTTTATATCCAAGAAAATTTAAGAATCGTTTATAGCACTAAAGAAATGTATACTATTAACTACTTTGAATTATACAAAACATGGATATAGGATAATAAATAGAACATCCTATGTTAAGGTTCAACATAACCAGTAAAATCAGCATTCCAATTGCTCATTCTATTTAAATACATCTCATGTTAAGGTTCAACTTTTGGCTAGTCTGGCATCTATATTCTTTTTCTTTATTTAAACACATCCCATGCTAATATTCAACCACCGTAAAATAAACATTTATAATTTTAATAATATCACATAAACAATTATTACAACTTTTCATTATTTTATAATTATCTTATTTACTGTGATTCCATAATCTTTAAATATAGATAGTAATCGCTGTGCTTTTTTACGATCTCCAATAGATTTATGTATTTCCATCCCATCCTCGTTTTTAAGAGAAAAAGTTAAATATTTAAATCCACCGCGTGATCCTTCTGCTATTATCACATCAGTTGCATTTTTAATTGCTTTCATAAATTTTTGTTTATTTTCCATTTCCTCTTGCAAATATTCTTTATCAATAATTTCTGATGAATCCCAAAGTACGTCTATGGTTGTAATACCAGGAAAGTGTACTCCAACAAAACGATCAGATGCCCTGCTCCATTTTCCATATTCACCTATAGTATAACCTTCTGTCCCTACAATAAGTCTTGGTGAATATCTTGTAAGATTAGCTTTTAATCTAACAAGAATTTTTATATGCATTCATTTCACTCCTTGTGGTTTATTTTTCATAATCATTACTTTACTACCGCAGTCTTCCAGAATACAATTTTGTTGATATATTAACCACAGCGTATTTATTTTAAATAAATTTTGTTAAACTTAATATTATCTATTTTTCTACATTTAGTTCCAGTTAATATAAAGAATGATATCATGGAATAATATTATTATTCTTAACATATATTGCATCTCATGTTAAGGTTCAACGTTCCAGAAGAACTATAGGTATGCCACCCTGGTTTAATTTAAATATAACTCATGTTAAGGTTCAACTTAAAGCATTAACCAGTAAATGTCAAAACTTGGGATTTAAATACATCTTATATTATAGTTCAACATCTAGATTGCAATTTAAAATTATATTAGAATATATACATATTATACTTATTCATGATAATTTTCATCAAATCTTCCATAACCAACATTAGTTTTCGCTCCTATTCCCAAATCATAAATTATTCTTTCGAACAATTTTTCCTTTATACCTTCTGTTATAACGGTGTTTTGGCTATCTAGATCATATTTATCTTTTAAGTCGAATCCAAAACACCAAACTACATCTGGCATTATCTTTAAGAATTTTATAGGATTAGGATTTTTCAATTTTTCTTTCTCATCTCCATGCGGGGTTATGTAATCCTCACCTAATAAATACCTATCTCTTTGTTTCATTTCTTTTATGGTTTTATCTATATCAATAGTTGCTCCGAAAAATATATCTCTTTCATTCATTGGTATAGGTTTGTAGGTACCATCTTTTTCTTTATATCTACCTTCAAATATATTATAGGTTAGTTCTTTAAAATCTATTTTTTCTACATAATCTTCTTCTAATTTTAATTCTTTTAAAACTTCTTTTATATACTTTTCTTTCTCTTTTTCCAGTTCTTCTTGAACTTTTTCTTTTTCACTATAAAAAACACTTCTTAATAGTCCTTTTACAGATGAACCATTTATAATTGGAAGCCCTGTTGTATAATCAAATTCCAATCCTAGCTTAAACTCTTCTTTCGCTTTTATAATATGGCTATATCCCGTTCCAATAATGAGTCCAGGATATGTAGTTTTAAAATACAGCTTATTTCTATATAGATTATCCTGAATATCTTTTGTAAACTTATCATATCTATAAAATGAAGCATCGCTGTTTTTTATTATTTTTCTATTTATATATTCAAATTGGTTGCTTTTTTCTTTATCCAATTTTTTAATAACATCATTACCATAATACTCTTTGTAATATAAATATCCTATATTGCTGCTATTCATCATAAATCTGCTCACCTAACTTTCATTATTTTCCGTAAGCTTAAATACTTTTATTGCTAATTTAACAGCTATAGCTGCATTTATTACTTCTTCTTTTCTAATATCCTTTTCACTATTATCCACCAGTATATAGCTTAAAAGATTCTTATCCTCTTCAATTTTTAAGTTTTTATTTTTATATATAACATCTAAAATCAACTTTGTTAATATTCTTCTGTCACAATTAGACTTAGAATCATCTGCTTCGAAGAAAGCCACAGTAGAAACTAATCCACTTTGGATTAAGCTTGCCCCAAAATTGGATATATAACCTTTATACTCTTGGGGAATTTGTCCAAAATTTTTATCATCGGTCTTTTTATAAAATTTTTCATCTTTAATATACTGATTTATCAAATTTATTGCTATTGGAATTTGTTTTTCAATCTCTCTTTTATTCATCTATTTCACCTACTTTTCATTAATAGAAGTGATATTACAATACCCATATCCAATAGTTGCATTTCCACCTATTTGAATAGGATGACCTTTGATTTTTTCAAATTTATTAACATGTTTTTTGCCGCACATAACTCCAAAATAAAATCTAGTTTCTCTCGGTACAATTTCCTCATACCATAAATTTTCACTTTCGCCATTATCAAGTTTATTTCTTGCTATAATCGGAAGTTCAGATACTATATTTAAAAAAGTCCTATCATCTACAATAATTAGATTTTCTCCAAATAAGCTTGTTATCTTTTGATTATTTTCTATGTCTAATCCGTCTTTTAAATCACTCCTAAAGCCTTCAACTCTTAAATCTTTATCATCTTCTATATCTTCATTAAAACACTTTATAACAGATATACTATTCTTATTTTCTCCTACTAGCTTTTGAATTTTTTCTAAATCCCCCATATAATCTAACCTATATTGAAAATTACTAACGAAATCAATAAAATCTTTTATTATTCTTGGACATGTAGCTCTAAAAAATGGTTTCTTATTGCTTCTTAATGGAATTGATAAAAGCATACCTGGAAATATTTTATATTGTCCTATACCTTCCATATTATCTCCAAAAATATTATTTATTTCATCGATATCACATTTATCTCCTAAAAAATTTTTTAAACTTCCTTTTAAACTAGATGAATTAATAACTGGGAAACCTGTTATAGCATCTTTTTGAACTTGATTGTCTATAAGTGTATAGCTTGCATCTCCATTTCCAACATGCATATTGGTTAGACATCTTATTTTATATAATTTAAAATTATCCATTCTAAATCCCCCTAAATAAATATGTTATATCCAATCTTTTGAAGTTTACTATTATTTATACTCTTTAGCAATTCATCATATCCAGTTTTATAAGCAAACAAAACTGAACCTTTTTCTAAAAAAGAATATCTATTCTTACTTTTATCAAATCTATTATAATAGGCATTACCTTTCTGTTTATTTTCATTGTAATTTTCACTTTTCAAGCTTCTAAAATCAATCCTCTTTGAAATTGAATACATACAATTTTCTTCATAAACTCGTTTGGATATATAAGTATCTGATAATAAAATTATTTTATATATTTCTTTTTTATCTAATAATTGCTCTTTTTCACAAGGCATTTTTTCTTCTATGATAAAACTAACTTTTTGCTTATCTACAAAATTTATTTTTTCTTTAATATCAAAAGTAATCTTTTCAAGGGATATAGAGAAATAGCTTCCTTCTCCCCCTAAGGCAACTACATTTCTATAATTTTCAAAACTTGTATTGCTCTCTTTATCATCTTCTATATCTAAAATAAAAGCAAAACACTTATTCTCTTTTTCATAATCTTTGTCATAGTTGAATTTATACTTTTCCAACCTAAATAAAGAATTTTCTTGTGCTATATGTTTTTCATCTAATCTTATACCTATAGAACTATCTTTTATAAAAACTTTATCTCTGCTTATAATATTACCTTTTTCTATATCTACAAAATCATCTGATAAACCTTTTTTAGCATCAAAATCAATAGGTAAATATACTTCTTTTGATAAATCAGTTTTAACTTTTAAGCAGTTTCCTTTATCATCATTAAATTTCAAAGGAACATAATTATTGTAATTTTTATTTTGATTATGGTCTTTAGGTACTTTAATTAAAAATCTATCTACACCATCTATCTCTTCTACTATAAAAACTGGTGATATACTATTTATAATTCCAAAGTCCTCATTCGAGCCTGCTATATCAAAGCTTTTTTCACCTATTAATTTTTTTATTTTTCCCTTTTGCTCGGGTTTATAATCCCATTTTTCTCTTATTAATTTATTTAAAACCAATATTTCTTTCCTAATCATCCCTAAAATAGATGTTTGTTGTGGAAACTCTCTTGACTTAATTATGTTATTTTTAAATTTCATTCCTTTTTCATAAAAACTAAATATCCTCTCTCCACCAAAGAAAAAAGCACCCACTGGTTTTAATTTAACTAGATATCTACTCATTTCTTTCACCTTTTTCTTTTTTAGTTTCGTCATCTAATTTTATATCTTCGTCCATAAATCTAATAAATCTTAAATAAGAATAAATCTGATTTATGCATTCATCTTTCTTTGCTTCATCCTTCATTTCATCATAAATTTCATGTATAAAACTTATGAGATTTTCTATATAAATTTTTATGGATTCAGTTTTGTGTATTTTTTCATTAAAGTTGTTATCAAAGTAATTTTTTAATAAATCTTTATCTTTTCCGATTTCATTTAATATAACTTTATCTCTTACAAGCTTAAAATGAATAGCTTTTAGATAATTTCTAGTTTCCTTAGTTTTATCTACATTCCTATTTACGCTATTAAATAAAGCCTTAAATTCTTCATAAGATTTACTACTTTTGCCTACTACAGTCTCAAACGATTGTCCACTACTTTTTATTACTTTAAAAGCTATAGCATCTTTCTCTTTGTTTTTAAATCTATAACTTTTCGCTTTGCTAAAAAGTAATTCTCTTGCTTCATCTAAAGCATAATACAGTGGGAATTTATAATGTACCATTGCGACACCAAAAGATGTAGAAGGTTTCTCTTTAAACTTCTCATTTTGAAATTTATCTTCAAATACTTTCGATAAACAATCTATAACTCCAAAAATATTATTATCAAAGTTTTTATTTTGAAATTTAACTTTACATTTTTCATTTATTATAGGAGCAATAAAAAGCAAGTCATCTCCACCTGCATATACTGTAAATCCACCATATTTTTTGATTATTTCATTAGAATCCTTTGAATACTCCAAAAGTTTTTTTGAAAAATCTTTATAGTCTTCATAAATATCTTCTTTATTTTCATTAATTTCAAAACCCTGTATAACTTTACCCATAAAATCACCATCTACTTGAACAAATGCTATATATTCGTTGGCTTTTATTAATTCTTTTTGTAGTCCAGCTTCTATATCACTTTTCAATCTGTTTTTTATTTCATCATCATCATTTGGAAAATCCTTTTTATAAGTTTTCCCTAAAGCTATTTTAAAAAGACATGGATATTCTTCATCTTTTCCTTTCTCACCATAAGCATCTTTTGATAAAAAATGCTTTTTAAAACTTTCCTCTTTTAGATTTTTATTGTTTAAAGTATCAAGAAGATAATTATTTTTCATTCCCTTCCCATTAAGAAGTTTTTCTCTAAGTTCTAAAGCATCTAAACACTTATTAACTTTAAAAATTATATTATTATCATCTTTTTTGTTATATATATCTAATTCCACTTCTAAATAATATATTTTTAAGAAATCGTCTATATTTTCTTCTATTATTTCATAAGGGCTATTTTTTTCATACTTTTGAATCTCATTTATAATATCTCCCTTAACTTGTTCTACAGATTTTTTAACTAAATCAAAATCTCCATCTTTAGATTCGAAAATGAATCTATCATGAAATAATCCTACTTCTTGTGGAAATTTAAATATCTTTTCATTATAAACATAAGGAACTATAAATTTATCTTTTAATTTATTATCTTGTTCTAATAATTTTCCAATTATATTTTTCATAATGTAAGAAAACAAATAACTACTTGCCCATAACTCCCCTGTTTCTTTAGCATTACTAATAGTTTCAATTATAGGTCCAATTGTTAATCCTATATAACTTTTTTTGCTTTCAGACAATTACTTCACCACCTCTATTTTGCTATTCTAAACTATTCCTTAGTTCTTTTAGTTTTTCTAAAATTGAAGGATCAAGATAACCTTCTAAATTTAATTTATCTTCCTTTTTCTTAATATGTTCCTTATTTTTTACACTCTGTTCTTTCTTATTTACATTGTTGAAATAAAACTTTTCCCCATCTAAAATAAACTCATTATCACTATTTATACAAAAGCTTCCATTATGCCCTTTAGATTGTCCACTACCAAAATTATTTTTTTCAAGAAACTCAGGTAAATTCTTAGCTATTATATCTAATAAGTTCTTATAAAATGAAAAAATCTCAACTTGTACAGTATCAAATTTTAATTTATACTTATCTTGTTTTCTTTTTGACTGTAAATTTTTCATATTATAAAATTTTATTTTATAATTAAAAGCCTCTTTATCTTTAAAATCATCTTTTGTTCTTCCTACTTTATATCCTACTAAATACTGCTTGTACAATTCAAAATTACCTAAAAAAGCATTTTTTATTAAAAACTTATCTAATTTTGGTTTAAATTCTGTGCCCCTTATAGTTGCTCCACTTTGGTCACCTTGAAAATGAATAAGCGGATTATTCTGTTTTAACGTAACTATAAATTTTGTCATATTATCACCTTCTATCTTTTATTAATTGTATCATCCAAATAATCATGAAAGTAGGCACCCCAAAAATAGCTAGCCACTTTAATACCTCTGATCTTAATGGAAATGCTGTTGCAACAACCCCCATAACAGAAACACTTAATCCTACATATGTAATTAAATTTACCAACTTATTGGTACTACCATTGGTCTCCAAAGTAATATATCTTTGTATCTCATCTATTTCTTCATCTAATCTTTTTACTTCTCTTTCTATTCTCATAAGTTCTGTAAGTTTATCGTATAATTCTATTCCTTGCTCTTGGGCCGTAACTTCTCTAAAGTAAATGGTGTTAACAAAACGAATATAATATTCTTGCAGTTTCTTTATTTGTCTATATATATTCTTATTTTCAAAACTAGCTAT
The DNA here is from genome assembly GCF_002995785.1 of Clostridium liquoris. Taxonomy (GTDB): domain Bacteria; phylum Bacillota; class Clostridia; order Clostridiales; family Clostridiaceae; genus Clostridium_AO; species Clostridium_AO liquoris. The sequence goes on along the minus strand of NZ_PVXO01000054.1, from coordinate 3,595 downwards.
CTTTGAAGTTTCATCTGAAAATCTTAAAATTGATGCTCTTTGAACCAAAGCAAGTATAATCATTTCATAATAAATATTATTTATATAATTATATAAAACATTTACAGAAAAATTTGATTCATCACACAATAATACAAAAGAATATCTAGAAATTCCAAATAATGTCCCATAATCTTTCCATCTAGTATAAGTTGATTTTAAGAGTAAATCTTTCTTCATTCTTCCATCTTGACAAGTTGATCCTTCATTATCAATAAACAAATATTGATACCAAAAATCATTTTTTAAGTATTCCTGGTCTTTATATTTAGTTAAAATACTTGAATTTAAATTATCACTATACCAACAAATTACAAACATCCTATCGTCTATTACAGGTCTTATAAGTATATTTTTTTTCTCATTAGAATAGTAATCTTTTAATTCTTTTTCTGTAGATCCAAATTTTTCTCCTAAGAGTTCTGTTATAATCTTTGAAACTTTAGTAGGATATTTCTTTGTATCATAGTTAAAATCTTCTTCTATAGTATCATTTCCAAATTTCAATGATACCTTTCGGGCTAAAAGATTATCCTGAGCTTTTTCTAAAGGAATATATTGTGGATAAATTCTTCTTCCATAATCGTTAATTATAAGTATATCTTCTCTTGTTTTGTATTCATAGTTATCTAAAAAGTAAGATAGCGTAGCTACTCCAGTATCATAAATTTTTAACTTTATACTTCTAATTTTTAATTTATAAGATTCTTTTCCCATATCATCTCGGTTTTTAATATATATTTCATATATTGAATTTTTATTTATATTTTTATAATTTAAGCATGTAACAATTCTGTTAGATACCTTTTTATTAATTAATTTCTTCCAATAATATTTAATATTTTTAATAGTCGTACCTTTATACTTATTTATTTTTACATTGCTTTTTTTCCCATATATAGCTTTCCTTACATTACCATAAAAATATGTATAGGTATTATAATCCTCATCATTTTTTATTTTTCTTTCCTCTTCTTCCCATCCATCTCTCAAAGACTCTATAAACTTATCCACATTTAAACGCTCATCTATGCAAGTATTTAGCCAATCTTCATTATTCACATAATCCCAATTAAATGGAAATACAAAAATATGAGAACTTATTATTTTTTTATCACTATCCATATTTTCCCCCACTTTTACCATATCGATATATTTGTACTTTGAAATTTATTATTTAAAATAATGTAATTCTGTGTCTATAAATTCGCAGGTAAGAGTGCTCTGTTTTAATTTATTTTTTAATCTTTTAGCTAGTTTAATTACAGTGTCTTTCCATTTTTCAATATCATCTACAAAATCTTTATTGGCAACTCCTGTAATTACTATTGTTTCTTCTCCATTTTTAGGGCAACCCCACTCTTCATTATAAATTGTTTTACTTGGCTTAATTATTGCTGAAACATATATATTGTTTAATTTAAATTCTTCTTTAGCTATTTTCTGCCAAATACCACCTACTAAATCTAAATTTTCATTTTGATTATTAGTATGAAAATATTCTTTATTTACTCCAGTTACAATTTCAAATCTTAATGTTTTATTCAATGTTTATCGTCCTCCAATAATAAATTTTCTACTCACAAAACCCTGCCCCAACGGCAGAAATCTTCTCTCCTAATCCAATAGCTCTAGCTAAAAATGCTGCCTTTTATGCTTCTTCATTGTCTTGAACTTCTATACTCACCTTGTTTCTAATCAATTTAATATCTTTATAATTAAAATGCATTGGCTTTATATTTTTAAATTTTATTTCTTGTATAAATTTATCCCTCACATTTATTTCTTCATTAAAAAAGCTTTTATATTTCTTCTCTAGATTATCTTCTAATCTTCGTTTAAATACATCCAAATCATCATCTTGTAACCAAGGCTTACTATCTATAGTTACTATTAATGGAATCATAGTGTATAGTTCTTTAATATATTTTTGTTTTATTTCTTTTCCACAAATTGAAACGACCTTGAAATTATCACTTTTTAACATAGATAAACATTTACTCATTTTGTTTATAAAATCATAACTTAACCCTCTAATTTTAAAAACATATAACCTATCCCTTATATATATTTTTCCATTTCCCAATGGATAAAAGTTATTAAATACATAGTTTTTATATTCCTTTCTATGATGAATCTGTTTTAATTCTTCATCAAGCAGCATACTCTTATTTATATTTTTTCCAATAATATATCCATCTCTTTATTGTAATTAATCTATATTATACCACACAACCCTGTAATAAAGCATTTACCTATTTTAAACCATGTAAGATATTGTAACTCGTTCCTTAAATCCCACACATATATTTAAAATCAATTAATACATCTCATAAATAACAAATTTCTAATTTATAAATTATTATTAAATTCGCCTTATAAGATTATATAAAAATAAAAAAGGAACTGTCGCATTGAACTTTGAACTGCTACCCGTCAAGTAGACAATTAAAAAAATAAAAACTTTTTCTGCCAGTAGATATTATCTTCTGGCAGTTTTTATGCTGCTTGCAAATATATCTCATGTTTTTCCATTGGTGTTAGTACACCAAGATTTCTTTGTAACCTTTTATTGTTGTAATACTCCATATAGTCTTCAATCATTTTTACCACAGAGTCCCTGCTGGTAAATCTTTTTCCGTAATACCATTCGCGCTTTATAATTCCCCAAAATCCTTCCATTGGACCATTATCAATGCATTTTGCAACCCTTGACATACTCTGTGTCATTCCCGCTGTTTTAAGTTTTGCATGAAAGACTCTGTTAGTATACTGAAACCCTCTGTCACTATGAAATAATGGATGTGCATCTGGATTTGCTTCAACAGCAGCATCGAATGTATCAAAAACAAGAGCGTTGTTATTAGAGTCTCTAATGACATATGATACAATACGTCTATCATACAAATCCAGGATGGCACTGAGGTAAATTTTATGCTTTTCAGTTCCAATGTAATAATGAAATTCGGTTACATCCGTAAGCCATTTTTCATTAGGTGCCTTTGCTGTAAACTCTCTATTCAGGATATTCATAGCTATATATTGAGGATTTTTTGCCTGACGAGTACATCCATTGTTGGAATACTTAATTGTGGATTTTATATCTAGTTTTCGGCAGATTCGAAGCACTCGTTTATCATTAACTTTACAATTATGATATCGTTCAAGATCATCTCGGATTCGGCGATAGCCTTTGTCTGGATTTTCTACATGAATTTTTTCGATTTTCTCTGCAACCTGTTGATTCTCTAATTCATTTGCAGGTATTTCTCGATGTAACCATTTATAATAACTAGCACGTGCTACATTTCCAAACTTACATAACGCATGTTATTGTCAATAAAAACTTCCCACTTTGGGGAAGAATTTTTCCCCACCTAAAAGTATAAAAAAATAAACTATTTTAAATTGGAATCAGTTTTAATATTGTCAGTGTTTCCCTCTGACATTGATTTAATAATACCTTCTCGTTGTTTCATTCTATAACTTTCACCTTTAATTACGACAAAATGACAATGATGAACATATCTATCCAAAATTGCAGTTGCCAATACAG
>NZ_PVXO01000053.1 GCF_002995785.1 Clostridium liquoris | reverse complement strand
AGCAAGCAATACAAGGAAACATGAGAAGCAAGGAGCGGAATTTAGTAAGCTAAATGAGCACCGCAGCGAACTTGTTAACGAAGTAATGCGCAGCTTATAGCAATTTTTAGTTGAGAATTGAGAGTTATAGATGCTTTTGCTTTGCAAAAGCTAGAAATATAGTTTTAAAAATTCCCTAGGAATTTTGTCCATAACTGTACTCTGTACTCTGTCAACTGTACTCTGAAAAAATCTGGTGATTATGGCTCAAAGGTAACACCCGTTCCCATACCGAACACGATGGTTAAGCTTTGAAGCGCTGATGGTACTGCAAGGGAAGCTTTGTGGGAGAGTAAGTTGTCGCCAGGTCAATTGTTCCGTGGTAGCTCAACGGTGGAGCATTCGGCTGTTAACCGAAGGGCTGGAGGTTCGAATCCTCTCCACGGAGCCATTTTTTATTTTTTGAATAATTATATAGAAATTAATAAATTATAGAGAATAAAGAATAAATATGGATAATTCTTTTCATTGACATTACGAAAAGTTTTTAATTGTTAAATTTATTAACTTAAAGATTTTCTGTAGGCAACGGAAGAAAATCTTCATTATTTATTATTTATTCTTTTTTATTTATTCTTTTAAAAGCCGTGGAATTTTTTTAAGTGATTACATATAAATAAGTGAAAAGAAAATTATTGCAAGGAGTAGAATTATGAAAAGAATAGGTACAGTTACTTCGGCTATAGGTTTTATATTTATTGGGATATGGATGATATTAAGAAATGTTGATAAAGCTTTAGCAAAGCAATTTTTTAATTGGTGGCCAATAACTATAGTGCTTTTTGGAATAGAAATTATATTTTTCTATGGAAGAAAAAGAGGAAATGAAGAAATAGGATTTAACTTTTTAATTGTTCCTGTATTTATTGCCTTTTTAATAATAAATGTATTTGTGAGACTAGGAAATGATATTAACTTTTTAAATAATGGTATTAAAATAGATTTAAAGGATTTTAATATAGATTCTAATGATACTAAGAAAATAAGATGTGAAAAAAGTTTAAATGCTATTGGAAATAGCCTTAATTTTAATACTAGAAATGGAGATATAAATGTAAAAAAGTCTGCAGATGGGGAAATAAAATTTGATTTAATAGTTTATGTTGATAAAAATAAAAATATAAATAATTATGATTTGAAGGAAAATAACCTAAATGAAGGTCTTAAGGTAGGTATAAATGAAAGCTATGTGAGAGGTGTTAAGGGAGATATCTATGTACCTGATGGATATAAAGTTATAATGAATATTAATAATATTAAATTAGAAGGCGAAAGTAACTTATCAGCTGTGGAATGGGATATAAAAGGAGATAATGGTACTTTAACAATACCTGGTGGAAACTCTTTAATTTTAAATATGGATAATGTAAAATTTGATGGAAAGAATATTAAAACTGCTAAAGTAAGGGTAGACAATGGAAGTGTGGATTTTAAAGGAGATCTTCAACAGTGTAATATACAAGTTGATAATGGCAAAGTAGACATAGAGAATAAGGTATGTAAAGATATTAATGTAGATGTAAATATGGGTGTGGTAGAAATGAAAACCTCAGATAGTAATATGAATGTGAATTTAGATGTGTCCCAAGGCAAGTGCAGTTTAAATGATGATACTAGAGTAAATTCTGGTTTGATAAAACCTTTAGGACAAGGCACTGGAAAATTAAATATGAAGGTTAAGTCTGGAACTATAAAGGTTAGTAATCAGGGGTGGTAAGTTTGAGTGATGAGTATATTATAAAAGGAATTACACAGGGGGATGAAGAGAGTTTTATCAGTTTAAATGAAAATATAATTAAGTTTTTAGGAGGTTGGTTTAATGAATAATAGAAGAAGTGGTTTTTTAACCTTTTTAGCTGCATTAATACCTGGAGTGGGATATATGTATTTAGGGCTTATGAGAAAGGGTTTAGAAGCATTATTAATTTACATGTTGTTAGAGCCTGTATTTAGATTGCTAGGATTAGGTTTTATAGGTAGTATATTGAGAACAATTTTATGGTTTTACACCTTTATTGATACCTTTAATATTGCTAGAAGAATGGATATGGGAGAAACTATATTTGACTCTGATCTTTTTATAAGCAAAATTTTAGATAGGGAAAAAGCTAATTATAATGGTAATTTTGCAGGGAAAAATTATTCTGGAAATGTAGATAAAAAAATTTGGATAACAATTGCCTGGGCATTAATTATAATTGGTTCTTTATCTATAATAAATAAATTATTTGTGGGTAATGAAATATATTATATTGTTAAGTCTGCCATAAATAAGTATTTCTTCCCTATAGTATTTATATGTTCAGGTGTTTATCTTTTGGTTAAAAAGAAATAAAGCATAATATATTGGGTTAATGACAAATATAAATTATCATTAATCCTTTATTTTTTTATTATGTCATATTAAAAAATTTTAATCACCAAATTGGTTCAATATTCTGATATAATGTATTATATAATAAACAACAATTATTAGGTGGGATTATATGAGTATGGATTTAGAAAAAATAAAAATAACTGAGTTGCGGCCAATGAGTGAGATAATCTACGAAAAGTTAAGGCAAGCAATTCTTGAGGAAAAGTTTAAAGCTGGAGAAAGACTTATAGAAACTACTATAGCAGATTTACTTGGAGTAAGCAGAACCCCTATAAGAGAGGCCTTCAAGCAGCTAGAAGCGGATGGCCTAATTAAAAGTATACCTAGAAAAGGGGTAATTGTCCAAGGAGTTTCCTTAGAAGATGCCTTAGAAATATATGAAATTAGAGAAGCTTTAGAAGGTATGGCATCTAGACTTGCTTGCAAACGTATTTCTAAAGAAGAGCTGCAGGAAATTAGAAGTATTATTACATCTATGGAGACAAGCATAGAGGATGAGAATGATAAAGAATATAAAAAACTTCATATAATTTTTAATAATAAAATATTAGAAGCTAGTAGAAATAAGAAACTTATAGATGAAATGAATAAATATTATGAATATCTAATAAACTTAAGGAATACTACTTTGAAAAATAATGAAAGAAGAAAAGAAGTGTTACAAGAACATATAGCCATAATAAATGCTATAGAAAGTGGAGATGAAGATTTGGCTGAAAATCTTACAAGAAAACATATAAGAAGGGCTAAAGAAATATTTTATATAAATAAATCAAAGGATATTTAAAATAAGGTATCATATTTGCAGTATGATACCTTATTTTAACTTATAATTCATAGCAAAAAATCCTACTGCTTTTTTATAAAACTGCCATTGCTTAATAATACTATATCCCCATCAATGTCAGTCCTATACACCTGCATATCTTTGCTTTTTATTTTGCCTATAGTTTTTTTACTGGGATGGCGGAAAGGATTATTTTTACCACAGCTTATTATAGCTATTTTAGGAGAAGCTTTTTCTAAAAATGAGTCTGTAGTAGATGTACTGCTACCGTGGTGTCCAAGCTTTAAAACATCGCATTTTAGGTTAGTATTATTGCTTAACATCTCATTTTCACTTATAGCTTCAGCATCCCCTGTAAAAATAAAACTACATTTACCATAGGTTAGTTTTAGTACCACTGAATAATTATTTGTATTTTCGTAAGTTGTACTATTTGGAGCTATTATTTCGCAAATTACATTGTCATAAAGTTGTATTTTTTTACCTGATGAAGCTACCTGTATTTTTAGCCCCTTTTTCATCAGTTCATCTATCATGTTATTAAAATAATTGGTGCTTGAGGTAATTTTAGGAGCATAAAAGTTTTCCACATTAAAATTGCTTATTATACTGGACATAGAACCTATATGATCTTCATGGGGATGAGTTGCAATTACATGATGTAGTTTTTTTATTCCTTGCTTTTTTAAATATTTTACTATATATTCTTCTTTCACTGCAGAGCCAGAATCAATAAGCATATTTTTACCATTAATTGATATTAAAATACTATCTCCTTGACCTACGTCTATATAATGAATTTTTAATAGATTATCTGCTTTTATTTCATTATTAAGACTAACAGAGCTGCAGCCTTTTAGAGAAAAAGATATAGTAATAATTAAAAAAATTATAAGTAATTTTTTATTATTCATTATGTACTCCTAAAAATTTTTCTGTGCTTATTTCTATTCTAACCTTTAAGATTTTTTTAAATCAAATCCTTATAAACTCATGCATTAATTATATTCTATATGCTATAATAAAAATATGTGTAAATTTCTAAGGAGAGCGGGAGAGAGTGTATTATGAAGAATTTTTTATTACGTTTTGAATATGCATTTTACATGATAGGAAGTTTATTGAGAAAAGGAAAGATTGAATCAATAAGAAGGAAAAAGGGAGATAAGGCAGCAGAAGAGTACATAAATGAAAACTTATTGAACTGGGCAAAGTTCTTTGTAGATAAGGCTGGAATAAAGATAAATATAAAAGGAATTGAGAATCTGCCAGAAGAAAGCTGTCTTTATGTAGCAAATCACCAAAGCTTATTTGATATACCAGTGCTGTTAACAGCTATTAAAAAGCCCATGGGTTTTGTAGCTAAGAAGGAACTTGAAAAATTTAAAATAATCAGTGGCTGGATGAAGCAAATTCACTGTGTATTTATGGATAGAAGCAATATAAGAGAGTCTGTAAAATCCATAAATGAAGGAGTGGAAAATTTAAAAAATGGGTATTCCATGGTTATATTTCCTGAGGGTACTAGAAGTAAAGATGGAAAGCTTGGAGAATTTAAAAAGGGCAGCATGAAATTAGGTATAAAAGGAGAAGTTCCAATAGTTCCTGTAACTATTGATGGAACTTATAAGATTAGAGAGGGAAATGAAAAAAAGCAAGTTAAACCTGGAAAAGTAAATGTAGTTATACATAAGCCTATAAATACAAAGGAATTAACTAAAGAAGAACAAATTAATTTAGCGGAGACAATAAAGGAAACAATAGGAAAAGATTTAACCGATTAATATAAGTTGATTTTCTTCCGTTTTGCTTTAGAAAATCTTTATTTTTAAATTTTTCACTGGCACAACGGAGGAAAATTGTTATTTACTAAAAACTAAGATCTATTACTTATAATTAAATCACTTAAGATTTCTATTTTCTTTTGAAAATTATTATTTTCATTTTGTAGTTCTGATAGCTCTTTATTTATACTATTATCTATTTTTCTCAACTCATTTAATTTAGAAAATAACTCATCTTTGGTATTCAATTTTTCTTTTAAAATAGGATCATAGGTATTTCTTATGATTTTCTGCTTTTTTTTAAAAAATAAAATTTTATTATGTATTTTATTTATAAAATACTTAGTTTTATTGATTAATTCGCTAATAATTAAAGATAAAGTATCTAATATTTTTTTTATATAATGCAAAACTTACACCTCATTTCAATAATATATATA
>NZ_PVXO01000052.1 GCF_002995785.1 Clostridium liquoris | reverse complement strand
AGTCACCATTAATGGCAAGATGTGTAACCAGTGAAAAGCAAGGTAGAAGAATATTTTATGGAGCTATGGTAGCAGAAGGAATAGTAGCTTTAATTTGGGCAGCAGCAGCTATGAGCTTCTTCGCAGGGCCTCATGGAACAGATGGAGTTGCAAAATTAAATGAAGCTATGGTAGCTAATAATAATAATGCAGCATGGGCAGTAAATACTATTTGTAATTCACTACTTGGGAAAGTAGGAGGAGCTCTTGCCATACTTGGTGTTGTAGCTTGCCCAATAACTTCAGGAGATACAGCTTTTAGAAGTGCAAGACTTACCATAGCAGATTCAATTAACTTTAAACAGGAAAAAATCAAAAATAGATTAATGATTAGTATACCTTTATTTGTTATTGGCTACGTATTAACACAAGTAGATTTTAACGTTATATGGAGATACTTTGGATGGTCAAATCAGGCATTAGCTACAGTAGTGCTTTGGACATCGGCTATGTATTTAGTTCATATTGGTAAGAATCATTGGCTTGCAAGTATACCAGCAGTATTTATGACAGCAGTGAGTGTAACTTATATTATAGTTGCACCAGAAGGATTTAAAATGTCAACAGCAATAGGATATCCTGTTGGAATCATAGTATCAATAATAGTACTTGCAATATTCTTAATGTCAGCGAAGAAGAGAACTGATAAAGCAAACTCAGTTTCTGAAACAGCTTAAAAATCAATTGCCTTTCTAGATAATATAAGCAAAACATTCTATCTTTGGTAGGGTGTTTTGCTTTATATATTTACCATAAAACTGTACCCATACATTTTGAAATATTTATATAGTTGTTTATAATAGCAATAAAGATAAAATTGCAATAAGGAGATGGATAAATGCTATGGAAAATAAACTGGGGAGTAAAATAACAACATCAGATATGGTGTATATTGCACTAATGATGGCAGCTACTTGTGCTGTTACTATGACTATAAGAATACCTACTTTTATAGGATACACTCACTTAGGAGATAGTATGGTATTTTTAGCAGCTATAATTCTTGGAAAAAGAAATGGTACCATAGCGGCAGCATTAGGTATGTCTTTGGCAGATATACTTGGAGGTTATGCAGTGTGGGCACCATTTACATTAGTAATAAAAGGTGCTATGGCCTATATTGCTGCAAGAATAGCTTATAGAGATAATTATTATGGAAATAACTTAAAAAACAATATATTGGCTTTTGTTTGTGCTGGAGTATGGATGGTTGGAGCTTATTATATAGCTAATGTCATAATTACAAGATTTGTTTATGTACAGACTGCAAGCTTAAGCGAAAGTTTAACAATAGCTTTAGCAGAGGTACCAGGGAATATTATTGAGGTGGTAGTGGGCATAGCATTAGCTCTTCCATTGGCTAAAGGATTAAATAACTATATTCATAGGAAATAATGAATGTAAGCAAAAAAGCCTATTGCATTTTTAATATATAAGTGCTAAAATTATAAATAATTTGATAAGGAAGTTCGGATGAAGGTAACAGGAGAGAGGCGAAAGCCCACCGAAGATGTTAATCTTTCAGGTACCATTATTTATGGGGAGGACTGTTATTGGACGAAACTCTGGAGAGACTCTTAAATGAGCACCGAAGGAGCAAGTTGGGATATCCCAATGAAACTCTCAGGTAAAAGGACAGAGAATAGAACTGTAATCCAGAGGTCTATCATTTTTTTGAGAAGACCTCTATTTTATTTGCGTTGTATCTATTCATCCTCTGTCCAAACTAAAATAATAGGAGGATGGGAAAGTGGAAAAATTAATTCAAATCTTTAGCAAAATCGATTCAATAGTATGGGGGGCACCTCTACTAATATTACTTGTGGGTACAGGAATTTATTTAACTGTACGTCTAGGATTTCTTCAAATAAGAAAACTTCCATTAGCATTTAAATATCTTTTTTCAAAAGAAGATGAGGATAGCCAAGGAGTAGGAGATGTAACTAGTTTCCAAGCTTTGTGTACTGCTCTTGCAGCAACAATCGGTACAGGAAATATTGTAGGTGTGGCTACAGCAATTAAAGCAGGAGGACCTGGAGCTTTATTTTGGATGTGGGTGGCGGCATTCTTTGGAATGGCTACCAAATATGCAGAGGGTTTACTTGCGGTAAAGTATAGAGTAACAGATAAAAATGGTCAAATGTCCGGCGGACCAATGTACTATATAGAAAGAGGATTGGGAAATAAATGGCTAGCAAAGATCTTTGCTGTATTTGGAATAGGTGTAGCTTATTTTGGAATAGGTACCTTTGCCCAAATCAACGCTATGTCTGATTCATTAATGGATTCCTATGGTGTGCCTGTTATAGTTACAGGAATAATAATTACAATTTTAGTGGCTATGGTTACTTTAGGAGGAATAAAGAGTATTGCCAAGGTATCAGAAAAAATAGTCCCTTTTATGGCTATACTTTATATGGCTGCCTCATTGGTAATATTGGCAGTAAATATTAAACTAGTACCAGCAGCAATAGCATTGGTCATTAATAGTGCCTTTAAGCCTACAGCAGCTGTAGGTGGATTTTTAGGTGCTACGGTTAGGCAGGCTATACAAAATGGTGTAGCTAGAGGGGTATTCTCTAATGAATCTGGACTTGGAAGTGCTCCAATTGCAGCAGCAGCGGCAAAAACTAAATCCTGTGTACGTCAAGGACTTATATCTATGACAGGTACTTTTATTGATACTATAGTTATATGTACCATGACAGGAATAACTTTAATTCTTACAGGAACTTGGAAATCAGATTTAGCAGGAGCTGCTATGACTAATGCAGCCTTTACTAATGGAATGCCAATTGCATCATTAGGTAAATTTATAATAACTGTGGGCCTTTTATTCTTTGCATTTACTACAATACTTGGATGGAACTACTATGGAGAAAGATGTACGGAATATTTATTTGGAGTTAAGGGCATAAAACCTTATAGATATATATTTATTGGAATAGTTGCAATAGGAGGACTTTCTATATTAAAGTTAGATTTAATATGGGTAATTGCAGATATAGTAAATGGTCTTATGGCTATACCAAATCTAATAGCTCTTGTTGGGCTTAGCGGCATAGTAGTAAGTGAAACTAAGATGTATTTTACTAAGATAAAAAATAATCAATGGGTAGAAGATGAGCCAGTAGAAGAATTAAAAAAGGCAGCGGTTAGGTAGGTAATAGGTAAGAAGTAATAAGTAATAAGTAATGTGAAAAGATGAAATCAGCAGGGCTGATTTCATCTTTTTTTAGAGTACAGAGCAGCAAAGATTCAAATAATAAAGTATAAATTATAAATAAGGTTAGAATTTTTTAATTTGTAAAAAAATTCTTTCATTATCTATTATCTATTACTTAAAAAACGAACATTATATAATAAGCTATCCAAAGATGTGCATTATACACGAACGTTTCTTGGATGAAATAAAAAAGTGTATTGACTTGCTATTTTAAAAATGTTAATATTATATTGTAATAATAATATTAATATTCGTAATGGCATAAACATTAATGGAGGTATTATAATGGATCAGTTGAAACAAAAGAATGTTAATGGTAATAATGGGAAAGCTTCATTTTTAAATTCTTTCTTTAAGCTATCAGAAAACAATACAACAGTTAAAACAGAAATTATAGCAGGAATAACAACTTTTATTACAATGGCTTATATAATATTTGTAAACCCAGGGGTATTGATGCAGGCAGGTATGAATGAACAGGGCCTTTTAGGAGATGCAGCAGTAAAGGCGGGAATTAATGCATTAAATGATAGTGTGGTTGCTGCGGTATTTGCAGCTACATGTATTTCAGCAGCTATAGGAACTTTTATAATGGGATTCTATGCTAATGTGCCTTTTGCTCAGGCACCAGGTATGGGATTAAATGCATTTTTCACATTTAGTGTTTGTTTAACATTAGGGTATACATGGCAGCAGGCTTTAGCAGCAGTATTTATATCAGGAATATTGTTTATAATAATTACTCTTACTTCATTAAGAGAAAAAATAGTGGATGCAATACCTCAAAACCTAAAACTTGCAATTTCAGGTGGAATAGGTTTATTTATTGCTTTAATTGGATTTAAAAGCGGAAGCATTATAGTTGCAAATCCAGCTACTTTGGTTGGATTTGGTAACTTTACGGATCCTCATACTATATTGACATTAATAGGTATTACAATTACAGCAATATTGATGTCGAGAAATATTAAAGGCTCTATATTAATAGGAATTCTCTTAACTACTTTGGCAGGTATTCCACTGGGCATAACAAAGTTAGTTCCTTTACACAATCTTGTAAGTGCACCACCTTCTATTGCGCCTACTTTTTTAAAACTAGATTTAAAAGGTTTATTGAATATTGGAAATAGTGGAATAGCAGGAGCCATATTAAATGTTTTAATGGTAGTTATATCCTTTAGTTTAGTTGATATGTTTGACACAATAGGAACTCTTGTTGGTACAGCTCAAAAAGCTAACATGCTAGATGAAAATGGAAGAATGAAGAATATGAATAAAGCTCTTATGGCAGATGCAGTTGCCACTGCTTCAGGAGCATTACTTGGTACAAGTACTGTTACTACTTATGTGGAATCTACTGCAGGTATTTCACAAGGAGGAAGAACTGGATTAACCTCCGTGGTAACAGGGATATTGTTTTTACTAGCTATGTTCTTTACTGGACTAGTTGGTATTGTCCCAGCAGAAGCTACAGCTCCGGCTCTTATAATAGTAGGAGTTTTAATGATGGGAGCAGTAACAAAAATAAATTTTGATGATTTTACAGAAGCATTACCAGCTTTCTTTACCATAGCAATTATGCCATTTAGTTATAGTATAGCTAATGGAATAGCATCAGGATTAATATTCTATCCAATAGTAAAACTGGTTACTGGAAGAGGAAAAGAAGTTCATCCAATAGTGTATGTGTTGGCAATATTGTTTATAATTAGATTTGCTATATTACCTAAATAACTGCCCAAAGTTATATATGAAAATCAAAAATAAGGCTTTACTTGGTAAGGCCTTATTTTCATATTTGTTAAGGGTTGGAAGAAAGTAATGAACTGTTATAAAACTTAAAATAGCTTCCACCTTGTCTCTTTGCATCATACATTGCTTTATCAGCATGCTTAAGCAGAGTAGTAATATCAGCACCGTCCTCAGGGTAAATGCTTATACCAATGCTTGAGGTAAGTAATATTTCTTTGCTTCCGCATTTAAAAGGTACACCAAGGCTTTTTACAATTCTATCAGCTATTTTTGTTATATCACTTAACCTATCTTTTATCTTTAAAAATATTATAAATTCATCTCCACCAAGTCTAAAAACTGTATCATTATTTCTGATATTACCTTTTAGTCTAGATGAAAATTCTTTTAATATACAATCACCAACTTCATGACCTAAGCTGTCATTTATACATTTAAAATTATCTATATCTAGAAACATAATAGAAAATGCATAATTATATTTTTTAGCCAAGTCCAGTTCTTCATTAAGTTTTTCTGTCAAAAATCTTCTATTAGGCAGTGTAGTAAGAGGATCATGATAGGCCATGAACTTCCAGTTAAATTTTTTTAAATTATCTATATTATATGTCATTATTTTAGTTTGTTTGTTTTCATTACAAATGGCAAAAAAAACAGCAAATTCACCCTGCTTAGGAGAAAAAGCATTTATCTTGAGTTTTTTATTTAGTACTGTAGAATAAGTTACAAAACTTATAGCTTTTCCCACTAAAGCAACTTCACTAAATATATTAATCAATGTGTTTAAAATACCTAAATGGTTGGAAAAGGATTTCCGTAAGCTTTTTCCTAATATATTCTCTTTTTTTATCGAAGTTATATTCTCAAAACCTTTGTTAACATTAACCAATATAGCATCATAGGGTTTATTCTCACTATCAAGAACTATTTTGCATAAAGCAAAACCCTCTATTAGAAGATCTAACATACTATCAATAGGTGATGCATCTAAATTTACATAGAAATCCTTTTCTTTTAGTGTATCAATTACAATATTCGATTGTATTGATTCATTAATATAGCCTAACATAAATTTATCCCCCCAAGTAAACGAATAACAAATATAATAAGATGTTATCCATAATATACACATTTTACCACCAAATCCATACAATTTAAAGGTAAATTGATAAAAATATTTTGTAATAATAAAATAGGAAACTTCCAAGTGGAAATTTCCTAGATATGACTTCATTAATGCAGTATTGAATTTTAATTAAATAATATTGCCATCAGTAGATATAATAACCTCTCTATAAGGCACAATTACTCCTGATTTTAACATGGCATTTTTTAATGAAGATACTATGCCGCCACAGCAAGGTACTTCCATTCTAACTACGGTAATGCTCTTTATATTGTTTAATTTAAGTATTTCAGTAAGTTTTTCTTCATAGTATTTATTATCATCAAGTTTTGGACAGCCAATCACTGTTATATGATCCTTTATAAAATCTTTATGGAAATCAGCATAAGCATAAGCAGTACAATCTGCTGCCACAAGTAAATCTGCATTATTTAAATATGGAGCTTTTGTATTGATTAAGTTTAATTGAACTGGCCACTGTCTTAATTCTGATTCATTATTAGTACAGCATATATTTTCGCCTTTAGGCATAGCTGCTTTCTTTAATGGAGTTCTTTGAATCAATTTAGCTGCAGTTCCAGGACATCCGCAAGGTAAAGGTTTTGCTTCTGTTTTATTCTTTTTCATTTTCTTTTGAACCAATTCTTTATCATAGTCTTCAGCTTCTCTTTCCATTATGGATATTGCACCAGTAGGACATTCTGGAAGACAATCTCCTAAGCCATCACAATATTCATCGCTTATAAGCTTTGCTTTACCATTTATCATTTCTATAGCACCTTCATGGCATGCATTAGCGCATAATCCGCAGCCATTACATTTACTTTCTTCTATATGAACTATTTTTCTCAGCATAATAAATTACCTCCTATAACTTTCTACGTTGATTTTATGGCTTTATTATATTAAAATTACATATATAGGTCAGTAACAAAGGTTACCATGTAATAGATAATAGGTAATAGATAGTAGATAGTAGATATAGGAGTGTTATAATATGGAATTGGATATGGATAAAATCAGTTCAGCATTAAAAAAGTCTTCAATATTTAAAGATTTAAATGAAGAGGAGCTTTCTAAGGTCATAAAAGAGAAAAATTATAGGCTGGCTTCATATGATAAGGGTGAGACCATAGCTATTGAAGAAGATCTTTGCAGCAGCATAGGAATAGTAATACAGGGAATAGTAGAAGTACAAAAAATATTTGCATCAGGAAAGACTATAACCATCAACAGATTAGAACTGGGGGATACCTTTGGTGAGGTAATCTTATTTTCAGATGTAAAAAAGTATCCTGCAACGGTTTTTTGTGTAAGTACATCCTATATAATGTTCATTTCAAAGGTGGAAATGCTTAAATTATGTACCGATCACACCAAGGTACTAAATAATTTTATGGGACTTTTATCAAATAAAATATTTATGTTAAATAGAAAAGTAAAGAGTTTATCCTATCAGAGTATAAGACAAAAACTATGTAACTATATTTTAGAAGAAAGTAAAAAACAAAAAAGTTTTACATTAAATCTTAGTGTTTCAAGGAAGGAAATGGCGGAAGAATTAGGTGTACCAAGGCCCTCCCTTTCAAGGGAAATGATAAATATGAGAGAAGAAGGAATTATAGATTTTTATAAGAATACAATAAAAATATTAGATGAAGAAACCTTAGAATCTGAATTATTATAATTTGCATATTATCAATAATATAAGAAAGTGGGGAAGGTATGAGAGTATTTGGGAAAATAATAGTTTGTATATTTTCTTTAGGAGTTGTAGTTACTTTAGCTTTGGCAATTAGCATTTATAGTTTTGGGAAAAATTCTAAAGGGGAAAAATCAGATTGTGTAATAGTGCTAGGTTGCAGTGTATATGGTGAAACTCCAAGTCCTTTTCTTCAATGGAGGATAGAGGAAGGATATAGATTATTTAAAGAAGGTTATGCTAGATATATCATAGTCTCAGGAGGAAAGGGCCCCGGGGAAAATATTTCTGAGGCGGAGGCTATGAAAAGGTATCTTATAGATAAAGGGGTAAAAGAGAAATTTATAATAAAAGAGGATAAATCTAAAACTACTATGGAAAATTTAGTGAATTCAAGGACAATAATGGAGGGTAGAGGTTTTAGCAAAGCTATTATAGTATCAAATAAGTATCATTTAAAAAGAGCATCTTTAATGGCCCAAAAAGTAGGTATAGATGCTAGTTTTTCTGGTGTATATGTAACCCCATACAAATCCCATGAAAGGATTGGCTTTATAAGGGAAATACCCGGTTTACTTAAATTTTATATCTTAGGTATGTAATACGTTTCGAGTAAATAATATACTTTGCTGTAAAATTTATATTATTTTAGAAGGAAAAATTCAGAAAATATAGAATATAGTAAATAGACTAATTTTATTGGAGGGATAAATAATGGGTAAACTTTATTATTGTACTGAATGTAAAAGAGTTTTAACAAGCAATGAAAAATGCCAATATTGCAATGGAGAAAGCTTAAAAGAACTTGACTATGGCACTCCTGTAAATATTATAGGGAGTAAATTAAAGGGAAAGGTTCTTAAGATACAAGAAAATGTAGTTAGAATTATAGTAAGAGATGATAGTAATAATAAGTTTATAAAGGAATATGAAGCTGAAAAACTAAGAAAGGTTTTATAATATATAAAAAAGGGGAAAATATTCCCCTTTTTTAGGTAACAATTTCTTTGGCTTTAAAAGGAATTATTTCTTTTATTATGCCATAAGAACCTAAGTTAAATGTCATAGATTTATTTTCGCCATTTTCTACATACTCTAATACGGTTCTTGCTATGTCATCATTTTCGTAATAACAAATAATATTGTCTAGTGGAATTTTATAAGTTCCAAAATATACGAAGAGCTTATCTAATAAATATAGTTCATCATCTTGTATCCATGCAAATAAATCCCTATATTCAGGTACTTTTCCTTTACTAATTTTTTTCTTATAGTAGTGATTAGCAGATTTTTGGAAACCTGCAAGATAATTATCTATAAACATTTTTCCTTTCTGTTTAAGAAAATCTAAAAGTGCTGTATTATAATAAATATTTTGACCTTGCTTAATATTATTTAAAGCAAAAAAAAATGATTTTCTGACCTTTATGTGTTCACGCAGGCATTGTGATAGAGTAGTTTTCTTAGGGTCGAATAATTTATGAAGATCAAAATTTTCTAATTCATTTTTTAATTTTGCATCTAAATCTTCATTTCCGCCAAGATACCATATCATTTTAGCATCATTAGGCAGGAAACACTCTTCCATTTCTTCTGGATATGTATCTATAATTTCAGAAATCTCATTAATTATCTTTTCGTCCACTCTTTTATCAAATAAAAACACTTAATCATCTCCTACAATGTATTTTTTGTTTATATAGTTTATATATATTATACACAATTTTTTTAAATAATAAATAAAAAATAACAAAGAATAAATGAGGATGATTTTCTTCCGTTACTCTACAGAAAATCTTTAATTTAAAATTTTTTAATTTGCAGATAAATACGAATAATAATTTATTGTTATGGAATTAAATACACATATGTGCGAACAATTAAATAAAATGTTTAGATATTGTATTGATAATTTCGTTTTCTTATGATACTATATAGTTATCAAAAACATATTCAATATTATTGGAGGGAAGAATATGAAGGTAGCAATAATATTTGGAAGTAGGTCAGACAGCGAAGTTATGAAGGGGGCCGCAAAGGCTTTAAGAGAATTTAATATAGAATTTGAAGCTTTTATTTTATCAGCTCATAGAGTACCGGAACAATTGGAAAAAACCTTAATAAAATTAGAAAATGAAAATTGTGAATGCGTAATAGCAGGAGCTGGACTTGCAGCTCACTTACCAGGAGTTATCGCTTCAAAGACAATCATTCCAGTTGTTGGGGTGCCAATAAATGCAGCTCTAAATGGATTAGATGCCCTTCTTTCAATAGTTCAAATGCCAAAATCAATTCCAGTAGCAACAGTAGGAATAAATAATAGTTATAATGCTGGAATGTTAGCAGTAGAAATGCTTTCTTTAAAGTATCCAGAAATAAGAAAAAAATTAATTGAGTATAGAGAAACCATGAAGAAAAATTTTATTGAAGAAAATGAAAAGGGAGTGGATTTATAATGGAAAAAAAAGAAATGATTTATGAAGGAAAAGCAAAGAAGGTTTATTCAACAGAGGATAAGGACAAAGTAATTATATACTACAAAGATGATGCTACAGCATTTAATGGAGTTAAAAAGGGACAGATAGAAGATAAGGGAGTATTAAATAATGCAATAACTTCTAGCTTATTTACACTATTAGAGCAAAAGGGAATCAAAACTCACTTTGAAAAAAAGCTAAATGAAAGAGAACAATTATGTAAAAAGGTAGAAATAGTTCCTCTTGAAGTTATAGTAAGAAATATTGCAGCAGGAAGCATGAGTAAGAGATTAGGAGTGGAAGAGGGAACAGAATTAAAAACAACAGTATTTGAGATTTCTTATAAAAATGATGATCTAGGAGATCCACTAATCAATGATTATCATGCAGTTGCTATAGGTCTTACTACTTTCGAAGAATTAAAGAAAATTTATGCTATGGCTTCAAAAATAAATGATATATTAAAAGAATTTTTTATAAAAGAAAATATAAAATTAGTAGATTTTAAATTAGAGTTTGGAAGATTTAATGGTGAAATAATACTTGCAGATGAAATTTCTCCAGATACCTGTAGATTTTGGGATGCTAAAACTAATGAAAAGCTAGATAAGGACAGATTCAGAAGAGATTTAGGCAATGTAAAAGAAGCTTATATTGAAATATTAAATAGAATTAATGAAGGAAAATAGTTATGAGAAAAGAAATGTTTGATTTTGAATTAGATAAATTCAAAGAAGAGTGCGGAGTTTTTGGAATCTTTTCTGGAGAAAAATCTCGGGTAGGAGCCATTACTTATTATGGATTATATGCATTGCAGCATAGAGGACAAGAAAGTGCAGGTATTGTTTCCTCCAATGGAAAAGAGCTGACTTGTTATAAAGATATGGGACTTGTAAGTGACGTATTTAATTCTGATATATTAAATAACCTTGAGGGTATAGGAGCTATAGGTCATGTTAGATATTCCACTACAGGAAGCAGTAATAAAAATAATGCACAACCAATTGTAGGAAAATATAAATTAGGCTCAATAGCTATTGCTCATAATGGAAATTTAATAAATGCTGATGTTATAAGAGAACTATTAGAAGAAGGCGGAGCTATATTTCAAACCTCCATTGATACAGAAGTTATATTAAATCTTATTTCTAGGGGAGCAAAAAAAGGAATAGAAAATGCAGTAGTAGATGCTATCCAAGCTGTGAAGGGGTCCTATGCTATAGTTATACTTACTGAGGACAAGCTTATAGGAGTAAGAGATCCAAATGGAATAAGACCATTATGTATAGGAAAACTTGATAATAGTTATATTCTATGCTCAGAAAGCTGTGCTCTAGATACCATTGGTGGAGAATTTATAAGGGATGTTTGTCCTGGAGAAATAGTTATTGTAGATAAGGATGGAATAAAGAGTATAAACTTTGCAGAAAGAACTAAAAGCCAAACCTGTTCTTTTGAATATATTTATTTTGCAAGACCGGACAGTACTATAGATGAAATAAATGTTTATCAGTCAAGAGTTAGAGCAGGAGAAGAGTTGTATAAGGAACATCCTGTAGAAGGTGATATAGTCATTGGAGTACCGGATTCAGGCATACCTGCTGCTATAGGATATTCTAAAGCTTCGGGCATACCCTATGGAACAGGCTTCATTAAAAATAAGTATGTAGGCAGAACCTTTATTACTCCAACTCAAGAAATGAGAGAAAAGGCACTTTGGGTAAAATTAAATCCATTAAAGGCAAATGTAGAAGGTAAAAGGGTAATAATTATAGATGATTCCATTGTAAGGGGAACCACAAGCAAAAGACTTGTGGAGATTTTACGAAAAGCAGGAGCAAAGGAAATTCATTTTAGAATAGCCTCACCTATAGTAAAGTTTCCTTGTTATTTTGGCATAGATACTCCTTATAGAAATGAATTAATTGGAAGTAATATGACAGTAGAAGAAATGAAAAATATAATAGGGGCAGATAGTCTAGGGTATATAAGTATAGATGGATTATTGAATTCTTTAGATAAAGACAAGGGTTTCTGTTTAGGATGTTTTTCAGGGGAATATCCAATATCTGCACCAATTGAAGTTTCAAAAGAAAGATTAGAAAAATAGTTTTGAAAGGAGTCTATTATGATTAGTTATAAGGATTCAGGGGTTAATATAGAGGAAGGTTATAAATCCGTAAAACTAATGAAGGAATATACAAGTAAAACTATTACACCAGCGGTGTTAAACGGAATAGGCAGTTTTGCAGGCATGTACGAACTAGGACAATACAACAATCCTGTATTAGTATCAGGTACTGACGGCGTAGGCACAAAGCTTAAAATTGCTTTTGAAATGAACAAATACGACACCATTGGAATTGATTGTGTTGCCATGTGTGTAAATGATATTTTATGTCATGGAGCCAAGCCATTATTCTTTCTTGATTATATAGCCTGTGGAAAACTTAATGGAGAAACGGCAGCGGAAATAGTAAAGGGTGTAAGCGAAGGCTGTATCCAAGCAGGATCTGCCCTAATAGGCGGAGAAACAGCAGAAATGCCAGGCTTTTACAGTGAGGGAGAATATGATATAGCAGGTTTTGCTGTAGGAGTAGTGGAAAAGGATAAAATAATTGATGGAAGTACTATTAAAGAGGGAGACAGCTTAATAGGTATCTCATCTTCAGGTGTGCATAGTAATGGATATTCCTTAGTTAGAAAGCTAATTCAAGATTTAAGTATAGATCTTAATGGAAAAAATATAGGAGAAGTATTACTTACTCCTACAAAAATATATGTAAAACCAGTTCTGAGTTTATTAGAGAAATTCAATATTAAGGGTATGGCTCATATAACTGGGGGCGGTTTTTATGAAAACATACCTAGAATGTTTAAAGATAATTTAAATGCTGTAATATACAAAAACAGTTTCCCTATGCCAGATATTTTTAAATATATGAAAAATCAAGGTTTAGATGAAAAAGAAATGTTTAATACATTCAATATGGGCATAGGATTTGTATTATGTGTAAATAAAGAAGATGAAGAAGAAATTATAAAAGTATTAATAGAAATGGGAGAAAGAGCTTATAAAATAGGGCATGTGGAAAATGGTGAAGGTAAGGTAGTTATTCAATAGATAATATAAGGGGGACACATCTAATGAAAGATATATTTAAAATTGCAGTACTAGTATCTGGCGGCGGTACCAATCTTCAATCCATTATAGATAACATTAATTCAGGTTATCTAAATTGCTCTATAGAAATGGTAATAAGCGATAGAGAAGATATATATGCTCTTAAAAGAGCAGAGGATAACAATATAAAAACCTATGTTTTAGATAAAAATACCTATGGAGAAAGTTTGTCTGATGAAATACTTAAAATAGTAGAGGAAAAGGTGGATTTAATAGTACTTGCTGGATGGCTGTCCCATTTAAAAGGAAACTTGATAGATAGATTTGCAAATAACATCATAAATATCCACCCTTCCTTAATCCCCTCCTTTTCTGGGAAGGGAATGTATGGAATAAAGGTTCACGAGAAAGCTATAGAATATGGAGTTAAAGTATCTGGCTGCACTGTGCATATTGTAGATAGCGGCATGGATACAGGGCCTATAATTTTGCAGAGAGCTGTACCTGTTTTAACAGAGGATACAGCAGAAACTTTGCAAAAGAGAGTTTTAGTAGAAGAACATGTGGCTTTATTGGAAGCTATAAAATATTTTATAGAAAATAAAATAGAGATAATTCATAGAAAAGTTATTATTAATTCCTAAGAAAAGGAGTTGTTTGGTTTGATAAAAAGAGCTTTAATAAGCGTTTATAATAAAGAAGGAATACTAGATATAAGTAAGTTTTTACAACATAGAGGCGTGGAGATAATATCCACAGGAGGAACCTACAAGCATTTAAAAAAAAATGGAATTAAAGTTAAAGAAGTTTCTGAAGTAACAGGATTTGAAGAAATTTTAGACGGCAGGGTTAAAACTCTTCATCCCTTTATTCACGGTGGAATTTTAGCTGTTAGAGATAATAAAGAACATATGGATACTATAAAAAGCAAGGGAATTGAGCCTATAGATATGGTTATTGTAAATCTATATCCTTTCTTTGAAAAAGTTAAGGAAGATTTATCTTTTGATGAAAAGGTAGAGTTTATTGATATTGGTGGACCAACTATGATAAGAGCTGCAGCTAAAAACTTTAAAGATGTTGTAGTGTTAACTGATATTAATGATTATGATGATATAAAAGCACAACTAGAACATAATGATGAAATAGATTATAACACTAGAAAAAGATTAGCAGGTAAGGTATTCAATCTCATGTCTTCTTATGATGCTGCTATAAGCAACTTTTTGTTAGAAGATGATTATCCAGAGTACTTAACTTTATCCTATAAAAAGCAAATGGATTTAAGATATGGTGAAAATCCACATCAAAGTGCAGCTTATTATGTTTCCAATGCTGATAAGGGGGCTATGAAGGATTTCACTCAATTAAATGGCAAGGAATTATCTTACAACAATATAAAGGATATGGATATAGCTTGGAAGGTAGTCAATGAGTTTGATGAAATTGCTTGTTGTGGATTAAAGCATAATACCCCTTGTGGCGTAGCTATTGGAAGTTCAGTTGTAGATGCTTACTTAAAGGCTTATGAATGTGATCCTATTTCTATATTTGGTGGTATTATAGCATTTAATAAAAAGGTAGATAAGAAAACTGCTGAAGAATTAGTAAAAATATTTTTAGAAATAGTAATTGCCCCAGATTTTGAAGAAGAAGCTTTAAAGGTATTAAAATCTAAGAAGAATTTAAGAGTTATTAAATGTGATGTAAAACCTGAAGACAAATTTGAAATGGCAAAAGTAGATGGAGGAATATTACTTCAAGATTCAGACAATAAATTAATAG
This sequence comes from Clostridium liquoris, assembly GCF_002995785.1. Lineage (GTDB taxonomy): Bacteria > Bacillota > Clostridia > Clostridiales > Clostridiaceae > Clostridium_AO > Clostridium_AO liquoris. Next base: position 72,375 of record NZ_PVXO01000052.1, on the reverse strand, counting down.
ATGAAATTAAAGTTGTAACGGAAAATAAGCCAAGTGAAGAGGAAATGAAGGACTTAATATTTGGTATGAAAGTAGTTAAGTACGTAAAATCCAATGCCATTGTAGTAGTTAAGGATGGTAAAACTGTGGGCATTGGTGGAGGACAAGTAAATAGAATATGGGCAGCATCACAGGCTTTAGACAGAGCTAAAGAAGGAGTAGTATTGGCTTCAGATGCATTTTTCCCATTTAAAGATGTGGTAGAAGAAGCAGCAAAATACGGAATAAAATCAATAATACAACCAGGGGGCTCCATTAGAGATGAAGAATCCATTGAGGAATGCAATAAACAGGGAATTTCTATGGTGTTTACAGGGATAAGACACTTTAAACACTAACTCTTAGTCCTTAGTTCTTAATTGTAATAAAGGGGTGTTATTTTGAAAATATTAATTGTTGGTAATGGCGGTAGAGAACATGCTATAGCTTGGAAAACAGCACAGAATCCTAAGGTAGAAAAGATATACTGTGCACCAGGAAATGGTGGTACAGCATTAATGGATAAATGCGAAAATATAGATATAGAACAAATAGAATCTTTAGCAGATTTTGCAGAAGAAAATATAGTAGACTTAACAATTGTAGGACCAGAAGTCCCTTTAGTAAATGGGATAGTGGACTATTTTAAAGAAAGAGATTTAAAAATCTTTGGACCCAGTAAAAAGGCAGCAGCTTTAGAGGGAAGTAAGTCTTTTTCTAAGAATTTTATGAAAAAGTATGGGGTAAAAACTGCTGACTATGAAGTGTTCTATGAAAGAGATAAGGCTTTAGAGTATTTAGAAGTATGTAATTATCCAATAGTAATAAAAGCAGATGGTTTAGCAGCAGGCAAAGGAGTAGTTATATGTGAGAATTATTCCCAAGCAGAGGATACGATAACAAAATTCATGGTAGAAGATATATTTGGGGATGCAGGGAAAAAAGTAGTAATAGAAGAGTTTTTAGTGGGAGTAGAAGCTTCAATATTATCCATAACCGATGGACAAGTTATATTACCCTTCGTATCCTCAAAGGATCATAAACAGATTTATGATGAAGACAAAGGACCAAATACAGGAGGTATGGGTGCAATTGCCCCAAATCCATATGTTACTGAAGAAGTTATGAAAGATTTTAATGAAAATATATTGAAGCCAACATTAAAAGGAATAAAGGAAGAAAATTTTGATTATAAGGGGATAGTATTCTTTGGTGTAATAATAACTAAAAATGGAGCTTATCTCTTAGAGTATAACGTTAGAATGGGAGATCCAGAAACCCAAGCAGTATTACCTTTAATGGACAGCAATTTGATTGAACTCATAGAAGCTTCTTTAAATAATGAGCTTTCTTCCTTTGATTTAAAATGGAAAAATAGTCATTCTTGTTGTGTGGTAGCAGTATCTAAAGGGTATCCTGGAAAGTACGAAAAAGGCTTTAAAATAAATATGCCAAAAGAAGTTCATTCATTTATAGCCGGAGGGGTATTTAAAGGAGGAAACCTGTTAACCAATGGTGGAAGAGTTCTATGTACTTATGCTGTAGAAAACAATTTAGAACACAGTATAAAGAAAGCTTATGAAGACATGGGTAAAATAGATTTTCATGGCATGTATTTTAGAAAGGATATTGGGAAACTTAGATATTAATAAAAGAATATGTAAACTTTATAACATAAGCCAATGATACTTTTAATATCACTGGCTTATGTTATAATTATTTTATTGGAATTTAAAAAGATCAATAGAGGATCATACATATAATATAGAATGAATGGAGTAGAAAAATATGAGGAAAGAAGCTAAATTAGAACAGTGGAGAGGATTATATGATATTGCAATAAAGATTAAGGAATTAAAGCCTTGGGAGTATTTATGGGATTTAGATGTAATAACAATAGTGTCTTCTTATGAAAAGGAGCCTTATTATTGTAGCATTATGGGAAGAGGTGGAGAGTGTTTTGCTATAGGAACTTATGTAGGATTTGATGCAATTAATGATTTTTATAAAATAGTAGATAATAAAGATATTCCACAAGAGCAGCTAATACGTTATCAAAATAATATGATGTGCTTCTTTGGTAATAGGGATGATTTGACTAGAAAAGAGTATAAAGTTATAAAGGATTTAGGATTAAAATTTCGTGGCAAAAATAATTGGATTTATTTTGAAAAGTTTCAAAAAGGATATGAACCTTATATATTAGATGAACAACAAGTTGTAGAGCTAACGGAAGTATTTAAGCATTTATACATGGCATTAAAAGCTATAAACAAAGGTCTTAAGGTAGATTTTGAGGCAGGGAATACCTTATTACGCAGATATGATGAAGAAACTAAATTATGGATAAATTATGAGACACCTACAATTATCCCACAAAGAAAGTATCGTGTACCAGTATTACAAGATGAGGTCCTTGTTGCTAGGCTTAATAAGCAAAAAATAATTGATGAGAAGCTGGAAATTGATATAGCATACTTAAATTCTGTAATAAATGATAAAAAATATGATAAACCTATTATTACCAGGATGTGTATTCTAGCAGATTGCAGAACTGAAGCTATACTTGGGTGCAATATACTTACGCCAGATGATGAAGATGTTGACACAATATTTAATATGCTAATTAATTATATTATGAAAATAGGTAAGCCTAAAACTATAATTGTAAGAGATGAATACATACAAAGTCTTTTAAGTGATATATGTGAGAGAATAAATGTTGGCTTAAAAATTAAAGGAAGATTAAAAGCCATCGATACTTTTATAGAAGCATTTTCAAAACGAATGAGTGAATAAAGCTATTGTAACGAAAATATTATATATTTTACGGATAATAATTATATGATACTATTTGAGTTTAACTGTTATACGTATAAATTAATAGAAAATTTGTATTTAAAAAGGACTAACTGAATTAATAGTAGGTTAGTTTTTTTATTTCAAAAAATATTTTATAAAAGGTATCAATCAATACTAGTTCTAAAATATAAACACTTTCTTCAATGAATTCATATAATATAATCAAATCAAGTATTTTGAGTAATCTATAGTTAAAAGGATGTGTTACTATGTTGGATAAAAATGAATCTTATGATTATCAGCAATTTGCAAAACCATTACAACAAGTAGTTAGTATTCCAAATCCATTATATAAATCTTTACAAGGTATATATTTTATAGGGCAAACTCCATCATTGTTTGTTAGTAATAGCAGTAATGCATGGGCAGCACTAGTAAACCCAAGGGATTCCTGTAAAGATCTATTTGTAAATGTATTAACAATTTCCAATTTTTCTACAGGGATAATAACTGCTGAAATTTGGTTAAATACAAACCCACCAGGAGATTTAGCTATTTCTTCATCCGTATCACCTGCTAACACAGCTTTAGAACCGCAACCTAGGCAAAAGGTTTTATTAGAATATGTACAGTCTACCGAAGGAAGCCCTTCTGGTGGAGTTAATATATATGATAGAATTGTTCCACCTAATACTACTTTAGCATCTGAAGAAGATGGAAAATTAATAATACCTCCTGGTGGAAATTTTGTATTATTTCTAAGGGGTTCTAGTAATGAAGCTATTAAAACTATTGTAGCTTTCGGCTGGTGGGAAAAATAAAATTAAATTTTTGAAAAGATTAGAATAAAAAGTAATTTATTAGCATGTTTAAGTTATTTATGGATAATTAAACATGCTTTACTATTCACATAAAAAATTCTATGTTATAATATTAAGCTAAAGGGATATAATTAATTAGAAAATATTTGAATATATTATTAAACTAAGGTAAAATATTAATAATTTACTACACTAAAGCAATGGAGGAGATAAAATGAGTAAGGATATTGTAAAGCCATCAATATTACCAGGTTTTATGGAATTATTACCAGCAGATCAATTAATTTTTAATAAAATGATGGATATTATAAGACATAATTATGAAAAGTTTGGATTTATACCATTAGATACTCCAGCTATAGAAAAGTCAGAAATACTTTTAGCAAAGGGCGGCGGAGAAACTGAAAAACAGATATATAGATTTATGAAAGGTGACACAGATCTTTCTTTAAGATTTGATTTAACAGTGCCACTAGCAAGATATGTATCTCAGCACTTCAATGATTTAACCTTCCCATTTAGAAGATATCATATTGCTAAGGTTTACAGGGGAGAAAGAAACCAAAAGGGACGTTTTAGAGAGTTTTATCAATGTGATATAGATATTATAGGCAATGGAAAGTTAAGCATTATAAATGATGCCGAAATTCCAACTGTCATCTATAATACTTTTAAGGATCTTGGATTTGAATCCTTTACAATTCATATAAATAACAGAAAAGTTTTAAATGGATTCTTTGAATCTTTGGATGTTACAAATAAAGTAGACATTCTAAGGACTATAGATAAATTAGATAAAATAGGAAAAGAAGCTGTAGTTGAAGAGCTTAAAAACTTAGGACTTGAAGATTCAGCAGTAGAAAGAATAATGGAGTTCATCAATATAAAAGGCAAAAATGATGAGATAATAGCTTCCCTAAATAATTTAGGTATAAAAAATGGAATGTTTAAAGAAGGATTAGAGGAGCTTACTCAGGTTGTTAATTATATAAGATGTTTTAATGTACCAGAAAAGAATTTCAATATAGATTTAACTATAGCAAGAGGATTAGATTACTACACAGGAACAGTATATGAAACTATTTTAGATGATTATCCAAAGATAGGAAGCGTATGTTCTGGTGGAAGATACGATAATCTTGCAGAATACTACACTGAACAGAAGCTGCCTGGAGTTGGTATATCAATTGGATTAACTAGATTATTTTATCAATTAAGAGAAGCAAAAATCATAGGAGAAAATGCATCTTCAACTCTTTCACAGGTACTAGTAATTCCTATGGATAATTGTATAGAACAGTCAATTAACATTGCTAGTAAACTTAGAGAAAATGGAATAATTGCTGAAATGTATTCTGAGGATGCTAAAGTAGGTAAGAAGTTTGGATATGCAGACAAACTAAACATTCCATTTGTTATATTAATAGGACCTGATGAAGTAAGTGATAATAAAGTAACACTTAAAAATATGCATACTGGAAATCAGGAAACTATAACAATTGAAGAAGCAGTGGCTCTAATTAAAAAGTAAAAATTGAAAAGTTAAATAAAAAATTCGTCTTAAGATTTAAGACGAATTTTTTATTTATTCAATATCAGATTCTTTATCATGTTCTTTAAGACTAAGTTCTAAATACTCTGCTCCAAATTCATGCATCATTTCAAGTATGGGGATGACCTTTTTACCAAGTTCGGTTAATCCGTATTCTACCTTTGGTGGAACAACGGGGTAAACGTGCCTAAAAATAAGCTTATCTTCTTCCAAACTTCTTAGCTGTTGAGTAAGCATTTTCTGTGTTACATCCGGCAATCTTTTCTTTATATCATTAAATCTCAATACTTTATTGCTTAAATACCATAGTATCAAGATTTTTCTTTTACCTGACAAGAGCTTTTGAACCAGAGCCATTGGACAAACATCATACTTTTCACATTTTTCACTCATATAACAATCTTCGTGTCTTTTTTTATCAATTGCCATATTATCACCTCATTATTTTAAGTACCTTTTTTGATACTATGATACAATTAAGTGCCTACTTGCTAATAAGCTATGTATGTATTACCATTATGTCATAATACATATTAAAAATCAACTAAATTTAAAGCAAAAGGGGATAGGAAAATGAGTAAAGTATTGTATATCAAAGCAAATGCAAAGGAAGAAGGAGAATCAAGAACCTTCAAAATATCAGACAGTTTTATAGAAGAATATAAAAGACTTAACCCAGATGATGAAATTATTACATTGGATTTATACAAAGAAGGAGTAGCAGCTCTTCCATTTGGACAACTTAATGAATTACATGTCCCTGCACCAGGTACTGGTAAAGACCATCCAATATTAAAATATGCATATCAGTTTTTAGAGGCTGATAAGTACGTAATTGCAGAACCACTATGGAACTTAGGCATCCCAGCTATACTTAAAGCGTATATTGATTATATTACTGTTACTGGAATCACATTTAAGTATACTGCAACAGGTGCTGTAGGCTTATGCACAGGTAAAAAAGCAATTAATATTACCGCAAGAGGAGGAATTTATAATACTGAACCTTTTGCATCCTTTGAAATGGGTGACAGATATTTAAGAACAATATTTGCTTTCTTAGGAATAACTGATTTTACAACCATATCAGCAGATGGTCTAGATATCATTGGAAATGATATCAATGCTATTGTTGAGAAAGCTATAATGGAAGCTAAAGAAAAAGCAAATAGCTTTTAAATAAGTCTATTTTCTATAATCATAATAACCTCTACATAAAAAATAGTGAATACAATTTTTAGTCAAAGGAATAAAAGATTGCACTCACTATTTTTTTACCCGAAATTATTTAATTGGTTCCATTGGTTGAGAATTTTTAATTACAACCATAAATATCTTTTTTTAAATCTAATGAAAAATCCTTTGCAAATTTTGCAGTAACACCATTATTTTCATAGACGTCCTGTAATTTCTTTATCAATGGTCTTATTTTTTTTGGCGATTCATTTTTAGGTATTAAGGAATACATACAATGAATTGCTATATTTTCTTGATGTTCTATATCAATTCCTATTACTTTTATTTTCTTGTCATTTGGCAAGGCCTTGTTAAATTCGTATACTTTTATCCATTTGTTATAGGTTTCCTTAGTACATCCAGGAGTGTCTTTTAATTCTTCGAACAATTCTTTTAATATATTTTCATCTCCTGTATCTAAATATTTATTTAAAAAATATGCATCACTATAAGATAATTCGGATAAATAGTATTTTATATTTGCTTTTTCTTTTAAGTATTTAAGAAAACTCAATTCTAGTTCTGTATTCATAGTTGTTCCATGAATCTCACCGGTTAAAAACACTTCATTTCTTTTCAAATCTTTATCTAGTAATTTAAAATAAGAAAAATCATCATTGCCATCTAATACTAGCTTTGAATAATTTCTACTTAAATATTTATCTATGTGTTGTTCAGTTGATTCTTCAAAATTGCATGATGTAAATATAATAATGATGAAAAGGTTTATTATAATAATTTTATTCAATAATTTAACATTTATTTTAGACATGTTAAGCTCCCTTCTAATATTTAAATAAATTGCATATATTTAGTATAATACAATAAAATCAATTGAATGTAAATATTGGAAGCAAGTTAAATATATATTATTGACCCCAAAAGAGGAAAGGCCACCAGCAATACTATGTTGGTAGGCCTTTATTCATACGTAATATCAGCGTTAGACAATATACTATAGATGTTTCCAGGCGCTTCTAGACATTCAGAAACAGAAGCCATAATATTTTCTTCTTCTTTACTTAATGTATGAGGCTTGGATTTTAAAATATCCTTTATAAAAATCATTGACATATTATGAAAAAAAGATTAATATTAATACATGAACATATATTCATATATTAATATGATGGAGGAGAGGGTTATGGAATCAGTAAATAAATTAGAGCTTGTATTAGAAGGGTTAGATTGTGCTAATTGTGCTTCCAAGATAGAAAATGGCATAAATGAATTAGAAGAAGTGGACAATGCTTCTATGAATTTTGTTAGTAAAGTTTTAACTATCAATTTAAAAGAAGATAAAGATAAGGGAAAAGTTTTATTACAAACTAAAAACATTATAAATAAATTTGAACCAAATGTAAAAGTTTTGGAAAAGAATAGAAGCAATAATATAGAAAATGAAGATAACTCTGAAGGCTTTGAAAATAAAAGAAAGATAATAAGAATTATTGCTGGTTCAATTGCTGTTATTACAGCTGGATTTTTAAAGAATAATCCACAACTGCAGCTTTCAATATATCTTCTAAGTTATATTTTAATAGGTGGAGATGTTATATTAAGAGCCCTGAAAAACATAGGAAAAGGTGAAATTTTTGATGAAAATTTTCTTATGGTCATAGCAACTATTGGAGCTTTTGCTATTAAACAATATCCAGAGGCAGTATCAGTTATGCTTTTTTATCAAATAGGAGAGTTATTTCAGGATTATGCAGTAAATCGTTCAAGAAAATCCATATCATCTTTAATGGATATTAAACCTGAATTTGCAAATGTTCAGAGGGAAAATCATATAGTAAAATTATCACCAGAAGATGTAGTGGTAGGAGATATAATAATAGTAAAACCAGGTGAAAGAGTACCTCTTGATGGAAAAGTTATAAAAGGGGAAACTTTTGTAGATACTTCCGCTTTAACAGGGGAATCAGTACAGAGAAAGTTAAAAGAGGGTAGTGAAATACTATCAGGTTTTATAAATAACACATCTTTAATTAATGTAGAAGTAACTAAAAGTTATGAACAATCAACAGTAACTAAAATATTAGATTTAGTTGAAAATGCTAGCAGCAGGAAAGCACCCACAGAGAACTTTATAACAAAGTTTGCAAAGTATTATACACCTGTAGTGGTATTTGCAGCAGTAGCTTTGGCAATTATACCACCACTTGTAATAGAAGGGGCTGTTTTTTCAGATTGGCTTTATAGAGCTTTGATATTCTTGGTAATATCTTGTCCTTGTGCCCTGGTTATATCTGTACCTTTAGGATTCTTTGGGGGGATAGGTGCAGCCTCTAAAAAAGGTATATTAGTTAAAGGAGGAAACTATCTGGAAGCTTTAAATAGTGTGGATACAGTTGTATTCGACAAAACAGGCACTTTAACTAAAGGAGTCTTTAATGTCACTGAAATAGTATCCATGGAGGGTGTCAATAAAGATGAATTATTAGAAATAGCAGCTCTAGGTGAAAGTTTTTCTAATCATCCAATTGCACTATCAATTCTTCAGTATTATGGAAAAGCTGTAGAGAAAGATGCTATAAAGAATTATGAAGAAATTTCAGGCTATGGTATTAGAGCCACGGTTAAAGATAGACAACTACTCTTGGGAAATAAGAAGCTCATGGAAAAAGAAAATATAAAGTATAGAGAAATAGACAGCTATGGCACAGTAGTACATGTAGCAGTAGATAATGAATACTGGGGATATTTAATTATTTCTGATGAAATCAAAGAAGATTCAAAGGAAGCTATAGAAGAATTAAAGAAAATTGGAGTAAATAAAGTAGTAATGCTTACTGGGGACAGTAAATTTGTAGCAGATAAGGTAGGAAAGGAACTTCAGATAGATGAAATATATTCAGAATTGCTTCCTGTGGATAAGGTAAATAAATTTGAAGAACTATACAAAAACAAAATAGGAAATTTACTATTTGTAGGGGATGGCATAAATGATGCACCAGTTTTAGGAAGAGCAGATATTGGTGTTGCAATGGGGGGACTGGGTTCTGATGCAGCCATTGAAGCTTCTGATGTGGTAATTATGACAGATGAACCTTCAAAAATTGTAACAGCAATTAATGTAGCTAAAAGAACTAGAAAAATTGTTATGGAAAATATAATATTTGCTTTAGGGGTTAAGTTTTTAGTCCTTATATTAGGCGCTTTAGGAATGGCTAATATGTGGGAAGCAGTATTTGCTGATGTAGGAGTATCGCTAATTGCTGTAGTCAATTCTATGAGAACACTTAAAGAATAGATAATAGATAATAAGTAATAGATAATAAATAATAGGTAATAGATATTGAGGAAATTCCTTTAGGGGAATTTCTTTTAATTTATAAAATGATTTTTACAGAAAAAAATCATTTCAATATTTATTATTTATACTTTATTATTTTGTTATTTGCTTTTGAATGAGGGTTTTGTAATTTTTTTGTAATGAATATTTTGGGCTGGAATGATAAAATATAATTTGGGACTTTAAATTTTTGCATTGAAGGCGGGGAGAATTTATATGAATAAAATATTGATTGTGGAAGATGAAATGAGCATTAGGAGCTTTTTAAAAATAAATTTTGAAAGAAATAATTTTATTGTTATAGAAGCAGAATCAGGGGAAGAGGGAATAAGAAAAGCTAAACTGGAAAAACCTGAAATAGCCATATTAGATGTTATGCTGCCGGGTATAGATGGATTTAAAGTTTGTAAAGTATTAAGAGGGGAATTCCAATCCATGGGTATAATAATGCTTACTGCTAGATCACAGGACATGGATAAGATAATGGGGTTAGAGTTTGGTGCGGATGATTATGTAGTAAAGCCTTTTAATCCATCAGAATTAATACTTAGAGTAAAGGCTCTTCTTCGTAGGATGGAACCTTTAGAAAATGAAAAAGACAATAGTATACATAGTGGACCCTTTAAAATTGATACATACTCGCAAAAAGTGTACAAAGATAATGAAGAGATTGATGTAACCCCAAGGGAATATTTACTGATGAAGATATTTGTTGAAAATGAAGATAAGGCTTTTAGCAGAGATGAACTCTTAGATCTTGTATGGGGATATAATTTTGTAGGGGATTCTAAAATAGTAGATGTAAATATTCGTAGGTTAAGGGCAAAAATAGAGAATGACCCATCTAATCCAACTTATATAGAAACTATATGGGGAAAAGGATATAGATGGAGAAAGTCTTAATTTTTAGATGGGAGCAGTCATGAAAAGTATAAAGAAAAGATTATCAAAAAATTTTATGCTCATTATAGTAATCAGTGTAATGGCTTTTGAATTTATATTAATAAATTTTATTACAAAGTATTATTATAGCAATATTGAAGAAGTATTAACAAATCAAATAATGATTTCAGCAGATTTTTATTCTAGATACTTTTCTAACAATTCCTTAGAAGAAAATGTAATGGACAATGTAGATGTGTTTTGGAAACAAACTCAGGCTCAAGTACAAATAATCAATAAGGATGGGAAAGTATTAATGGATTCCATTGGTATAAAGCCTAAAGGCAATATTGAAACAAGCGATGTTAAAAAAGCCTTAAAGGGACAAAAGGGAAAATGGATTGGCAACGTAGACTATGATGATGCAAAGGTCATTGCTATAGCATATCCATTAAAAAGTAATGGAAAAATTGTAGGAGCATTAAGGTACATAAGTTCATTAAAGAAAGTAGACAGAGCTATTTATAGGGTTGCATTAATGTTTTTAAGTATAGGAATTATTGTAATAGCAGTGGTAGGTGTATTTAGTACTTTTCTTGCAAAGAGCATAATAGAACCTATAGAAAAATTAACTAAAACAGCAGAAAAAATGGCTAATGGAGATCTATTAGTTAGAAATAATGAAAAATTTGATGATGAAATAGATAAGCTTTCAGATGCATTAAATTATATGGCAGAGGAAATATTAAAAAAAGATCAGCTGAAAAATGAGTTTATATCTTCAGTATCTCATGAACTTAGAACCCCTCTTACTGCCATTAAAGGCTGGGCTATTACCTTAAATACTGAAGAGTTGCCGGAGGAAGCTTTAATTAGAGATGGACTTAAGATAATAGAAAATGAAAGTGAAAGACTTTCTTCTATGGTAGAGGAACTATTAGATTTTTCTAAGCTAATTTCAGGAAAGGTTACAATAAAAAAAGAAAAAGCAAATTTATATGATGTTGTAGCATATGTAGAAAAATATTTAGGACCTCGTGCAGCAAGAGAAAAAATAAATTTCATTGTGGATTACGATTGTAATATACCTGAACTATACATAGATAGTAATAGAATGAAACAGGTCTTTATAAATATTTTAGATAATGCTTTTAAGTTTGTTAAAGATGAAGGCGAAAGAAAAGTTATATTAAAAGCTAGATTGGAAAAAGATTATATAGTTATTACAATTGAGGATAATGGAATTGGGATTAGTAAGGAAGAACTGCCTAAGATTAAGGAAAAGTTTTATAAAGGTAAAAGCAGTAAATCACAAAATGGTATAGGATTATCAATATGTGATGAAATAATAAAAATGCATAATGGCACTCTTTATATAGAAAGTGAAGTCAATGTGGGTACAACTGTTTATATTAAATTGCCTAATGTATAGAAATTAATAGGAGATAAAATATGAAAAAAACAAGAATAAAATTTATTGTATTTTTTTTCATTGTGATTATAATCCCTATAATACTTTTTCAAGGATGTTCAATGAAAGGTTTTGGTATAAGAGACAAGATAGTAGCACCTAAAAATAAACTAATACCTATAACAGGAGAATGGCAAGTAGAGAAGTATAAAATACTCAACTCCAGTGAAAAAAAATATCAAGAGCCACAGGTTAAACCAGGCAGTATAGTAGGACAAAAGGCTGCTTTTGATACTGAATATGCAGTGTTTGGACAAGAAACTTGTGAAAATCCACAATATAAAATAAAGGAAGTAGATGCTAAAAATTATTTTTTTTATACTTATAAAGTAAATTCTAAAGATTTTGATGTAACTACAAAGAACCTAGAGGTAATCTCTATTACCTCAGATGGAAGGTTATTCTATGATTTAATAAAGTTAAGCGACAAGGAAATATTGGTATACTCTGATGATGCATTTTATTATTTAAAAAAAATTTCAGAGGAAAGCGAGAATATATTAAATAAAGATAATGTAAAAAAACTAGAAGACAATAAAAAAAAGGATCTTTCTAAAAATAAAGGAACTTTAAGATCTGGAGTTTTAATTGGCTTAAGATCACCAATACCTTTAGAGTACAATGGTGTCACTGGGGAAGCCTATGAAAACAAGTCCATATTTTATAGAACATTATGGATTTCCACAAAAAATAGGGAACCCAATTCAATAATAGAGACACCTAATCTATTTTTCCCTAGGATAAGTGGATTTTGGTGGGCAGGAATAAACAGGACAAATAACAATCCAAAATATCCAAAGGATAGTCTATTTGCTTATCCTGCAGGAAACAGTAAAGAAAATACTAAGCTAAATGAAAATAATTATTCAAAGGATGATGCATTGAGGAGAATATTGTTTATTGGAAATGATTATGTAGCTACAGAATATAAAAAAGCTTCAAGTTTTTCCGATGATGAAGGGAAAAGTATTCTGCAGGTATTACCTATAGATAATGTAGGAGATATGAAGGGAATAAAGATTTCAGATGTAGCTGGAGAACGTGGAAGGGCTGCTTTAAAAAATTCTGCTGAGGCTTTTTTAGCTTCTCAAGACAAAGATATTGCTAAAAGATTAGAAAAATCACCTAGGGAAGAAAGTTTTACTTTGATTAGAAGAAACGGGCACTGGATTATGAGTGGAAGATTAAATAGTAATAGTGCGGAAGATGTTGCTTATGGAGATTTTAATATCAATATTGTACCTCCAACTAAATTACTAAATTATGATGATTTTCATATTTCTTGGAATGATATCAAGGGAACAGTACCAGATGCTGTGGATGCTTATACTTCACCTAATAAAGATATTGCCATAATTGTCAGCAAAAATTTCATATATGTATATAGCATAGAAAATGGCCAATTATCAAATAAGCAGCTAGAGAAGATACCAATACATGAAGGTGAAAGCGTAGTAATGGCAGAATGGGCTACGGGAGATTATGTGGAAAGATGGGAAAAGGCATTAAAAAGCAATAAAGTTTTACATTAGACTGAAAAAATTACAATGTGGTTTTTAAATAATAGATAATAAAGAACAAATAAGGACAATTTTCTCCGCTAACATTACGAAAAGTTTTTAATTTAAACTTTTCTGTAATGCTAACGGAAGAAAAGTATCCATAACTGTCAATTGTCATCTATCAACTAATAAAAGTGCTCTGTACTTTTACTCAGTAGCGTAATTATCAAAGTAGCCTTGTACTAAAACAATAGGAGTTCCTTTATCTCCACTGCCACTGGTTAAATCACAAAGACTGCCTAAAAGATCAGTTAATTGTCTTGGAGTGGTTCCTTGAGTTTCCATAGTACCTACTAAATTTGAAGACTTGTTTTTGATTTTTTTCCTCATGGCTTCTATAGCTTTTTCACCATTTAAATCCTTTAAATCATTGTCAGCTAAATATTTAAGCTTAAGTTCATTTGGTGTTCCATGCAATCCTGAAGTAAAACCCGGGGAAACCACTGGGTCTGCAAGTTCCCAAATTTTGCCTACAGGATCTTTAAATGCTCCATCTCCGTAAATCATAACTTCTACGTTTTTTCCTGTTAAGGCTTTTAATTTTCTCTGTATTTTATCAACTACAGGCTGACAATCCCTTGGGAAAAGTTTTACTTTTTCTTCAGTGGATTTGTTAGAGCCTAATAAGCCATAATTAGGATTATAGCCGCTTCCATCTATAGAAACTGTGCAGATATCATCTAAACCATATACTACTTCAGCACCAGCATTTTTTAATAACCTTTTAGTCCTCTGTCTAGTATGAATATCAGCGACCAATACTTCCTTTGTATATTTAAGTATAACTCTAGGATCATTAGCAAGATAAACTGATATATTATCATTTACTCCTAAAGACTTGTACATTTTTATATAATCAATGCCTGTAAATTTATGTTTTACTTCTTCTCCAAAAAGTCTTCTGTAATCTGATTCTGTTAATACATCTTTATAGGGATCTATATTAAGTTCATCCATTTTATCTATGTCCATAAGGTGATTTCCAACTTCATCAGCAGGATAACTTAATAAAAGATGTATTTTTCTGCCGCTTTTTGCAATAGCTTTTAATATGATGGAAAACCTATTTCTACTTAATATAGGGAATACTAATCCAATATCCCCTTTAAATTTATTGCTTATATCAAAAGCAATTTGATCCACTGTTACATAGTTTCCCTGTGCTCTTGCTACTAAGGATTCAGTGACTCCAATAACATCCATATCTTTTAGTGAATAACCTTCTTCTTTTGTAGAATTCATTATAGAATTAACTACCACATCTACTATATTGTCACCTTCTTTTACTATGGGTGCTCTTACGCCTCTAACCTGTGTTCCAATAGTTCTAGCCATTTTTATTACCCCCGATTTAAAGTAAATTTAATCACCTTACTATTTTACTACAATTGAGGGAAAAATTCATTACTGTTGCAAAACTTTATGTTTTATTATAGTGTATAATATATAATAATAATATTATTAACGAAAAATAAGTTGAGAAATTTTGGAGGAATACTTATGAAAAATATTATATTATATACATTAGCAGGCATGGGAATAGCAGCCATATGGGGATATTTTGCTGACTTAAGTAAGGGAAATGTAGCTGGATTTATATCAAAAATATTCTTTGTATCAACTTTTATTTTTGCAATGCAATATTCTATTTATAGATCTAAAAAGAAGTATAAAAAGAATAATAACCAAACAAATAATGTAAAGCCAAATACTAAAAGCAAAAAATCAAACAAAAGGAAATAGTTTCAAAAAGATTATAGATTAAGGTAATTTAAAAGGGAGATCGGTTGAACTAGGGTCTCTTTTTTACGTATAACACTTGGAGTTAGTTGAGAATTGAGAGTTGAGGACAGTTTTTATTAAGGGGGAAAAGCAATGGCAAATAAAAAGATTCTTATAATAGAAGACGAAACTGCTATATCAGATTTTATGTGTTATTCTTTGAATAAGGAAGGATATATAGTTAAGGCTTTTGAAAATGGTGAAGATGGAATTAAGGCATTGGAAAGTTTTAAACCTAATCTTATTATTTTAGATTTAATGCTTCCAGATGTAAGTGGGTTTGATATATGCAAAAAGGTAACCAATACCTTTAATATACCTATAATTATAATCACTGCAAAATGTGATATAACAGATAAATTATTGGGAATGGAGTTGGGGGCAGATGATTATATAACTAAACCCTTTGATATGAGAGAAGTGCTGGTAAGGATAAAAACTATTTTTAGAAGAATTGAGCTTACTAAAGAAATAGTTAATAATGAAGAAAATGAGTTAATTATTCAAAAATATATAGAAATATATAAGGATGAAAGAAAGGTTTTAAAAGATGGACAGCCAGTAGAATTAACTCCAAAAGAATTTGATCTGCTTTTATTTTTAGCTGAAAATGCAGGTAAGGTTTTTTCAAGGGCTCAGTTATTAGACAAGGTGTGGGGCTTTGAATATATTGGTGATACTAGGACTGTGGACATACATGTACAAAGAATAAGAAAAAAATTAGATAAAATGAAGAATTATTCAATTATAGAAACGGTTTTTGGTGTAGGATACAAATTAAACTTTAGTTGACATATAAAAAATTACTTTGTAATTTTTTTAAGGGGGTTAGCAGTTGAAGTTATCCATAAGATATAAAATACTTATAAGTTTTTCTTTTGTGTTTTTAATAGGTATTTCTGTACTTATTTATGCAACGGAAAGGATAATAAATAATAATAACGAATTTATTATAAAAAATGAAATGATTCAGGGAAGAAAAGATATAGATATATATTTAAAACAGTATTTTGTTTTGAATAATGTGGAGCCCAGCAAGTCAATATTCAAGATAGATGGCAAGAATATTATAGAAGAATTGAGTTTTAGAGTAGGACAGGATGTTACACTTTATTCCAACAAGGGAGAGCTTTTGTGGACAACTTCTAATAATGAAATAAATAAGGAGAAAAAGGATTTGCAATTAGCCATGCAAGGTAAGACTGCTTATACAATTAGTAAAGTGAAGGATAAAGTTATTGTAAACCTTTCCTATCCTGTATATTTTAAAAATGATGCTTTAGGAATTATCAGCTATAGCAAAGAATATACGGAGCTTTATAAGAAAAGTAATCACATAATCAACATAATTAAAATTATAGGATTAGCCTTATTTTTATTAATACTTATAATATCTTTTATAATATCAAAACGCATAACAAAACCAATAATTAAGTTGACAGAAGCTTCCAAAGAAATTACCAAGGGAAATTTTGATGTAGAATTTAAACATGATTCTTCAGATGAAACAGGTGAATTAGCATTAAGTTTTAAAAACATGGTAGAGAGGATTAAAAATCAAATATTAACCATAGAAAAGGATAGGGATACATTAAAGAATT
The DNA here is from genome assembly GCF_002995785.1 of Clostridium liquoris. Classification (GTDB taxonomy): domain Bacteria; phylum Bacillota; class Clostridia; order Clostridiales; family Clostridiaceae; genus Clostridium_AO; species Clostridium_AO liquoris. Next base: position 55,350 of record NZ_PVXO01000052.1, on the reverse strand, counting down.
TAGAAATGAGTAGAAAATTGTTTTTTGATAATGTTACCCATGAACTGAAAACTCCTATAACCACAATACTTGGCTATGCAGAAATAATAGAGAGAAATGGCTTTACAGATGAAGAATTTTTCAAAAAGGGAATGGGGCATATAATTGGAGAAAGCAAAAGGTTAAATAGAATGGTTATTGAGCTATTGGAGCTTTCAAAAAATACCACTGGAGATTTTAATTATAGCTTTTCTAAAGTAAACCTATCAAATTTACTAAAGGTTACATGTGAAGAAATGGCTATTAGGGCCAAAAGGTACAATATACAGATAGATGATATTATAGAAGACGGGTTATTTGTAAAGGGTGATGAAGATAAGTTAAAGGAGATATTTGTTAATTTATTAGATAATAGCATAAAGTATGGCTATGTAAATTCCATAATACAGGTGAAAGTTTTCAAAAATGATAATAAAGCTTTTATAAGTATGGAAGATAGAGGAGAAGGCATACCAAAGGAGGAACTAGAGAATATTTTCCAACCTTTTTATAGGATAAATAAAAAGTTATCTAGAAAAAAAGGGGGAAATGGATTAGGTCTTCCCATAGTCAAAGCTATAGTTGAAAAACATGGAGGAAATATATGTATAGAAAGTGAATTAAAACAGGGAACTATTGTCACTATAGAAATTCCATGTATTTAGTTTTTACAATTTAGATACAACTATTGTAATTTTAGAAACAACCATAGTTTAAAATTAAAGTAAAGCACTTGAGGTGAATTTTAGTGAAAATGCCAACAAAGAATACAATCATTACTTCACTCCTCATTGTAGTAATCTTTTTCATATTTATTTTTAGTCATGAAAGCAGAGGAGGATATGATAAAGTATTTGTGCTAGATAATTCAAATTTTAATGATGATATATTAAGCAATGAGGAAGAGAAAAAGATGACTTTAGAAAATGTACAAAAGGTTCCTTTCAATGGGAATTGCGATTCCTGTGACTTTTTTGATAAGGATAATATTATTTATTCTAAGAGAAATGGTCAAGGAAGTTTTTTAGATGTAAATAATGAAAGACTGAATTACTATGGAATAAACATATTAAACTTAAAAACAAATAGGGAAGAAAAACTGATTCCTGTAGAAAATAAAAGTCAACGTTTTATAATTCCTTCTCCAGATAAAAAAAGAATTTTCTATAGTGAAGGGGAAGAAATATTAGAAAAGGATGCTAAATATAAGGAAGAAGAAAATAAAAGCTATATATACAATGTTAAAAGCAAGGAAAAAATAAACATCCCCTATAAAACTTTTATAAAGTGGATGCCAGACAGTAGTGGATATATTGGAATAAAAGATTCTCTTTTTCTACAAGATTTTAATAAGGGCATAAGTAAAGAAATACTAGATTACAAACAATTAAAAAAAATAGAAAATATACAGGAGATATCCATAGCTAAGGATTGCCAGAATATATTTATTCAAGGCTTTAAATCAGATGAGGATTTTAGCAGTTATATTTATAATGTAAATTTAGACAAACCTTATGAAGCTAATTTAGTTTTAAAAGGAAATATAAAAAGAATAGAAGCCATAGATAATAATAATTTAATATTTTCCGGGAAATATTGGGGGGAAAAAGGCTTATATAATTACAATCTAGAAACTAAAGAGATAAAAAAACTTTTAGATGGAGATATAGTATTGTTTAAGCTTTCTAATGATAAAAAAAGCATAGCCTATGTGGTAAAGGATAAGGATGGAAACAACATTCTTTATGCAGCTAAGCTATATAAAAATAGTATAAGTGAAAGTGTAATGCTATATAAGAATTTATTTATAAAATATTATACACTAAATTGGAGCGAGGATAATAAAAGGCTTATTGCAGCTTTTTATGAAGAAAAAGAAGAAAAAGATAATAAAATTTATATTTTTCACTTTAGATAAAGGATGTGTTACCCTATGGGAAGAAGGACAGAAAGAAGGAAAAAGAAAAAGTTTTCTCCAAAACTATTTTGCGTTTTTATACTATACCAAATAATATTTATAGGAATTACAGCACCCTTATTGGTATTTTACGGCCCATTTAAAAATGTGAAAAAGACCTTAGTAGGAACTGCTATGTATACCTTTAAACATCAATATATAGCTACTTTGTTTTTAAATGAGAAGGATATAAATAAGGTGTTAAATAAAGATAATAGCGGTTCAATGGTAAAAAATATTGAGCAGAATTTTCAAGATATAAAAATTGGAAATATGAGAGACAACAGTATTGTAAGATATAACATACATAAGAATAGATTTGATGGATATCTGCTGGAAATAAAAAATCCTAAGAAGGTTAAGGTAGCATGTACAAAAAATATAGGCATACAAGGGCAAAGAGTTAGTGAAATGGCTGAGGGAAATAAAGCAGCAGCGGCAATTAATGGTGGAGGCTTTTATGACCAAAATACCAGTGGAAAGGAATGGGTAGGTACAGGTGCCTATCCAGAGGGCATAGTAATATCTAAAGGTGAAGTAGTATGGAAAAATGTTAAAGAAGATGAAAAAGTAGATGTGATGGCCTTTAATGAAAAAGGAGAGTTAATCGTAGGGAAAAAGAGTTTAAAACAGCTCAAAGAACTTAATGTAAAAGAGGCGCTATCTTTTAATAAAACTTTAATAATGAATGGACAACCTCTTGTAGAGGATTACGGAGAACAAGGACTGCAGCCCAGAACAGCTATAGGTCAAAAAAAAGATGGCACAGTAGTTTTTCTTGTAATAGATGGAAGAAAGTTATTTAAAGAGGGAGCAGATTTAAAAGACGTACAGGACATTTTACTTAAACAGGGAGTTTGGAATGCTGGAAGTTTAGATGGAGGTTCTTCTTCTACCATGTATTATAAGGGAAATGTAATCAATAATCCATGCAATAGAGATGGAGAAAGAACAGTGGCTACAGCCTTCTACGTAGAACCTTAAGGAGAGTGTTACCGTGAAAATTATAAAAAGAATTATAGTATGGAGTATATTACCATTATCTATAGAATTAATGGGACTTTTGTATGTGGATAAAGTTTATTTAAAACCAAACAGTGATTATACAATAGAAAAGGTTGAAGAAAATGAAGAAAAAAGTATTAAAAATCTAGAAATACCCGTAGATGGAAATGCAAAGGATATAAAACTGTCCTATGATGGCAAATACCTTTCTTATATAGAGGATAACAATATAGTAACTATAAATACTTTAAATGGAGAAAAGATGCAGGTGGACGCCTCCTCAGAAGGAGAATTAAATTACTATAATTGGTTACCAGATAGACACAGAATGTACATAGGTGAGAAAATAAAAAATGAAAATGGGGAAAGCTATATTAAATTATATTACTATGATAGGGACAAAAATGAAAAAAATCAGATTTTAGATAATCACTATAATAAAATAAAAATACCTTTAGCAAACTATAAATACAATATTACAGATATAGTAAACTCAACTTTAACAGGGGTTGCCTATATAAAAGTTGAAACAAATGACAATAGATATAACATATATAGACTAAATACCATGTCCCAAATGGAAAAGTTTAAAGGCTATTTAAAAATTGGCAATATGGAAATATTAAATAGAGATGATAGAATGATTTATGAAGATTTAAAATATGATAAAGTTAGGATTACTGATAGGGAAAACTCACTAAGAATTCCTGATGCAGAAAACCTATGTTTACTAGGAGTAGATGGGGAGGACAATATCTATCTAGGAAATGTGAAAGGGGATAAAATTGATAAAATATATTATGGGAATATAGAGAAAAATGAAAAGCTTTGGAACAGTGTAAATATAACCAACCCTGCTAAAAAACAGGATATTCATGTATGCAAAAATGGAAAAGTATATATAGAGAATAAAGAGACAGGAGTTATAAAAGATATTTTTTCTGGAAGTGAAAAGAAGTATAATGGAAGAGTTATACAATATTATAATAAGGGGGCAGGAGCTTTATATAATGGGAAATTTGTTAAGGTAGAGCTTTAAATTAGTGAAGAGTTAAGAATGAATAGTTAAGAGTTATGAAAAAAATTCAGCAAGGCTAAATTTTCACCGAAACTATTACCTCTCAGCTCTTACCTCTTTTACTGTTTTTTAAAGAAGTATAGTTTGCCGTCTTCAATAGAGGAATTAATAAGATTTTTATTATAAACATAGCTTATGAATGCAGATACAGCTGAAAGATTTATATGATATTCAGTAAAGTTCATGGATAAATCATTTAATATAACAAGATTTTGAAGTACATCTTCCTTGGTTAAAGGCTGATCTAACAGTTCTAGTATTTGGTTTATGTAATTTTCTATATTATTTAAGTTCTTATCTACTAAGGAGTTTATTTCATCTTTTGTAATTATATTATCACTGTGACCTAGTACAAAGAAGTCAGCATCTATATTTTTTATACTTTTTAAAGTTTCTATACTGTCTTCTATATTGTATAAGTATGGAAGAGAATATTTATCTATTATTTCACTGCTAAATATGGAATCTCCTAAAAAACAAACCTTTTCCTGAGTGATAAAACCAATCTGTTCTCCAGTATGACCTTTCAATGAAATAACATGAAACTTTTCATCATTTATTTTATTTATACCATATTCTAAAATAAAATCTACATTGAAGGGCTTATTTATTCTATCTAAACCCTTTAAAGGTATTGAACCGCAGAGCATGGAAGGGTATAGTTCCACATTTTCCATGAATAACTTTTCCATGTAGGAAGTATAGATTAAACATCCAGGATAATTATTTTGAAAATATATATTTCCGCCACAGTGGTCTAAATGACTGTGGGTGTTTACAATATATTTTGGATGAAGCCCATTTTCAATTAAAACCTCATCTATTTTTTTTGCTGCAGAATTATTTATACCTGTATCTATTAAAATACAATTTTTATTTTTAAACACATATACTCCTATATTAGTAGGGGCATTTATATAATAAGTGTTTCCTTTTATCTTTGTAAGTTCCAAAATACCACATCCTTTAAATCAACTAACTATTAATTGTTTACTAAATCAATATAACATTTAAGAGAATTAATATCAATGAACATTGTGAAATACAAATTACAGGAAATGTTTTCAGAAGATTAAAAATATATATTGAGTTTTCCTGAATTATATAATATAATAATAACTATAAAAGTTATATAAGGGTTCTTAATTTTACTACTCTGTTTATTTAGGTGCCTAAAGCATTGTAACGTAAACAAAGCCCAGTAGATGATAACATTCATTTATTGGGCTTTTTTTATTTAGTTAATTAAAATATGGTAGTATTGGATTGTTGTAAATACTAATTAATAGGGGTGATATTATGCTAGATGAAAAAATACTTAGTATGAAAGAAGAAATTATAAAAAGTGTGCAGGAAGTCGTAAGGATAAAAAGCGTAGAAGATAAGGCAAAAGATGGAATGCCATTTGGAGAGGGAGTACATAGAGCTTTAGAAAATTGTTTAGAGCTTTCAAAATCCTTAGGTTTTAAAACAGTTAATGTGGATAATATGATAGGTTATGCAGAATATGGTGAGGGAGATGAAATGATAGCGGTACTAGGACACTTAGACGTAGTGCCAGAAGGTGATGGATGGAAATACTCTCCCTATGCTGCTGAAATTCATAATGGAAAGATATATGGAAGGGGGACCACTGATGATAAGGGACCAACTATAGGGGCATTATATGCATTGAAAGCTGTAAAGGATTTAAATATGCCTTTAAAAAGAAGGGTTAGAATAATATTTGGATTAAATGAGGAAACAGGAAGCAAATGTGTAAAGCATTATGTAGAGAAGGGTGAAGAAATTCCAGTGGGAGGATTCACTCCTGACGCTGAATATCCAATAATAAATGGAGAAAAGGGAATTGTAACCTGTAAATATAAAAGGAAATTAGCACCGCAAGGGGATATAATACTAGAATCCATAAGAGGGGGAATTGCTCCAAATGTGGTGCCAGATTATGCAGAAGCTGTAATTTCCTTACCAAAAGATAAATTTGACATAATAAAGAAGTTAGCAGATAAAGTAGAAGAAATAAAAGTAGAAGAAAAAGAAGATTCTTTAATAATAAAATCCTATGGAATTTCAGCTCATGGCAGTACTCCAGATAAGGGTAAAAATTCTATTTCTCATCTTTTATTATTCTTAGGCAAGTTGGATTTTAAAGGAGATACTAAAGAATTTATAGACTTTATGAATAAATATATAGGATTAGATTTGCATGGCAAAAATTTAGGCATCTATTTAGAAGATGAAATATCAGGGGAATTTATTTTTAATCTAGGAACTATTTTGGGCAATAATCATGAAATAAATATAGAAATAAATATGAGATATCCTGTTACTAAAGGTTATGAAGATTTTAAAGATATATTTAAGGAAAAAATGGATTTAGGGAAAATGGAGGAGATTTATTTAAGACATAAAAAGAGTCTTTATGTATCTCCAGACACAGAATTTATAAAAAAATTGCAGAAGGTATATGAGGAAAAGATGGGAGAAAAGGCTGAGCTTATATCCATAGGTGGTGGAACCTATGCCAAAGCTATGAAGAATATAGTTGCCTTTGGACCAATATTCAAAGGTGAGCCTATGGTAGAACATAAACCAGATGAATATATAGAAATAGATTCATTAATAAAAAATGTTCAAATCATGGCAGCGGCTATTTATGAATTGGCTAAATAATTTTTATTACTAGCATATAAAAGCTCTTCCTTATAATTATTAATAAGAAAGGGCCGTATAATATAAAAAAGGGGGAAACTATATGATTACAAGAGGCTTTACTTACGTGGCGTTTCTTATCTTCTTTGCTAGTATGTTAGTATTAGCAGAGAAAAAATCTAAGTCAAAATTTTTTAATTATGTTCCAGCAATTGTTCTTCTTTATTTTGGTGCAATGTTACTTTCTACCTTTGGAGTTTGGCAGAACAATGAAGAAATAACAGCTGTTTATAAAGGATTAAAGGATAATTTATTACCTGCTATGATATTTCTAATGCTTTTAAGATGTGATATGAGGAAAATCTTAAAATTAGGTCCTAAGATGCTCATAGGTTTTTTCTCAGCTACCATAAGTATTATGATAGGTTTTATAGTTACATATGCATTATTTAAAGGCTTTTTTGAAGCAGATACATGGAAAGCATTTGCGGCACTTTGCGGAAGCTGGATAGGTGGTACTGCTAATATGGTAGCTGTGCAGAGTGCCTTAAATCTTCCAGATTCAAAGCTTGGTTATACACTTCTTATGGATTCTATAAACTATTCCATTTGGGTAATGTTTTTACTATGGCTGGTATCCTTTGCGCCAAAGTTTAATAAATGGACAAAATCTGATACAAAATTAATAGATGAAATAGGAGAAAAGTTGAATCAAGACAATGAATCCATGAGGAAAGAAATAGAGTTTGCAGACTTAATAGTATTATTAGGATTGAGTTTATTTGTAGCAGCAATTTCTATTTACCTTGGAGGATTAATGCCAAAATCTCAATTTTTCCAAGGAAGCACTTGGACAGTACTTATAGCCACTTTATTAGGAATATTATTTGCAATGACACCAGTGGCAAAGATTCCTGGATCATCCCCGCTTTCCAATATAATGCTATACACAATAGTTGCCCTTATTGCATCAAGAGCTAACTTTTCAGAGCTTACAAAGGCGCCATTATATATTGCTGCAGGTTTCGTAATTCTTGGAATACATGCTTTATTATTAACTTTAGCTGCTAAAGTATTTAAGCTGGATTTATTTACTTGTGGAGTTGCAAGTTTAGCAAACATAGGAGGAGTAGCTTCAGCACCTATTCTTGCTGCATCTTATAGTGAAGCATTGGTGCCAATAGGAGTCTTAATGGCTCTTATGGGATATATAGTTGGTTCGGGGGGAGGACTCCTAGTAGGAAAAATATTATCCATATTATAATTTTATATATCTAAAGTAATAGCCAAGGAGTTCAGAATAGACAAATAAGCTGCATCATTATATAATAACTACAGGGGTGGTACTTATGTACAATGATGATACAGTATATGTAGTGGGTAATTCAAAAACCAATACAGACAATGCAATTACCAATAGATTTAATTCATTTTTCATAGGATTTGTGGTGGAAATGAAGAATGATACCATAGTAGATTTAAGCTGCTCTGCCACTATAAGAACTACTGATGAATTTATTAAGAGTCTATTTATTGGGAGAAGCCTCATAGAGTTTGATTTGAAACTCGAAGAAGAAATTAAAAGAAGATATCATGGTTCCTCTCAAAGGGCAATAATAGTAGCCTATAAGGACGCAGTTAAAAAATATAATGAAATAAAAGAAAGATATTTTTAGAATTACTGTTTTATTTAATAAGATATAAAAATGCTTGTTTATATCGGAGTAAGTAAAAGCCAGTAAAAGCAGGAAATAGTATGCTTTTGCTGGTTTTTTATTTTAATTTAGAAATTTAATTAAACAGGAGGTAATATATATGAAAATTACAGATATTAAAATAGGACAAATTTCTGTTCCATTAAAAACACCTTTTAAAACTGCCTTAAGGACAGTAAATAGTGTGGAAGATATAATTGTGGAAGTGCATACAGACACAGGAAATATAGGCTTTGGGGAAGCTCCACCTACTGGAGTTATTACTGGGGATACCAAGGGAGCTATAATAGGGGCCATAGAAGAACATATAAAGAAAAATATAATTGGTATGGATATAGAAAATTTTGAAGAAATAATGATAAAACTAGATAAATCATTAATAAAAAATACTAGTGCTAAGGCCGCCATAGATATTGCTTTACATGATCTTTATGGACAACTATATAATGCCCCTCTATACAAATTATTAGGGGGTTATAGGAAAGAAATAACCACAGATATAACTATAAGCGTAAATGATCCTGAAGAAATGGCAAAGGACAGTTTAGATGCTATTAAAAGAGGATATACAACCTTAAAAATAAAAGTTGGAAAGAATGCTTTATTGGATATAGAAAGAATGAAAGCTATAAGAAAGGCAGTAGGATATGATGTAAAACTTAGAATAGATGCCAATCAAGGCTGGAAACCTAAAGAAGCTGTTCAAACTTTAAGAAAGATGGAAGATGAGGGTTTGCAGATTGAATTTGTTGAGCAACCTGTAGCAGCCCATGATATAGAAGGATTAAAATTTGTAACAGATAATGTTTCCATACCAGTGTTAGCAGATGAAAGTGTATTTTCACCAGAGGATGCTTTAACTATACTTCAAAGAAGGGCAGCAGATCTTATAAATATAAAGCTTATGAAAACAGGAGGCTTGCACAATGCACTTAAAATATGTTCCTTGGCGGAAATATATGGTGTGGAATGTATGATAGGGTGTATGCTGGAAGCTAAGGTAAGTGTAAATGCAGCAGTGCATTTGGCAGCGGCTAAGAGCATTATTACAAAGATAGATTTAGATGGTCCGGTTTTATGCAGTGAAGACCCTGTAGAGGGGGGAGCAATTTTCAATGAATATAAAATCACACTAAATGATGAACCGGGGCTTGGAATTAGAAAAATTAATGGCACTAAATATCTAAATTATTAGGCATGGACTCAGTTATAGAATAAATATATAAAAGGAGCAGGTTAGAAAGAATCCATTGAACTTATCTGCTCCTTTTTTATGTATATTTTTATAATGGCTTGGAATAATATTACAGTAAATTAAAACAAATTTTATAAATGATGCTGACACTATGACATAATCAATGTATAATATAATTAATAATATTATCGTATAAGACATCTGGAGCAGGGCTTAAATACTTTCACTGGAGGTAGAGAAATGAAATTAAATAGGAAAATTAACGAATTAAAAGAGGAGATAATAGAATCAACTCAGGAAATTATGAGAATAAAAAGTGTTGGGGAAGAAGAAAAAGAAGATATGCCTTTTGGAGAGGGCGTATCTAAAGCTTTAGAATGTGCACTAAAAATTTCTAGAAGATTAGGGTTTAACACTAAGAATTTAGATGGATATGTAGGATACGCAGAATATGGGGAAGGGGAAGACTATATAGGTATATTGGGACATTTAGATATTGTACCAGAGGGCGATGGCTGGAAATATCCGCCTTATGCAGCGGAAATACATGAGGGCAAGATATATGGCAGAGGTGCTCTAGATGATAAAGGACCTATAATGGCAGCATTATATGGACTAAAAGCTATAAAAGATTTAAATTTACCTTTATCTAAGAAAGTAAGAATAATATTTGGAACCAATGAAGAAACTGGTTCTAAGGAAATGGAATATTATTTAGAAAGAGAAAAACCACCAATAGCAGGATTTACTCCAGATGCAGAATACCCGCTTATATATGCAGAAAAAGGGATAACTTCTTTTAATGTAGTAAAGGACTTAAAGAATATATCCACAGAAGATATATGTATAAAGTATATAAAGGGTGGACAAAGAGTTAATATGGTTCCTGATTATTGTGAAGCAGGAATATGGGCTAAAGAAAAGGACTGCATAATAAAGGCTTTAGAAAAATTTAAGTTGCATAATGATTTTAATTTAACAGCTCACATAAAAAGCGATATGGTAGTGATAAAGTCTATAGGAGTTTCTACCCATGGAAGTTTACCGGAACTTGGAATAAATGCTATAATGCAAATGTTTTTATTCTTGGCATCTTTACCAATGGAAGGCACGGATATACATGAATTTCTAGATTTCTTCAATAAACATGTTGGTTTTGAATGTCATGGAGAATCCTTTGGAGTAGCTCTAGAAGATGAAGAATCAGGAAAGCTATCTTTTAATGTGGGTACCATTGATATGACAGAAGATAAAGTTTCCTTGGGATTAAATTTAAGATATCCTGTAACCTACACCTTTGAAGACATGATAAAACCTTTTGAAAAAACTTTAGAAGGTACAGGTATGAGAATAGAAGATATGGACCACATGGCACCTTTGTATTTTCCAAAGGATCATGAATTAATTAAAACTTTATTAAAAGTATATACAGAACAGACAGGTGAGAAAAAGGAACCACTTGCTATTGGAGGAGGAACTTATGCCAAGGAAATGCCTAATATAGTGGCCTATGGACCAATTTTCCCAGGAAAGCCTGATTTAGACCATCAGGTAAATGAATATATAGAAATTGAAGATTTGATAATGAATGCAAAAATATATGCTCACGCAATATATGAATTAGCAAAATAATTTATATAAGTGAAGTATTCTTTCTTAATGAGGAATACTTCTTTTTTTGCATTAAATATCCATATTTTCGCCTTTTCTATATGAAAAGCAGGAGCCTCATGCTATAATAGAATTATTAGAAAATATAATATACTAAAAATTATTTTAATTAAAAATGCTATTTAAGGAGGGCTTTTCGTGTTAGCTAACATCCCAATTGTGTACAAGATTCTCTTTCTATGTGCAGCAGGATTTTTAGCATCATTTGTAGATTCTATTGCCGGCGGAGGTGGGTTGATAAGTTTACCTGCATATTTTCTTGTAGGATTTCCACCTCATTTTACATTAGGTACAAATAAGTTTTCAGCTACATGTGGTTCTATTGTAAGTACTGCTAAATTTGCTCAATCTGGAAAAGTAGACAAGGATATTTTAAAAGTATTATTACCTTTTACTTTCTTAGGAGCATGTACTGGGGTTACAACGGTATTACTTATTGATTCCAATGTATTAAAGCCAATAGTTTTGGTGTTATTATTAGGAGTTGGAATTTATAGCCTTTTCTCAAAGACTATAGGGCTGGAGGATAATTTTGAAGGCACTACTAAAAAGACATTGATATTAGGTGGCATATTTGCTTTTGCAATGGGATTTTATGATGGCTTCTTTGGACCAGGAGTTGGTTCATTTTTAATCTTTGGCCTTATCAAAATATATGGATTTGATTTTGTAAGAGCCAGTGGAAATGCAAAAGCAATGAACCTTACCAGTAATTTTACTTCCTTAATTCTTTTTGCAATAAAAGGTAAGATATATTACCTAATGGGTATTCCAATGTCCATATTCATGGTATTTGGAGCTATTGTTGGAACAAAACTTGCACTAAAAGAAGGGGCCAAGTTCATAAAACCAATATTTGTTACCATGTCTCTTTTAGTTGCTGTAAAAATGTTATATGAATTGATTATGCTATAAAAAAATAGTCGGTAGACTGCAGTCCACCGACTATTTTTTAGTTTTCATTGAATTTCTTTATTAAATTATGCTTAAGAATTAAATCCGAGTATTCTAGCTGATTTATAGTGGCTTCTTTTGCATTTTTTAAATTGTCATTTTCCTGTATCGCCTGTCCTGTCTTTATATCATAATAGGTATTCTGAGGGGAAAGATAAAACATATTTCCATCACTAAAGGAACCATTTCTAAATATTACTTTTCCTTGTTTTGAATTAAATAAATCCTTTCCCATCATATTTGAAGATGGAAGATTAAACATATTAGCTAAAGTAGGGTAAAGGTCTATTTGACCGCCATATATTGGGTAAGTTCCACTATGCTTATCATTAGGAAAATGGATTAACATAGGAACCTTTTGTAATTCCATCCACTGAAGGTCTGTAAAACCATTGGTGCCTAAAAATTTTGCTAATTCTTTATCATTTTTCTTTGGGATGGCATAATGATCACCATATACAACAATTATGGAATTCTTGGTTATTCCTTCCTTATCCAATTTATCCAAAAACATACCCAACTGTTCATCTGTATAATGTATAGCTTTTAAATAATTTCCAACTAGTGTGCCATCTAAATCTTCTACATTAAAATCCCCATATTTTGTAACATCATCATAAGGGAAATGACTGGACAAGGTAACCATAAAGGAATAATATGGCTGTGGCAATGCCTTTATTTTTTCAAAAGCTTGATTAAAAAAGGATTTATCACTTAAACCTAGCCCAATTTTTTCGTCAATATTATAGCTTTTTTCGCCATAGAAATTTTGGAAGCCATATTTAGGATACATTATATTTCTATTCCAAAAGCTTTCTCTGTAGCCATGAAAAGCAGCAGTGGTATAGCCTTCATTTACCATAGCTTTTGGCAATGCATTAAATTCATTTCCTGTATACATATAGGTTACTGAACCTGAATCTGTTGGATAAAGAGAGTTATTTGATAAAAACTCAGCATCAGAGGTTCCGCCAGCAGCAGTTTGATAAAAATAATTATTAAAATACGCACTTTTTTTAATCCATTTATTTAAATTTGGTGTGATTTCCACTCCATTAACCTTCCGATTTATTGGAAAAGCTTGAAGGGCTTCCACCTGAATTACTATTAAATTTTTTCCCACTCCTGCACCTTTTAAGTTTTCTGTAGGCTTTTCTGAATTAGTTTGCAGAAAGCCCTTTACTTCCTCTTGAGCCTGTGCTGATACAGGGGCTTTTTTACTTATGGAATTACTCAAGAAATTAAAAATATCCAGATAGTGATAATTTAAATCCCCTAAGTTTTTGGCTATATATACTTTATTATACATAGTACTAATCAATCTAGGCTGTTCTTTTGAAAGCTTAATAAAACTAACAGTATTCATTGATGCTCCTAAAATAAATAAGCATAAAAAAGGAACTAATCTTTGTGAAAAAGGTAAATTAACCTTTTTGCTATATTTTTTACTATACCTTTTACCATATTTAGAATGTTTGCGTAGTATAGAGAATACAACCAAGTCTAAAACATAAAGCAAATCAGTTGCTTTGAATAAGTTTTCAATACTAGATTTCACAGGCCCTAATAGAAGACCGTTAATAATTGCAGGTATGGAAATAACATCTTTAAAATACCTAAAATAATTTAAATCAATAATAATAAACAAACTTATAATTAAATTGCATATAAAAAGAAACTTTCTTCTACCCTTTGTATTAAATAAAAAAGCCAAAGAGGCTAAAATTATAACTGAAGCAAATACAGGAGAAAAAAGATTTTTATATGAAAAATATCCTGTTTCAATTTGTCCTCCAAAACACAAAAGCTTTATGCTGATAAACACTATAAAAAATATAATATCTAAATAATTCAATATTTTACTTGAAATTTTACTCATTTGATAATTGCCCCCCAAAAAATACTCTCATTCTATGTAAAAAATTAAACTAACCTTAACCTAACATTAAAAAGTATATGATAAAGTTATGTATTTCATTATAACAATATGTGAATAAACTGGAAACAAACAATAAAAATATATATATCTAATTCCTATATATAATTGAAGGATTTTTTGCACGGTTTATATTCTAATACTTAAATTTATATTAGTCAATGTATTTACATTATCTAAATACTATTGCATAATAATATTTATATGGATTATGCATTATAAAAGAATGGAGGAATTTTACATGTCAGAAGAAAATCATGAAATAAAGAACGAAGAAGTTGAAAATAATATAGCAAAGGAAAATTTAAAGGCTGCAGGAGAAAATTCAGATAGTATAGAAGAAGCACATAAGAAAGAAACTAAAGGGGTTTCATTTAAAAATAGCTTTATGGCTATTTTAATTGATACTATTGTTGTAACAGGTATTTCATTAGTAGGACTTTTAATTTTTAATAGAGTAATATTAAAGCTTTTAGGGCTTAAAATTGTGAGCGAATATAAAGGATCAGTATTACTTATTATATTTATTATTGTTTCTATGTTGTATACATCTATTATGGAAAGTAAAAACGGAAATACTATCGGAAAGAAATATCGTGATTTAAGAGTTGAAAAAATAGAAAAATAATATAAATAGGAACCATTGATAAAAAGCCAGATCTAATAATACTAGGTCCTCCAAGATCAGGAGTGCACCTAGCGGCTCTAGATTATGTTATAAAATTCAACGCACCAGAACATTATATATGTATCCTGCAATCCCCGTGGGGTGGCGGAATTATAGATATAACAAAAATTAAACAAAAAATCAGAGCTGAGAGGAAAACCTCAGCTCTTTTTATACCCAAAATTATTATGAATGAGGTGATTGTATGAAAATTGGTATGAGAAAACCAAGTCTAAAAAAATCAGTTAAAGCCAGGGCAATTAGGGCAATTGGGAAAGCGAAGAGATGAGTTAAAAAAGCTAGGGCATGGTAAAAAGGGTATGGGTTGGGTAAAGGATCCTAAGAAGGCTGCGTATAATAAAGTATATAATAAAACAACATTTGGAATTATATTAGATATTATAGGTATGATATTAATGACACTTTAAAATTAATTATTGAACTGTTGACTATGAATTGACGGTTAAGATAGGAGATAAAATGGATAAAAGCAAAGCAAATGTACCTAAAATAAGGTTTCCAGGATTCACTGACCCTTGGAAACAGCATAAGTTGGGGGATATTTCAGATGTAACTAAACTTGCAGGTTTTGAGTTTACTGAATATGTGACTTATTCTGACGAAGGAACGATAATTGCATTGCGAGGATTGAATGTAAAAGGTGGGAAAATAATACTAGATGATGTGAAATATATTGATCAAAGCGATTTTTCTAAACTAAATCGAAGTAAGTTGTTTAAGAATGATATTCTATTTACTTATGTTGGAACTGTTGGCGAATTAGCTATAATACCTGAAGATAATAAATACTATTTAGCTCCTAATGTTGCAAGAATCAGACTAAGAAAAGAAATCGACCCACAGTTCATCATTCAAATGATGGGGAATAAAACATATTATGATGAAGTTATATTCCCACTAATAGCTACGTCATCTCAACCAGCATTAAGTATGGAGAATGTAAGAAAGTTTATTTTGAAACTACCAAGTTTTGAGGAGCAAACTAAAATTGGTGAATTTTTTGCACAGTTAGATAACCTTATCACCCTTCATCAGTGTAAGTTAAATCGTTTGCAAGATAGGAAGAAAAGTTTGTTACAAAAAATGTTTCCGAAAAATAGTGAAGATTTTCCAGAACTTCGTTTCCCAGGATTTACTGATCCTTGGGAACAGCGTAAGTTATCAGATGGTACATCAAAAATAGGTGATGGATTGCATGGAACACCAGAATTTAAAGATACTGGCGATGTTTATTTTATAAATGGAAACAATTTAGTAAATGGAAACATTGAAATTACTGAGGAGACAAAACGGGTATCTTATATAGAACAATCTGATGATGATAAAACATTAGATTGTAATACCATATTAATGTCTATAAATGGGACAATTGGTAATTTAGCTTGGTATTCAGGCGAAAAAATCATGTTGGGAAAGAGTACCGCGTTTATAAAAATAAGAGATTTTAATAAAAAATATATTTATTATTACTTACAAACGTCTGCTATACACGAGTATTTTTTTAATAATTTAACTGGTACCACAATTAAGAATCTAGGATTAAAGACAATCAGAGAAACCATTATAGATGTTCCTAGTATAGGTGAACAATTGAAAATTGGACAGTTTTTTGAACAACTCGATAATCTTATCACCCTTAATCAACGTAAGTTAAATCACTTAAAAGAACAAAAGAAATCATTACTACAACAGATGTTTGCATAAGGGGGTCAGGCACTTGTAAGGAAATGTAAAATATTCTTTGCTGGTGTTTTTCACTTTGTTGATTGACTTAATTTGGTATCATCAAAGATTTATGCCATTCCTGGGCTGGGAGCTTTACTTTAATGTAGTATTGAGTAACTGCTCAATTTTTAATCAACTAAAAGAATATGGTACTAATTTAAATGAAGATAGTATTGATATGATTGACTATAAGTGCAAATAGTTGTATTATTTATAGTGTAATAGCAGAGGTAGTAAACTTAGCTATATTTGTTAGAGAATTTTAAGATTTTGAATGGGGGGAATATTGTGGTAAAGTTTAAGATTGAGCCTATGGAGCATCCAAATAAGATTATTAATTATTGGAAGAAGGAAAAGCTTACTGTAGTGCTGATTATAATCTTTGGGATATCTTGTAATGGCGGAACAGTGCTAGGACCTATTTACCAAGGAAAGTTAATTGACTCTATTGCATATGGGTACAGTCTATATTCTACATTAAAACTTGCAGTCATATATGTTTTAGTTATTGCATCTATTCAGATTCTGAGATACTTCAAGCGTTTTTATATAAGGCGTTTTGCAAATAGTACAAGTGCTACAATGCGTTTTATGATTTATAATAGCATAATGCATAAAGATGCGGCAGAACTTGACAAGGAAGATGTAGGCAATCTAATGACCAGGATGGTATCTGATGTAGATTTATGCGTTGAGGGTATGAGAAAGTTTACTACAGAAATTTTTGATACTGGCGTACTTATGATCTCATATATAATATCTTTATTTGTCTATGACGCTAAGATAACTGCCCTATCTATAATTTTCATTCCTGTGGCAATGATAATTGCAGAGAAATTGAAAGGGCGTATATATAGGTATTCTACTGCTTTCCGCAAAAAGAGCAGTGAGGTTGCAGGTGTTACCTATGACATAGTTGAAAATTCTATGCTTTATCGTGTAAATGGAGTGGAGTCTCAAAATAGGGAGAAATACAAAGAGGATTTGGAGGGTTTGCAGAACAAGGCTATTAAAGCGAATATTTTGGAAAATTCCATGCAGCCTATATATAATGTTATAGCAATGCTAGGAGTTATTATAGTTATTTATCTTGGAGGGCAAAATGTAAACAAAGGAGTATGGACGGTAGGAATTTTTTCAACTTACATAACTATGTTTACTGCCATGGCCTATAAGGCTAGTAAGGTAGCTAAGTTGTTTAATTCTGTTCAAAAGTCCCAGGTTTCCTTTAAGAGAATAGAACCTTATCTTTTGGAATATAAATCTAAAGACACTGACACTAATATAAACTTAAAAGATACAAATCTTTTAGTAAGGAATCTATCCTTCTCCTATGGCGAAAATAAGGATAGTATAATTGAAAATGTAAGTTTTGAAGCTAATAGTGGAGAGATAGTAGGAATTACTGGTCCTATTGCATCTGGTAAATCAACTCTTGGCCTATCTTTGCTTGGCATTTACCCTTATTTAGGAAGTATTAAGATAGATGGCAAGGAATTGATGGATTACACAGAATATGAAAGGAGTCAGATGATTTCATATTTAGGTCATAATCCCCAGCTGCTTTCAGATACTATCTATAACAATATAACCCTTGGCTGTGGACAAGATATTAGTGATGTTATAAAGGATGTTTGCTTTGACACTGATTTAGATAAAATGAGCCACGGAGAAAATACTCTAGTTGGAAATAACGGAGTAAAGTTAAGCGGTGGTCAGCAGTCAAGAATAGCCCTTGCAAGGGCGCTTATTAATAAAAATAAGATAATAATATTAGACGATCCATTTTCAGCAGTTGATATGAAAACAGAGGAGAAAATAATAGAGAATCTAAGAAACAATTATAAAAGAAGTCTAATAATTATAATATCTCATCGTTTAGCTATTTTTGAAAAGATTGATAAAGTTATACTCCTTAAAGAAGATAAAACAGCAGAGTATGGCACACATAAGGAGCTTCTAAAAAACTCTGATATTTATGCTACAATATTTAACCTACAGCATATGGGAGAGGAGGAATAGTAATGGACAAAGATAATAATCTAGTTAAAAAGTCAATGATTAAGGTCTTTAAGAAAAATATAGGGATGGTTATATTACTAGCCTTTGCTGTTTTAGGTGCTGTTATTACAAGTTTAATTCCTCCTCATATTTTAAGATATATAATAGACAATATGCTTGCACAAAATAGCCATAGCAGCAATAATAACAAGCTGCTTGCATTAGCTTTTGCTTATATGGGAGCACTTTTGTTCATAGGCGTATTTGAGTTTTTAAAAGAGGTAATACTTACGATTTTAGGTCAAAAGATTACAAAGGAAATACGATATGACATGATGGGAAAGCTTGAGAATATAAATACACTATTTTTCTCATCGAATGGCTCAGGTGCAATTGTATCAAGGTTTACCAATGATGTGGACGCTATTAATTCTTTATTTACAGATGGTATTATTGGAATGATGGTTGATTGCTTTAAGATTATTGGAATAGTCATCTCAATTTGGATGTTTAGCAGTAGCCTAGGTATTATAACATTGCTATTGCTTCCAATTATATATGGCATCACGAGGTTTTTCCAAGGGAGGATGCTTAAGGCCCAAATCCAAAATAGGGTATTAGTAGGCAGGGTAAATAACCACATTTCTGAAAGCTTAAAAAATATACAGATGATTAAATCCTATAGCAAGGAAGAATATATGGAAAAAAACTATACTAATTACTTGCTAGATAACTATAAAACCATAGAGAAGGTTAATTTTTATGATTCTATATATTCTCCAATAGTACAGATAACTAAGGCAATAATTATTGGATTCATTGTGGTATTATCATCTAAAGAATTAAACTATTTGGGTATATCCCCTGGTATGGTTGCAGCATCAATTGAATTAATATCCAACCTATTCTCACCAATTGACAACTTAGGTATGGAGCTTCAAAACATACAGCGGGCAATATCTGGTATATATAGGGTAAACGATTTTTATAATGAACCAGAAGATGGCATAAAGGATAATAGCCTGATTGTAGGAGATATAATGAAATCAGATAAAGATGTTATGCTAGCTTTTAATAATGTTTTCTTCAAGTATGAGGAAGATGACTATGTACTTAAAAATATAAATCTTGATATAAAGAAGAATGAAAAGGTTGCCTTTATCGGAAGGACTGGCGTTGGCAAAACCACATTATTTAAGCTTGTTATGGGACTCATTAAGCCGTCTTCGGGAAGTATAACCATAAATGGTGTTGATGTTTATGATGTACCAAATTCAAAAAAACGTAAAATATTTGGGTATGTAGATCAAGGTATTTCTATTATAAATGGAACTGTAGCAGAGCAAATAAGCCTTAAGGATAATAGTATTAAAAGGGAGGATATAGAAAATGCAGTAGACTTTGTAGGCCTTAAAGAGTATGTGGAGTCTTTAGAGAATGGTTTAGATACTATTGTTGTGCATGATTCACTTTTTTCTCAGGGCCAAAAGCAGCTTTTAGCAATAGCAAGGGCAATTGTATTAAATCCTCCTATACTACTTTTAGATGAGATTACATCAAATCTTGACTCTATTACAGAAGAGAGGATTGTATCTGTACTTAAAAAAGCAAGTTACTCTCATACTATATTGTCCATTTCCCATCGTTTATCCTCTATGGTTGTAAGTGATAGAGTAGTTATTTTAGAAAATGGCAGCATTAAAAATGTAGGCTCACCAGAGGAATTGCTAGAGATGGATGATTGGTACAAGAGCCATATTGAGCTTGAGAAATTGACTTGGGGTTAATATTAACCCCATTTTAGTTTTTTGCTATCTATGGGTTTATTTTAAAATCATCTCTTAGAGGCCAGCAAAGCTTAAAGGATAGCCTCTCTAAATCTCCCTTTTGTTTATAGCTAACAGACAATCTCAGATTATCTGGTATGGTTATGCTATCATTAATGCCATCTACTATTGTCCTTATATCATTAGTTTCATTTAATTTAGCAAGTTTTGTTGATATAGTATTCATTAATTCCTTTAAGTTTCCAGTACTATCTTCGTATATGGCATATGGATCCTCACGGTTATTGTATGTATAGGAATCCCCTGATGATATCCATTCAATAAGTGCATTTTTACTAAAGCGCCATTCTCTCCCAATCTTTCTTGCAGGTATATGTTCTTCCTTTAAAAGTTTTATTATTGTTCTTTCGCTTACACCTAAAAAACTGCAAGCCTGTTGAAGATTTAATATATCATCCATGATATGATTTATTTTTAGTAGTAGACTGTTTAGCAAATATATAAATGACATAAATACAATATTTATTACTACTTATACACAAAATATTGTCTACTACGTCCTCCTTTCATTTTATATTACTTTGTTTTTTATTTATCAAAATTATTTATAGTATACTTTATTATCTTATTAATATCAATTGCAGAAGGAGATAATATTGATGACCGACCGCCAATCGAGAGATAGATTCTTTTAGTTGGCAGTTTTTCTTTTGTAAATTGACTAAAGTTGGTAATGTATATATAATCTTATTAACAATGTTGTTGATATTGTTATTTGATAAGGAGAGGACAGCATGAATGATGTTAACGAGCTATTAGAAGTATCTATCAGAGAAACTGAAAATCTGAATGAAGGTGAAGTTTTCCTTTAAAGTATGCCTGTGACGTGAAAGTCGGATATGATAAGACAAGAAGGTATGGTGAAACGGAATGATTTGAATTTATGAATTGAGTATATTGGACTTGAAACAGAAATCTATTAAATAGAGGAACATAAGTTTGCAATATTTTGTGCTAATTATAAAGGTGACTTTGAAGCGTTATGTAAATATTTTAACAATTCAATTAGATATGTTGGAACCAATGTTTTCTTAACTTTTCTATATTTGATAATATAGATTTATGCAATGTGCTGAGCGCAGTGTCTTGATTATGAATGAGGTTGACTTTTTTTAGTTTTGCTCTTAAAGACCTCACAAAGAAAATCAAAGAAAGTGCTAATGTACCAGGGAGATGTTATGAATCGTCCCCCGTCATACATTATATCCTGCGAAGGGCTTCCCAAATAGCGATAATGATTTCATGGGGAATGAACTTTGCACAAATCCGGTGAATGAAAGCCACAGAGTAAGTGGACACTGGCAATCCCAGGTGGCTGTCAAACAGTGCGCAGGCGACAACATTTTTGGGTTCCACTGCAAAGGGAAAATGCTTGACGGTATGCCCGTTTTTCGTATCTGCCGCCACTTTACAGAACTCAGTTTTCACCCAATCGGGGCATACGGCCGTAACCTTGATCCGGCGTGGGAAGAGTTCCCATCTGAGGGCTCGTGAGTAGTGATAAAGAAAAGCCTTTGTTGCGGCATAAATATTAAGCCCAGGCAAAGGTTGAAACGCTGAAGCCGAACAGATTTCAATGATTCGTGCGTTCTTATTCATATGGGGTAGGGTAATCATTGTAAGATTGACGGCCGCCTTGCAGTTCAGGTCGATCATATTGTTGATTTCCTGAAGAGAAAGGTCTTTATAGGTACCAAATTTTCCAAAGCCGGAAGCGTTGACAAGGATGCGCACATCCGGTTTTTCTTCCTTTAGAAGAGCAGCAATAGATTTTATGCTTTCCTCTTTTATCAGATCCAGCGGAATCGGTCTTATTATGGTCTCGGTTATTTCATTTTTCAGTTCATTCAGCCTGTTTTCCCTCCTGGCCATGACCCATATTTCATCCAGATGTTCTTTTCTGGCGATCTGGCGCACGAATTCCCGTCCTATTCCTGAAGAAGCACCAGTGACAATTGCTATTTTCAATCTATTTCATCCTTTCTAATCCTAAGCTGATTCAGCTCTGGTTGTGCAAAATTTAATTTTATTAAATAATTATAATTCACTTTAAATATAAGGTCAATGGTGGGCAGATCGTCTGCTACTGCATAAGCATACATATTTATTTATTTTTTTCGTATCTTTTCTTTCCAATTAAAGCAGCACCGATAGCTCCATTAAATTGAGGATAATTTGCTTCATGGATATCACAAAGTAGCTCATCTTCCAGAGCTAAACGTAGGGCTTCATTTTTAGCACCGCCGCCTGTCATTAAAATATCTCCATTGGTTTTGTATTTTCTGGCAAGTTTAGCTATACGGTTTGCCATGGAGCGATGCATTCCTGCCAAAATATCATTACGACTTTTTTTCTGCGCTAAAAGAGAAATTATTTCTGTTTGTGCAAAAACTGCGCAAGTGCTATTGATTTGACATGGATTTTCACTTTTCTCCGCAAGAGAAGCAATTTGATCAATTGAAGTTTCCAATAGATCAGCAGCCACTTCTAAAAATTTACCGGTGCCAGCGGCGCATTTATCATTCATTGTAAAATTGAGAATTTGTCCATGAGCATCGAGGCTTATGATTTTGCTATCCTGCCCTCCAATATCAATTAAAAGACGAGGACATATTCCAGAAGGGGCTGTTAGTTTTACTCCTTTAGCATGGGCGGTTATTTCAGAAATTGTACTATCAGCAACTTCAATGTTTCGTCGGCTGTAGCCAGTAGCAGTAATTGTTTTAATTTGATTTTCATTGATATTTGCTTCCGTGCAGATATGATTCATAAGTGTTTCCGCAGTTTTTTCACAGTCTATTCCAGTTGGCAGCACGGCTGTGGAGATGATTTTTTCATCCTTTATCAGTGCCGCCTTTAAGTAAGTTGATCCTGCATCCATTCCCAAAAAATAATTATCCATTTTATTATCTCCTTTGTTCAAGCATCTCTATAAATGCTTCCAATCTAATTTTGATCTGCTCTAAATCCTCCAAAGAAAAGTCTGTTTCTATCCTTAAAACTGGGATATTATACTTTTGTCCTAATTCTTCTACCTTTGACAATTCAAAATCATAGGGAGTACATCCACGAAGGACATGGTAGACAATTCCTTCTGCTTTAGTTTGTTTCAACCTTTCTTCTAATTTTAACATGGCATCGTCCATTTGCTCAAAGACAGGACAAGTACATGCTGAAATGTATCTTGACACTAATGCTCTTAAAATACCGTCTGTGCTGTAATTGTCTGGCACAACAGGATCATAAAGCATTCTTCCTGACATACAAGTTTCATCACCTACAATATGCGCCCCAAGTTCTTCAAGAAGAAAGGGTATTTTAAAGTTAGGGAAAGTAATGGGTGATCCGGCTAAAAAAACTTTTATCTTTTTACGTTTTGCCATAGGCATAGATTCTTTTTTACGAATCAATGCTTGATTTAGTTTTTTTAGCTGCCCTGTCCATTCTTCAACATTGGCATAATTGTAGCTATTGACAATTGCCAAAAATTCAGTGCCCTTTAATGGTGGATTATCAGAAGCAAGCAATTTAGCCAGCAGATAAACTTCATCTTGCGCATCTCGGACCATTTTGCAAGCTTTCACTAGTTTTTGATTATCCAGTTTTCTGCCTGTAAAGCTGGATAATGATTTGGTGAGGGCAATCAGGTTTTTATAATCATCCTTAAATCCTTTCTCAGATTTATCTGTAGAAATTGGCAGAGGAATGACTGGCAACTTTTTTGCCAAAATAGCAGCACTCTTCTTTTTTCCATCACATGTAAGTGGCAAAATTACAGCTTTACATTGCTTATAAATAGGTAAAATGTTCATAAATTGAAATCCAACTGATGCTTTTATAAGTGGACATGCATCTCTTGGCACCAATTCATCTCCAAACAATGCTGCTATATTATGTCCAGAGCATAACCGCATGGGGGTATAGCCAAAGGCATATATCAGCTCATTCGGTACCATAACGCAGTAACTTCCTATATAGGTGTTTGGATTTTCAGAGAAGTTTGTAAAAGCATTTTTTAGTATATTTGTAAAGTAAGCCATCTCCTGCAAGGGTTTTGAATCATTTAGCTGATTTAATGTACCATTGGAAATACGCACTACGTTTCGCTTAAATCTTTCTATTGCTTTTTCATTCATATCAGCACCTCCTTATTTAATCTCTCTTTTTGATGATAAAATTTTTTTGCCCACTACTGTATAGGAAAGCACATCTGGTTCGGGACAGGCTTCAATACATTTCATACAGTATATACAATCGGCATGAACAAAATCCGTTTTGCTTCTGTCATCAAAGATTTCTTTAATATCCATAGGACAATTCTCGTAGCAAGCGCGGCAATAGGTACATGCTGCTCCTTTCTTTTTGATTTTTCCAATGCTGATTTTATTTGCAAATCCTCTTAAAGTACCAAGGGGGCAAATTTTGCAAAAAAAGCGTTCATTAAAAAAGCAAATTCCCGTGATAATTCCTATAACAACAGTAGTCCATATTTTAAGATTGGGGCTAGCTATGGCAAGATCAGGACGAAGATAAATAATGGGTCTTACTCCCCATACCACTACACTTAGGATAAATCCCACTAATACTATATATTTTACTGGCTTTAAAGCACATTTTGCCTTTTGTGAAAGGTGCATAGATGGTAGGCGGAATCTCTTTCTGAAACGAGATAAAAGTTCCTGATAAAAACCTAATGGACAGATATAACCGCACCATAAACGCCCAAACAGCAAGGCTAAAGTAAGGCTTACTAAGAGAAGAACTATGCTGAATCCCTTAATCAAAAACATGAAAAAAAGAGTAGCAACCAGTAAGCACAGTATGCGAAATAATGTGATTTTGTTATTTTTCATCTTTTTCCTCCTGTCTTAATATAGGCAACTCTTGAATTGCTTTTATTTTTCTTCGATATAAAAGGTACATAGTAAAAGCAGTTAATGCTGCAATTGCTGTAACGCTTAATATTGAGAAAATTGAATGCCCTGCCTTTGCATGTGGGGACATGGCATTTTTGCTTCCAACTCCATGACTTGATATAAAAGCAATCAAAGTCAATAGAACAATTACCAAAGCAGCAGTCTTCAAGTGCCTTATTGCCTTGGGTGATAAATGCTTCCTTACGTAAATATTTAAGCGTAAATTTACTTGTTTTAACTGATGATACATATAAATACTCCTTTCTATCTTGTGTTAACTTGCGGATGACTGCATAATAAGTTCCGTAAAAGCCTCAAGTCTTATTCTTATTTGTTCAGTATCAGCGTCCGTATAATCAGTTTCTATTAAAACAAAGGGAATGCCATTATCAATACATATTTTTTCTATTTGCTCTGCCTCATAAGCATAGGATAACTGCCCTTTTAATAAATGATAAATAACTCCACTGCTGTGTTTTATTTCATCTGCATTAACAATAAAGCTATGACTTATATCTTGATTAACTGCCCAATAATGAATTTCATGTAATTTGCTATATAATGAGTTTATATGCATATCTTTTGAATTTAATAAATCATCATAAATACATGGTCTTGGAACAGCACAATGGTTTTGATATTTTTCAAGACCCAAACTTTGAAGGATGGAAAGCAGTTTTGTGTTTGGAAACAAAATTGGCGATCCGGTAAGAAGCAGCGATTGGTTTTCAGTTTTGGGTGATGATTTTTCTGCTATATGCCTAACCTCCATACTCCATTTTTCAAGATCAGACACCATATAATAAGTCTGGCGAATGAAACTAGTAAGAAATGTAGGACAGTTTGATTCTTCTAGTTTTACTAATGCATGATATGCGCCATTTATTGCCTCAGCATATTGTAACAACTTTTTCGGAGCAACTGCTTTTTGAACAGTCTGTTGCAGTGTGTACCATATTTCATTTTGTTCATCAATAAATTCATCAGAAATTTCTTTTGAAAGAAATATGTTTTGCTCTGCAGAAAGAACGTTAAATCCAGCTTCTGACAAAAAAGATAAGGCTTTGCGTGCAGTGATATTGTGTACAGGCATAACCACTGTTAACTGTTTTTGTTGAGGATTATATTCAGAAACCAATAAACTAAATGCTGACTTAACGATAGGATCAGAAATTTGAGGGAATATTTCCTGTGTAACAGAATTTTCTTGATATGATCCCCCAAAAATATAATGCGTGTTTAATTCCAAGGCACGTATATAAATATCTGGTATACCCATATCCATAACAACAATATTTGGAATATCTGGATTAGTTTTTTTATTCCAATACTCTTGCCATACAGTCAAAAAATAAGACATAGGCATATGAGGAAATTCTTTGTTTAATATAGAATTCACTGATTCAATTTGCTTATGTTGCATGTCGTTCATTTTAATGATCCTCCTTGCTTTATTTTAATTTATATACTACAATAAAATTTATAAAAAAAAAGTAACCATGGTTACTATCTGGAGGGAAAAATGTCAAAACTTGATCATATCATAAAATTATTGGTTACCACAAAACTTTTTAATGGCTTAACTTATGAAGAACTCCATGAAATATTTAAAAAATATCCTGCCAATATAACTGCATATTCTTCTAATGCCATTGTTCACTTTCAAGGGGAATGTTGTACAGGTCTTGACATTGTCTTAAACGGACATATTCAAATTCAAAAAATTGATGCAAACGGTGATATGTCTGTTATATGTGATTTTACTGCTGGGAATTCTATAGGAGAAAATTTATTGTTTTCACGAAACAATGCTTATCCATTTACAATTGTTACTAAATGTCATACTGAAATTTTATATTTAAGTAAGCAACCGATTCTATACTTATGCCGGATTAATGATGGTTTTTTGCAAAATTTTCTTGAATCTCTTTCCGATAAAACACTAATTCTTAGTGGTAAGATTAAGGCACTATCAACTAAGACCATTAGAAAATGCATTATTGAATTTTTGCTATGTGAGTATAGCATCCAAAAAAACACAACTATTTTTTTGAGGCTATCCAAAAAAGAATTGGCTGAAAAATTTGGAATCCAGCGTCCATCGCTATCACGTGAGCTAAATAAAATGCGGTCAAAAGGGTTGATTGAATATAACGCAAAAAGTATTACAATAAAAGATGTTAAGGAATTAAAACGCATATATAAGGGGTCAGGCACTTGTAAGGAAATGTAAAATACTTTGTAGAAATTAGCAAGTGGTAGCGGAAGCTTACCCCGGGGGTAATAACATATTTTATATATTTTATATATTTTCGTGTATTTTCGTGCAATATAAAATTTTGAGGTGAAACCAATTTAAAGGGGAAAAGAAAACCCTTACGGCTTAAAGCTCAAAGGATTTTCCAAAAGTATTATACTATTAATATGAGGTGATTGTATGAAAGTTGGTATGAGAAAACCAAGCCTAAAAAAATCAGTTAAAGCCAGGACAATTGGAAAAGCGAAGAGATCAGTTAAAAAAGCTGTTATACCGGGGTATGGTAAAAAGGGTATGGGTTGGGTAAAGGATCCTAAGAAGGCTGCGTATAATAAAGTATACAATAAAACAACATTTGGAGTTAATGATATAGTAAGAGTCGCTAGCAGTAATAAATCAACTAAAAAACAAAATTATAAAAGAAGTAATAATAGTAATAGTGTTGCTCGGTCAGGAAATAAAATATTAGAATTAGAAAATACATTAGGTGTAGATACAAGTGCTAAAAATAAACCTGCTTATTGTGTTTATTTAGGATTGTTTTTAATAATTTTAGGAACATCTATATCAGCATTACTTATATTTGGAATTGTATTAGATATTATAGGTATGATATTAATGAGTAAAAAAAGTTACTGGAATGCTTATAGATGGAATAGGGCTATGCTTATGTATGTTAAAAATGATTATTTAAAATGTGAAACATACCTAAATAAATTATCTCCAGAAGAAAAGGAAAAAGAACCATACAAAATAATGTTAAATTTATTAAAGGATGATTCTATTAGGGCAGAAACAGAGGATTTTGAGAAAGTGACAGTTTCTAACTGTTTAAATAAAACAAATAATATTAATATTGAAAGTGATATAGAATCAGAAGTTTATAATAAAATAAAGAATATTTTAGAAAGTAATAATGTAGATATAGAACCCCTAAAAATGAGACATACTGGAGTTTATACAGACATATGCTATTTTAACATTTTATTTAGATTAAAGCTTAATGGTAAAAAAAGATATATACTAAGTAATATTGAAAACCAAGAATTAGAGGGAAATGAATTTATATTAGAACAACCATCCAAAGCTGAAAGTGGAAGGTATAAAAACAGAATAGTATTTACATCAATTGAAATAATAGGTTCTTTAGAAAATTATATAATAGAGGAGATTCATAAATCTATAGAAGAAATGAATAATTCAAGGTGATGCTATGGAAAACCGCTGAAATCTAAATTATATCTAATGATACTTTAAAATTAATTATTAAATTGTTGACTATGAATTGACAGTTAAGATAGGAGATAAAATGGATAAAAACAAAGCGAATGTACCTAAAATAAGGTTTCCAGGATTTACTGACCCTTGGGAACGGCGTAAGGCTGGTGATATTTTTTTTACTGTAGCTGATAAAAATCATCCGGAACTTCCTGTACTTTCTGCAAGCCAAGAATTGGGAATGATAAAAAGGGATGACTCAGGAATTAATATTTCTCATAATAAAGAAAATGAAGTTGGATATAAAAGGGTAATGCCTGGACAATTTGTAATTCATTTACGTTCTTTTCAAGGAGGTTTTGCTCATTCAAATATAGAAGGAATCACATCTCCAGCTTATACCGTAATAGATTTTGTTGATAAAAGCAATCATTATGATAACTTCTGGAAATACATTTTTAGTTCAGAATCTTTTATAAAAAGATTGGAATTAATTACATATGGAATTAGAGATGGAAGAAGTATTAGCTATAGCGATTTTGCAACATTGCCATTTAAATTTCCTAAATATGAAGAGCAGAAAAAAATTGGAGACTATTTTATTAAGTTCGGTAACCTTATCACCCTTCATCAGCGTAAGTTAAATCATTTGCAAGATAGGAAGAAAAGTTTGTTACAAAAAATGTTCCCGAAAAATGGAGAAGATTTTCCAGAACTTCGTTTCCCAGGATTTACTGACCCTTGGGAACAGCGTAAATTGAGAGAACTCTCGTCATTAATAACAAAAGGTACAACTCCGTTAGATAAATCAGGCAATGGAAACATTAACTTTATTAAAATCGAGAATGTTGATCCATCCTCCGGAGAAATAATATCAACAGCAAAAATAACAAAGGAAGAACACGAGGGATATTTGAAGCGTTCACAGCTACAAGAAAATGATATTCTTTTTTCTATAGCTGGTACTTTAGGTCGTGTAGCCATTGTAAATAAAGATGTTTTGCCTGCTAATACTAATCAAGCATTAGCAATTATTAGACTTAAAAATGGTTGCCTGAATTACATTACGACATACCTTAAGGGTAAAGCAGTAAGTGTTTATATTAAGAAAAATCCTACGATAGGTGCACAACCAAATTTATCTTTAGAGCAAATTGGAAATTTAGAAATATCGTTGCCGAAAGAAGAAGAGCAAATTCAGATCGGAGAGTTTTTTCAACAACTCGACAACCTTATCATCCTTAATCAACGTAAGTTAAATCACTTGAAAGAACAAAAGAAATCATTACTACAACAGATGTTTGTATGAAGGGGTCAGGCACTTGTAAAGAAATGTAAGATAGAGTAACCCCAGAGATAAAAAATTAATTAAGGGGTACGATAGGATGAATCTTAAGGAGAAAGCAAATGAAATAAAAATATACATTCCAGCCCTTTTCATCGCAATAAAGAGAAAAGACACACCGATAATTGCTAAAATTTTTGCGGTGATAACTGTAGGATATGCGTTATCACCCATTGATGTGGTTCCAGATTTTATACCTGTGTTAGGATATCTAGATGATCTTATCATTCTTCCCTTGTTGGCAGCTTTAGCTATAAAATTTATTCCAGATGAAATAATGAAGGAATGTAAAATAGAAGCAGAAAATATGTGGAAAGATGGAAAGCCTAAAAAGTGGTACTATGCAATACCAATTGTAGTCTTATGGTTGTTGGTTATAGGATGGATTGTATCAAAATTTATACATTGAAAGGGGTTAGGCACTCTAAATCTATATTTTGTAGAGTGCCTTGTTTGTTTTCAGTTTTATTCATTCACATCTACCGTAACCATAGATGTGAATGGTTTATATGTGGAACAATGCTGTTTTAATTATCAGCAGAAAAGTTTTTCTCGTCCTATTCTTCTTTATACAAATTTTTAAATGCTGTTGAAAGCATAAGCTTTATTCTATTCAGCTGGTTTACCTCGCTGGAACCCGGGTCATAATCTATAGCAGTAATGTTTGATTGCGGATACCTAGCTTTAAGTGTCTTTAACATGCCCTTGCCTGTTATGTGATTAGGCAGGCATGCAAATGGCTGCATACATATAATATTATTAACGCCGCTTTCCATAAGCTCTATCATTTCAGCTGTAAGAAGCCATCCTTCACCAGCTTGGTTTCCCAGTGACAAAACGGGAGAAGAAATTTTAGCAAGATGCATTATTGTTGTTGGAGGCTCAAATTTTTTACTCTTTTTAAGTAAACTTTTTAGATTTCTTCTAAAAAATTCTATATAAAGTATTGCAAGATCACCTATTGTTTTATTCAGCCTTTTCACTGAAAGATATTTGTGCTTAAATTTTTCATTATATGCGCAGTATTCAAGAAAACCTGTTAAATCAGGTACAACAACTTCAGCACCTTCTTTTTCAAGTAAATCAACGATATTGTTATTTGCAATTGGATGGAACTTTACAAGAATCTCTCCTACAAGTCCTACTTTAGGCTTTTTAATATCATTAATTTCAAGGTTATCAAAATCGTATATTATTTCTTTTATATTTTTCTTAAATAAGCCCTTATCACCACTTCTTACGGATTCCTTGCATTTTTCTACCCATTTTTCATATAATTTATTTGTAGAACCCTTTATCTTCTCATAAGGTCTTACATGGTATACTACCTGCATAAGGAGTTCACCGTATAAAAGTGCAATCATACATTTTTTGACCATATCCATTGAATATGTAAAACCTGGATTACTCTCTAATCCTGCAGGATTTACAGATATTACAGGCACATTTCCAAAGCCTGCATCTTTTAAAGCCTTTCTCAAGAAACCTATATAATTTGAAGCCCTGCAAACTCCTCCTGTCTGCGTCATAATTACTGAGGTATTATTTAAATCGTACTTACCTGATTTTAGTGCAGAAATAATCTGACCAACAACAATTATTGACGGATAGCAGGCATCATTATTTACATATTTAAGTCCTTCATCTATTGCTTTTCTGTCAACAGATGGGAGTATTTCAAAGTTGTAGCCGCATGAGTTCATAGCTTCTTGTATAAACTGAAAGTGTATAGGAGCCATTTGAGGAGCAAGGATAGTATGTTTTTCTCTCATTTCCTTAGTAAAAACAACCTTTTTTGCCATTGAACCCTTCTTCTTAGGCTTAAAGTTGTCTTTATCTCTTTCTTCCATAGCAGCTTTTAAAGAACGCAATCTAATTTTTACAGCTCCTAAATTACTAACTTCATCAATTTTAAGTGAGGTATAAATTTTACCATAGTTCTCAAGTATCTCCTGTACTTGATCTGTAGTTACAGCATCCAATCCACATCCAAATGAATCTAATTGAACAAGCTCAATATTCTTTTGTTCTGCTACAAAGCTGGCAGCAGCATACAGTCTTGCATGGTATGTCCATTGATCAAGCACTCTTAAAGGTCTTTCAACCTTTCCTAAATGAGCTACAGAATCCTCTGTTAAAACCGCCATACCCAGTGAAGTAATTAAGTTAGGAATTCCGTGATTTATTTCAGGATCAATATGATATGGATGACCTGCAAGTACTATGCCTTTTTTCCCAGTTTCCTTTAAATATTTTAAAACTTCCTCTCCCTTGTCTCTTATATCCTGCTTTGCGTTTTCCTTTTCTTGCCATGCACAATTAGTAGCCTCGTTTATCTCATTTCTTGAGACATGAAAATCTTTTTTTAGTATATCATAGAGCCTTTTTTCCAGGTTTTCCTTATCATCGAAAGAAAGAAAAGGATTCACAAAGTTAACTCCATTTTCATTAAGTTCACCCATATTGTTTTTTATAACTTCAGCATATGATATGACAACAGGACAATTTAAATGATTATTGGCATCCTGCTGTTCTTTCTTTTCATAAAATATGCAGGGATAAAATATAAATTTTATTCCTTTGCCTATAAGATCCATTATATGCCCATGCACCATCTTGCCAGGATAACATACTGATTCTGAGGGAATAGTTCCTATTCCACTTTCATACAAAGCCCTTGATGATGGTGCCGATAATTCCACTCTGAACTTAAGCTTAGTAAAAAATGTAAACCAGAATGGATAATTTTCGTACATATTCAGCGCTCTTGGTATTCCTACTGTCCCTCTTTCAGACTCTTTAATACTCAAAGGCTTATACCCAAAAATTCTTTTATATTTGTAATCATAAAGGTTAGGTATATTTTCTTTCTTTTCATTAAGACCTATGCCTTTTTCGCATCTGTTTCCGGTAGTATATTTTTCTCCATTAGGGAAGTTGCTTATTGTAAGCAGACAGTTATTTGTGCATCCTCCGCATCTTCTCATTGATGTTTTACATGTAAAGGAATCTAATCCATTCGTATCAATAAGGGTTGTTTCATACCCTTCGCTATAATTTTCCTTAGCAATCAGTGCAGCACCTAATGCACCCATGAGCCCTGCAATATCTGGCCTTACTGCTTCCTTGCCAGATATAAGTTCAAAACTCCTAAGCACTGAATCACTGTAGAAAGTTCCTCCTTGTACAATTACATTATCTCCAATTTCATCGGGATTTCGTAGCTTTATAACTTTAAGCAGTGCATTTTTTATAACAGAATATGAAAGCCCTGCAGATATATCACCAATTGTTGCCCCTTCTTTTTGAGACTGTTTAACTTTTGAATTCATAAAAACAGTGCATCTTGAGCCAAGGTCAACAGGGTTGTCCGCTGTGAGTCCTGCATTAAGAAAATCTTCTACTTCCATATTTAATGAATGTGCAAATGTTTCCAAAAACGAACCACAACCTGATGAGCATGCTTCATTCAAAAGTATACTATTTATAACGCCATCTTTTACTCTCATGCATTTCATATCTTGACCACCAATGTCAAGTATAAAATTTACACCAGGAAGAAAAAACTCTGCAGCTCTATAGTGAGCTATAGTTTCAACCTCTCCTATGTCTATATGAAGTGCTGCTTTAATGAGTTCCTCTCCATAACCTGTAACAGCAGAATTAACTATTTTTGTATCTTTTGGCAAAACAGCATATACTTCCTTTAGTATTTCAACAGTAAGTGCCAATGGGTTACCTTTGTTGCTTCCATAATATGAGTAAAGCATTGTACCTTTTTGGTCAATTAAAACTGCTTTTGTAGTTGTGGAGCCTGCATCAATGCCTAAAAAGCATTTTCCATGATAAGTTGATATCTCTCCTCTTTTTACTTTATGGCTTTCATGCCTTTTTCTGAATTCATTTAGCTCTTCTTGGTTTAAAAATAAAGGCCTTAGCTTTTCTACTTCACAATCTGGTAAAGAATTTAAGCCTGTAATTCTTTGCTTCAAGTCCTCAAATGAGATGACATCTGTATCTTTTGAAGCAATTGCAGCCCCTATAGCAACAAATAATTCGGAATTCTTAGGGAATATTACATCATTATCTCTTAATTTTAGTGTTTTTATAAACCTTTTTCTGAGTTCAGATAAAAAACTTAATGGACCTCCTAAAAATGCAACTTCTCCTTTTATTGGTCTTCCACAGGCAAGTCCACTTATTGTTTGATTTACAACTGATTGAAATACTGAAGCTGCAATATCATGTTTGTCAGCTCCTTGGTTTAATAATGCCTGAATATCTGTTTTTGCAAAAACACCGCAGCGTGAGGCAATAGGATATATAACCTCATGTCCTTTTGAAAGTTCATTTAATCCTGAAGCATCAGTCTGAAGAAGGGATGCCATTTGATCTATGAAAGATCCCGTTCCCCCTGCACATGAACCATTCATCCTCTGCTCCATGGTTCCGCTTAAATAAGTTATCTTAGCATCTTCTCCTCCGAGTTCAATTGCAACATCTGTATTAGGTATAAATTTTTCAATGGAACTAACACAAGCAGTAACTTCCTGTATAAATGGTATATGTAACCATTTATTTACAGAAAGCCCTCCGGAGCCTGTTACCATTACTGTAACTTTGCTATCTTTAAACTTATTATATCCTTCACAGATAAGTTTAAAAATAGTATTTTTTATATCTGAGAAATGTCTCTGATATTTGCTGTAAAGTATTTCAGCATTATTGTCTAAAACCACAAATTTAACAGTTGTTGACCCTACATCCAAACCTAAATGCAAAATTTGTTTCATATAACACAGCTTATAAAGCCATTTTCCCCCTTATCTATATCAAACTTAATTATTATTATATTATGCTATATTCTAACACAAAATAGCATATAGCACCAAATTGATAATAAGTTATGATAGTCCAAATAAAATAAGAAGTCAAGTTTTAGCGAATCATATTTTGAAAAATTTAAAAAATAAATTGTCCACTTTAACTTGACACAAATTTCTATCCTTAAGCCGTATTCAAATTGCCGAGTATATGATATAATCACTACGAAAACGATACAATTTAGCTTGCACTTTTTCTTATCAAGTTGCAACAATAAGTGGTGACACGATTACAATCTACTGGGTAAGTGATAACGGCAACACAAAATCACTTTATTGGGCGGGTTCTTTTGTCGCCCCAACAGCTGCTGATGAACCTTATTCATGGACCTTGAAAAATGACCATAGTAAAACTGAAGGTGCTTTGCTCGCTTCGAGTGATGATACTAAAACTATGACATACCAAAACGGCGTATTAAGCTACGGGGCTTCTGCTATGGGTACGACTACAACGATTAAACTCAAAAAGCAACAATAATGACAACAAAAAGAGCGGAGGATTATTCCAGCATTTATGATGAATTTGGTGAAGAAGCAGCAAATGAAACTCTTCAGGATGTTCAAGACGGAAAAATATCAGTAAAAACTCTTGAAAAATATTTGTTTAGAGATACGGACTAAAAGTCTAAACGAAAGTGGATACCCTAAATTGGATCTATATCAATATATTAAACGAGGAGCTGTCGCACTAAAATTAGTGCGACAGATTTTTGTTATGGGTTTTAGCCTGTTGAGATCGCATGGGTGTAGGTTGTCCCATTTTTCCAGGCGAAAAATAATTTGGATTTCTTTAAAGATTCTTTAAATTTCTTCCTTATAGTAAGTATTAAACAAAAGGAAGGAAGATGTTTATGAATTCGTATATTTTACAAACAAAAGACTTATGCAAAGACTTTAAAAAACAACCTGCAGTCAACAACATATCACTGTCTATAATGGAAAATTCCATTTATGGTTTACTGGGGCCCAACGGAGCAGGAAAATCCACCACCTTAAAGATGATTACTGGGATGCTCCATCCCACTTCGGGGAAAATAATATTTGAAGGGCACCCATGGAGCCGGAAGGACCTTACAGATATAGGTGCTCTGATTGAAGCTCCCCCGCTTTATGAGAATCTCACCGCAATGGAAAATCTGAAGGTACGCACGCTTCTTTTGGGGTTACCAGATGGCCGAATGGACCAGGTCCTGAAAATTGTTGATTTGACCAATACCGGGAAAAAATGTGCTGGACAGTTTTCTATGGGAATGAAGCAGCGTCTTGGCATTGCAATGGCATTACTGAATCATCCGAAGTTGCTTATCCTGGATGAACCCACCAACGGTCTAGACCCAATCGGCATTCAGGATCTAAGAGGGCTCATCAGGTCTTTTCCCGAACAAGGAATCACGGTGATCCTGTCAAGCCACATTCTTTCTGAAGTGGAACTGATTGCTGATCATATCGGCATTATCAGCAATGGGATATTAGGTTACGAAGCTAAAATAAACCCCGGAGAAGATTTGGAATCGCTGTTTATGCAGGTAGTTGCAAACAGCAAAAAGGCAGGTGATTAACATGATGGATTATATTAAAGCAGAAAATCTAAAATGCCGAAGAACCTTTGCAAAGAAGCTGGTTTTAATTGCACCGCTGCTCATGGTGCTACTTGCAAGTATTTCCGGCATGTACCTTGTACAAAATGGCTATAATTGGTGGTATGCCATCATCCTGCCAGGTTTTATTACCCTTGCCACAGCGCTGGTTAACCAGATAGAAGAAAGAAAGCTGCATTACCGGACAGTTTTTGCACTTCCGGTTCCGCTTCAAAAAATCTGGATTTCCAAAGTTTTTCTGCTTGCTGTGTATGTTTTGGTTGCCTGTATGCTGCACCTTGTAGGGATGATTTTAGGAAAGTTTTTGATTAACCCTGCAGCCACCATCTCCATCACACAGATGGCAGTAGCAACACTGATTCTAATTGTTGTCTCGCTCTGGCAGATTCCATTTTGTCTGTTTCTTTCAAAGAAATTCGGTCTCATGGCGGCGGTGATTATAAACCTAGGTATGGGGATTGTGCTGGGTATTTTCGCAGCAACAAAAGACTTCTGGTGGGCTTGCCCATATAGCTGGGCCACGCGGCTGATGTGTCCGGTACTCGGTATCCTGCCAAACGGTACCATGGCTTCACAGTGGAATGCTCTACTGAACCCTAGTGTTCTTCCAGTGGGTATTGTTTTGTCCATTACTCTATTTGTTCTACTGCTGGCTGTGACTGCCAACTGGTTTCAGAGACAGGAGGCAAAGTAATATGCTTACTTTCATACGTTGTATTCGTTCCGATTTTTATAAATTCAGGCATACATCCATGCTGTGGATACACGCATTGATTCCTTTGACCGCAGCCATCCTGTTTATCGCCTATTATTCAATGTCCTCTTGGAAGGCAGAGGCAAAAATCAGCGGGTATCTTGAGGTGATGGGTGTTGCATTTCCGTTAATGCTTGGCCTGATCACAGGCAAAGCGGCGGAGCAGGAAGGACAGGCCGGAAGTTTTCAGACAATGCTGTGCGGTGTAAAATCACGCGAGGCAGCATACGCAAGCAAGCTGGTAGTCCTGCTTCTGCTTGGGATTTTATCAATTATAATTGCCATAGGGGTGTTTGCGGTTGGCTTTCAGACAATACCAGCCATGATGTATGTCAAGGCAGGGGGTCTGCTCATAGCTGGAAACATTTTTCTCTATATTCTGCATCTGTTTGTCAGCCTCAGATATGGCAGGGGGACTTCTATAGGTATCGGAATGGTGGAAAGCCTGATTTCCGCTTTGGCCTTGACGGGACTTGGAGACGGAAAATGGTACTACATTCCCTGTGCCTGGAGTGCACGTCTCTGTGACAATCTTGTTTTCACATGGCTCAACCCATCAACGACATTTGGATATGAAGAAATACACAAATGTTTAATCGTGGCAACTTTAGCAACGGTAGCTGCGTTTATCCTAAGCCTTTTCTGGTTCAAAAGCTGGGAAGGCAGAAAATCTTATGAATAATTAAATTGATGCATTTATTTGGAATGTGAAATTAGAAGGGAGTAAACGCTTATGTCTAAAATACTTGTCATTGATGATGAGCTGGATATTTTGGCTCTCGTAAAAAATGCATTACAAAAAGACGGCCATCTTGTAACCATTGCTGAATCACCTAAAAGGGTGGAGCTAAGCAGCTTGAATCGGTTTAACCTACTATTGCTGGATGTTATGATGCCGGATATTGATGGTTTTGCCTATTGCCAAAAGGTGCGAAACCTGGTAGATTGTCCGATTCTGTTTATAACTGCTAAAACTCTGGAAGCTGATGTGATGTACGGCCTAGGTTTAGGTGCCGATGATTATATAAAAAAGCCATTTGGCATCGGAGAATTACGTGCGAGAGTAAATGCACATCTGCGCAGGGAAACTCGTGAGAAGCGGAATATATTAGCTGTATCAGGCTTGGAATTTAATCTTGCGGCAAAAGAAGTATCGGTAAATGAACAGAGATTATCTTTTACAAAAATTGAGTATGGCATCTGTGAATTCCTCGTGAAAAATCGTGGCCAGGTTTTTACTAAAGAACAAATTTACGATGCCGTATGCGGTTACGATGCTGAAGGCGACAGCTTTACAATTGCTGTTCATATAAAGAATATCCGGGCAAAGCTGGCCCTATATAAGCTGGCGACCATTTCAACTGTATGGGGGATTGGATACAAATGGGACTGAGAAATAAAAATATCAAACTTAGAACATTTTTTGTTCAGTATTTACTGGCTCTTTTTGTGGGCTTCCTGTTAATTGTATTGATTGGCGTAGGATTGTTTTTTACTTCATGGAAAACAGGCTTTCTTATTTCTGTGGGAGATGTGGAAGATAATATTGAAAGTAAAAAAACTGAGATTGTGTCTGCAAAAACCGTAAGTGCGGATTTGATTCCTGAAACCTGCGAATATGCCGTCGTAAGCAAAAATGGAGAGTTTTTGTCAGGGAGCATGACCAAATCCGAAGCTGATGCTGCATGGAAGGTAATTCAAAGCGGAAGAAGAACCTCAGGTATATCGCTTATGACAGGCTTAAATGCTCAATGCTATTTCCCTGTTGAACGACAAAATGAGATCTGTATTGTTGAATACTCAGCCTTGTCCCAGTTTTCTGCCGAATTCTTGCGTGAACATCTGCCCGCACCGGAAATCGTTCTTTTCTGGACAATTCTTGCCGCTATCCTTGCTGAAATTATCTTGCTTTCCCGGTTTTATGGCAGAAAGATCAGTCGTAAACTGATCCCACTGCAAAATGCTACGGAGAAAATTCAGAATAAAGATCTTGAATTTGAAGTTCAGTATAGCGGCATACAAGAAATAGACGCAGCCCTGCGGTCTTTAGAAAGTATGAAAACCGAGTTAAAGTTCTCACTAGAAACACAATGGGAGATTGAGCAAAGGCGGAAAATGCAGATTTCAGCCTTGGTCCATGATATAAAAACACCACTTACTGTTGTCCGAGGCAACGCAGAAATGTTAAATGATACGGATCAAACGGGAGAACAGAGGGAGTTTACCCATTATATTTTGAAAAACACCGATGGAATGGAACAGTATGTTCAGATGTTGATTGAACTATCCAAAGCGGAAGTGGGCTATTTACTTCAACGGGAAAAGGTCAATACTAAAACTTTTTTAGATGAACTATATAGTCAAATCCATGCGCTTGTTTCAATAAAGCACTTAAAAACTGAGTTTGAAGAAAAGGATTTGCCGGAGATTATCAATGTGGACAGTTCCTTGATGCAAAGGGCAATTATGAATATTGTATCCAATGCGGTGGATTATTCCCCGGATGGTGGATTGATTCAGTTTTCTGTATCGGCAGAAAAGCATAAATTTCGATTTACCGTTGTGGACAGCGGAAAGGGATTCTCTGCGGAAGACTTGAAAAAAGCGGCAATGCAGTTTTATCAGGGCGATTCCAGCCGCAGCTCGAAATCACATTATGGCATGGGCTTATTTATTGCCGATTCCATTGTAAGGCAGCATGGTGGTTCCATTGATATAGCGAATTTTCATGCTAAAGGCGGTGGAATGGTAACCATTGAATTTTAAGGAAAACGTACCTTTATCTCCGTCATACATACTTAATCTTATAACGCAAAGGATCTTTTAAAAAAATAAGAATTATGTCATAAAAATGATATAATGTAGTTAAAAGGTATTTTAGATTTAGAGAAATGAACAGTTGTGATAAAAATATTGTATAAGTTGAATACTAGAATAGTAAATAGAAAAGAGGTGATTGATATGGGAGAAATTAAAGTTATATTCCATATAGATGAATTGAATAAATGGAAGCTATTATTAAAGAATGTAAGTAATTTATTACATGCTGTAGATGTTGAAAAGTGTAATATTGAAGTTATGGCTAACTCAGAAGCAGTTAAGCTTTATACTATAAATGTAGATTTAAATTCTGAGATTTCAGTTATGAAAAAACTGAATAGTAAAGGAGTTAAATTTGTTGCTTGTAATAATGCATTAAACTCATATGGTATAAAAAAAGAAGATTTAATGGAGTGCGTAGATATAGTCCCTGTTGGAGTTTTAGAACTTATAAATAAACAAGCAGAAGGATACGCTTATATAAAACCTTAAAGAAACATGGGGGGTCAGGCACTTGTAAGGAAATGTAAATATTATTCTACTAGAACTTGACACAAACTGATATTCTTTTCAATTCAACAAGCCTGATAGGGTGTTTTTTGTTAATCAAGGAAATTAAGCGCAATTTTCCTATTATCAACTTCTATTAATCCATCATCTTTCATTCGCTTTAATTCACGGAAAAGTGATGGTCTTTGAACGCCAAAATGGTCAGCAAGTTGTTTTTTTGAAATAGGTAAAATGATAGTCTTAGATTTTTGGACTACAGAAAGTGCAGCAAAATAATCTATTAAATTTTCTCTTAAAGATTTCTGAGTATACATAGCAATCTTTTTATTCATTCCCTGGGAGTTTAAAGATAGTGATCTCACAAATTGCATAACAAAACTATATTCTTTCAGTAGTTCGTTAACTGCTGCTTTTGAAATGTGGAAAATGCTACAATCAGTAATGCTATAAATATTCATGGGATATTTATTTTGCTCTCCAAATAAGAGATTTGCACCAATAATACTATGCTTACTAAATTCAAATACAATTGTTTCAGAACCATTTGATGCTAGGGAATAGGCTATTAATTTCCCCGAGAGAACAATGTCC
Source organism: Clostridium liquoris (assembly GCF_002995785.1). Lineage (GTDB taxonomy): Bacteria > Bacillota > Clostridia > Clostridiales > Clostridiaceae > Clostridium_AO > Clostridium_AO liquoris. The sequence goes on along the minus strand of NZ_PVXO01000052.1, from coordinate 14,016 downwards.
ATGCCATAACATTCAGTATATTGTTCGTGTACTGTCATTCCTTTATTATATGAACGCTGAAGAATTTGCTTGTCCATAACTAAATTTTCTATTATTTTTGAATCTACACCTTGAAGGTGAGGTAGATTTTTTAAATGTTCAATCATAAATTCACCTTTTTATTTTAATTATAACAAAAAGAAACTTATGTGTCTATTTGTTTGCAAAACATGGTGTTAAAATAATTTCAATGAATATATAGGAGGATTTATACATGGATATTTTCACGATGGCCATTTGGGTTGGTACTTTGATTTTTCTTGGGGTTTCATTGGTAAAAGATAAAACCAAAACAAAGCAAGCACTTAAAATGGCTTTTGGTATGGGGAAAGGAATGGCAACAAGCATATTTTCTATTATTTTTGCCATAGGACTAATTTTAACATTACTACCACCCACAGAAATTGCGAATTTTGTTGGCAAGCAATCTGTTTTACTAGCAACGGTTTCAGCGGCCATACTTGGAACCATTACATTAGTTCCTGCATTTATTGCCTTTCCATTAGTAGGAACATTAGTAAATGCAGGGGTTGGCATAGTGCCATCAGTAGCTTTTTTGACTACTCTTACAATGGTTGGTGTGGTGACATTTCCACTTGAGAAAAAAGAGTTTGGGGCAAAGTTTACCGCTATCCGTAACGGGTTTAGCTTTTTGTCTGCAATAATTATCGCACTGGTGATGGGGGTGATTATATGACGGTTATAAATAAAATAAAAGAGAACTTATTCTTATTTTTAGTTGTTTTGGCATATATAATAATGTTTATAATAAAACCACCTATGGGCATAGAATCAATTAAAAATAGTGGCTATTATATAAAAGAAATGTTAATGATTATGCCGGTTATATTTGTACTTACAGCACTTTTAGATATGTGGGTGCCAAAAGAAAAGATTATGAAATTTTTAGGGAAAGACGCAAAAGCTAAAGGAGTGTTCCTTGCTTTTGTAGTTGGCAGTATTTCAGCAGGTCCTATTTATGCCGCATTCCCAATGTGTGTTATGCTGCATAAAAAAGGGGCATCTATTAGAAATATCATTATTATTTTAAGTTCATGGGCAGTAATTAAAGTTCCAATGCTTTTAAATGAAACTAAATTCTTGGGACCTAAATTTATGGCTATTCGTTGGATTCTAACTGTTATTGCAATAATTATTTTTTCTTGGATTGCTTCTAAAGTGCTTAAAGACGAGGATTTGCCGGGTGAAACAGTAACAAAGACAGGGCTTAGTTTAAACCGTGATGCTTGCATGGGATGCACTTTATGCGCTAAAAATTATTCAGAGATTTTTGAAATACAAGGGAGAAAGGCAATGATTAAAACATATGACAAAACTACAATTGACAAGGAAAAACTCCAGAATATGATCAAAGCTTGTCCTGTTAATGCAATTGAGTATATTGAGGAGTAAGATTTTGCTCATTTACTACGGTTATGGCAAGCTAAATTTACGATATTCCGTTTTAGGGAATATAGGTGCTTGAGTAATATTTGTAAATGGATATAATAGATATTAATATGGTGAGGTGAATGCAAAATAATTCCATGGAGAAGTATGCTTGGAATAGGAGATTTTATATGAGTAAAAACAAAGGAAAAATTCAAAGGCAAGATTATAAACAGGGGCCTTATGATCATATCCATTATCACCAGCATGGTGAAAGGCATGAAACATGTATATCTCTAGTGCCGATTTTCAATCACTTAGAAAAAGAACAAATGGATGAAATTATGGCTGTGACATATCCGGTTTCCTACAAAAAAGGAGAAAATATTTATTCTGCAGGAGATAAATCAGACTCACTTTATATCGTAAGTAAGGGAAAAATTAAAATATACAGGCTCTCTGAATCTGGAAAAGAACAGCTGCTGAGGATTCTGCATCCTGGGGATTTTACAGGTGAACTGGCTTTGTTCAGCGAAACTGTGCATGAAGAATATGCAGAGGCAATAGAAGAAACCAGTGTCTGCACAATTAGGCGTTCCAAGTTGCAACAACTTTTATTGAAATATCCTTCTATTTCAATAAAGATATTGGCTGAGTTTTCAAGTAGACTTGAGCAGTCAGAAAAACAGGCTACAGGATTTGCCACTGAGAAGGTTGAAACAAGGATAGCGCTGTTTTTGGTTGAGTGTTTGGATGATGAGAAACAATCCATGGAGGTTGTATTACCAATGAACAAGAAAGATATGGCTTCATATTTGGGAACAACACCGGAAACAATCAGCAGAAAATTGGCTGATTTGGAAGAGACGGGATACATCAAACAGATTTCAAACAAAAAAATTAAAATTCTGGATTTAGAGGGGCTACAATCGATTTAACTAGCCAGTGATTCTCAAAAAATATTTATTTCAAAAGGATGGAAGGTATTGATGATATGTATAAGATTCAAAATAGAAATAGGATGTCATACCTTGGCGTTGGACCCTGCTATGTTACAATCATTATTTTATTAGCAGCTGTTGGCATTCATATTTCAAAGGCGGGATATTTATCGGGAGGTTATTTTGAATCTCTAAGGATGACAATGTGGGTTATTGGTAGCATCATGCTTGTTTTAGGTGCTTTTTTATGCATAGAGACTATGAAAAGTGGCAAATTATTTAAAAATATAAGGAACAATAAGCTAATTACAAAAGGTGTTTTTGCATTGGTGAGGAATCCTTTATATACAGGAATCACTTTTATTGTTATGGGATTTATCTTTTGGAAAAATAACCTGTTTCTTCTTCCGCTAATTATTATTTATTGGGGAGTTATGACATTGCTGGTGAAAAAAGAAGAAAAACCCATGGAGAAAATATTCGGAGAGGAATATGGAGAATATAAGTCTAGAGTAAACAGATGTATTCCTTGGTTCCCGAAACATAAATAACTAAAAACTTTTTCGGCAATGCACAAAATTCACAGAACTTCTGAAAAATTGATTTGCGTCAAGGAAATCATATAATATTAATGCCATAATAAAGCTATCAATCATATAGCAATATGCATTTTCTGCATATTAGGTTAGTTGTTATCGGATAAATATTATTAAATATATAGGAGGAATATGTAATGAAAGTGATTAAAGTAAATGAGCTGCCATTCAAGAAGACTGGTTGGGGTGTAAAAGGCAAGCCTATTATAGACATGCCGGAAATAGGTATTGTTAATTTGGTTATGGAGCCAGGGGAAAAGGTTCCTTCCCATAAGACCCCGGTAAATGTTCTTTTTCAGGTAATAGAAGGAAGTGGAAGCATTACAATTGGAGAAGAGACACAAATAGTTGAGGCAGGGAACATTGTGGTTAGTCCGCTCCAAGTTCCACATGCTTTGGAAGCCAACCAGGATTGTGTATTTTCTGTTTATGTGATAAAAACACCTAACCCTCAAAAAAGTGCTGTGAAATAGATAAAAGTTTATAATGCTTTACATAAAAAGGTTGCAAATGCTTTTAACATTTTGCAGCCTTTTTTATATAATGCATTGTTTAAGTTATTTGCATATGATATAATTTGCTTAAAATAGAGGTTCCAGCATATATAACATATTAAATATAAACAAGCTAGTGCAGATAATGGCTTGTTTTTTGCTTGGAGGGAAATGAGGTGATATGTTTTGATTATAAGTTGTACAAAAAAATTGCAGGATGAACTTGGTATTAAACCATCTCTTTTGGTGACAGAGAATCCTATATATTCTTGGCATGCTAACGTAATTATGGTAAATAGAAGGAAAACAGTTGTACTTGTAAATGATGCAAGCCGATATAATATAATTCTTTATGGGTTAAAAGCAAAGGATTTCAGGAATATTGAAAGCACTATCCTTTTAGGAATTCATGAAACTTTTTTATCAGATGGAGTTAATGATGAAGTTATAGATAAATACATGGAAGAAGCAGGGCAAATTGTTTTCTCAAAAACACAAAATAGGACTTTGGTAGCAAGATTAAATAAAGGTTGTGAGGCAGCAGGTATCTTTTATGATTGCTATTCTGAAGATGGTATTGCACAGCCCTTAGTATCTCAAAATGCAAATAAATTTATTTTTATTGATTATTCAGATAGCTACATGCATCCGGATGAAATGTTCTATAAACAATTGCATGAAACATTCAAGCTTCCCATTATAAAGTGCAAAGCTTTGAAATTGTCAGTAAAGATGAAACTTGAAAAATTTGATATATGGCGTAACGTTATCGTTCCTCTGAAGTTTACTTTTGAAGAATTGCACAAAGTAATGCAAAAACTCTTTGGTTGGAAAGATTACCACCTACATGATTTTATGATTTTCCATGAAACTAAACCAATTATTAATATTGTAGGAAGTGAGAAAAATTTTGAATATCAAACTGACATCCCTATGGTTTTGGAAAATGGAGTGAAAATATCAGAGTATCTGCCCAAATATAAAAGAATAAATTATAGGTACGACTATGGAGATAACTGGGAACACATTATTCAAATAGAAGATATGATTTTTGATTATGATAAAAATTATGCCTATTGTATAGATGGACATGGCGATGCACCACCGGAAGATGTAGGCGGTGAGGGTGGATTCCAGGAATTTATAAAAATTATCAGTAATCCAGAGAATAAAGAATACCAACATATGAAACAATGGGCAGATAGCCAGTGGTATAAGGGTTTTGATATTGAAATGGTGAATGTGGAGCTGCAGAATATCTAGATATTCTACCACAGGGATGCCTATGAAAAAAACTTGAAACAATGGTTGAAATCATGTATTATCAAATAGTTAGGGGAGGATACATTATGAAAATTTCAAAAAAAGATGCATTGATATGGTTTGAGTTTTTTTCTATGTTGCCAGAGGACCAGGAAGTTATGACAAAACAACAAGAAATCATTTATGCTACCTTTGCACAAATTGAAGCAGCAATAGATGATAGAAATAATAAGTTAATGTCGGAAATTAGGGGCTTAAAAACCTTGAAGAATAGAACTTTTTTTGTAGGAAATGAAAGTAAATTTCCAAAGGGATGTGTTTCTTGTCTGATGGGCACTGGTTTGGGTGCAATTAGGAAAACCAACAAGTGTAATGTACAGTGTAAGTTCTGTTATAATTATGGGGAACTAGAGGATATTCCCCCAATTGGCGAAGGTATGTGGGAAATTGGGGATACAAAATTTTATGAGAAGGATATTGATTTACTTCTTTCCATCCACCAGAAACCTACTGGCGTTGCATATGTTTATTTAGAGCCATTTATGGAAATTGAAAAATACTATTCAGTTATAAAGAAATTTAGTGATGCTAAGATTCATCAACATCTATATACAAATGGTACTTTAGCCACGGAAGAGACATTGAAAGCATTAGGGGAAGCAGGTCTTGATGAGATACGTTTTAATCTAGGTGCTTCTAATTGTTCAGATAAGGTTATTGAAAATATTGGAATAGCGAAAGAATATATTAAAAATGTAGGTATTGAAACTCCAATGACCCCTGAGTTTTTCCAAGGATTTTTTAAGAAAAAGCAAGCAATCTTAGATACAAAACTTGACTTTATAAATTGTGCAGAATTGCATTTAAATGAGAACAACATAGACAACTATTATGGGGAAAACATGTATATTGCAAGGCTCGGCTATATATCCCCAATTTGGAGCAGGAAATTAACCCTAAAATTCATGAAAATAGCCGATGAAGAAAAATGGGATTTAGCAGTTCATGACTGCTCAAACTATACGAAGTTTGTCAGAGATTTGAATTTGAGCAGCAAAGAGGGTAAATGGTTCGGAGCCAGTAATTATGCCTGTGAGTTTTCCAAGATTCCATACCAAGCATTTTTACCAATACTGCGTGATGACAATTTCAAATTTTTAAGCGAGGAGGAATTGCCTAATGGCTATAAAGCAGGAGAGTTGATTTATTAGAGAGTGTTGGGAATTATAAATGCTGCGCTGCTGCTTGGGTTGATATACTAAAAGTTGACAATGTACAATAACTGTTCATTGCCAACTTTCTCATATAGTTTACTTATTTTTTATTAAGGTCTGTTATGAGGATATCCTCCCATAAGTGAGTTGTCATCATAATCGGAATTATCATCTCCACCAATAATAGAACTTGATCTATAGATTTCAGTTCCCAAGTCAAATATATCTGAATCGCATAGGTTAACGTATATCCTGGTAATGACCTGAAATTTAATATTCTGGTTATACTGATCAATAATAGGATTATTATTTATTTCAGTTTCTATTTTCATTCCGCATTTATCTTTAATATTTACCATTTCTTCACATTCACAATCTTGTTTGTGGATGCAATTATTACAGTTATAGCCATTTAATTCAAGATGGAGCAAATCAGGTACAGTTAGTGTTTTACTAGAATCTTTTTTATCTTTCAATATTATAGTAAAAGGTATGGTAATATCAAATTTACCATTGATACAATTGTTGCAGTATCGTACAACTGCATTATTGGAACCAAATGCTATTTCATTTATTTCTGGAGTAAATTCAATGTCATCAGGAATTGTACTGATTACGGAAAAAGTTTTTTCTAAAAGAGGACTTTCTTTTGTCTGTATATCTATTTCTATATTATTATACATATTTTCTTTATGTGTATTTTCTACTTCTTTTTCAGATAAAACTTCTTGGTATAAATTAAAAATATCTTTTGCTACAAGTCCACTATGAAATTTTTTTTCACACCAGCTTCTGCCCCATTTTTCTAAGGATTTACATGCTTTGGTATTTTGCAGTAATTCATTTAAATCTTTTGCAAGTGTTAAGGGATCTGCTTTTTTTATTGAATCATGATCGCCAAAATACATATTCCATTGCTCATTCATAGATTTAGGATTAATGATTCCGGTATATCCATGATTCCCCACTGCAATAACTGGCTTGCCACAACTCATGGCCTCAAGTGCCACTCTTGCAGTACCAACTACAATATTTGCATTTTGATAATAAGGCAGTACGTTAAATTTTGCACCTACTACATGAATTGCATTTCTTTGTAACATTTTATTTAGAATGTTTACTTCATGTGTGATTAAATTTTTATCAGCTCCATCTCCAATAACAAAAGCATGTAGATGTTTATTTTTATTCATTAAAATATAACATGCAAAAATAAAAGCTTCTGCAGCTAAGGTTTTCCCCCAATCCAGACGACTGCAGTAAGTTATAACCTGAGAGTTTTCAGGTATACCAAGCTGACTTGTTAAATTCTTTATTGTATGCTGAGGGTGAAAATTTTCCATATCAATTCCATTTGGAATCACCACAATTTCTCCTCTTATTCTTGAGCCTAATTTTGATTGAATTTGCTTTTTAATTGGTTCGCTTACTGCAATAATTTTAGCTGCATTGATGCAGGAAAGAAATAGTATATCATTAGGATAAAATAGGCCATGCAGCGTGACTATATATGGAATCTTGTAGCTTCTATAAATATCATTTCCTAAGCGCATACTTGCAAAAAGGTGACAGTGAAGCAAATTGATTTTTTCTTCATCTATTATTTTCTTTGTTAATTTAATTAGCTTCATAATGTTTTTATTGGAAATATAGTCGCTGGTAAAAGGAATTTTTACAACTTTTAATCCATAATGTTTGAATACTTCTACTAGTGGGCCCCCAGAGGTTCCGATAATTACATGTGCTCCTAACTTTTCCAAGGATTTTGCAAGCTCCAATACATACATCTCTGTTCCACCAATATTTAGGGCATCTATAAGCATCAATATTCTTAAGGGGCTATCTTCCTTGGATTTACTGACTACATACTGTTCCTTTTCTAAGTCTTTGTAGAGCTCCCTATATTTTATAAAATTTTGTACTCCGCTTTTGCTTAGCTGGGCTTCTACTGTTTCAGAATAACTTTTTTCATTTTGAATATGATAGGAATTTTTATGCCTTCTATAATAATAAAGAATGCTGTTCAGCTTTTCCAATCTGCCTTGTTTAAGCAAATGCAAAAATATCTGAAAGTAGTCTTCTAGCTGGTTTTCTTCTTTATGGAACTCAATTCCACTTAATAGACTTCTGCGCATCATTATTGTAGGAAATATAACTGGAGAAAATCCATTGATAATTGCATTTTCAATTTGTTCTTTGGATATATAAGCATTTTGAATTTTCTCTATAAAAGTACAGGCATTACGATAACTAGTATCATTAGTAAAACATCTGATAAGGCATGAAACCATGCCTAAATCATCATTGGATTTAAGGTAATTGAGTTGTTCATAAAATCTGGTAGGAGAACTAATATCATCTGGATCATGAAATGTGATAAAATCTCCCTGTGCTTGCTGTAAACCATATTTTAATGTATTAAATAAGCCTTCATGTTCTACAAAGGCATGATAATGAATTCTGTCATCCTGTATTTTTTGTATTTCTTCTTCAATATTTTCTATAGAATTGTCATTAATAATAATAAGTTCCCAGTTTTCAAAGCTTTGATTACATATGCTTTTAATGGATTCAAAGATATACTGCTTACAATTGTATACTGGCATAATAACACTAATTTCTGGCTTCATAATCATTATTCACCTACTTTTTTATCTATTGATAGTATAGAATGTCAGATAGATTCTCTACTCTGTAGCCATGGTGTAAAAGATTAAAAATAAATTCAAAGTCTTCTGCACCATCAATACGTTTATTAATACCTCCAGTTTTATCTATAATTTCGCTGCGAAAAAGGAGCGTATTAAAATTCATGCAAGGCATAAAATCAACGGTATAGGAATATTCAATATCATCCTTGAATTTTATATAATCTCCACTGTCATTATAATTTGTACCTACAACACTATACATGAAATTGTTCCTTAAAAACCCAATCTGTTCTTCTATTCTTTTTGCATGGCTTTTACCTCCAACATTGTGAAATGCTATAAATTCTCCTTTAGAAAGGTAAGCCCCTATATTATAAACCCAAGGAAATCCAACTTCCCTTGGCAAGGGGAAATATACTAAATCTTTAAATTTACCATTATTTTTATATGGTTCTGCCCAATTGCTAATAAAGTCTTCTGTATTAATATCAGGCTGCTCATCTATAATAACTAATTCAAGATTATCGTAAGTTTGGGAGGCTATACTCTCCAAGGTTTCCTTGACTTTATCCGATATACCTTTTATTGGTACAACAATACTTGCTTGGCCCTCATTTTTTTTCCTTTTTTCTTTATAATTATTAGTTACGGTATCGTCCTCATAAAGACTACGTGAAAATTGCTTATCATGGTTTCTGTAAAAAAACAGGTTTTCATTTAAGTTCTCAACGATAAAGTCATGATTTACAATATTACTTACAAAAAAGAAATCATTAGAAAATAGAACTGCTTTATTGAAACCAATGATTTCATCTATAATATAGGCACGGATCATAAGTGTGCCATAGCACACACAGTGCCTAATATCAACCTTATAGTTTCTTTCAATTTCATTTGTATCAAAACTAATCCAGTTGCTGGTAGATATAATATTTGATATATCATGCCGAAAAGATGAAAATACAGTGCCTAATGCAGCAGTATCAGGATGTTCCTGAAGATATTTTACCTGCTTTTCAATTTTTTCCTCATGGCTAATGTCATCGGCGTCGTGAAATACAACATATTCTCCTTTGGATAGACATAAGCCAATATTTACAGCCCACTCGAAACCAAGATTTCTTGGCAGCCGTATATATATAAAATCCGCAAACCTATCTGAATTTTTAGTATGCCATTCATTTACAATAGTTTTTGTGTTATCCTGTGAACAATCATCTATTAAAATAATCTCTATATCAGAATAGGTTTGCCTTTTTAAACTTTCAAGAGTATCAATTATATAGCCATCATAATCATAGGCAGGGATAATTACGCTTACAAGTCCTGCTGCACGATCATATAACATTGTCATTTTATATCACTCCTCCAGAAGTAAATCATTTTTTAAATCCAGTTTACATAGGATATATCAAGTAATTCATTGAAACTGTTCAAAAAAAGCGTTTTATTAACATCCCATAATTAATATATGGGCAAAATCATAAAACGTTCTATTTGCTCGTACTCTCAATGTCAATATAGCCTTGACAATGTTTAATGAAATTTAAGGATTGTTAAGAATTCTGTTTATCAGGTTATCTAATTCAAATAATTAATTAATAAATTAATATATTTAATGTTTAAACAAGTAAATATTAATAAGATTAATATTAGTATTGATTTTTTAAATAATGGTAGTATAATGAAACCATGGAGAGTGATTAGTATGGCATACAAAATAATAACAAAGTGCCCTGTATGTTCTTCAAAACTTATTGTTACAAAACTAAAATGCAAAAAGTGTGGCACTGTTATTGAAAATGACTTTGAATTATCCAAGTTCTCTTATTTAACCATGGAGCAGCTAAATTTTATTGAGGTCTTTATAAAATGCCGTGGTAATATTAAAGATGTTGAAAAGGAACTAGGGATATCTTATCCTACAGTTCGAGGTAAGCTGGAGGATGTAATTGCATCCTTTGGATATACACAAATCAAAGAAAAAGAGGATAACAGTGCTGATGTGATTGATAAGCTTGAAAATGGAGAAATTACAGCTGAGGAAGCATTAGATTTATTAAGAAAATAGTATTTAAAGGAGTTGTATTAAATGAATGAAGAGGTAATGAGAGTATTAAAAATGTTGGAGCAGGGGAAAATTGATGCTGAAAAAGCCCAGGAGTTAATAGAAGCTTTAACTGCAACAAAAAAGATTGTCCCAACTGCTGAGAACAATATAGATAAAATGCTTAAAATTAAGGTTAATTCATCAACTGGAGATGACGTAAATATAAATATACCTGTAAAGTTTATAAAAACTTTAGGGAGTGCTATTAAGAGAATACCTAAGGTAGAAGGAGTAGAAGGCATTGAGGACATAGACATTCAGGCTATTCTCCAAGCTGTAGCCGAGGGATTAGATGGAAAGATAGTAGACGTGAAAAGTGAAAAGGGTGACAACGTTGAGATTGTTGTTGAATAACAGCATTGTATGCACAGGTAGTAAAATTCTTCTGTGCAGAAAAAGGGATGCGAAAGGGAATAGTTGCAATGAGAATTTATATAAGAGAAAAAAATGGTAAGAGTTTTTTTATTCCTGTACCTTTAAGTATTGCAGGTGTTGCTTGCAAAATAGCTGATTTTGTACTTAAGAGGGTAGATAAGCATTTTGATGCTAAGACAAAAGAAATATTGGATTGTGTAGATTTCCGCGAACTTGCAAGGAGCTTGAAATATTTGAAAGACTACAAGGGGCTGAAAATGGTGGAAGTAAAATCACAGGGAGGCGATGAAGTAACCATAATTCTGTAATGGAAACAAGTACCAGGTGCCTGACCCCTTTCAAAAAATGGAAGTTCAGGCACCTGACCTACATATATTAACTGATCCTACCTTAATTTCTGTATCTAAATCATTAAAGGTTGAATATCAGATATTACTAAAAACCATGGTTCAATCTATAAAATAAATTTCCATTGCTTTTTTCCGATAAATGATTAAAATATGGTACTCCAAACCTTGTAAAAAACCAAAATGCAAGTCTTCGTATCCCTGCATCAAATCCATAGGTTTTAAGTATTTTTAATGCACCGTTGAAGGAGTAGAAACTTTTAGCGGCTTTAAAAAATTCCCTTTGTAAGTCAGCAGGAGATATTTTTGAAGGTTTAAAAACAACATTTGTCATATCATAATATTCCCATTCTTTTGTTAAAATTCTTCCTTCTTTTTCAAACTGATCAAATACAGGAGTACCAGGGTATGGTGTAAGCACAGCCGGTTGAAGCTGATATGCATTTATGTCTTTGCAAAACTGTACAGATCTATCTATATCTGATATATTATCATAATCAAGACCTAATACTATGCTTGCTATAATCTTAATTTTATACTTGGACAATTTTTCACCACATCTTTTAATATCCTCAATACTTTGTCTTTTATTTACATAATCCAAAGATTCTTGATTTAAGGATTCTATGCCTATAAGAGTCCTTCTTAAATGAGCTCTGCTCAAAAGATCCAAGAGTTCTTCATCATTTGCCATATCAGTTCTTCCAAAGAAAAAAGTTTCTTTGAACACAAGATCATTGTCTATCATTTTTCTTAATATTTCTTTGGCTCTTTTTTTGTCTGCAGTGAAGTTATCATCTTCAAAGTTTACATATTTAAAACCTGCTTTTTTATAAATTTCCAATTCTTTAATTACATTATCTGGTGTTCTGGTTCTATATGGATAAAACATTCTAGAAGTTGTACAAAAATTACATGAAAATGGACACCCTCTTGAAGTCATAACATTTGCTGCTTTTGCAGGTGTCTTTAATAGTGTATAATCAGGGAAAGGTATTTCATCGAGATTTTCTACGGGAGTTCCATAGACTATTTTATCTTTCATCTTGCCATACACAACGTCTTCAATTACACCTTCTCCTTCTCCAACTATTACCTGATCTGCATGAAGAAGTGCCTCTTCTGGCATTGCAGATGCATGCATACCGCCAATCAATACTCTTTTTTTCATTTCATTCCTGAAAAAGTCACCTATATCATAAGCACGTTTTGAATTACAAGTCATGGTATATATACATACAACATCTGCATAGTCCATTTTTGAGTAATCAGGGTCTGTATATAATTCTTCATAACATTCCACATCACAGCCTGAATTTTTCAAAATATGACCTAGTATTAAAGGACCCGTAATATTGTTTTTGTGTCCGTAAGTGTTTCCTCCAAACCTATAAAATGAATTTCTCCTGATGTCTGCCGCAGGAGTTATAAAAATAACTTTCATAGTTACAACACCACCTTATGCTATGTAAAAAATTAATAAATTCTATTTAGTATATTATAATTCTTTTAAAATACAATAGTATGACATAACAGTTAACTTTTAATTAACTTTATACCAAGTGCCTGACCCCTTTCAAAAACTGGAAATTCACGTAATGAAAAGGATGCTCAGCTTGTATTGAGCATCCCTTTCGTTACATTATTCTCAAACTATAGGCTGTCCCTATTATTCTCATTATTCTTGCGTTTGAACATGAATCTTTCATGCCAGTTTTTACCGTATTTAATAGAGATATAGCCTATTACAGACATGGCAAAGGCGCCAATACAGTCTACCAACAAATCGGTCATTGTATCTGTTAGGGCATAGTGTCCTACGAACAAGGTTCCGTCCTCTGCTCCGAATTTTTGCATATTGGTTCCTAATATTCCATCTGCGGCATACTCATAAAACTCCCAAAAGACACCAGCAGTTACAGCAAAGCAAAAGGAGAAAAATGCGACAAATATAGGTGTAAGATAAACCGGGACTTTTTCTGTTTTGTTCAGGAAACTTATTACGGTAAATCCTAATGCACCCATCATAGCACCACTGAAGGTGTGTAAAATCATATCCCAGTTGGGAATTCTGTAATAAAAGTTCTTTACTTCTCCCAAATAAATTGCGCAATAAAGAAATACAGAATATACAAATATCATATTTGTTGGTATGCTTACTTTCAAACGTCTTTCTGTAAAGCCCGGAAGCAGCATTGCAAATGTGCCCAGTATACACTGCAAAAGCATCAAAAAGTAATCACTCTTTACCCTTATATCGGGATTATGAAGGGGTGCAACTGTGGGTGCCATAATCATTTTGACTGTTACAAAAACGGATGATAATATCATTGTTATAAATACAAATTTTATAAAATTTGGTTTGTTAAATATTTTTTTCATTCTTTAGCCTCCTTCTTTAACCGCTGCCGGTATCACGACAGTTTAAATTATATCACTTTTATACATTCAATGCATATGAGACTGTGGCATTGTTTGTGTCAAGTTAAAGTGGGCAATTTATTTTTTGAATTTTTCCCATTATAAATTCAGTTGAAAATTTTATCCAATAGGGCTTCGCCCGCGGCCCGAAAGGGCGTACTTATCCCCTTAATTTT
>NZ_PVXO01000051.1 GCF_002995785.1 Clostridium liquoris | reverse complement strand
TAAATGTAATTTTTTTAAAAGTAATCTTTGATTGCTCTTTTTGTCATGCTCTTTTTTATTAATTAAACATTAATCAAACAACTATAAAAATCTTTTAACTTTTACTTGACTTCATATAGTTAGTCTCATAAAAATATTTTAATAATATTATTTCCTGAATTGTTAATTATATTTATTTTAAAAAAATATTATATCTATAATAAAAAGATTATGAAAATTTGGTTAATTAGTGTAAGACCTATTCATTTCTTCTTTACAATAATGTATAATAATAATTAACAAAAAGTTGGAAAGGGTGGGGTGTGTATGACGGAATGTCCATTTTTATCTACTTATGATGATATGGTCGAATGTTTTAATGATTGTGCATTATATAATTATAAAGAAAATGATGGTGTTTGTCCGTTTAAAGCGCTGCAAGCTTATAAAGTAGAAAAAGTAGAACGTTATGAGGATTTTGAGATTGATAATAAAGATATAGATTTTATAAAAAATTGTTACATAAAAATGAAAGAGGAATATTTATAAAAAAATAATGGCAGGTTTAAGACCTGCCATTATTAATTATCATTATATATATTGGAGTACTTATTAATCAAATTTTGTTTTAAGGACCATAGTTTTGAAGATAAATCCACATAATAATTATGAGGATTTTCAAATCTTAATACTTCATGCCAAAGTCTGCTGGTTTCTTTTTCAGCAAGTTTATTTATTTCACAAACTTCAGGACATTCATATACTAATTTACCCTTATCAAATATTTTTACCATTAAATCTTTTATATAGTATTTCCTAATTTTTTTCTTTTTCCATGTAAATACGGGATCAAATAATACTAGAGGCTTTGTAACATCAATTTTTTCGCCATCTAGGGTAATTAAATCCGCAATAGCATTATCTGTTTCCTTGTCAAATATCCTATAAATTTTTTTAAAGCCCGGATTAGTTATTTTTTCCTCATTTTCACTTATTTTTATTTTAGGAATTATTTCATCATTGCCCTCCACAGCTACTAACTTATAAACCCCGCCAAAAACAGGTTCTGATCTAGCAGTGATCAATCTTTCTCCTACTCCGAAGCCATCTATTGGAGCACCTTGGCGTAAAACGGATCTTATTATGTATTCATCTAATGAATTTGATACAATTATTTTAACATCACTGTATCCAGCCTCATCTAACATTTCTCTACACTTTTTAGATAAATAAGTAATATCACCACTATCTATTCTTATACCCTTTGGTCTATATCCTTTAGGTTTCAACACTTCATCAAATACTTTTATAGCATTAGGAAGACCTGACTTTAACACATTATAAGTGTCAATTAAAAGAACGCAATTGTCAGGATAAACTTCTGCCCAAGATTTGAAAGCTTCATATTCTGTTGAAAATAGTTGTACCCAGCTATGTGCCATAGTACCTGCAGAGGGTACACCAAACATTTGCTCTGCTATAGTACAAGCAGTGGAATTACAACCTCCTATTATAGCTGCACGAGCACCATATATTGCGCCATCATAACCTTGAGCACGTCTTGAACCAAATTCCATAACAGGTCGACCATCTGCTGCTCTGCATATTCTATTAGCTTTTGTAGCTATAAGAGTTTGATGGTTAATTGATAGTAATATCATGGTTTCAAGAAATTGCGCCTGTATGATTGGACCCCTAACAGTTACTAAAGGTTCATTTGGAAATACAGGATTACCCTCTGGTATAGCCCATACATCGCAGGTAAATTTAAAATTCTTCAAATAATCCAAGAATTCCTTAGAAAATATATTTTTTTCTTCTAAATATTTAATATCATCTTCTGTAAAAGATAGATTGGTAAGGTATTCAATTAATTGTTGAATGCCAGCCATTATACAGTAACCGCCTTCATCAGGTACCTGTCTAAAGAACATGTCAAAATAAGCAATCTTATCTTCAAGGTTATTTGCAAAATAGCCATTTCCCATGGTGAGTTCATAAAAATCAACTAACATGGTCAGATTTCTTTCATTTCTTACATTAAAGTTCTTTATATATTCCATATTAACTTCTCCTTATATGATTTGTTTTTTAAAATTGGTTAATAATTTAGTATAGTTATTATTATTTTAAACCCTAGTAATAATTATTACAAGTTTATATGGGAAAAATGCCACTTAATTTGGCAAATAAGAGAACATATGAGGTGAATTGTTATTGGATTTTAAAAGTATGGATTTTTATCAAAAAAAAGCTATTACTCATGATAGAAATAATGTTTTAGTAGTAGCTCCTCCAGGCAGTGGGAAAACATGTGTAATACTTAATAGGTTAATATACTTAATAAAAGAGAAGAACATAGAACCTAAAAATATTGCTGTGATAACATTTACTAAAGCTGCATCTGATAATATGAAAAAAAGGTATAAACATATCTGGAAACATAATGAGGAACCTTTTTTTGGCACTTTTCATAGTTTTTGTTATAGAATACTGTGTACACAATTAAAAGAAATAAATTTAATTAAGGAAAAGGAAAAATATGATTTATTAGAGGAAGTCTTAAAGAATTATATTAATAATCTTAGTGAGGAAAAGGTTAAAGGTGTATTAAATGATATTTCATTATATAAAAATAATAATTTAAATATAGAAAATATTAATTGCACTGTAGATAAGGAAATATTTTATAACTGCTATTTAGTATATGAGAATTATAAAAATAACCACAATATATTAGATTTTGATGATTTACAAATAAAATGCAGGGATATTTTTCAAAACAATAAAGATATCCTTATTAGGTATAGAAATAAATATCCATATATATTGGTGGATGAGTTTCAGGATTGTGACAATATGCAAATAAGTATATTAAGATTATTAAATGAAGATAATTCTTTATTTGCGGTAGGAGACGAAGATCAATGTATATATGGTTTTAGAGGGTCAAATCCTAATTGTATGGTGAAGTTTGATAAATATTTTTCCCATGGAGAAAAAGTATTTCTATATAAAAATTATAGAAGTGGAAAAAGCATAGTAGAACTATCAAAAAAACTTATACAAAATAATATTGTTAGGAATAATAAAGAAATACATGCATATAATAAATTTTTGGGAGAAACTGAATTAGTATTTGCAAAAGATGAAAAAGAACAATTGAATATAATATGCCAGAATATAAAGTCTTTAATAGATACAAAGAAATATTTCTACAAAGACTTTGCAATTATCTATAGAAGAAACATTGAAGGTTTATATATTATTGATAGCTTTTTAAAAAACAATATACCTTTTAGGTCTTTACAAAGGTCAACCAATTTATATGATCATTTTTTATATAAAGATATCATTGCCTATTTAAAGCTATCTTTAAATAAACAGGACAAAAAAAGCTTAATAAGGATTATAAATAGACCTTTTAGATATATTAGCAAAACACTTACAGATAAGCTATTAAGTAATAATATAAAAGATAACTCTTTTCATCTTATATATGATATGGATATTTCTATAATGAATTTAAAGATAATAAAATCATTGGAAAAGTGCATAGATAGACTATCCGTGCTTCCTATGGAAAAAACTATAGATTATATATTAAATAATATATCATATATGGACTATATTGAATACTATGTTAATAAATACAAAGGGGACAGAGAGGAATTATTATATCTAATTAATATGATGAAGGAATCTCTAATGGACTTTTCTTCAATTGATGAATTTATAAACTATGTAGAAAAAGCAAAGGAAGAAAATAACTTCAAAGAGCAGGGAGTTACCCTTAGTACAATCCATGGTGTAAAGGGTATGGAATTTAAAAATGTGTTTATAATAAATTGTAATGATGGGAACATACCGTATACAAAGGATACAAATTATAATTTAGAAGAGGAAAGAAGACTTTTTTATGTAGGCATTACAAGAGCTATAGAAAATATAACTTTTTTTATTCCAGAAAAGGATAGTGTGCAGTATTTATTGCCTTCTAGATTTATAAAAGAATGCCATTTCATTAGTAATAATTATAATGAATTAAAAAAAGGTGATATAGTAATGCATTCATACTTTGGTAAAGCAAGGGTTGAAAGGGTTGAACAGGATAAATTAAGCTTAATATTTAATAATAAATTATTAAGAAGCTTTTATATTGATAGTCTAAAGTTTAACAACTTAATAAAAAGGGAATAATTATGTCGAATATTGTATAAATGAATCATAAATAAAAAATAAGTAGAAAAAGCACACAATTATATAATAAATGTATTATAATAATGCAACTTATGCTTTATATATAATTGACATACAAAAAATATATGATATACTATATAATATGTTTATTTTACAACCTTCAATATGTTAGGAGGGGAATTACATGATAGCATTTAAAAAGATGTGGGACGATGTGGTGGATATTATTGCAAAAGATGAAATTAAGGACATTCAAATAGTGGAAAAATACAATAATGGCTTTGTTGTGAAAGATAATGCAGGTGATTATTTTATAGGCAAACAGGATTTTGTTGACTTTTGGTGTAATATATTATATTTCAATGAAATACCTATGGAAAGTGTATCTGGCGAAGAAGAATCAAAGTTTAAATATGTTTATGCTGTGGTTAAAAAATTACCATACATAAATGAAAACTGTGGCACAATAAAGTTAATGGAGTAGTTTGTTGAATGTTTGAAAATAATGTTATATAATTTTATTAAGCTCATATTCTAAGAATATGAGCTTTTAAATTGTAAAAAAAGAGGTATATAGATATGATAGATACAAATATAAATCCAAAGGATATAGTATTTGCATTGGACATAGGAACCAGATCCGTTATAGGAACTGTTGGAATAGTAAGGGATAAAAAATATTATGTAATAGATGAAGCTTATTTAGAGCATGAAGAGAGGGCTATGGTTGATGGGCAAATTCATGATATCTCTTTAGTGGCAAAAACAGTTAATAAAATAAAATATGTACTAGAAGAAAGGTTAAATATAAAATTATCTAATGTATCTATAGCAGCAGCAGGAAGGTTTTTAAAGACCATAGTGTCGAAAGCAGAATTAAATTTAGATAGTGATAGAGAAATAGATAAAGATTTAGTAAGAAGTTTAGAATTAACTGGTGTAAAAAAGGCAGAAGAAGAAATAAATAAGGAGACTAATGGAAAACTGTATTGTGTTGGATATAGTGTGATAAATTATTATTTAAATGGATATATAATTAGTAATTTAATATCTCATAAGGGAGATAATATTGCAGCAGATGTAATAGCTACTTTTCTTCCAAGGTCTGTAGTAGATAGTATATATTCAGTTATGGACAAGGTTGGGCTAAGGGTAGTCAGTATGACATTAGAACCTATAGCAGCTATAGAAGCGGCTATACCTCAAAATTTAAGATTGTTAAATTTAGCATTGGTAGATATAGGAGCAGGTACATCAGATATTGCTATAAGTAAAGAAGATACAATAAGTGCATATGGAATGGTTTCTATAGCTGGAGATGAAGTTACTGAGACCATAGCACAGAATTGTCTGGTAGATTTTAATACTGCAGAGAATATAAAAAGACAGTGTGGAAGTAAAGACATAATAAAGTACATAGATATTTTAGGCTTGGAAAATGAGATAAGCTCTGAGGAAATAAAAAATATTACAAAGCCTTTGGTAGCAAAAATAGCCCAGGAAATAGGAGAAAAAATTATAGAATTAAATGGTGGTAAATCTCCAAGTGCTGTTTTCTTGGTAGGAGGAGGGGCACATACCTGTGGAATAAAAGAAGCTATAGCTGATAAACTTAATATTCCATTACAGAGAATTGCCATAAAAGGCAGGGAATCTATAACAAATTGCGTGTGTAAAAATAATGATTTAGGCAGCTTAGGAGTTACTGTATTAGGTATTGCATTGATATCTATTAAAAAATTAGGTCATGATTTTATTGATGTATTATTAAATGGGAATATAATAAGTTTATTTAATTCTCATAAACACACAGTTATGGATGTGATGTTACAAGCAGGTATCAATGCTAAAATGCTTATAGGGAGAAATGGTAAGAATATAAAATTTACTGTAAATGGAATAAAAAGAGTAGCTTTTGGCACCTTGGCTTCCAATGCACAGATTACAGTAGATGGTAAATTAGAAAGTATTGATACAGAAATTAAAGAAGGGGAAGATATAAAAATTGCCTTTGCTAAAGATGGGAAAGATCCTTGTGCAAGAATTATGGACTATATACAGAAATTATATTCTATAAGTTTCTATATAAATGATATAATACATAGTGTTGAACCTGTTGGAATAATAAATGGTAAAAGGGTTAGCATAGAAGAAGAAATAAAAGACGGAGACAATGTGCAGATTATAAATGCAGAAACTTTAGGCGATTTTGTAAAATACTTTGAAGAAAATGTGGGAGAATATAAATATTATTTAAATGGAAAAGAGTTGGAGGAGAATTACCATATAAAAGAAGGGGACAGAATATATAAAATAAAAAATAGCCAAATAGCTGAGGAAAATGCTATTGATGAGAATTTAGCTATTCATAATGACTCTGAAAAAGAAATAGTAGCAGAAAAGGATGAGCTTAGTTCTGATGATGAGAATAAAATTGAAGTTATGATAAATGAAGAAAAGGTTCAGCTAACGGGAAAAGATAAGTACGTTTTTGTGGATATTTTCAATTATATAGATATGGATCTAACAAGAATTCATGGTAATCTAGTATTAAAATTGAATGGAGAAAATGCATCATATAATAGCTTATTGAAGTCAGGAGATAAAATAGAAGCAAGATGGGAAAATTAATTTTGAAGGAGTGTTCAAATGAGAATTGAAATAGGAAATAATGAAGCAGGACAAAGAATTGATAAGTTTTTAAGAAAATGGCTGAAGGATGTACCACTTAGTGCTATTTATAAGAACATCAGAAAAGGTGATATAAAAGTTAATGGTAAAAAGATCAAGGAAAAGTATTCTTTGAACTTAGGAGATATAGTAGAGACTAGAGAAATTGTATCTGAAAACAAAAAAGATAAAAAGTTTATTAGAGTTGAGGATTTCAATAAAATAAAAATTACCTATGAAGATGAAAATATGCTGCTAGTAGAAAAATGGCCAGGAATTTTAGTACATTCTGATAAAAGGCAAGGAGAACCAACTTTAACTGATTATGTTTTAACATATCTTTGTGATAAAGGTGATTACATTCCTGAAAATGAGATAACTTTCACCCCTGCTTCTTGTAATAGATTAGATAGGAATACTTCTGGTATAGTTATATTCGGTAAGAATTATGAGGCTTTAAAATTATTAAATGAAATGGTTAGAGAGAGAAGAATCAAAAAATATTATCAGGCTTTAGTATTGGGAAAAATTAAAGATGGTGTTTATGAGGCTTATATTTCAAAAAATAATGAAAGTAATATATCTACTGTTCATGATAAGGAGATAATTGGGAGTAAGAAAATTGCTATGGAAGTTAAAACATTGCAGACTTGCGGGATTTATTCTTTAATTGAAATAGATTTAATAACTGGCAGAAGTCATCAATTAAGGGCTCATTTAAGCCATTTAGGTAATCCAATAGTAGGAGATACCAAGTACGGTAAAGGTAAAATCAATAGTTTCTTCTATAATAAATATGGCATAAATTATCAATATCTTTATGCATATAAACTAGTTTTTAAGAATTGTCCAGAACAATTCGAGTATATGGAAAATAAGACCATAGCCGAAACTCTTCCTCCTGTGTTAAAAAAGATAAAAAATGATGTGTTTAAGTTTTAATTAATAAGGAGAATTGGAAATGAAAGAGCAATCAACTACTAAAAGTTTTGCTATTTTATCGGCAGCTGGTATGATAGTTAAGATATTATCCTTACTATACATACCTTTTTTAAAGGGAATCATCACAGATGAGGGGTATGGAGTATATGGAGCGGCTTATTCAGTATATGTATTTATTTATGTAATTACTAACTCCGGAATACCTGTAGCTATATCCAAATTAATATCAGAACTAACTGCGGTAAAAAATTATAGGGATGCAGTAAAAAGTTTTAAAATATCTAGATTTATATTACTTATCATTGGAACTTTTATGACTATTTTAATGCTTTTATTTGCTAGACCTTTATCCAAGGCAGTGCATTATGATAAAGCTTATTTATCAATACTTGCGCTATCTCCAGCTATACTTTTTACTTCTATAGCTTCAGCCTATAGGGGGTATTTTCAAGGCTGGGGGAATATGGTGCCTACTGCAGTGTCTCAGGTAATAGAGCAAATAGTAAACACTATTTTTACCTTAGTATTTGCAGCTTTACTTATGAGATATGGAATAGAGGCCGGCTGTGCAGGTGGAACCATAGGAACATCACTAGGTGCCTTTGCTTCAGCAAGCTATTTAATAATATTCTATGAAAGACATAAAAAGATAAAAGTACCAAAGGGCTATAATGAAATGGAAATAAGAAGGTATACTACAAAACAAATACTAAGAAAAATTGCTAACTATGGGATACCTATTACTATATGTGTAGGTATGACCTATGCAGGAAATTTAATAGATGTGGGGAACACAAAGGCAAGACTTATGGCAGGTGGTATACAAGAGGCCTATGCTTCTACGCTATATGGCTATCTTGTAAAATATCAGCAGCTTTTAAATGTGCCTATTGCTATAATAACCTCACTGGCGGTAACAATTTTACCAGCTATATCTAGTGCCGCTGCATTAAGGGATAGAGAACAGGTAAGAGACAAAATTAAATATGCCTTTAGATTATGCTTTTTAATAGCCATTCCTTCTGCATTTGGACTAGCTGTTTTAAGCGAACCAATATTTTCTATGCTAAAATTCGGAAAAGGTTCGTTTTTAATGAGATACGGTTCCATTGTGCTTGTTTTAATGTCCATAATGCAAATACAGACTACCATTTTGCAAAGCATAGGAAAGCTCTACACTGCTACTATTTATTCAGTAATAGGCATAGCATGTAAAATATTAGCCAATTATGTTCTTATAGCTATGCCAAATATCAATATACTTGGAGCAGTATATGGAAGCATTATAGGATATACAATTCCCATAATTTTAAATAATAGAATGTTAAAAAAATCTTTAAATATAAAATTCAATCTACTAAATGCAGGATTAAAACCAGCACTTTCTTCAATATTTATGAGTTTTGTGGTTTATATAATATATTCCTCTATAAATTTACTTTCAGGTATTACTGGAGCTACATATTTAATCAATGCTTTAGCTACGGTCACCTCTATAATATTTGGATTATATTCCTACTTGTTCTGTTTAATACTTACTTCAGGAGTAACTAAGGAAGATTTCAAATATCTACCTAGCAAGTTTATGAGAATGATACCAAAGTTTATGTTAGAGAGGATAAGATAGATAATAGATAATAAAATAAGAGGTTTTTCTTTTCAGGGAAGCATGTAATTAAATTTTTGGGCTGCAGCATTAGCATTTTTTTATGCTAATGACACAGCCCTTTCTTATTCATCACTTTTTTTTATTATAATGCTAGCTATAAACATTGATGAAAAACTTGTAATTATTATAATTATATATTTAAAAGTAGATAAAGACTCTGGAAGCAGATTTTTAAGTATATTAAGTATAAAGTACATCAATAAAGAGACAAGCATAATTATTATAAGTTCATTGCCTTTTACATCTATGAAATAATTTTTCCTTATTTCATGGATATTTAAAAATAGAGTAGTTATAGAAGTAATTATAAGGCTCAATACATATCCATATATATTGATAGATGGAATTCCTATTAAAATAAATAGCAAAATTATTTCTTCTACAGATACAATTAAAGAATTTCTTAACAATACCCCCTGCTTACCTAATCCGTTTAATATACCAAAGGTGGTAGCAGAGGTATATAAAAAAGGAGCACATAGGGAAGAAAATAATATATATTGTCCTAGATCATTTCTTTTAAAAAATAGCATACCTAAAGAGTCTGGAATGGTTATACTTATAAGCATAGTTGAAAGCCCCAATAAAAAGCTTATTTTTAATACTGTTTTTATTCTATCTTCTGCAGCCCAATAATTTTTATTGCTAATACTTTGGGATATATCTGGTATTAATATAGTAGACATTGAATTGACTACCAGCATGGGGAAAAATACAATAGCTAAACTCATGCCTGTAAATTTTCCTATTATAGCTAAAGCATTGCTATAATCAAAGCCAGCATGTACCAATCTCCTAGGGACTAATAGTGTAGAAACCGTGGATAATGCTGTAGATAAAAATCCATTTAAACATAAGGGAAATGATATAGAAAGCACATTAAATAATAATTGAGCTCTGCCTTCTTGTGGATAATGGCTGTAAGGTGTATTTCTACTATATAGTTTATAAAATAAATATAAGAGAATAGTACTGGAAAATTCACCTATAACTAATGCAATATATGCAATAGTTACGGTATCTTTTATTTCATTTAAAGATACTGTTGTAGTTATTCCTATTATAAACAATATTCTTAGTGATTTTTCTGATATATCAATAAAAGCTGGTATTTTTATTTTGGATATACCATAAAAATATCCTTTTAATATGGAGGATATAGCTATAAATATCATAGCTGGACAAATTATTTTTACTGCATTTATGGCCCTAATATCCTTTATTATATATTTACTAATGGAATCAGCATTTATAAATACAAAGAAAACTATGATTAAAGACCATACTATATCAAAAACTATAGTTATATCTACAGTTTTATTCAAATTTATATAATCTTTTTTACTAATAAATTCAGCAGACACTTTAGAAATGGCAGCAATCATACCGCCACATATTAGGCATATAAATAGATTGTATATTGGCATTATAAGTCCGTATAACCCCATACCCTCAGCACCTAGCTTATGAGATAGTATTACAGAAAAGGTGAAGCCAAGAATACCTGTAGTAAGATTGGATAGAGTTAATATAAAAGAATCCCTGAAAAAGGTATCTTTTTTCATTTTATTAAACTCCCTAAATTATTAACATTAAATACTTATTCAAAGGAAAAATTAAATATTACAAAAAGATTGCTTTACACTTTTTTTGATTTATGCTAGAACAATATATGTATTTGATGTAGAATATACAATATAATGAGCGTTTTTATTTAGGGGTGATGATATATGATAAATTATATATGCACTATTTGCGGTATGATAATAAATGATAAAAATTTCGATTTCAATAAAGAGGTTCTCCCATATGAAAATTCGATAGATAATATAAAATATTGTCCATTTTGTGGAGCAGATAGTACATTTATTAAGAAAGTAGATCAGGGAGAAGGGGCAGAAATAAAATTAACTGCAGAAAATATGGACAATGCCACTTCTGTCATAATAGATCATGCTATGAAGTTAGAAGTATTTAATGGAGATTTTTATAAGAAAGCTTCAAAATTAGCTAAGAATGATGAAATAAAGATAATGTTTCAGTGCCTTTCCAATATAGAATATATGCATGCAAGAATTCATAAATCTATAGGTGGATTTAAGGAGTTGCCTGTTCTTAGAGAAATGGATTATTGTAAGTATGGAGAAGATGCAATGCTAATGGATTTGGCAAATAAGAGGGAGAAACATGCAGTAGAATATTATGATAGATATGCAGAGGAAGTGTGTTCTCATAAAATAAAGGAAATATTCAATGCTCTATCAAGGGTAGAAAAAGGTCATATGGATTTAACACTAAAGAAATAAATTTTATTTACCTGTTTATTAAAGAGTATAATTTAATTAAATATATTCATTATAATATATAGGTATAAAAATAATACTAATTTTTAAGGATTAGAAGGAGAGCGCATATTAAAAATGAGCAATAGAATTGAGAAAACTTATGGTGGTGCGGTTAGAGGTATATTTATTGCGGTAAATCCATTAAAAAAGAAGTTTTTAAAAACTTATTGTACTGTGCATAAGTTTATTGTCATTCAAGCTCTAGAAATATTAAAAAATGATGGATACATTGAGGAACATGAATTTTTTAAAAAGCATGTACTTTATGTAAATAATGGTGCTACATGGGCAGATCAGGATTTTAAAAGCTCAAATCATTTTTATCATTTTAGCATGGGTAAGGGATTGTATGGTTTTTCTAATGCTTTAACTGAGTGCAAAAAATATTATGAAAAGTCCTTACACTATTTAGATGAAGGAAATGTTGAAACTGCTATGTTTTATTTTGGAGCTTCTTGCCATCTGATACAGGATGTTACGGTTCCACAGCATGTAAACAATAAACTTTTGAAAAGTCATAGGGGTTTTGAGTTATGGATTATAAGCAAGTTAATGAATGATTATTCTTTTATGGCTAATGATGGAGTAGTAAGATATAAAAAGCTGGATGATTATATTATAAATAATGCTTTCCTAGCCAATAACACCTATTTAAAAAATATTGGTATAAGGGATAAAGAAGAAAGATACAGCAATACGGCTTCCGCAATACTAAAAGAGGCTGAAAGGACTACAGCAGGGTTTATGGTGGATTATTATGAAATTATAAAAAATAAAGAGGCTATGAATAAATAAAATCCTTCAATTGGAGGATTTTTTTGTTTTTTCAAGAATGTATACTATAAGAGAGAAGGTAAAGGTGGTGAATTTTGTTTGAAAAAGGAAGTTCAATTAGAGCTGCACAAGGAAGTTTTTAAGGGGAATGTATTGGATATAGGGATTCACAATAATGGAATAATATATAATATGTGTAAACACTTTAATAAAGATTTGGAAGTTGAATATATCAGTGGTAAAGAGGAAGAGAAGAATATAAAGGATGAATTTTATGATAGTTGTATATTGTTTTTTACATTAAATAATATATGCTTCAACCTTAATAAAAGAAATTTATTTAAAAAAATATATAACTATTTAAATGAAGGCGGATGTCTATATATTTGGGATATAGATAAGGGTTATAATAGGGTTTTTAATAGTAACATAAAAATATTATTGCCTAATGCTGAGGTAAAGAATATAAATTTAAAAGATTTAAATATGTTTCATGATAATTCCAAAGAAACCATGTTAAAGTTATTGGAAGAATATTTTAATTTAATTGATTTAGAGGAAAAAGAAGGTGTATATTATATTAAAGCTTCAAAGAAAAATAATATCTTAAATAAGGAGAGTAATAATAAATGAAAGTAATATTAACTGCAGTAAATTCAAAGTTTATTCATAGTAATTTGGCTGTAAGATACTTAAAATCTTATACAAAGGATTTAAATTATGAATGTATTATAAAAGAATTTTCTATTAATGACAGGGTAGAGAGAATAGTTCAGGAACTTATATATGAAAAGCCAGATATTATAGCTTTTTCTTGTTACATATGGAATATTGAGTATGTGGATAGAATTTCTAGACTTATTAAGCTTATTAATAAAGATATAGTTATATTATTTGGAGGCCCAGAGGTATCCTATGATGGAGCAAGTTATTTAAAAGATGAGAATTGTGATTACGTAATTGAAGGTGAAGGCGAGAATACCTATAGAGAATTCATTGAATATATGATGAAAAGCCATGAAGGAAAACCATTAATTGAAGATATTTATAATATAAAAGGTATTTTCTATAAACATAATGGAGATATAATTTACACAGGTAAAAGGGAACTAATGGATATGAATAAATTGGTGTTTCCTTATGAGGAGAATGAAGATTTAAGCAATAAAATTGTTTATTATGAGGCTTCAAGAGGGTGCCCTTTTAATTGTAAATATTGTTTATCCTCCACTACCCATGGGGTAAGGTTTTTGAATATAGAAAGAGTAAAAAAAGAATTGAGATTATTTATAGATAAAAAGGTCAGATTAGTTAAGTTTGTAGATAGAACCTTTAACTGTAATGAAAAGTTTGCTTCACAAATATGGGAATTCTTAATAGAACAGCAAACTGAAACTACTTTTCATTTTGAGATATCCGCAGATATACTAACAGAGGAAGAAATAGAATTATTGTCAAAAGCTCCAAAAGGAAGATTTCAGTTTGAGGTAGGAGTACAGACTACAAATAATGAAGTGCTAAAAAATATCAATAGGAAGGCTAATTTTAATCATATAAAGGAAAAAGTTGAAGAACTGATGAAAATAAAGAATATTAATCAGCATCTTGATCTTATAGCAGGGTTACCTGGAGAAGATTATGGCTCTTTTATAAATTCCTTTGATGATCTATATACTATTCATCCGGAAGAAATTCAGTTAGGCTTTTTAAAGCTATTAAAGGGTTCTTCAATGCGAGAAGAAGTGAAAAAATGGGGAATGGTTTATTCACCTTATCCACCTTATGAAATTTTAAAAACAAAAGATATAAGTTATGAAGAATTACTTCAATTAAAAAGGGTAGAGGAAATGGTGGATAAGTATTATAATTCAGGGAAATTTAATAATATCTTAAAATATTTTATTCATAAGTCAAGTAGTTCATATAGCTTCTATCATAGCTTAGGAGAGTTTTTTTACCATAAGGGATATTTCGCAAGGAGTATATCCTCTTCAGACTATTATAAGGTATTTTTGGAATATAATGAGGAAGAATTAGGTGAAGACAATAAAATTTTAAACGAAGTTGTTAAATTTGATTATTTGAAATTTAATAAGAAAAAATGGCTGCCTGATTTTTTATCCAGGGAAGAGGATAAAACTAGTGAAAGAAAAATTAAAGAAAATTTAATAAATAGCAACATACTTAAGAATGATAGATCAACTAATAGCTACCATATTGAAAAGTTTAGTATAAATATAATTAAGTTCATTGACGATGATAAAACAGAGAAAGAAGACACTTTCATATTATTTGGAGAAAAGAATAAAAATTTAGTTAAGGATGTAACAATGTGGTTAAACATGTAACAATGTAATTAAAAAAATAACAATTGTTGCAAAACTTGATATAATTAGTTATAAGTCTAAAGTATAACCATGTGATATAAGAAATTTCAAACAAATATAAACTTTCCACTCAATAGTTGTTGATAAACTACATTTGTTAGTAGTATAATCAAAAATACAATAAATATTAGTGGATATTCTTTATTAGTTAAGGAGGTGGTATTTTGGCAATAGAGGCAATAAAGAATATAAAGGACACAGAATTAAAAGGGGAAGAAATTTTAAAAAATGCCCAGGCTGAAAGTAAAAACATTCTAAAAGATGCTGAATTAAAAGCAACTGAACAATATAAAGGCATAATACAGCAAGCTAAGGAACAAAGCAAAAAAATAATAAATTCTTCCCTAGAGCAAGGGCAAAAGGAAGCAGAAACTATAAAAGAATCTGGAGAAAAAGATGCACAGGAAATACTTAATATTTCCATGGACAAAATCGAAAAAGCAGTGAATTTAGTGGTTGAGAGGATAGTGAATGTAAATGGCAATAGTTAAAATGAGTAAGTTTACATTATTGGCTTTTAATTCACAAAAAGAAATACTCCTGGAGAATTTACAAAAATTTGAGGGAGTACAATTTATAAATCTCCAGGAAAAGGATACAGAGGAATTAGATTTTTTAAAAGAAGCTAATGAGTATAAAAAAGCCTCTGAAATCGATGGAGAATTGGCAAAGGTTAAATTTTCTTTGGAATTTATGAATAAATTCATAGAGAGAGAAAAAGGATTTAAAGCCATAAAAAAAGGTAAAAAGAATTTAAAATATGATGAAGTTAAAGAATTCAGTGAAAAAAATGATTGGGTAGCTACATATGAAGTTCTAAAAAAATATGATAGCAGACTAAATGAATTGAAGAATGAAGCTAGCAGGCTTCAAGGAGAAATAGAGACATTAACTCCATGGATAAAGCTTGATGCGTCCTTTGATGATTTGAAAAGTATACATTCATCAGATTATTTTTTAGGAAGCATAAATAAAAAATTAATGGAGGAGTTCCTTGAAAAATTTAATAATGAGATAGAGGCTTCTTATGTTGAAAAATTAGATGAAGTAAAGGATGAAATAAACCTATTGGTAATATTCCATAAAACATTTTCAGAACAGTCAAATAATATATTGAAAGAATATGGATTAAATAAAGTAGATCTAAAATATAGTGGTAAGCCAAAGGATATAATAAGGGATTACAAGGAAAAGATAGAAAAATACGAAAAAGAAGAATTAGAAATTATAGAAGAAGTAAAAAAATATAAAGATAAAATTGATGGACTAGAAATAGTATTTGAATATTACAAAATGGAAGAAAATAAAGCAAGAGCAGTGGAAAACTTTTTAAAAACCGATAAAGTATTATTAATAGAAGGTTGGACCCCTGAAGATAAAAAATTAGAATTACAGGATATTTTAAAACAATGCTGCGGCAATGAATACTTTATTGAATTTATGGAACCATCTGCAGAGGATGTGGATAATGTACCTATATTATTGAAAAATAATAAACTTGCTGAGCCATATGAAGCAGTTACTGCAATGTATAGTTTGCCACATTATGATGAGGTTGACCCTACACCAATATTGGCACCATTTTTCTTTGTATTCTTTGGTATGATGCTATCTGATGCTGGTTATGGTCTTGTGATGTTTATTGCATCATCTTTAGCATTGAAATTGCTGCCTCTAGATAAACCTGTGCAAAAATTTATGAGATTATTTAGAAGCATAAGTGTATCTACTATTGCTTGGGGAATACTTTATGGAAGTTATTTTGGAGATGCGCCCAGTTTATTTATCCCTGGTGGAATAAAACCATTATGGCTGGATCCAGCTTTAAATCCTATGACTGTTCTAATGGTTGCGGGAATAATGGGCATTATACATTTGTACACAGGGTTAGAAGTAAAAGCTTATGAATTGATAAAATCAGGTAAGGTATTAGATGCTTTATTTGATGTAGGCTTTTGGTATGCTACGGTTACAGGAATTTTATTACTTTTAGCAGGTCCTGCTATTGGAATCCAATCCTTGTTTGTAGTTGGGAAGTACATGGCCATTATTGGAGCTGTGGGATTAGTAGCTACACAGGGAAGAAGTAATAAGGGGATAGTTGGCAAAATAGCCGGTGGTCTATTTGGATTGTATGGTATCACAGGATATTTAGGAGATATTTTATCCTATTCAAGACTTTTGGCTCTTGGGCTTGCAACGGGCCTTATAGGATCTTCTTTTAATTTAATGATAAGGCTTTTAGGGAAAGGTGCATTTGCATTGATTTTTGGAATTCTTATATTCCTTGGAGGACACATATTTAACCTTGCAATAAATGTATTAGGAGCATATGTGCATGCATGTAGACTTCAATATTTAGAGTTCTTTGGTAAATTTTATAATGGTGGTGGTAGACAATTCACTCCATTTAAAACAAAAAATGAATATGTAAATATAATAAAGGATTAGGAGGAATAAATATGACTTTTAATAGTTTTTTGGAATTTATGGCTCAAAACGGAGGAATGATATTTGCATTGCTAGGTGCAGCTTTAGCAACAGCACTACCAGGTATTGGTTCAGCAAGAGGAGTTGGAATAGTTGGTGAGGCAGCTTCAGGGCTTATCACAGAGGATCCTGATAAATTTGGTCAGGCACTTATTTTACAGGTCATACCAGGTACCCAGGGTTTCTACGGTTTTGTTACTACACTTATAATATTAAACAAAATAGGAATACTTGGTGGAGGAGTAAAGACAGTATCATTTAGTGCAGGTTTCCTTATATTTTTAGCATCATTGCCAATAGCTTTAGCAGGTTGGAAATCAGCTATATCACAGGGTAAAACTGCAGCAGCAGGTATAGGAATATTAGCAAAGAGACCAGAACATATGTTTAAAGGTGTATTATTTGCAGCTATGGTTGAAACTTATGCAGTTATAGGACTTGTTGCTTCTATTATAATGATAGTTGCAATAAAACTATAGGCTTTAATAGTTTAATGAGGAAATACTTTTAAATTAGGATTTAAATAAATAGTAAAGGAGGATTCTCCGTGACTAATTTAGACAACTTAATTTCTAAAATAATGTCAGATGCTAATTTTAAAGCGGAAGAGATTGTAAAAGAAGCTAAAAATAAAGAGAACGACATTATAAATCAAGAGGTAAGCAGAGCAGAAAAGGAAAAGAATGAAATAGTTAAAAGAGCATATATTGAAGCCGACAGTAGAAAAGAAAGAATTATTTCAAATGCTCATTTATCTGTTCGTAATAGAAAATTAGAAGCAAAGGGAGAAATACTTAATAAAGTTTATGACGAAGCTTTAGGTAAATTAAATAAACTTCCTCAGGATGTATATTTAACCTTTATCAAGGAAAGCTTATTATCTCTTAATATACAAGGTGATGAAGATATAATATTATCGAATAATGATAAATATATAAAACAACAGTTTATAGATGAAATAAATGAAGAATTAAAGAAAAATGGCAGAAAAGGTGAAATAAAAGTCAGCCCTGAAAAGAGAGATTTTATAGGTGGATTTATACTATCTAAAAATGGTATAGAGATAAATAATACTTTTGAAGCTTTAATATTTTCTTTAAAGGATGAATTAGAGTCTCAGATAATAGACATGATATTTAGTTAGGAGGTTAGTTAAATGGAACACTTGCAGTTCGCCAATGCTAATGCCAGAATTAGGGCCCTTGAAACTAAACTCCTTGATAAAGCAAAAATAGATAAGATAATAGATAGTTCTTCTTCTGAAGAAGCCTTAAAGGCCCTTTCGGAAACTGAATATTCAAATTACATGTCTAATATAAATAGGCCAGAGGATTATGAAACATTATTGAGTGACGAATTAAAAAGATTATATAATCTCATGTATAGCTTATCCCCTGAAAAAAGCATTATCGATATTATGGCTTTGAGATATGATTATCATAACCTAGAGGTAATGCTGAAGGGGAAAATACTTAAGCAGGATTTATGCTATCTCTTAATTCCCGTTGGAACTATTCCTGAAGAAAAACTTAAACAATTTTTTTCTAGTGAAAACTATAGAGAAATAAGTCCTATTATGAGAGAAGGAATTACTAAGGCTGAAAAAGCTTTTGAAGAAGAAAAAGACCCTCAAAAGATAGATATAATATTAGATAGCTTTATGTACAAGGAGATGCTTTTAAAAGCTGAAGAAATTAATGAAGATTTTATAAGGGATTACTTAAAGATTTCCATAGATCTAACTAATATAAAAACTTTGTTAAGAGCCAAAAAACAAAATAAAAAAAGAAAGTTTTTAGAAGAAATACTAATAGAAGGCGGAACTATAGACAAAAAAACTTTGATTAGCTATGAAATGGAATCTGTAGATAACATAATAAATAAATTGTCTTATACAAATTACGAAAAAATTATTAAATCAGGTTTAGAGTATTATAGTAAAACTAATAATATTAGTTATTTTGAAAAGCTTTCAGAAAATTATATTATGGAATTTGTAAAAAAAGCAAAATATGTAAGCTTTGGAGTGGAACCTTTAATTGGTTACATAATTGCCAAAGAAACTGAAATAAAAATTCTTAGAATAATAATGGTTGGGAAATTAAACAATATAGCGCCGGAAGTTATTAGAGAAAGGCTGCGTGATGTCTATGTATAGAAAAATTGGAGTTGTAGGAGATAAGGATTCTGTATTGGCTTTTAAGGCTATAGGTATTGATGTTTTCCCAGTAACTGATATAGAAGAGGCTAGAAAAACAGTTGATACTATGGCAGCAAACAAATATGGTGTTATATTTATTACTGAACAGGTAGCAAAAGATTTGGAAGAAACCATTGAAAGGTATAATAGAGAGATTCTTCCTGCCATTATACTCATTCCAAGCAATCAAGGCTCACTAAATATTGGAATGAAAAGAATTAGCGATAATGTAGAAAAAGCTGTTGGAGTGAATATTTTATAGGAAGGTAGGTAGGTGGACTTGAATACTGGTAGAATTGTAAAAGTTTCAGGACCTTTAGTTATAGCAGAAGGTATGGATGAAGCAAACTTATACGATGTAGTAAGAGTTGGAGAGCAACGTCTTATAGGTGAAATAATCGAAATGAGAGGGGATAGAGCTTCAATTCAGGTATATGAGGAAACATCAGGTTTGGGACCAGGTGCTCCAGTAGTAACTACTGGTGCTCCACTTAGCGTAGAATTAGGACCTGGATTGATTGAAGGTATGTTTGATGGAATACAAAGACCCCTTAAGGCTATAGCAGAAATAGCAGGAGATTTCATTACAAGAGGAATAGATGTTCCAGCATTAGATAGGAAAAAGGTTTGGCACTTTACCCCTACAAAAGCTGTAGGAGATGAGGTTGAACCTGGGGATATAATTGGATTAGTTCAAGAAACTCCAGTAATAGAACATAGGATTATGATTCCATTTGGAGTAACAGGAAAAATCACTTCTTTAAATGAAGGCGATTATACTATAATAGACAAAATTGGAGAAGTTCAAACAGAAAAAGGCATAAAAGAATTAACTCTTATGCAAAAATGGCCTGTAAGAAAAGGAAGACCATATAGTAAAAAATTGAATCCTACAGAACCAATGGTTACAGGGCAGAGGGTAATAGATACATTTTTCCCTGTAACTAAAGGCGGAACTGCCTGTGTACCAGGTCCTTTTGGTAGTGGTAAAACAGTAGTTCAGCATCAGTTAGCAAAATGGGCAGACGCTGAAATTGTTGTGTACATAGGCTGTGGAGAACGTGGAAATGAAATGACAGATGTTTTAAACGAATTTCCAGAATTAAAGGATCCTAAAACTGGGGAGCCATTAATGAAGAGGACTGTTCTTATTGCAAATACTTCAAATATGCCTGTATCAGCTAGAGAGGCTTCAATATATACAGGTATTACCATAGCAGAATATTTCAGAGATATGGGTTATTCTATAGCTTTAATGGCAGATTCAACTTCTCGTTGGGCAGAGGCATTAAGAGAAATGTCTGGAAGACTTGAAGAAATGCCAGGTGAAGAAGGATATCCAGCTTATTTAGGGTCAAGACTTGCAGAATTCTATGAGAGAGCTGGAAATGTTATATGCCTTGGAAAGGACGGCAGAGAAGGTGCACTTACAGCTATAGGCGCAGTATCCCCTCCAGGAGGAGATTTATCAGAGCCTGTAACTCAAGCTACTTTAAGAATAGTTAAAGTATTTTGGGGACTAGATTCCCAACTTGCTTATAAAAGACATTTCCCAGCAATAAATTGGCTGAATTCATATTCTCTTTATATGGATAAGATAGGACAGTGGATGAATGAGAATGTGGCTGATGATTGGGATAGCTTAAGGACAAAGGCAATGGCACTTCTTCAGGAAGAATCAAACCTAGAAGAAATAGTTAGACTTGTAGGTATTGACGCTCTATCTGAAGAGGATAGATTAAAACTAGAGGTAGCTAGATCCATAAGGGAAGATTATCTTCAGCAGAATGCTTTCAATGATATAGATACCTACGCTTCATTAAATAAGCAATACAAGATGTTAAAGCTTGTATTAAAATTTGGAGATGAAGGCGCAAGGGCATTAAAAGCTGGTGTATACTTAAAGGATATACTAAACCTAGAAATAAGAGATAAAATAGCTAGATCAAAATATATACCAGAAGATGATATTTCGGTTATGGATAATATATCTGAACAGCTTACTAATGACGTTGATGAACTTATCAGCAAAGGGGGGATAGCAAATGCTTAAGGAATATAGGACAGTAAAAGAAGTAGTAGGTCCTTTGATGCTAGTAGATGGAGTAGAAAATGTAAAATTTGATGAATTGGTAGAAATAGAAATACAAACAGGAGAAATTAGACGTGGTAGGGTTCTTGAAATAAATGAGGATAAGGCATTGATTCAGCTATTTGAAGGCTCTGCCGGTATAAATATAAAGGGAAGTAAAGCAAAGTTTTTAGGAAAACCTCTTGAAATAGGCGTATCTGAGGATATGTTAGGGAGAGTCTTTGATGGATTGGGAAGACCTAAGGATAATGGTCCTAAGATAATTCCAGAAGAGAGAAGAGATATAAATGGAATTCCTATAAATCCTGTGTCTAGAAATTATCCTTCTGAATTTATTCAAACAGGGATATCAGCCATAGATGGTCTTAACACATTGGTTAGAGGACAAAAGCTGCCTGTTTTCTCTGGTTCAGGATTGCCTCATGCTCAACTTGCTGCTCAAATTGCAAGACAGTCAAAGGTTTTAAAATCTGATTCAAAATTTGCTGTTGTATTTGCGGCCATAGGGATCACCTTTGAAGAAGCTCAATTTTTTGTAGATGATTTTACTAAGACTGGATCAATAGATAGATCAGTATTATTTATGAATCTTGCTAATGATCCTGCTATTGAAAGAATTGCCACTCCTAGAATGGCTCTTACCACAGCAGAATATTTAGCTTTTGAAAAGGGAATGCACGTACTTGTTATACTTACAGATATGACTAACTACTGTGAGGCTCTACGTGAGATTTCTGCAGCAAGAAAAGAGGTTCCAGGTAGAAGAGGATATCCTGGATACCTTTATACAGACCTGGCTACTATATATGAAAGAGCTGGAAGAATAAAAGGTAGAGAGGGATCTATTACACAAATACCAATACTGACTATGCCGGAAGATGATAAAACTCATCCAATTCCTGACTTAACAGGGTATATAACTGAAGGTCAGATAATATTGAGTAGGGAGCTATATAGAAAAGGAGTTATGCCTCCAATAGATGTATTACCTTCCCTATCAAGATTAAAGGATAAGGGTATTGGTAAAGGAAAGACAAGGGAAGATCATGCGGATACAATGAACCAGTTATTTGCAGCTTATGCACAGGGTAAACAGGCTAAAGAATTATCAGTTATACTTGGTGAATCAGCACTTTCTGATACAGATAAACTTTATGCTAAATTTGCAGAAGCCTTTGAAAAAGAATATGTTTCCCAAGGGTTTAATACCAATAGAACTATAGAGGAAACTTTGAATTTGGGATGGAAGCTGTTATCCATATTACCAAAAACTGAGCTCAAGAGAATTAGAGATGAATATTTAGAAAAGTATTTACCCGAAACTGATAAAAAAGTGAATGATTAAAGGAATGATTAGCTATGAGATTAAATGTTAATCCTACAAGAATGGAGCTCACAAAACTTAAAAAAAGGTTGGTAACAGCCACCAGGGGACATAAACTTTTAAAAGACAAACAGGATGAATTAATGAGAAGATTTATTGACCTTATAAAGTATAATAATGAATTGAGAAAAGATGTGGAAGAAGAACTGCAAAAATCTTTAAAAGATTTTGTTATGGCTAGAGCCGTAATGTCTTCAGAATTTCTCGAGGAGGCCATAGTCTATCCTAAAGAGAGTATATCTCTAGAGGTTGAGAAAAAGAATGTAATGAGTGTTAATGTTCCTGTTATGAAGTTTAAAAGGAAAATGGAAGATGATGAGGGCAGCATTTATCCTTACGGGTTTGTAAATACTTCTGGAGAATTAGATAGTGCAATAGAAAAGTTGTATTTAATACTTCCAAAGCTTTTAGAATTAGCTGAGGTAGAGAAATCGTGCCAGCTAATGTCTAGTGAAATAGAGAAAACTAGAAGAAGAGTTAATGCTTTGGAATACATGACCATACCACAGCTTCAAGAAACTATAAAATATATAGTAATGAAATTAGATGAAAATGAAAGAGGAAATCTTACAAGATTAATGAAAGTTAAGAGCATGATGAAAGAAAAAGATAACATGTAAAAACTGGGGCGCAATTACCTCAGTTTTTTTATTATGAAAATGATTTGTTTAATTTATTCATATTCCCCAATAAAATGAATATATTACAAATAACTGCGAAGGGTTTATATTAATATATAAAAATTTCAGAAGATTATACATAATGGCATTGACAAATATTTAACAACCATAGTATAATAAATTAAAACAAGAAATGCATAAATGGGGAGGGGTTAAAATGACATCAAGAGATAGAATAAAAGCTTGTATGATAGGAGAAAGTGTATTTAAAATAGGTGATTACTCATCATTGGTTCAAGGTTGGAATCTATACAAAAGTAAAATATCATTAGAAGAATGTACGGTTTTAAAGATAGTAGATTTGTACTATGTGCAAGAAGAAGAAAATAATCTTCCAAAATTCAGAGCATTAGTAGAAACCAATAAAGGGAATGTAATAGATGTAGCTGTAGTAGATTTAAATGATGTAAGAAATAGTAAAGAAAATCATGAGGAACTTATAAAAATAGGATATGATTTTCAGGAAGGATGCATTTACTGTAAGGCATATGAACAATTAAATGGGGAATGGAAATTTTATAACATTGGTGTAACAGAACAGAATAAATGCAGTGAAGCAGTATAAAAAAATATATTTAAATGACTTTAAAGAAAAAAGAATATAGAAGTACAGGAAAGCAATAAAAAGTCGGAATATTCTGTATATATGTGAATATTCCGACTTTTTATTAAATGTATTTACAATGTAGTTAGAATAGTATATACTGCTGTATATACACTTATAAATATGGAGGTATATCATGAAAGATATAAAAATACTTGTATACTCAGCTTTATTAACTGCATTAGCAATAGTAATACCAATAGCCTTTGGATTTTTAAGCATACAGGTTGGACCGTTTTCTGCTACATTGGCCTCTCATGTTCCACTATTTTTAGCTATACTGTTGGGACCAGCTCCTGCAGCTATGGTGGGCATTGGATCAGGAATAGGATTTTTATTGACTAAGGGCTCTTATATAGCTGCGAGAGCCTTTATGCACACTTTTGTTGGCGTAGCAGGGGCCATACTAATTAAAAGTGGAGTAGGTTATAGTAAAATGGTAGCAATAACTGCTCCTCTTCATGGAATATTAGAGGCCTTGGTGGTTATTCCATTTGGTATTAATTTGGATAAGATACTTATTACTGTGGGAATAGGTTCTTCACTTCATCATATAGTGGATGGAATTATAGCATTTGCTGTAGTACAGGCATTGTCAAAAGCTTTAAACCTAAAGTTAATAAAAAGCGCTTAAAAAAGAAGCTTTCACCTATTTTACAAAAATGGGTGGAAGCTTCTTTTTTACTATTGACATAAATATTTCTAAAAAGTACAATATTACATTAGTGTACTTCAGTGGAGGTGGATTGAATGGCAATAGAAGAAAAAGATAAATTAACAGAAGAAAGGTATTTAGAAGATACTATTAAATGGATAGATAATGAGATAGTCAGGGTAGAAGAAAACAAGGATCATTTAAGGGGAAAAATAGAAGATTTAAGAAGAAAGTCAAAGGGAAAATATAACGAGGAACTGGAAACTTCGGAGAAGCTCTATAATATAACATCTAAAAGCTTAGAAAAATATGTGGAGGGAAAAAATAGTCCTTATTTTGCAAGAATAGATTTTAAAGAAAGAAAAAGGGATACAGAAAGTTTCTATATTGGTAAATTTGGTCTAGGTGATAGCAACACAGGGGAAGAACGGGTTATAGATTGGAGATCGCCTATTGCAGATTTGTATTATAGTGGAACTTTTGGTGAGTGTTATTACAAGGCTCCAATGGGATTGGTTATAGGAGATCTTACCTTAAAAAGAAAATTTATAATTAGAGAAGGAAAATTAATTCAGGCCTTTGATGAAGGAATAAATGAAGTAATACTTAGAGGAAACACTGAAGAAGGCAGTGCACTAGTAGATGAATTTTTGAGAGTAAATTTAGAAGAGAGTGGCAGCAGTAAGCTAAAAGAAGTTGTAGCTACCATTCAAAGTGAACAAAATCAAGTTATAAGAAGTGAAAAAAATATACCGCTTATATTACAGGGGGTTGCAGGCTCTGGAAAAACCACTGTAGCATTACATAGGGTAGCATATCTTTTATATAAATATAAAGATAAGTTATTGCCAAAGGATATACTGATTATAGCCCCAAATAAAATTTTTTTAGATTATATTTCAGATGTACTACCTAATTTAGGTGTGGATAATATAAAACAAAATACCTACGAAGAAATAGTTTGTGAGATACTCAATATAAAGAGGAAAATAATTACAAAGGATAATAAATTAGCACGTATTTTAGAAGAAGGAAAAGACTCAGAGAATTTAATTTTAATTAGCAATGTAAAGAGCAGCATGGAATTCAAAGCTTTAATTGATTCCTATATTGAATACATAGAAAAGATAGATGGTGAAAATATAGAGGATATTATGGTTGATAATTATGTTCTTTTCAATAAAGAGGAGATCATAAGACTTTTTACTAAAGATTTAAAGAAGATGGCTATAAATGTTAGAAAAGATGAAATAAAAAGATATTTCACCTTAAAATTAGAAGAAAAAATATGTAACATTATCGATAAAATTAATTTTTATTATGAATATAAAGTAGCTAGAATCAAAAACCAAATGGAGGACGGAGAAGAAAGAAGAAAAAAATTAATAGAAATATATGATGAAAGAGATAATAAAAAGAAAGATATAAGAATAAAGAGTAATTTATGTTTCAATGAGTATTTTACCAAATGGAAAGAAGTAAAAACTGAAAATCTATATATGGATTTCTTGAAAAATGCCTATAAATTTATACCTAAAGATAATGCTTTTATAAATGAAAAGATTATTGAAAAATTATTAAATGAAATAACAGAAAATATGAATAAAGGCATAATAGACAGTGATGATTTAGCTCCAATGTTATATTTAAAATTTAAGATAGAGGATGTTCCCGAAAAATTTAAATATA
This sequence comes from Clostridium liquoris, assembly GCF_002995785.1. Taxonomy (GTDB): domain Bacteria; phylum Bacillota; class Clostridia; order Clostridiales; family Clostridiaceae; genus Clostridium_AO; species Clostridium_AO liquoris. The sequence continues at coordinate 48,215 of NZ_PVXO01000051.1, read as the reverse complement.
AGCATATAGTAGTAGATGAAGCTCAAGATTATAGTGAATTTCAAATGGTAACTTTAAAGTATATGGTGGAGCAAAATTCACTAAGTTTAGTGGGAGATTTGGCACAAGGAATATATTTTTATAAGGGAATAAATGATTGGAATAAGGTTATTAAAATGGTTTTTAATGATAGAGTTAATTATATAAAACTTAATAAAAGTTATAGATCTACAATTGAAATAATGGATTTTGCATCAAAAGTTTTAATGAAAGGTGCGGACTTACCTATACCAGTTTTTAGACACGGTAAAGAAGTAGAAGTAATAAAATTCAAAAACAATAAAGAGTTTGGTGAAAAGCTAGATAAAATTGTTGAATTTATTGTAAACAATGGGAAAAATACAGTGGCAGTGATATGCAAGAGTTATAATGAATGTAAAAGGTTAAAAAGCTATTTAAATAAATATAGTTCTTATGAATGGACAACAATTAAGGACACCAGTAAATCTATTGATAGCAGTAGAATAATAATACCAGCATACATGACTAAAGGATTAGAATTTGATTGCAGCATAATATATAATTGCAATGAGAAAAACTATGATGAAAATGAATTAGATAGAAAAATTTTATATGTAGCTTTAACTAGACCACTCCATTATGAATATATTTTTTATAATGGAGAAAAATCTTCTTTAATTTAAAAAATGTGTTAAAATAAATGGTATAAGTTAAGAATAAGGAGGCCATAACAATGGGTAGTGTTAAATTAAGAGATAACATATATTGGATAGGGGTAAAGAACCCGGAATTAAAAGTTTTCGATATAATAATGGAAACAAAAAAGGGTTCTACATATAATGCATACTTAATAGATGATGAAAAAGTAGCTATAATAGATACAGTAAAAGATGGATACTATGAAGAATTTAAAGAAAATATAAAAGAAATTATAGGTGATAGAAAAATTGACTATATAATAGCTCAGCATACTGAATTAGATCACAGTGGTTCTTTAGCAAAACTCGTAACAGATTATCCAGAAGCCAAAATCATTTGTTCTAGAGCAGCTTCAATATATCTTAAAGATATAACCAATATGGATTTAAACATCCAGATAGCACCTGGAGAATTATCTTTAGGGAAAACAACTTTAAAATTTATACAGGCACCAAATTTACATTGGCCTGATACAATGTTTACCTTTGTGGAAGGAAAAAAACTTCTATTTACCTGCGACTTCCTAGGATGTCATTACTGTCCAGATCATGACATAGTGGCAGGGGAACAGGAAGATTATGAGGATGAAATGGTATATTATTTTAATGTTATCATGGCACCTTTTAAGAAGTTCGTTTTAATGGGATTAGACAAAATAAAGGACTTGGATTTCGACTTAGTATGTACTAGTCATGGACCAGTTCACAGCGGGAAAAATATTCATAAATATTTAGATTTGTATAGGAAAATGGCTACTTTACCCGAAGTGAATGATAAAAAAGTTTTAGTGCTTTATATATCTGCTTATGGAAATACAGAAGCAATGGCTAAATACATCAAAGAAAGGCTAATAGAGAAAGACATTAGATCAGAGGTTCGTGAAATTACTACCATAGGGGTTAAAGAAGCATTATGTGCTATAGAGGGATCTTCTGGATTTATTATAGGTTCTCCTACAATCAATCAGGATGCAGTTAAACCTGTTTGGGATGTACTATCCGGAATAAGCCCAATTACCAATAGGGGAAAAGCAGCAGCAGCTTTTGGTTCTTATGGCTGGAGCGGCGAAGGTGTACCGATGATGACAGAAAGATTAAAATCTTTAAAATTAAATGTTGTAGAGGAAGGATTAAAGTTTAAATTTGTTCCAAGTGAAGATGATTTTAAAAGGGCAGATGAGTTTGTAGAAAAATTTGCAGCTCTCCTTTAAATATAAGAATGGAGGAAACCAATATGGATAAAAATGCTGTTATAGAATACTTAGAGGATAATGAACTTAGCGAAGTAGAAGAACTACCCTATGATGATAAAGATGCAGTAGTGTTAAGATTTTATTATGATTTTGATGAGGAAGAAGTAAGTGCTGCAGAGGCCTATGCTGATGATGAGAGTGGAGAGAAAAATGGAAGCAAAAAATGGAAGGGTGAATTCTTTATACCTTATTTAAGTGAATTAGCTGTTGATACAGTTGGTCAGATCATTGAAGATTTAATGGAAGACTTGGAGGTAGAAGCTCAATTTACTTCCTATGAAGTAGATGAAGAAGAACCAGACTATACAGAATTTATAGCTATTTTTTATCCTAAGGATAAGAAGGTTGAAATTGATGAAGTTTTAGAAAAACTTGATTTATAATTAACTCTTTAAAGAAAGGGCAAAATTTATGAAGACTTTGATCTTTTTCGCTTCTCCTAACAAAAAAGGTAATACTTATAAGCTGGTAGAAAAGTTTATAGAAGGTATTCAGGGAGAAGTAGATGTTATTTATGTTTATAATAAAAAAGTGGCTCCGTGTACAGATTGTAAGTATTGTTATTCAAAGGAACAGTGTGCCATAAAAGATGATATGGAGGAAATATATAAAAAAATAAAAGTCAGTGATGTTATAGTAATAGCAACTCCATTGTATTTTTCTTCTGTATCTGCACCTATGAAAGCCATCATTGATAGGCTTCAAGTTTATTGGAGCAAGAAATATATAAGAAAAGATAGGAAAAATATTAAAATAAAAAAAGCTGTGATATTAGGGACCTCAGGAAGCTATTGGGAAAATATGTTTCAACCTTTAGAAGCTGTATTAAATCATACCTTTGCAGCTATGGATGCAAAGGATATGGAAAAGGTTTATGCTGTTAATACGGATAAGATACCTGTGGAAAAGAATGAAGAAGTATTAAAGGAAGCCTATGGACTTGGAGTTAAAATAAGAAATGAATTTATTTAAACCAGAAGTATAATAATTCTGGTTTTCTTTTTTATCATTTTTCCATGTAACATATTAATTGATTATGCTTGTGATAATTTATAAATGTGATATAATATTTATGTAATTAGCGTTATTATACCTATTATATATTATAAATAGTATTATAATTATATGTTATATGTCTGTATTTACTATATTATTAGGTGTTTATCCTGTATAAATATTTTGGGAGGTATATATAAATGATGAAGCAAGATATAGCTATGGGTTTAGTAAGAGTTACGGAAGCAGCAGCTCTCTGTTCAGCTAAATATATGGGAAGGGGAGATAAAATTGCAGCAGATCAAGCAGCCGTAGATGGTATGGAAAAAGCCTTTTCTATGTTGCCGGTAAGAGGAACCGTGGTTATAGGAGAAGGGGAATTGGACAACGCTCCTATGTTATACATAGGGCAAAAGCTAGGAATAGGCCAGGATGATATGGTAGAAATGGATATAGCAGTGGATCCACTAGATGGAACTGCACTTATAGCAAAGGGATTGCCTAATGCCATAGCAGTAGTAGCCATGGGGCCTAAAGGGAGTTTACTTCACGCTCCAGATATGTATATGAAAAAAATTGCAGTAGGTGCAGGAGCAAAGGGAGCAATAAATATAAATAAGTCAAATAAGGATAACATTATTAATGTAGCTATGGCATTAAATAAAGATGTATCTGAAGTTACAGTTATAGTCCAGGAAAGGGAAAGGCATGAAGACATAATAAAAGATGCTAGAGAAGTAGGAGCTAGAGTTAAACTTTTCTCTGAGGGAGATATAGCGGCAGTACTTGCCTGTGGCTTTGAGGATACTGGTATCGATATAATGATAGGAACAGGAGGAGCTCCTGAAGGAGTTATAGCTGCAGCGGCTATAAAATGTATGGGAGGAGACATGCAAGCTAAGCTGGTACACCAAAATGAAGAAGAAATAGAAAGATGCAAAACCATGGGAATAAAGGACATAAATAAGGTCTTATATATAAATGATTTAGTAAAAAGTGATGATGTGTATTTTGCAGCTACTGGTATTACCGATTGCGATCTATTAAAGGGCGTAGTTTATTCAAAAAATAATTGGGGCACTACTCACTCAGTTGTTATGCGTTCTAAAACAGGAACAATTAGATTTATAAATGCTCATCACCAGTTATTGAAAAGTAATTTAGTAGTGTAATATGAAAGGCTATGACAGCATAGCCTTATTTTAATGTATTTAATTCTTTTAAAGCTTCATTGCAGTTGCATATTTTATCTAAAGTCATATGATCTATTAAGTATATAAAAGCCTTTTTTAAGGTATCCATCATTTTTGACATATTTTCACTTACTTCCTTATGGGTAAGACCTTTTTTAGATATACCTGCAGCATAATTGGTAACTAAAGCAACTGTGGCATAGCAAAGAGCAGCTTCTCGAGCAAGAATAACTTCTGGTACATTGGTCATTCCTACCACATCGCCTCCTAATTTTTTATACATAGATATTTCCGCAGGAGATTCGAATCTTGGACCTTCTGTGCATACATAGGTACCATTTTTAATTATAGGTGCATTTGACCATTGTAATGCATCAATAAGATTAGTTCTCAAAGTTTTGCAATAGGGTTCAGTCATATCAACATGGACTACTTCGGAATTTTCCTCATCAAAAAATGTATAGCTTCTATTTTTAGTAAAATCCATAAAATCATTTAATATAACAAAATCACCTACACTGCAATTATTTATAGCTCCTACGGCTGCAGTGGATATTACATAATCTACATTTAAAGACTTTAATGCGTAAATATTACCTTTATAATTAACTTTAGAAGGAATTAGTTTATGACCCTTAGTATGTCTTTCTAAAAAGAAAATTTCTTTGTTTCCTCTATAACCCTTTATTAATTGAACTTTCCCATAGGGGGTGTCTAATTCTATATTTTCACTTTTATCTATGAAAGAACTATCATATACACCAGTTCCTCCAATAATCCCTATTTTCATTTAAATCATCTCCTTAATAAATAATTCTACAATTATCATAATATTTCCTCTAATTGATATATACATAATAGGTTTAAATAATATAATTATGTTATAATAAAAAATAAATTGCACAATTAGGAGGTTAGACATGGCAGTAACTGTAGAAGAGCTTATAAAGGATTTAAAATTAGAAGTTATAAATAGAGGAAAAGAAAATACAGAGATAACTGTTAGTGATATAAATAGACCGGGATTACAATTTTCAGGGTTCTATAATTATTTTGCCAATGAAAGGGTTCAGCTTATAGGAAAGGCAGAATGGAGTTTTTTAGATGTAATGCAGTCAGAAATTAGGAAAAAGAGACTCAAAAAGTTTTTTCAATTTGAAACTCCCTGTATAATTATTACTAGAGGCTTAGAACCACATAAAGAACTTTTAGAAAGTGCCGAAAAATACAATAGGTGGGTTTTAAGAACTAATAGTATCTCTACCAGATTTATAAGTAAACTTACCAATTATTTAGATGAAAGCCTTGCGCCAGAGACAAGACTTCACGGTGTATTGGTAGATGTACATGGTATTGGAATTTTAATAACCGGGGAAAGTGGTATAGGGAAAAGTGAAACGGCTTTAGAACTTATAAAAAGAGGCCATAGGCTAGTAGCTGATGATGCGGTGGATATAAAAGAAATAGATGGGAAACTCTTGGGAAGATCACCTTACATTACCTCTGGTATGATGGAAGTTAGAGGAATGGGAATTATAGATGTACCAGCTCTATATGGATTGAGCTCTGTTTTGGATGTAAAAACTATTGGACTTATTATAAATTTAGAGCCGTGGAAGCAGGAACATGACTATGATAGGCTCGGGGTGGACGGAGAAACTGCGGAAATTCTCAATGTATCTGTAAGAAAAATAACATTACCTATAAGACCTGGAAGAAATATTGCAGTAATAATAGAAACAGCTGCAGTAAATTATAGATATGCCCTTAACTCTGATACTACACCAGTGGATATTATAAATGCAAGAATGGATGAAGAGGCTATAAGGAGGGAAAGAAATGGAAGATAAAAAGATAATACGAGAAAAAATATTGAAAATTAGAGATGGAATTTCTACAGATGAGAGAAAAAAATATGATGAAGAAATTTTTAATAAGGTAATTAAAAGTGAGTATTATAAGGAAGCAAAGAATATTTTTATATTTGTAAGTTATAAAACAGAAGTGGATACACATAAAATAATTAAAAAAGCACTGGAGGATGGAAAAACTATATGTGTTCCTAAGGTAATATCTAAAAAAGATGGAATGTATGGTGCCAAAATTAATAAATTCTCTGATTTAAAACCCGGTAAATATGGAATACTGGAACCGGGTATAGAAAATGAGAAGGTTAATGAGCAGGATATAGACTTGGTATTAGTACCAGGGGCTGTATTTGACATGCAAGGTGGCAGAATTGGGTATGGGGGAGGATTTTATGATAGATTTTTAGTTAAACTCAGAGAAGATGTCCCTAAAATTGCAATAGCTTATAATGTGCAGATAATAGATAAAGTTCCTATGGATGAATTGGATGTAAAGATTGATGGCATAATATACAATGGGTGATATCATCAATGAGGGTATATGATGTTTTAAATAAATTTAGTGAAGTTCATGGAGAAGAAAAATTTGAGGAAAGCAAATATTGGATTTGCTGCTATGTAGATGAATTAGATAGCATAAAACATATATTTCAAATGAGTAAAGACAATATTGAAGATTGCAAGGATTTTGATAAATCCACAAAAATTGAGTTCTTGGAAGAATACATATTTATCATATTTAACATATTAGATTATTATGATGAAGGAGTACATTCTAGGGAATTATATATATTCTTAAATAAAGATTACATAATAACTTCCTATAAGGAGGATTTAGACTTAATTAAGAATATATTAAAGGACTTAAAGGAATTTAGAAATTGTTTTATGCTTAAGAAGAATCCCGATCCATCTATGCTTTTATACTATATTTTAGATAGAATTATACTAAAGAATTATGAGGTTATATCAGAACTTGAAGCAGAGGCAGATAAAATTGAAATTAGGGTATTAAAAAATCCCAGGCATGAACAATTAAATGAACTAATAAATTTAAGAAGACAGGTATATAAGATAAGGAAATATTTAAATCCATTAAGATACATTGGAGATAGTTTGATAAGTAATGATAATTCTATGATAGATGATGGATTTATAGATCATTTTAAAAGTTTAAACAATAAAATAGATAAATTAATGATGGCTCTGGAAAGTTTAGTTGGAGATTTGGCTTTGGCAAGAGAAGCCTTTGAATCAGAGATAGCTAATAAAACCAATGAACTTATGAAGATATTTACTATTATCGCTACTATTTCTTTACCCTTAAATTTAATTACTAGTATATATGGTATGAATGTAAAGCATATTCCTTTCATGCATTTAGAATATGGGTATTACTATGTGATTATTATGATGATATCAATATCCTTATGGCTGATTTGGCTATTCAGAAGAAAAAAATGGTTTTAAATATAACAAGTTCTATGGAAAATGTTCCTTTTATGATAAAATGTATATAGTAAATCTTAGACATGGAGGTGAAAATGCTCTAAAAAGTTTTAGAGCAGAAAATATGGCTGAAAATAAAAAGAATTTAACCAAAAAATATGAATATGCTTGGGAAAAGTACTCAAGGCAGGATTTAAAGGATGTATTTTCATTGTCTGACAGGTATAAAAATTTTATGTCAAAATGCAAAACCGAAAGGGAATGTGTAAAGGAATTTATAGTTATAGCTGAGAAAGATGGATATAAGAATATAGAGGAAATTATTAAAAGCGGAAAGAAACTAAAGGCTGGAGATAAGGTATATGCTAATAATAAGGATAAAACCTTAGCATTATTTTTAATAGGTAAGGAACCTTTAGAAAATGGAATGAAAATATTAGGAGCCCATGTAGATTCTCCTAGATTAGATTTGAAACAAAATCCGCTTTATGAAGATACAGATTTAGCACTATGCGAAACTCATTATTATGGCGGAATAAAGAAATATCAATGGGTTACATTACCTCTTGCTATCCACGGTGTTATAGTTAAAAAAGATGGCACCGCAATAAATATAGTTATAGGAGAAGAGGATAATGATCCTGTTATAGGAGTATCCGATCTTTTAATTCATTTAGCTGGAGATCAAATGGACAAAAAGTTAGCTAAAGGAGTAGAGGGAGAAGATTTAAATATCTTAGTTGGAAGTATTCCAGCAGAGGATAAGGACACTAAAGAAAGAGTTAAATTAAATATATTAAGACTTTTAAATGAAAAATATAATATAGAAGAAGAAGATTTTGTATCCGCTGAATTAGAGATTGTACCATCAGGAAAGGCTAGAGACTATGGTTTTGATAGAAGCATGGTTATGGCTTATGGACAAGATGACAGAGTTTGCTCTTATACTTCCTTTGAAGCAATGATGAAAATGAAATCCACGGATAAAACTTGTGTTACTCTATTAGTAGATAAAGAAGAAATAGGCAGTGTTGGTGCTACTGGAATGCATTCAAGATTCTTTGAAAATACTGTAGCGGAAATTATAGATCTTTGTGAAGAATATAATGACTTAAAATTAAGAAGAGCTCTATCAAATTCAAAGATGTTATCTTCCGACGTTAGTGCAGCTTTTGATCCTAACTATCCATCAGTAATGGAAAAGAAAAATGCAGCTTATTTTGGAAAGGGAATAGTATTTAACAAATATACTGGAGCCAGGGGTAAATCAGGATGTAATGATGCTAATCCTGAATTTATAGCAGAGATAAGAAATATAATGGAAAAGCATAATGTATCATGGCAGACATCAGAACTTGGAAAGGTTGACCAAGGAGGCGGTGGAACTATAGCATATATTCTAGCTGAATATGGTATGGAAGTTATAGATTGCGGTGTTGCTCTACATAATATGCATGCACCTTGGGAAATAGCAAGCAAGGCGGATATATATGAGACTATGAAAGGATACCATGCTTTCTTAATTGAAGCATAAAAAAGTGTGAAACACTTTTTTAGAGTACAGTGTTATTTAGGTAAGAGCTAATGGGTTAAGAAGTAAGAGTTTAACTACAACTATTACTTCTTAGCTCTTGCCACTTACTTATCTACAAGATAAAAAAGTGCATCGCACTTTTTTTATCTTGGAATAAGATAATTACAAAGATTAAAAAGATTGTAGGAGGAAGGTATATTGGTCATATCTATAAAGTCCATTTCATAATAACCATCCCAGGGATGAATAGATACATATTTTTTGTTATATACATTTATCACAAACTTATCCTCTTTAAAAGTTAAAAACATTTTATAAAGAGGCTTATCTGGCAGATCCTTAGGTTTGGATATAAAATATTTAGTATTTAAACATTTTATAAAGTTATCTATAATAGGTGAATCCTTGTTTGTCAATTCTTTTCCTTTGTAAAAGTTTGTATCTACTATAGCACATTTATACTCAGATTCCATTTTAATATTTTTGGCAATTATATTTGTATAATAATAATTATTTTTTTTAGTTTTGCCTATTGTATTCATATTATTGCAGGAAGTCAGTGAAAATAAAGCACCTATAATAATCCACACTAATATGTAATTTTTCTTTTTCAAATCAATCACCTTTAAATTTATTTATATATGAAGAATATGTATTAAACATGGATATTATTCACTACATTTTATATATGATTAAATAAAAAGGTTTTTAAATAAGTATTGAATAATAATCATTGAATAAGTTAAAGATAAATGATATAATACCCATATACCTGGTAAGGGTATTCGGAATAGGAGTGATATCATGGCGAAAGATTGCGGAGCAAAAAAAGATATTCAAAATAGACTTAAAAGAATTGAAGGTCAGGTAAAGGGAATAGAAAAAATGGTGGATAATGAAACCTGTTGTAAAGATATATTGATTCAAATAGCGGCTATTAGGGCGGCAATCAATAAGGTTGGGACCTTGGTTTTAGAAAATTATGCTAAGGACTGTTTTCTTCAAGGTGACAATGATAAATCAGAAGGCAAAGTAGATGAACTGTTAAGTACATTAACTATGTTTATAAAATGAGCAGAATGGATTTGCTCATTTTTTCCTTTTCTTATAGGTAATAAGTTTGGTAATGGATGATACCATAACCAATGCTACGGCTATAGCTCCGGCAATTATAATTGTATTTAAACCTGTGCTTAAGGATTTGTTTATATCTCCTCTAGTAGTTTCTAACATAGTGTAATACATACCTCCACCAGGAACTAAGGGAATTATAGTACAAATTATAAAAGTGGTAACAGGAGTTTTTAAAATCCTTGCCATGACTTCACAGTAAATAGCTCCAACTACAGAAGCATAAAAAAAGGATAAGACATTGGTCATATTACATTGTAAAGATATTAAATATATAAACCAACTTAAACCTCCGCCTAGGGCAGCAAAGAAAAGCTTTTTGCCTTTTATATTAAAAATAATTGCAAAACCAAAAGTAGCAATAAAGGAATAAAGAGAATAAAGTAATATATTACCAATCATATAAAAGCTCCTCCAAAATATTTTATCCATAGTGTAAATACAATACCGCTGCCAACAGCAATAGCAATAGCTGTTAAAAATGCCTCAGCGGTTCTTGAAGTGCCAGCAACTAAATCTCCAGCTATTGAATCTCTTATTGCATTGGTAATTGCAAGACCAGGAACAAGAAGCATTAATGATCCAATAACTATTTTATCTGTATTGTTTCCTATACCTAAAGATGTACTTAAAAGAGCGATAAAAGATGCAGTGGCACCTCCAATGGCATTTATAAAAAATGCATTTGTTTCTATTCTGCTTAATGCTATAGAAAGAACTTCTATGACTGCCCCTATAAATAATGATACAAAAAAGTCTTTATAATTTCCACCAAAAAGTAATGTGAAAAAGCCAGCTGCTATAGAAGAAGCAAAAATCAGAGTGCGATTACTATATTTAGTGTTATTAAGTATATCATCTAATGCTTTTTCAACAAAATCTAAAGATAAATTTTCAGCGCAAATTCTTCTAGATAAATCGTTAACCTCAGAGATTTTATCTAAATCCACAGTCCTATGTTTAACTCGTATTACCTTAGAGATAGTAGTACCTTTCACATCTGTTACGGAAATAATTATTCCAGTAGGTGTTACAAAACTATCTGCATCTTTTACACCATAGGAAGCACAAATTCTAGAAATAGTTTCCTCTACTCTATAGGTTTCCCCGCCGCTTTGAAGCATTATTTCTCCAGCAAATGCTGCTATATAAAGTATTCTACTAGTATCCATCACATTTCTCCATTTCTAAGCATTACATTTAGAATTTCATATATTTACAACGGTATTATATCATAATAAAATGAATATATGTTATTGCAAGAAAAAATTAATCTCCTATAATATAAATAAGGGGAATTGGGGGGTAAGATTATGGTTAAAGTATTTTTATTTAAAGCTTTTACAGATTCAAAAGATCAGGGTAATCCTGCAGGAATAGTGTTAAATGAAGGACTTAAAGAAGATGAAATGCTAAAGATAGCAAAGATGTTAGGTTATTCAGAAACCACCTTTATAAGGAAAATGGATAATTTAAACTATGAATTGAGATATTTTACTCCAGAGGTGGAAACAAACCTATGCGGACATGGCACTATTTCCGCTTTTAAATATATGAAGATTAAAGAAAACATTAATGGAAAAGTATTTATGCACACCAAAGCAGGTAAACTTAATGTGATTATTAATGAAGATAAAATATTTATGCAAGGGGCAAAGGCTGAAATAAAGGATATAAATATAAAAGAAAATATAATATTAGAAGCTTTAGGCATCAGTCAAGAACAAAGGGATTATTCTTTACCCATAAAAATAGCTTCTATAGGTACACCTAAAATTATGATACCTTTAAAGAATAGAGAGATATTATTTAATTTGAAACCAAGTTTTGAGAAATTAAAGGAAATATCAAAACGCACCAATAGTAAGGGCTTTTATCCCTTTACCTTTGATACTATAGATAAAAGAAATTTAATACATGCTCGGCAATTTAATCCACTATTTGGAGTGAATGAAGATCCCATTACAGGGGTTGCTGCTGGAGCTTTAGGAGAATATTTAAAATCCTATTGGAATAAGGATTTAGAAGAATTTTCTGTAGAACAAGGGTGGATTATGAATAAAAAGGGTATAATTTATATACTTAATAAGAATGGCTCCATATATTTGGGTGGTAATGCTATAATATTTGGAGAGGTAGAAATAGATGCATGAATAAATAATAAAAAAAATATTCAATTATCTATAATTATTCCTTAATTATAGCAGTGTTAACCAATGGATATATTGGTATTGTAATGATGAGGTTACAGTGTTATGTAGGAAGTGGAATTCCTCATCAGAATAGTGTAAATAGTTGAAATATAGCAAGTATTCTCATCATTACATGGGATAAAATATGTATTCAAATTGATAAAAATAGAGTAATTTATATATTATTGTAGAATAATAAACTGGTTGAAAGTATATATTCTTTATTTCACCGTTTTAAAATTAAAAATATTTAAAAACCCTTGACATGATTCGCAGAACAATTTAATATTGAAGTTGGGCATTATTATAAATTGACCAAATTCAATATTGGTAATTTAATGTATAAATTAATAGATTGGAGGGTCTTTATGGAATTATTAACTTTTAAAAGCGGAGTACATCCTCCTCATGGTAAACATTATACTGAAAACAAACAAATAGAAGAATATTTACCAAAGGGAGATATTGTTATTCCAATGTCACAGCATATTGGCGCACCTGCTGAACCAACTGTTAAAAAGGGAGACAGAGTATTAGTTGGACAGAAAATAGGTGAAGCCAAAGGATTTGTTTCAGCCAATGTACATGCTAGTGTTTCTGGTACTGTAAAAAATGTAGTTCCAGTAACATTATTTAATGGTGCTAAATCTACAGCTGTTATCATCGAAAATGATGGACAGTATGAAGAAATACCAACTGAAAAGAAAGATTATAGCAAGCTTTCAAATGAAGAAATCCTTAATACTATTAAAGAAGCAGGAATAGTAGGTATGGGTGGTGCTACTTTTCCAACTCATGTAAAACTTGCTCCACCACCAGATAAAAAGATAGAATTCATAATTGTAAATGCAGCAGAATGTGAACCATATTTAACATGTGACCACAGAATGATGCTTGAAAAAACTAATGAAATTATTGAGGGTTTGAAAATAATTTTAAAATTGTTCCCAAATGCTAAAGGATATATTGGCATAGAGGATAATAAGATGAATGCTATCCAAGCTATGCAGGAAGCTGTTAAAACAAAGTATCCTCAGGGAGCAGAAAAACAGTTGATTTATGCAATAACTAAGAGAGAAGTACCATCAGGCGGACTTCCAGCAGATGCAGGTTGTATAGTTCAAAACGTAGATACAGTATATGAAATATACAATGCAGTTGTAAATGGTAAACCTTTAACATCAAGAGTTGTTACTGTTACTGGTGACGCTGTAAAGGAACCAAAGAATATTAGATTTAAAATTGGAACTTCTGTAAGAGAATTAGTAGATTTTGCAGGCGGATTCTCAGAAGAACCATTAAAGGTTATATCTGGCGGTCCTATGATGGGTATGGCAATGTATTCATTAGATGTACCAGCAACTAAGGGAACATCAGGAATTCTTTGCCTAACTAAGAGTGCAGCTGAAATTGGAGAAGAATCAAACTGTATAAGTTGTGGAAAGTGTTTACAAGTTTGTCCAATGAATTTAATGCCTACAAAAATTGCTACTGCAGCAGCCTTAAATAACTTTGAAATGTTCAATGAATTCAACGGGAGAGACTGTATTGAATGTGGATGTTGTTCATTTATATGTCCAGCAAAACGTCACTTATTACAAAGAATTCGTACAGGCAAAAAAGCAGTTTCTAAGAAGAAATAATAATAGAAAGTATGAAGAGGTGAATATAAATGTCTGAAACAACAATGTATACCGTATCCTCATCTCCACATATACGTGCAAAAGACACTACACAGTCAATTATGAGAGATGTTATAATTGGATTACTTCCAGCAGCTATTGCAGGAGTATACTTCTTTAAATTAAAGGCATTATTAGTAATACTTGTATCAGTAATTTCCTGTGTAGCTTCTGAGTATATTTGGCAAAAAGCAGCAAAACAAAAAAATACTACTGGAGATTTGAGCGCTGTTGTAACAGGATTACTTTTAGCCTTTTGTTTACCAGCATCAGTACCACTTTGGATACCAGTTATAGGTGGTATATTCGCAATAATAATTGTGAAACAATTTTTTGGTGGAATAGGTCAAAATATAATGAATCCTGCTTTAGCAGCTAGAGCATTTTTACTTGCATCATGGCCAGTACTAATGACTACTTGGACATTAGATGGAGTTACAACAGCTACACCACTTGCTATATTAAAAGGCAAAGAAGTAACAGGTGCTGTTGCTCCAAGTTTAATGAATGTATTTATAGGACATGTTGGTGGATCCATAGGTGAAACTTCAGCTTTAGCCCTTTTAATAGGGGGAGCTTATCTATTATATAAACATGTAATTGATTGGAGAATTCCAGTAACCTTTATAGGAACAACCTTTGTAATTACTGCAATAGTTGGAAGAGCTCCAAATCCTTTTTATGAATTATTCACAGGTGGATTAATGCTAGGGGCTATATTTATGGCTACTGACTATGCCACATCACCAATTACTCCTAAGGGTAAAATTATATTTGGAGTTGGCTGCGGAGTATTGACTTCCATCATCCGTATATTAGGAGGATATCCAGAAGGTGTTTGTTATTCAATAATTATAATGAATTTATTTGTTCCACTAATCGAAAGATGGACAACTCCAAAAATATTCGGGAAGGTGAAATAAAATGAAGGATGATATTAGATTAGGTATAATTTTACTTATAATTACAGCAGTTTCTGGTTTCCTTTTAGGATTTGCACAAAAGATTACTAAGGAACCTATAGCTATACAAGAACAAAAAACTAAAAGTGAAGCAATGCAGATAATCCTTCCATCTGCTACTGAATTTAAGGCTTCCAATAAACAAGCTTCTGGGTTAATTAAAGAAGTAAATGAAGGATACAATGGAAGTAAAATAGATGGCTATATATTAAGAGTTGATCCAAAGGGATATGGTGGATTAATTGATATGATGGTTGGAATATCAACTGATGGAAAAATTACTGGAATTAAGATATTAAGCCATTCAGAAACTCCAGGTCTTGGTGCTAACGCTCCTAACCCAAAATTTTCGGGTCAATATACAAATAAGCCTGCAAAAGAATTAAAAGTTGTTAAAGGTGAAGCTTCAGGAGATGACCAAATCTCTGCTTTGACTGGCGCAACAATAACTTCTAGAGCAGTAACAACTGGAGTTAACGAAGCAGTTAAGTTTTATGATTCCAATTTGAAAGGAGGAAAATAACAATGAGCGTAATGTCCGAAAGGTTAAAAGCGGGAGTCTTTAAAGAGAATCCTATATTTGTTCAGGTTATAGGTATGTGTCCAACTTTAGCAGTTAGTACAAGTGTTAAAAATGGTATTGGTATGGGAATAGCTGCTACTGTAGTTTTAATAGGTTCGAACATAGCTATATCCCTTCTTAGAAAGGTTATACCTGATGAAATACGTATACCAGCCTATATAACAATTATAGCAGCCTTTGTTACAGTTATTCAGTTTTTACTTGCAGGATATGCACCTGAGTTAAATAAAGCTCTAGGTATATTTATTCCACTTATAGTTGTTAACTGTATAATTCTTGGAAGAGCAGAAGCTTATGCCAATAAACATACTGTTATTGAATCATTTTGGGATGCAGTAGGTATGGGACTCGGATTTACTTTAGCACTAGTTATATTGGGATCCATAAGAGAGATTTTAGGAACAGGTAAAATACTTGGATACCAAATAATGCCTGGAAGCTATCAACCAGCGCTAATAATGATACTCGCTCCAGGTGCATTCTTCACTCTTGGAATTATCATGGCTTTAATAGCAAAAAACAACTTAAAGAAAGCTAAAAACAATTAATTTGTATTTTGGTTTTTAATAAAAGAGAGGTGAACCATATTGAATCTTTTTGCCATATTTATAAGTGCGTTATTAATAAATAACTTTGTTTTGTCAAGATTTCTTGGAATATGCTCATTCTTAGGAGTATCTAAAAAGGTTGAAACTGCAACTGGTATGGGAGCAGCAGTTACTTTTGTTATGGTATTAGCATCTACAATGGCATATTTAGTATTTAATTATATTTTAGTACCATTGCATATAGAATATTTATATACTCTTGCCTTTGTTCTTGTTATAGCAGCATTGGTTCAGTTTGTTGAAATGGTTATTAAAAAATCAAGTCCTGATCTTTATAAAGCATTAGGTATATATCTTCCACTTATAACAACTAACTGTGCTGTTCTTGCTGTTGCTGTTTTAAATATGAATGAAAAATATAATTTAATACAATCTATTGTAAACGGATTAGGAGCAGCTTTAGGATATACTCTTGCTATAGTTCTCCTTGCAGGAATAAGAGAGAAGATGGATTTAAATGAAGGAATGCCAGAATGTTTAAAAGGTTTACCAATATCCTTAATTACAGCAGGACTTATGTCTATTGCATTCTTAGGCTTCCAAGGATTAATTTAAGGGAGGTGCAAAATAATGGATAGTGCTATATTATATCCTATGCTAAGTCTGGGTGGACTTGGTATAGTGTTCGGTATTCTATTGGGATATGCATCTAAAAAATTTGCTGTAGAAGTTGATGAAAGAGTTCCAAAAGTTAGAGAAGCATTACCTGGCGCAAATTGCGGTGGATGTGGATTTGCAGGGTGTGACGCTTATGCTGACGCTGTTGTAAATGCAGGTGCAGAGCCAAATAGATGCCCAGTTGGTGGAGCAGCTGTTGCAGCAAAAATAGGTGATATAATGGGTGTAAAAGTTGATACATCAGAACCTAAAAAGGCATATGTAAAATGTCAGGGAACTTGTGATAAAGCTAAAGAAAAATATGAATATTTTGGATCTATGAGTTGTGTTGACGCAGCAAACATTCCAGGAGCAGGTTCAAAGTCCTGTGGATTTGGATGTATGGGATTAGGAAGTTGTGTTAAGGCATGTACATTTGATGCTATACATGTAGTAAACGGCATAGCTGTAGTAGATGAAGAAGCATGTACAGGCTGCGGAGCTTGTGTCAATATCTGTCCAAAGAATGTTATTGAATTAACACCTGTATCAAAGAAAGTACGTATATCATGTAACTCACATGATAAAGGACTAGAAGTTAAAAATGCTTGTTCAGTAGGATGTATTTCCTGTGGTATATGTGTAAGAAATTGTCCAAGTGAAGCAATCACTATGGTCAATAATTTACCTGTAATAGATTATGATAAATGTACACAATGTGGTGTATGTGTAGGAAAATGTCCAACGAAGGCTATTGCTAACTTAAATACAAAAGTAGAAAGTAAAGCTGTAAATAGCTAATAAAAAAAGCGTAGGTTTAAACCTACGCTTTTTTTAATTTAAAGTTTTTAAGTCATTAAATAGAGGCAATTTTTTTGTATGTTTATATAGAAAGCTAGTGAATACACCAATAAAATAACCTGTAATTACACCAGCAATTAAAAGTATTGGCAGATATAAATAAACTCTAAAATCTTGTATTACCAAAGAAGCAACTAATAATTGTCCAATGTTATGGAATACAGCTCCACATATACTAATACTCCAAAGGCTTAAATGCTTATTAAATTTCTTATAAAGCAGTATCATAACTAGGTTGCTCAATAATCCTCCTGCTATGCTGTAAATGAAGGAGGACATTGTTCCACCTAAAAAGGAACCTAGAATAGTTCTTAGAAACATTATAAGTAATGCTTCTTTGCCTCCCAGGGTAATAAGAGCAAAAAGTGATACGGAATTAGCAAGACCTAATTTTATACCTGGAACCCCTGGGATTATTAAAGGAAATTGAGCCTCCACTATATATATAACTAAGGCAATACTAATTAATAAGCTTAAAAAAGTTAACTTTCTTGTATTTTTCATCTAATCACCTGCACGTATCCAATAATTTTAATAAGCAGTAGCATCCACTTCACTATGAGTTTTATCTCCCTCAATAGTAATAATCAGCTTATGTGGAAGGCATACAATACTGTCTCCTGGCTGTGATATTGTACCCGTTTTTACACAAACTTTATCAGGGCAATCTGCATCTAATATTCTTATTTTGTCTTTTTCAATAACGATCTTATTGAAATGTCCATTTTTAGTTTTTATAGTCATTTCTGTAGAACTAGTCAGCTTAGTTAAATTGATTCTTTTTAGTACATTTCCATCCTGTTTTATTACAGCAATTTTATCTGAGGATTTCATATAATTTTTATAAATAAAAGTACCTGAGAATCCTAATATAATCACAACTAATATTACAATAAGAATTACTTTATCTCCCTTTTTCATAAATATACTCCTGATTTGTAATTTTGAAATTATCCTTTAATCCAGAGGTGGTATATACCTTTTTATCCTTTGTTATGAAAATAGCTTCCACACCCTTTAAGGATTCAATTAATTTCATTCCTTTATCTAAACCTAGTACAAAGGCTGTAGTGGAAAGTGCGTCTCCATCTATAGACTTATCTGATATAATTGTGGTAGCAATTATACCATTATCTGAAGGATATCCAGTTTTTGTATCTAAAATATGATGATATCTTTTACCGTTCTTCATAAAATATCTTTCATAATTACCTGAGCTGACTATAGATTTATGAGATACCTTAACTATACCAAAGTATTCTCCTCTAGTCTGTAATGGATCTTGTACGCCAATGTTCCATAAAGAACCGTCTGGCTTATTCCCTAAAGTAACTATATTTCCACCTAAATTTATAAAAGCAGTCTTTATTCCTTCATTAACTAATACTTCTTTAACCCTATCTGCAGTATAACCCTTTGCTATACCACCTAAATCAATAGCCTCATTTGGCTTTCTTAATTTAACGGATCTATTGTTCTCATCTAGTATTACATCCTTATAATTTACTAAGCTTAATTTATCTTTTATCTCTTGTGGAGAAGGCACTCTAGCTTTATCTGTACCTATTCCCCAAAGATTAACTAATGGTCCTACAGTTATATCAAAGGCTCCATTTGAAAGGGATGAATACTCTAAAGCTTTTTTAATTACTGTAAAGGTATCATCACTAACCTTAACAAAGGCTTTACCTGCATTTTTATTTATCTTGGATACTTCACTAGTATCTTTGCTAGGTGACATTTTATCATCCAAATCAGAAATAACATCCATAGCCTTATTTGAAGCTGCTTCTGCATTTTTTCCGTAAACCGTTAACTGAACTATGGTGCCTAATAAATAATTTTCTTTAGTAACTGAAGGTTCTTCTTTTTTAGCACAGGATGAAAATAAAATAGAAGATACAAAAATTATTGTAAACAGTAGAGTAAATTTCTTTTTCATGCGCTTCCCACCTTGAAATATGATTTGTTTATTATTTTATATAGCTAAAATGTTTTCAAACATAATCATTATAACATATTAACCTTTCTATTAAAATTATTATGGATTGTTTTTAGCAAATGTTTTAATCAAGTCATTTTTTAATATGGTTTCAGAGTAATTCAATTCTTTTTTATATTGGTTAGTTAAATTTTTAAGATATTCAGAAGGAGGCATTTTCTTACCAGAGCTTATATCATAATAGCAATTACTTGAGGAAAAATATACTATATTTTTATCTATAAATGAACCACTAGAGAAAAGTACCTTATTTTGTGAAGAATCTAAAATATCATTTCCAAACATATAGGGATTATTCAAATTAAATAAATTTGCTATAGTAGGATATATATCCATTTGACCTACATATTTATTATTCAATCCACTGTACTCATCCTTTGGAAAATGAATTAAAAGAGGCACCTTTTGATACATAAAATAATCCAGCTCATTTGGATTATTGACTTTATCTAATTTGTATAAATCCTCCATATAGCCATAGGGAACACCATTATGGTCTCCATAGATAACTAAAATGGATTTGTCAAGAAGTCCTTCAGCTTCTAACTTTTCTAGAAACATTCCTAGTTGAGCATCCGTATAGTGTATGGAGCTAAAATAATCACCTAAAAAGGTGTTTTTTAATTCTCCCTTATTAAAAGTGTTATCAGTGTTTGTAAAAGGATAATGACTGCTTAAGGTTATTAAGAAAGAATAAAAAGGTTCCTGAAGTGAACTTATCTTTTCTAAACTTTGATTAAAAAAAGATTTATCACTAAGTCCTAAACCTATCTCTTCATCGATATTAAGACTGTGAGCACCAAAAAAATTTTGAAAGCCAAGGGACTTGTACATAACAGCTCTATTCCAAAAGCCCTCATTATTTCCATGAAAAGCGGCAGTAGTATAGCCTTTATCATTAAGTAACTTAGGCAATGAATTAAAATAGTTTGATGCATATTTATAATAAACTGCCCCAGAGCTTAAAGGATATAGTGAATTGTTTAACATGAACTCACTATCTGAAGTATTGCCATCCATAACCTGATAAAAGCAATTATTATAGTATAAACTTCTTTTTATAAATTTATTTAAGTTAGGGGTTATCTCTTCACCATTAACTTTCTTATCAATAAGAAAATTTTGTAGTGATTCAATCTGTATTACTATTAAATTTTTGCCTTTACCTTGTCCAGTATAATTATTGGCAGCTTTTTTATTAAAATTGCTGTATAGAAAATCCTTTATTTCTTTATCACTATAATTTATTGAAATGATGTCCTTTTTATTTCTTATAAAATAATTATAAGCATCAATGGCATGATAATTTAAATCTCCAATAACTCGGCTCACATAGGTTTTGTTTGACATATTCTTTAAAAGTCCAGGTTGTTCTTTATCTAAAGTATTTATAAATGAATTATTAGTTACAATACTTACTAAAAAAAGCATTAGGGAGATTATTATTCTTGTCATATAGTGTATATTTTTACTGTGCTTAGTAGCATTTTTACGGATAAGAGGAAATAAAATTATAAAATCAGCAATAAATAATAAGTTTTGTATATTTAAAAAATTATTTAAAGGACTAGTTAAAATAATATCTTTTAGATATCCATTATTTATTGAAACAAAGGATAATAAATCTCCAGAGCTTTTGTAATAAATTAAATCAATTATATACAGTATGCTAATAAAAATGTTTACTATATATAGATAAATCCATCTTAATCTCCTAGTCAATAAAAGTCCTATAGAAATTATAATTAGTAGTGAACATAAAATTGGATTTAATATACTCTTAAAGTTAAAATATGTGGGAGAAATATTCTTTTGAAAAATATAGGATTTAATTATAAAGATAAAGATAAATAGTATAATATCCTCAAATTTCCATGAAAAATTATAAAGCTTTTTAATATATTTTTTCAGCAAAATCATAATTGTCCTCCTTAGATGAAAATAATTATCACATTACCCACTAATTAAAATAACATAATGAAGATTTAATAACAATAAACTATTTATTAATTTTTGATTTTATCTATGAATGTTAAATATTATATGTTATAATAAAAGCGAATAAATAATATGATTAATAAAATATTGTTCGTAATGAGGGGGATAAATAGCATTATGAAAAATGAAATATTTAGAATTTACGTAGAAAAGAAAAAGGAATTAGATGTAGAAGGAGATGAAATTTTAAAGGATATAAAATTAACTTTAGGAATTAACAGCATAGAAAATATAAGAATAATAAATAGATATGACATAGAAGGAATTACTAAGGAAGAGTTAGATAAGTCTAAGAATATAATTTTTTCTGAACCAGTGGTAGATTATATATATGAGAAAGAATTACCTGTAGGAATTGGAGAAAAAGTATTTGGAGTAGAATACTTACCAGGACAATATGATCAAAGAGCGGATTCAGCAATTCAATGTGTTCAAATACTTACTGAAAGCAGTGGTGTTAACATAAAAACTGCGAAAGTTTATATTTTAAAAGGAAATATAAACAAAGAAGAATTCTCAAAAATAAAATCATATTGCATAAATGCTGTAGATTCTAAAGAAGCAAGTCTTGAAAAGCCTATGTCATTAGATTTAAATTTAGAAACCCCAAAGGATATAAAAGTTATAGACAATTTTATTAATTTTAGTGAGGAAGAGTTAAAGGCATTTATAGATAGTGAAGGCTTAGCTCTTTCATTAAATGATTTAAAGTTCTGTAAAGAATATTTTATAAAGGAAAATAGAAATCCTTCAATTACAGAAATTAAAGTAATTGATACTTATTGGTCAGATCACTGTAGGCACACTACTTTCAACACTGTAATTGAAGAAGTTAATATAGAGGATAAAGAAGAAAATGCACCATTAAAAGAAACATATGAAAACTATTTAAACATTAGAAAGGATTTATATAAAGGAAGAGATAAAAAAGTTTCACTTATGGATATAGCTACTATTGCCATGAAAAAGTTATCCAAGGAAGGCAAATTAGAAGATTTAGATAAAAGTGAAGAAATAAATGCATGTAGTATTACGGTGAATATAGAAGTACATGGAAAGTTAGAAGAATGGTTAGTTATGTTTAAAAACGAAACCCATAACCATCCTACAGAAATTGAACCTTTTGGTGGAGCAGCTACTTGTCTTGGAGGAGCCATAAGAGATCCACTATCAGGAAGATCCTATGTATATCAGGCAATGAGAGTAACAGGAAGTGGAGATCCTAGAAAGAGCATTGAGGAAACTTTAGAGGGAAAATTACCTCAGAAAAAAATAACTCTATCAGCTGCTAAAGGATACAGTTCCTATGGTAATCAGATTGGATTAGCTACTGGTCATGCGTCAGAGGTTTATCATGAAGGTTTCGTAGCTAAGAGAATGGAAGTAGGAGCAGTTATTGGAGCAGTTAAGAAAGAAAATGTTATAAGAGAAACTCCAATGCCGAAGGATTGTATTATTCTATTAGGTGGAAGAACAGGAAGAGATGGCTGCGGTGGAGCTACTGGTTCCTCAAAGGA
The DNA here is from genome assembly GCF_002995785.1 of Clostridium liquoris. Lineage (GTDB taxonomy): Bacteria > Bacillota > Clostridia > Clostridiales > Clostridiaceae > Clostridium_AO > Clostridium_AO liquoris. The sequence continues at coordinate 25,091 of NZ_PVXO01000051.1, read as the reverse complement.
ACACGATGAAAAATCCATAGTAGAATGTAGTTCAGAAGTTCAAAAGGGAAATGCACCAACAGAAAGAAAAATTCAAAGATTTTTTAGAAATGAAGAAGTAATTAGAATGATTAAAAGATGTAATGACTTTGGTGCTGGCGGAGTGTCCGTAGCTGTAGGAGAAATTGCTGATGGCTTAAATATAAACTTAGATTTAGTTCCTAAAAAATATGAAGGATTAGATGGAACAGAGCTTGCTATATCTGAATCACAGGAAAGAATGGCTATAGCAATTAGTCCAGATAATGTAGATAGATTTATAAAACTTGCCCATGAGGAAAATTTAGAAGCTACAAAAATTGGAGAAGTAACAGAAGAAAAAAGACTTAGAATGTACTGGAGAGAAAATTTAATTGTAGATATTCATAGAGAATTTTTAAATTCCAGTGGAGCAACAAGCTATACAAATATAATGGTAAAAGCTCCAGAAGAAAGTGAAAACTTCTTTAATAAATATGATAAGAATTATGAAACTTTTGAAAGCGCATTTATAAATACATTAAAAAAATTAAATGTATGCAGCCAAAAAGGGTTGGTAGAAAGATTCGACTCATCTATTGGAGCTGGAACTGTGGTAATGCCTTTTGGGGGAAAATATTCTTTAACACCTTCTCAAAGTATGGCAGCTAAAATTCCTATGCTAGAAGGGGAAACTAATGCTGGTACTATAATGAGTTATGGATATAATCCTTATATTGGAGAGTGGAGTCCATTTCATGGAGGATTATATGCGGTAATTGAAGCTGTAGCTAAAATAGTAGCTTCTGGTGGAGATTACAGAAAAATAAGATTAAGCTGTCAGGAATACTTTGAAAAGCTTGGTGAAAATCCAGAAAAATGGGGCAAGCCTTTCTCAGCACTATTAGGAGCATTAAAAGTTCAGACTGCTTTAGATATACCAGCTATAGGTGGAAAAGATAGTATGTCAGGAAGCTTTAAAGGATTACATGTGCCACCAACTTTAATAGCTTTTGGAGTAAATGTAGTAAATGTAGAGAATGTAATATCACCAGAATTTAAAGGTGAGGGACATAAAGTAGTATTAATCAGCTTACCAAGGGATAAGTACTATGTGCCAAATTTTGAAGCATTAAAGAAAAACTATGAGAGAATTAACTCCCTTGTAAACACAGAAAAAATAATTTCAGCTTATGCAGTAACAGGGGGTGGTATAGTAGAGGCAGTAAGCAAAATGGCCTTTGGTAATAAGGTTGGAGTTCAGTTTGAAAAAGATTCTTGGATAAATATAGAGAACTTACTTTCACCAGAATATGGTTCTATAGTAGTAGAATTTAATGATGAAGTAAAAGTGGAAGAAGAATTAAAGGATATTTCTTATAAATTATTAGGAGAAACAACAGCGGAATCTTATTTTTCTATAGGAGATGAAAAAATAGACCTAGATAAATTAATACAGGGGTGGGAAGCTCCTTTAGAAAGCGTATTTAAAACTAAAACAGAAGCTATTCATATGAATATAGAAAATATAGAATACGATAGTGAAGTAAAGAGGGTTTCAGTATTAAAAAATATTAAACCAGAAGTATTTATACCTGTATTCCCGGGAACTAACTGTGAGTATGATACTAGTAGAGCATTCCAGAGGGTAGGAGCAAAGTCAAATATAGTAGTGTTTAAAAATAACAGTATAGTAGATATAGAAGATTCTATAGAAGCTATGGTAAAGGCTATAAATTCATGTAATATATTAATGATTCCTGGAGGATTTAGTGCAGGAGACGAACCAGATGGATCGGGAAAGTTTATTGCAACTGTATTTAGAAATGAAAGAATTAAAGAAGCTGCTATGAATCTTTTAAACAAGAGAGATGGATTAGCTTTAGGTATATGTAATGGCTTCCAAGCACTAATTAAGTTAGGACTAGTACCTTATGGTGAAATAAGGGAAATAACTGAGGATTCTCCAACACTGACTTATAACAAAATTGGGAGACACGTATCCCGTATGGTTAGAACAAAAATAGCTTCAAATAAATCTCCTTGGTTCAGCAATGTAAATGTGGGAGATACTTTTACAGTGCCAGTATCCCATGGTGAGGGAAGATTTGTGGCTTGTGAAGAAGAAATAAAAAGACTTATTGCCAATGGACAAATAGCTACCCAATATGTAGATTTTAATGGAAATGCTACCTATGACATTGAATTTAATCCTAACGGTTCCTACTATGCAGTAGAGGGAATAACAAGCCCAGATGGAAGGGTATTAGGTAAAATGGCACACTCAGAGAGAATAGGGGAAAATGTTAGCATTAATGTATATGGCGAAATGGATATGAAGATATTTAAGTCTGGAGTGGAGTACTTTAAATAAAGTGCACAGCACTTTATTTAGTTGACAGTTGACAATGGACAATTGACAGTTAAAGAGAATTTTTCTCCATTGACATTACGAAAAATTAAATTATTAATTTATGGATAAGTAAGAGGTAAGAACTAAGAAGTAATAGCTCTTACCTTAATTTTTATTATTCATAGATTTTCAATTCATTTTTATATTCTAAAACTATCCTTGTATACATAATTGTAGGAATTAAAAATATCAACTCTATTGCAGCCATGGCCATTCTAAATACAATGGTTCCATTGGTGATAAAATGAGGAAAGAAGCTCCATATGAAAAAAGCCAATGCTAATACCATAGTTGTTAAATATATATTGCGAATGGATTTATAGTAGCTTATCAAGTCCCGAAAATCTGTATGCAGCTTAAAAGGGTTACCATCCCTTTCTTTTTCAAGAATTAATATTTCTTTATTATAGCTTCCAGGATTTGCAGCAATTTGACCCATACCTTTTGCCCAAGGGCGCCACCTTACTTTACCATGGGAATAATTCAGATTTAAATTTTTATTAAAGCTCCTAAAACCCATTGAAGCTAAAAACTCTTGATATTCCTTTATCTCTTTATAAGATTTATCAGCTACAAATTCAATACAATACTCATATTTTTCTGGAGTACAAGTTTCAAATTCATATAATAGTTTCTCTGTTTTTACTAAGCGATAACCCTTGGCAGACATATCATTTAAAAATTTCTCCTGTTTCTCTAAAAAACCTAAAAAATATCGATACACCCTTTTATTCATTACTTATACCTCCAATAATTTCTATAGCAGTATCATGAAGTTTCTTTAAACGCTTAACCTCTAGTTCAACAATTTTTTTTCCTTCTTCTGTTATTATATATTCTTTTTTACGCCTATCTTCCCCATAAAGAACAATCCACTTTTTCTTTACTAAAGTATTGATGGCTCCATAAAGTGTCCCTGCCCCCAAAGATAAGCGACCTGAAGTTTTACTTTCGATGAACTGCATTATGCCGTATCCATGGTTAGGCTGATACACAGCTAGCAGCACAAATAAAGTCGTTTCCGTTAAAGCACCACCTTTTACATTGTCCCTCATATAATCACCCCTTCCTTATTACGGTTACTGTAATATAGATATATCACTAAACGTAATATGTGTCAATGAAGTTTCATACATTATATTGAAATTTTTTAATAGTAATTCAAAGTATTTATATTCATAATTTTGGTAAAGTAGTTATCATAGGTATTCCTTTGTGTCTAATAGGAGGTGTATTTTTAGCTATTTCAAAAAATGAGAAATATGGCTGGCTAAGTTGGATTTTCATATTACTCATTTGATGATAGTCTTTAATAATCATAGTTATAATAAGTATTGTAGCTAATAGTAAGCTTATGATTCCACTAAAAAATCCTTTTTTATTATATATTTTTTTCCTCATTTTTTAAATTCTCCTCCAAACAATATAGATCTTCGATAGTTGTGTTAAAAATGCAGGCTATTTTATATGCTAACATAATAGAGGGATTATATTGCCATTTTTCAAGTGAAATAATAGTTCGTGATGAAACACAGACTAAATCAGCTAATTGCTGTTGTGTTAAATTGTTAGCAACCCTCAGTTCTTTAACTTTATTTTTCAAATATATACCCCCTTATTAATATGAAGTAAGCTTCACATGAAGTATATTTCATATTATAGCATATGGATTTAATGTGTCAAGGGCTGGTGGTCAAGTGATCCTTGGGTTTAGGTGGAAGAATAATAGATAAAATGGCACGCTTAGGCAGAATAGGGGGAAATGTAAGCATTAACGTATATGGTGAAATGGAAAGGATATTTTTCTCCATTGATATTACGAAAAATTTTTGAATTAGGAACATACATATATTTGCGTAAATCAAATCTATGTATGTTTTTATTTTTTGGATAATTTGTTTACAGTATGTTGTATATTTGATTTATGTTTCCATATTTTGTACAATGAAAGAGAGACTAAATAGTAAGTTTATACTACATAAATAAAAATATAATGGAGGTAAAATTATGTGGATAATATTAGGGGCTATTGCTATAGTAGCAACTTTTACTAATCTTTATATGTATAAAGCAGGAAAGGATTATAAACTTGCTATGGCAATAGGTTTATCATTTACAGCATTAGAACTTTGTTTAGAATACAGTCTTGTATCTGGGTGGGTAAAAGTGGAGGATTGGTCGGCTTTATTAGATGTAGTACCTGGTATGGAAAGGGCGTTATGGGTTTTGACGATTATATCTATTGTACTTAATATAACACCTATACTTTTAGAATTAAAAAATAAAAAATAATTTCTTTTATAATTACGCATTCTTCTTATATATAGTCCTATTAGTAATATATTAAAAGGAGAATTGTTTATGAAGAGAAATTTTTTAAAAAAGACATTAAGCAGGCAACTGTAATTATAAAATTTAATGATAAAAGTAGTTTAATATTATTAAATTTAAATCCTCCGTTACATTAACTTCTATTTTAGAAAAATGAATTAACAAGTGAGGTACGGTATATGTTTAAAATAAACTTTTACAAACTAAATACTATAGAAGATAATAAATTACTATTTGCTGTAATAATGACAAGATTTAACGGACAATGGCTTTATGTAAGACATAGAGATAGGAATACTTGGGAAATTCCTGGAGGACATAGAGAAGAAAATGAAAATATTAATGATACTGCTTCAAGAGAATTATTTGAGGAAACTGGAGCAACAAAGTTTAGATTAACGCCAATATGTGTCTATTCTGTAGAAAGAGATGAAACTATTGACTATACTGAATCTTTTGGACAACTATTTTATTCAGAAGTAGAAGAATTAGATAATCTGCTTCATTTTGAGATAAGTGAAATTAAATTATTTGATGATATACCAGATAACTTAACTTATCCTTTGATTCAACCATTTTTACATAAGAAAGTATTAGACATTCTAAAAGATATATAACTGTGCCTCTCTATTGTCGAGAAGATATTAAGCTCATAATGGTAAAAAATTATGACATAATTTTTTAAAATAATAAATAATAGAGAATAGATAATAAATAAGGAGAATTTTTCTCCATTTTCATTAGGTCAAATTTAATTTAAAGATTTTCTGTAGAGAAACGAAAGAAAATCATCCATATTTATTCTTTATTATTTTTTCCTTATTATTTAAAAAGGTCGCATCGCAACCTTCTTTAAATGTGTCCCACCTGTAAGAAAATGTTTTCAAATTGTAAACATTGTTGGCCTGGAGCTACCCCGAATGTTGAATTCATAATTTTTAAGGAGAAAGGATAAAGGAATTTGAAAAGTTATTTAGTATTAGCATAATTATTACACTAATAGTTAGTATGCTGCTTTTTTTACTTAATTCTATGTATGTTTTTTAATTTATAAAAATACAAAGTTTGCCTGTTTAATATTGACAAATGCTGACTACAGATGTAAACTTAAATATAACTACAAATGTAATCGGAGGGTATATATTATGAGTAAATATAATATAAGTGAGGCAGAGTGGAAGGTAATGACCTGTTTATGGAAGGAACCTAATTTAACCTTAAAACAAATTTCAGAAAGCCTTAAAGATACAAAGTGGAGCTATACCACTATAAGAACCTTGGTAACAAGACTTATGGAAAAAGGAGCAATTGATGCAGATAAATCATCATCTTCGAATTTTAGATACTTTCCTGTTGCACCGGAAAAAGAATGCAAAGTACAGGAAACAAAAAGTTTTCTTACAAGAGTTTTTAATGGATCTGTATCAATGATGATTTCAACACTTGCTAAGCAGGAGGAACTTTCTTCAAAAGAGATTGCAGAGCTTAAAAAAATTATTGAAAACATGGATGGAGGTAAGTAGTGGTGATGGATTATTTCATAAATATAACCATAACAACTTCTATCACAGCATTTGTTATACTCATAGTAAAGACCATACTGAAAAACAAAATTTCACCTAATTGGCAGTTCCTTATTTGGAGTATACTTGCTATAAGATTATTAATACCTGTTTTCCCTGAAAGCAATATGAGTATTTTTAATTCTGTGCCTCAGATTAAAAATATTGAAATTTCTCAAAAGGCTGTGGAGAATATTTCTGCTGAAAGCAAAAGCTTTGTTACAGGAAATATTGTTTTGGGAGAAAGGGAGAAGAAATTTATTTTTAGTGAAGCCTTAGTGAATAATATATTTTTTATTTGGGCAATTGGTGCAATAATTATATTATTGTTTATGATAGTGACATATTACTCATTTCATAAAAAAACAAGTAAACTTCAGACACTGAAAGATTCAGAAACCCTTTCTATACTAGATAAATGCAGGAAAGCAGTAGGAATAAATAGGGGAGTTATAGTAAAGTTAGGTGGAGAAACCCCTTTGTTAAAGGGCATAATAAAACCAGAAATTTTATTGCCAGAAGGATATACAATAGAAGAGCTATACAGTGTATTTACTCATGAACTTTTACATCTTAAGCATAAAGATGTTTTATGGAATATTATAAGCACTTTATTACTTTGTGTTTATTGGTATAATCCTATTATGTGGTATTGCTTCTTTATATTTAGAAGAGACATGGAGATTTTATGTGATTATAGAGTTGTAGAAATAAATAAAAACAAAAAAGAATATGCTAGTGTACTTCTTAAAACTGCTTTAAAGAAAAATAAATTTATATTAGGTACTACATCACTGCAAAATGGGGAAAAGGATGTAACTAAAAGAATTAAATATATTGTCTATTTCAAAAAGCCAAAGGTAATATGGAGCATTGCTGCAATTTCCATTGGAATTTTAGTTACAGCCATTTGCCTTACAAATCCAGTAGTGAAATCTTATACAAAAGTTAATAGTAAGTTCAATGCTGAAAAACTATATCAGTATAAGACGCAGTATGTGGGAGCAGCATATAAAATTGGTAATCTTACTGATTACTTAAATTATTCTGAGTATAAGAATGGATTTTCTTTACAAACAGATTCTGAGCCCTATGGTATAACTGTAAACTATAAAATTAAGCCTGAAGTACTGTGGCAGAATAATATTAGTAAGGCAAATAGTAATATGCTAGAAAATGCAGCGGTAATATTTTGTCTTGTGGATAATGTTGGTACAGTTACATTTAAATTTGATGACGGAGAGAAAATTAGTAGTTTCTCATTTAAACGAGAAATTTTTAATAGTGTATTTAAAAAAGATATAAGAGAATATTCTTCCTCATTAAAAACATTTAAAGAGGAATTTCTACCTATGCTGGAGAAACAAGATTGGAGTGAAATATATGATCCAAAAACTCAAACACCAGAGCAGGTAGTAAAAAACTACTTTAAATTTTATAATGAAAAAAATAAGGAAAAGCTACTTACAACTTTAACGGATTGGCATAAGGCACCTAATGTAGTATGGGGCTTTGATAACCTAAAGTATATTAAAGTAATTAAAATAGAAGATGATACAAAAGCTCAAAGAGATGCGTATATGCATTATGGACGTGGAAAAATCAATGGGGTTAAAGAAGAAAATGTACGAGTTTATAAGGTAGATTATGAAGTTAAATATAAAAAGGATGGTGTAGGCCCTGAGGATAGCGGAAAATACACTAAATGGTATACAGTAATAAAAGAAAATGATAATTCTCCTTGGCTAATCGATGATGGAGGAGAGGGATAAAATATCAAGTGATTCTTAGGTTCAGGTGGAGTTGGGAACATCCATAGATTTGTGTAAATTAAATCTATGGATGTTTTTTAATTTGGCTATTAGAATTAATAATTAGGTTTTAAACTTTTATAAAATGGTTTTAAATGCTGAGGAATTGGAAAACTTTTGATATGCTCATATCTTATAAATTTAACATAATGGACGGAATTCTCCCATTCTCTTAGGTGGGGGATGGATACCCCTCTTATTATTTTAGGTTCGATTAATCATTCAGTATTCTTACCAAATTATCATTTAGTATTAGTTATTAAATATAGGGGAAAAGTAATAAATGATGAAATGAGGTGAAAATCTGTGATTAAGAAAAATAAGGGGTATAAATTTAGGCTAAAACCTAATAAAGAGCAAATGATATACTTAGAAAAAGCTTTTGGTTGTAGTAGAAAAATGTATAACTTATATGTTGATATGTTGTATAAACAGCTTGACGAGAAAAATTTTATTAATGGAAAAATTGATTACAAGGCTATAAACTTGCCAACACCAGCAATAATAAAAAAAGATTATGAGTATATGAAAGAAATAGATTCATTAGCTTTTGCAAATGTACAGCTTAATTTTAGGGATGCCATAAAAAAATACAATAGTGAATTTGATGGTAAAACATACTCAAAAAAAGCATTGAAGCAAGTTGAAACTTTAGGCAAAGAATTAACATTCAAGGACTTAAAGGGTATTCCAAACTTCAAAAGTAAAAGAAAAAATCAGAATTCTTTCACCACCAATAATCAAAATGGCACTATATCAATAGTAGATGAAAAGTATGTTAAGATACCTAAATTAAAAGAACCTATTAGGTTTGTTAATCATAGACAATTACCTGGAAACAGCATTATAAAAAGTGCTACATTATCAAAGAATTGTAGAAATCAATATTATATAAGCTTCACAGTAGAATATTATATTGAGGAAAAACAAACTCCTTCAAAAATAATTCTAGGATTAGATTATTCTCAGCATGATTTTTATGTAGATAGCCAGGGTAGGAAAGCCAACTACCCTAAATATTACAAAAAGACTGAAGAAAAATTAAAAAAAGAACAGCAAAAGTTAAGTAGAAAAGTATTAAAATCGAATAACTGGATTAAACAAAAAAAGAAAATATCAAAAATACAAAACAAAATATCAGAACAAAGGAAAGATTGGCTTCATAAAAAAGCATATAATCTAGCAAAAGCATATGATGCAATAATAGTAGAAGATATAAACTTGAAGGCAGTAGGACAATGCTTAAAGCTAAGTAAATCATTATCCGATAATGGTTTCGGAACATTCAGAAACTTTCTAAAGTATAAGTTAGAAGATAGAGGAAAGCAATTTATCAAAATAGATAAGTGGTTTCCATCTTCCAAAATGTGCAGTAATTGCGGAGCTATCAAAGAAAAGTTACCGCTATCAGAAAGAATATATAAATGTGAAAAGTGTGGCTGTACTATAGATAGGGATTATAATGCAGCACTAAACATAAAAGAGGCTGGTTCTGCCTTGTTAGCTTGGTAAAGTTATCCTCATTGGAGGGTATTACCCAAGAAGCCCCAACTTCTAAAGTGGGGGTGAGTTCACTATCAGGATATAATACATCCAGCAAAGAAGAGAAAGCTGAATATGATGAAAAGGCACTGTGTAAGTTTATGGGAAAATCAATGTTTGTATTTGCTTTTTGTGTTTTTTTGTGGGGGTTAAGTGAGCTAATTAAACAACCTATAGTATTTGGTATTGGAATAGTCTTATTTATCGGTACAGTCATATTTATTGTAATTTATACAAACACCAAAAATAGATTTAAAAAATGATATTGTGCAAAATAAATACAATATTTAGTTCATAATCTTCTTATTTATGTGTCACATCAGTAAGAAAATACGAAGTAAGGATAATTTAGATGCCCCTTAGCAGACATGAAATATGGTCTGCTATTTTTTATGGAAAGTTAGCTTGACATTTCTGAAGGGAAGTAATATTATTTAGATATGGAAAGCGAGCTTTACGTAAAGGGAAGTGTAAATGTGAAAAATCGTTTAGAGAAAATACGAAAAGAGCATGGTATAAAGCAAGAAGATTTAGCAGTTGCTCTTGAAGTATCAAGGCAAACAATCGGTTCATTAGAAAACGGAAGATACAATCCATCGATTATATTGGCATTCAAAATTGCAAAATATTTTGGTATGAGTATCGAAGAAATTTTTATTTATGAGGAGGATGAAATAAAATGAAAAGAAGTATTACACATTACATTGAAATCGTATTTGGATTATTACTGTTAGGTACAGGGTTATACCTTATTAAAATAATTATTGAACCACAAGGAATTCTGCGAGCACTACCATATGTGTGCATAGGATTGGGATGTGGTATTTTTGGCCATGGCATGGGAGAAATTATCAGTCGCATAGCAATAAAAAATCATCCTAATGTTGAGAAACAAATGAAAATTGACAAACATGACGAACGTAATGTTACTATTGGGAATCGTGCAAAAGCTAAGGCATATGATATGATGATATTTGTCTTTGGGGCTTTAATGTTTGCTTTCGCTTTGATGGGCGTTGATATGGTAGCTGTTCTTCTTTTAGTTTTTGCGTATTTATTTGTCATTGGATATGGTGTTTATTATCGTTGCAAATTTGATAAAGAAATGTAGATAATGAGCATTATGCTTACACATTATTCTTAAAATGTGCCTACCTGTAAGAAAATGCTTTCAAGTTGAATTCATGTGATGAACAAAAAAGGAGTTTGTTAAAGTGGAAAAACTAAGCTTTAATAAAATAACCGCATGTCTTGATATGGCAGGTTGCCCGAATCGGTGTAAACATTGTTGGCTTGGAGTTACTCCAAATGTTAGTTTGAAAAAATCAGATCTGGAATTTGTTGCTTCAATATTTAGATCATATGCAAACAATTTAGAAGTTACAAGTTGGTATAGGGAACCTGATTTTAGAAATGATTATAAAGAATTTTGGAAATTAGAACATTGGCTCTCAACAGAGCATATGAAGCATTTTGAGTTGCTGAGTTACTGGAGAATAGTTAGAGATAGTGAATATGTAAAGTGGATATATTCTTTGGGTGTTAGGGTATGTCAATTGACGATTTTTGGTATGGAAAAAATGACTGACCATTATGTAGGAAGAAAAGGTGCTTTTGAAGAAATTCTGAAATCAATAAATATTCTGCTGGAAAATAACATAGCTCCCAGACTACAAATTTTTATTAATAAAGATAATGTAATGGAATTACCTTTAATTGAGAAACTCATAGCTGAATTAGACCTAGATAAACGATGCAAAACAATTGGACAAGAATTTGAACTTTTTATTCATCAAGGTTCTTGTGATGGAGAAAACGAAAAATTATATAATATTCGTATAATGCCAGAAGATGTAATAAAGATTTCGTCCAAATTAGTGGAGTACACATTAAAATATTTTGGTAAGCGGGATTTATTTGATGTGCTTGGTAAAACAGAAGAGGAGTTATTTTCAGAATTAATAAATGATAATTCTACAATGTCTTTTGTTTCAAGCTCACCTATTTTTTATATAGATAATACTTTTAATGTTTACCCAAATATCACTCACCCAGCTTCTTGGTGGTGTTTAGGAAACCTAAAAACTGATTCAGTAAATGCTATTTTAGATAATTATATAAACAATAAGACAAAAGCACAGAGTATCATAAACGCAATGCCAATTGGACAAATGATAAAGAAATGTGGGAACTCGAGAAGTAAAAGGTTGTTCATAAAAGGTGATTATATAACCTATATTCAAAATCAATTTTGTGAAAAGCAATATGGAAAAGATATATTATTTATGGATCTGCTATAAGAATAAAGGGGGAACACAATTTGGAAAAACAAGCATTAAAAGAAATAAATCGATTCAGCCATTGTTGAGGTTAAATATATAAGAAAACATACATGGATTTGTGTAAATCAAATCTATGTATGTTTATTTGCTTATAGAATATTTACGATTATATACTCATTGAATTTATTCCATATGGCGTATAAGTAGTGTATAATCGATATATGGATAATCGTAACTTTTTTAAATAATAAAGAAAAAATAATAAAGAATAAATGGGGAATTAAACATGGATAATTTTAAATTTGTAACTGGAAGTATAGAATTACTTGATTTTGTACAACCTTTATGGGAAAAGTTAAATAAACACCATCAAGTTAACTCAAATTATTTCAAAAGTAGATTTACAGATCTTAAATTTCAGGTTAGAAAAAATAAGTTTATTAATGATAACAATTTAGAGGTTAAGGTGGATTTAATTAAGGATATAGAGAAAGACTTATATATTGGGTACTGTATTAGCACAGTTAACAAGGAATTAGTTGGGGAAATTGATTCTCTTTTTGTTGAAAAAGAATATCGTAAATATGGTCTAGGGGATAAGTTGATGAATAGAGCATTAGATTGGTTAAATAGCAGACAAGTAAAAACAAAGATAATCGCAGTAGCAGAAGGAAACGAAAATGTATTGGAGTTTTATAAAAGGTATGGTTTTTATAAAAGGAGAGTAATTTTAGAACAGATCAATGAATAGCATTTATAATTAATTTGTAGAAGGGGAATCTATGTATGAATATATCTGTTAATATAGGAACGTTAATTGTAATAATAAATATAGTATTTATTATGTTTTTAATATTTTTCGAAAGACGAAATCCTGCTACTACTTGGGCATGGCTTTTAATTTTGACCATTTTCCCTATAGTAGGTTTTATTGTTTATTTACTTTTTGGAAAAAGTTTAAGTAATGAAAAAATATTCAATAAAAAGCTTATAGAAGATGTGAAAAAAAATGAATATATGACCCAAATAGCAAAGAGTTATGAATATGACACAAGTATGTTAGAAAATAAGGATATAATAAAAATGCATTATAGAAATGCTAAAGCTCTGTACACTCAACGAAATAATATAAAATTATATTTTCATGGCAAAGAAAAATTTAAGGATCTTTTTTACTATATAGACAATGCTAAAAAATATATACATATACAATATTACATAATACAGCCTGATGAATTGGGAAGTAAACTCATGGACTTATTAACGAAAAAATCAAAAGAGGGAGTAGAGGTTAGGCTTCTGTTTGATGCTATGGGTTCTAGCAAATTTGCTAGAAATAATAAGAAATTTCTTAAACCCTTTAAAGAAGCCGGAGGTAAATATGCTATATTTTTTCCAGGCTCCCTTTTCTTAATAGGTAAAAGAGTTAATTATAGAAATCATAGAAAAATTGTAGTTATTGATGGTGAAACAGCTTTTCTTGGTGGTTTTAATGTAGGCAATGAATACATAGGTGAGGATAAAAAAATAGGTAACTGGAGAGATACTCACATGAAAATAGAAGGAGAAGCCATTAATCAATTACAAGGAAGATTTCTAATGGATTGGACTTATGCTTCTAAAGAAGATATTAATGATTACACCAAATATTTCTCAGTACTAGAGTATTTTTATATAACAATGGCTTTATACATTATAAAACAATTGCTTCAGATAATTCCTTATGCAGTGTTGGAACAGCAATTATGGGCATATTAAGTAAAATATTAGAATCCATAACAAGATTATTATCACCAATTTTATAATGAAGATAATGTTTATTTGATAAGGAGAGATTTATTTTGAATAAATATATAGAATTTAAACAGGTAGAAAAAGTATATAAAATGGGTGAAGTGAAAATTAAGGCTCTAAGTGGAGTTGACTTCTCTGTTGATAAAGGAGAATTTGTTATTGTAGCAGGAGCTAGTGGTGCTGGCAAGAGTACAATACTAAACATATTAGGAGGCATGGATAAGCCAACCAGCGGAAAGGTTATAGTGGATAATAATGAAATCAATGCCTATTCCAATAAGGAACTTGTAACTTATAGAAGATTTGATATAGGGTTTGTATTTCAATTTTATAATTTAGTACAAAATCTAACCGCCATTGAGAATTTAGAATTAGCAACACAAATATGTAAAAATCCACTAGACATTGATAAAGTATTAGAGGCAGTAGGCCTTAGTAATAGAAAAAATAACTTTCCAGCTCAATTATCAGGGGGAGAACAGCAAAGAGTTGCAATAGCAAGAGCCTTAGCAAAGAATCCAAAGCTGCTTCTTTGTGATGAGCCAACAGGAGCTTTAGATTATAATACAGGAAAATCTATATTAAAACTCCTTCAAGATACCTGTAGAAAAATGGGCATGACTGTAGTTGTAATAACTCACAATTTAGCAATAACTCCTATGGGGGATAAAGTGATTAAGGTTAAGAATGGCAAAATTGAAAGCGTAACCATAAATGAGAATCCTACTCCAGTAGAAAGGATTGAGTGGTAGTGCGAATAAATGCTTTAATGAAAGATACCATAAGAGATATTAAAAAATCTATAGGCAGATTTACATCCATTTTAGCTATTGTAGCCTTGGGAGTAGCTTTTTTCTCAGGAGTAAAGGTATCACCACAGGATATGAAAATAACTGCAGATAAATATTATGATGATTATAATTTAATGGATATTAGAATTGTATCAACCCTAGGCTTAACCCAGAGTGATGTTGATGAAATAAAAAAAGTGCCAGGAGTAAATGGAGTTTCAGGAAATTGCAGTATGGATGTGCTTGCTGAATTTGATTCTAAGGAAGTTGTACTAAAAGTTCATGGATTGTCTTTAGATAAATTAAAAAATAATCATAAGGATTATATAAACAGGGTAAATTTAATAGAAGGAAGATTACCAGAAAGGTCTGGGGAATGTGTAATAGAAAAGGGGAAAAGTGATGATTTAACTATCCCCATAGGTTCCACTATTAGGTTATATTCTGGTACAGATAAATCATTGTCAGAGGATATTAAGAAAACAGAATATAAGGTTGTTGGAAAGGTGCAGACTCCATACTATTTATCCTCTGAAAAAGGCAGCAGTGCCATTGGCAATGGGAAAATAAAAAGTTTTATAATGATTCCACAGGAAGATTTTAAGATGCCTGCCTATACGGAAATTTTTGCTACTGTAAATGGAGCTAAAGGGCTGAATTCCTATAAGGATGATTATTTTAATGTGGTTGATAAGGTTACAAAGGATATTGAGAATTTAGCAAAATCTAGAGAAGAAATTAGACATGAAGAAGTTTTAAAAAAAGCTAAAGATGATTTAGAAAAAGGCAGGAAAGAGTATTTAAAGGGGAGAAAGGAAACAGAAGAAAAGTTAAATAAAGCCTCAAAAGAAATTGAAGATTCTAAAGTAAAAATAAATAATTCAGAGAAAGATTTAAATGATAAGGAAAGAACTTTTAATATTTCAATTAAAGAAGCAGAAGATAAGATAGCTAAAGGTGAAGAAGATTTATCAAAAGGTGAAGATGAGTTACAAAAAAATATTAAAACCTTTAATGATAATAAAAAGTTAGCGGAAGAAGGTTCCAAAAAAGCTGAGGAAGAACTAGCAAAAGGGCAGCAATCTATACAACTATTAGAAGGTAAAATAGTCCAGCTTCAAGATGCTCTTAAAAATCCAGGGCTTTCAGTAGAAGAAAAAAATAAGCTGCAGTCAGAATTACAAACAACAATTGGAATGCTGCAGGAAACTAAGGACAAAGTTGCACAGGGGAAAATGAAGTTAGAAGAGAAGAAAGCTCAGTTAGCTGAAGGAGAAAAAAAATTAAATAATTCTAAAGCTTTTTTAATATCTTCAAGGACAAAACTGGAGAAGGAAAAACTTAATCTTCAGCAGGAAAAGAGTAAAGCCCTTGCTGGATTTAAAGATGGAAGAGATAAGATAGAAAGTGGAAAGAAAGACTTATTAAAAGGTGAGGAAGAATATAAAAATTCAAAAGCAGAAGCGGATAAAGAACTATCAAAGGCTAAGAATAAAATTGATGAAGGAGAAAAAGCTTTAGAAAAAATTAAGAAACCTAAGTGGTATGTATTAGATAGAAAAAGCCATTACTCCTATATGGATTACGGTGGAGCAGCGGATAGAATTGATGCCTTAGCAAGGGTATTTCCTGTATTCTTTGTTTTAGTAGCGGCACTAGTATGCCTTACTACTATGACAAGAATGGTGGATGAGCAAAGGGTTAACATTGGAACTTTAAAAGCTCTAGGATATGGAAAAGGAGCCATAGCTTCAAAATATATATGTTACGCCTTAGCTGCCAGTACTTTAGGATGTATAATAGGTTTAGCTATAGGATTTACCATATTTCCCACGGTGGTGTTTAATGCATATGGAATAATGTATATGTTACCACCTGTAGTTATAACCTTTGATATTCCTTTAGCGGTAACAATATCATCAGCAGCTATATTAGTAACTACATTATCAGCCTTTTTCGCATGCTATAAGGAGTTAATAGAAGCTCCATCAGCATTAATGCTGCCAAGAGCTCCAAAGGAAGGAAAAAGAATCCTTCTTGAGAGAATACCTTTTATTTGGAATAGATTAAACTTTAGCGGTAAGGTTACAGTTAGAAATATATTTAGATATAAAAAGAGATTTTTAATGACAGTATTGGGTATAGCAGGCTGTACAGCATTAATAGTTACAGGATTTGGAGTAAGGGATTCTATTAGAACTATTGTAGATAAACAGTTTGGAGTTATATTTACCTATGATATGACTGTAAATCTAGATAAAAAGGCAAATGAAAAAGAAAGAAATGAAGCTTTAGAATACATTTCAAAAGATAATAGAATATCTGGTTATGAATTAATCAACAGTGAAAGTGGAAGTCTTTCTTTAAATGGACAAAAAAAGAGTTTATCAATAATAGTTCCAAAGGATATAAAAGATGTGGAAAACTTTATACACCTTCAAACACTAAAGAAAGGATCTCGTATTCCAATACCATCTGAAGGTGTTGTAATTACGGAAAAGGTTGCAAAAGACATAGGAGCAAAGGTTGGAGATGAAATAAAGCTAATAAATAGTGAAGACAAAGAGGCTAAAGTTAAGATAACTGGAATTGCTGAAAACTATCTTTTCAATTATGCATATATATCCCAAGATTACTATGAAGAACTGTTTTTACAACCTGTAGAATTTAATGAAGTAATAGCTTCTTTAAAAGATACTTCAAAGGATTTTGAAGATAAGTTGTCTAGGGAGCTTATAAAAGAGAAGGGAATATCCAATGCAAGTTTTAATACTGCAATAAAGGAGAACTTTGAAAATACTATAAGAAGTTTAAATTATGTTGTACTTATGATGATTGTATCAGCAGGGGCTTTAGCTTTTGTAGTTTTATACAATTTAACTAATGTTAATATCAGTGAAAGGATAAGAGAAATTGCTACAATAAAGGTCCTTGGTTTCTATGATAATGAGGTATCCGCATATATTTATAGGGAAAACACAATTCTAACACTTATAGGAACAGCAGCTGGATTGGTTATGGGGGTATTTCTTCACAAATTTATAATGACTACTGTTGAAATGGATAATATGATATTTGGACTTACCATAGATATAAAAAGCTATATAATTTCAACAATACTTACACTTGTATTTGCAGTTTTAGTTAATATTGCAATGTATTATAAGCTTAAGAATATTGAAATGGTGGAATCACTAAAAACAGTGGATTAGTGTAATAAAAAGAAGCTTTTCTGTATTAAACTGCAGAAAAGCTCTTTTTATTAAATAGATGAGTTCTGAAGGATAAATTTTAATACTTCTTTTGATAAAGTAAGCATGTCTTCCTTGCTCAAACCTGATAAATCATGATTGCAATTTTCAAGGGGTATTAATTTTGCAAAAACATTATTTTCTTTACATTTATTATAAAGTTCAACACCATTTTTATAAGGAACTAAAGTATCATTTTTACTATAAATCATTAAAGTCTTTGGAGCTCCATT
Organism: Clostridium liquoris; assembly: GCF_002995785.1. Taxonomy (GTDB): domain Bacteria; phylum Bacillota; class Clostridia; order Clostridiales; family Clostridiaceae; genus Clostridium_AO; species Clostridium_AO liquoris. The sequence continues at coordinate 7,084 of NZ_PVXO01000051.1, read as the reverse complement.
ATGAACATAGCTTATAGGGCTATATTTGGAAGTTAGCTCCTTAACATTGGGAACAGATTTTAAAATATTATTCATATCCCAATTAGCTTTTGAAGTATCTAGAGTGCTTAAATCAGTAGGCCCTAAAAAGTCAATAAGGTATTTAACCTTAGAAGGATAATTTTCTAAATTTTTATCATCCATAAATTGTTTGTCATCTGTATAGCTTGCCAGCAAAGATAAATGAGCCCCTGATGAAATACCTAAAACTCCTATTTCATTTGAATTAAAATTATAAACATCTTTATTTTTGTAAACCCATCTTATAGCATCTTTTACATCAGAGGTAGGTCTATCAAAACTAACTCCAGGTTTCATCAACCTATATTCAACACTTATAATGGTAAAACCCTCTTCTCGAAAAGAATCTAAAGGGGGAGAAAGTACTGATGGAATATTTTTATCACCATAGATCCATGATCCGCCATGAACATATAAAATTACGGGAGAACCTTTTGAAAGCTGTTTTTTTGCTTTATAAATATCTAAAGTTAATGGGACATTATTAGTATTTTTATAAACAATAGTTTCAAAGTCAGAGGCCTTCATATTGCGTGAATTATTAACTTTAGGTATAGAAGATGTATCCTTTTGTAAATTTACATACTTTTCCCCTATATTTATATAAAGTTTAATTTTGTCCTTATAAATAAAAGCAAAACATGAAATAACAATAAAGATTAAAAGTAAAAATATTTTAAGAGACTTAAAGACTTTTTTCATAATATAGCTCCTTAAAAATATTAAAGTTTAAATATAATTGTACAATAAAAACAGGGCATTAGTAAAATGGTTATATATTGAAGAAAAGGAAATTGGAGTTTTCCACCCTTATTAATTGTTAACAAAAGTGATTTAGTGTAGATTTTTTTATAGATTTCGATATATAATAGAAATGTTAACCATAATACAAGGAGTGAAGCAAATGAGTAAGAGTATAAAATATACTACTAAGGATTACCAAAAGACAATTTTAGAAAAATATCAAATTGCAATAACTGAAGAAAATTATAAAAAATGTATATTAAAGGAAATGGATGGGAAAGAAAGTTTAAAAGGCTATTTTAATGAGTACATGGAGAAAAATAATGCAGAGCTAGATCTTGAATGGGGATGTTTAATGTACTTATTTATAAAATCTGCCGAGAAAAAAGATGTAACATCAGTGGAAGAATTCTATAAAAAGTTAAAATCTTATCCAGAAAATTATTTTATAGAATACACATTAGGGGATATTAATCTAATGTATTATGGAAATATTTTTGAATCAAAAGATAGATTTAAAAAGGCATTAGAATTAAAGGAAGATGATTCTAACTGTTATTATGCTCTTGGATTTATATATAATCTATTAGGAGTTTTTCATAAATCTTTAGAATGCTTTAATAAAGCTGTATACTATAGCGAGAATTCTGAAAATCCAAAGGAACTTAAACTAAAATCTCTTCATAACGTTGCAGTTTATTATATAACTGTAGAAAATGACTATGATAGAGCGGAAAAAATTTTAAATGATATTCTAGAGGAAGATCCTAATTATGATAGAGCACTAGCAACTTTAAGAGCATTGAAGGGAGATGCATAGAATGGAAAATCAGGCAAAAGAAAAAAGTGTATGGCTTCCAAATCAGTTGTCAGCAGTAAAATTATTTTTGGACCAGGTAGAGTTTTCAATTAATGAAAGTTATGAGCAATTAGATGGGAAAACTCTTTATGAATATACAATAATACATAATGATAATTCGGGAATATTAAAAATACTCCCTGAATTAAAAAACTCTCCTATTTTAGAGGAGTACAATAGGATGCTTCCATTAGATAAGACAGAATTTTTATATCAATCTGCATATAAGAAAACTGGCGGAGTACTAAACTTATTTCATGGAGAAATTAATGAAAGCATGGATAGTGAGCTAAAAGAGCTATTTAGGAAAAATGAAGATAAAAACAAAGCCATAAAAATATGGAAAGATACAAAATCAGAGCTATGGAGTTCATTATCTCCTAAACTAGTTTGGGCTGGTGGAGGAAAGCTAGAGAAAGAATTATTGCTTCAGTTTTGTGGTAAACTAACTGATATGATGCAAGGCAAAAAGTTTCATACTCAGGGTAGTGCAATAATTAAATCAATGGAGTATTTGAGAGCTTGGCAATTAGCATATGATGAAATTTGTAGTGATAATCCTATGAATGCTATAATAAAAGAAAGGGAAGAAATATATAATAGAAAAATTAAATTCTTAAAAGAAATGAATATAGAATGTGATTTTTAACTGTAAATATCCCCAAAATTTATTATTAAATTTTGGGGATTAAATATAATAATAAATAAAGGTGGGTAATAAAAATGAGGGCTATAATAACTGTAATAGGCAAAGATAAAGTAGGAATAATTGCTGGTGTCAGTAGTGAACTTTCAAGTATGGGGGTAAATATTTTGGATATAAGTCAAACAATAATCCAAGAGTATTTTACCATGATTATGCTAGTAGATATAGGAAAAACCAATGTATCTTTTGATGGGATAAAAGATGCATTGAATAAAAAAGGTGAAGAATTAGGAGTATCCATTAGAATACAGCATGAAGAAATATTTGAGTCCATGCACCGCATATAAAAGGGGGAAGACAAATGATTAATTCATATGATATTTTAGAAACTATAAGGATGATAGAAAAAGAAAAGTTGGATATTAGAACTATTACCATGGGTATTTCTCTTTTAGATTGTATAAGCTCTGATGGTAGGGCAGCAAGAGAAAAAATATATGACAAGATAGTAACAAAAGCTGAAAATTTAGTTAAAGTTGGTGAAGACATAGAAAAAGAATATGGAATACCTATAATACATAAAAGGATATCCGTAACTCCTATTTCATTAATAGCAGGAGCTTCAGATGATAATGATTATGTAGAGTATGCAAGAATTTTAGATAAAGCCGCAGACACAGTAGGTGTAAACTTTATAGGAGGTTTTTCTGCTCTTGTACATAAAGGGTATACAAAGGGAGATAGAATTCTTATAGAATCTATACCAGAAGCCCTTAGTGTTACTGAAAAAGTATGTTCTTCTGTAAATATTGGTTCTTCAAAAGCGGGCATAAATATGAATGCAGTAAAACAGATGGGAAAAATAATTAAGAGCACAGCAGAATTAACTAGGGATAAAGATGGCATAGGCAATGCTAAGTTTGTAGTTTTTGCAAATGCAGTGGAAGATAATCCATTTATGGCAGGAGCATTCCATGGCGTAGGGGAAGGAGAATGTGTAATAAATGTAGGTGTAAGTGGACCAGGAGTAGTTAAATCTGCATTGGAAAGCGTAAAGGGGGAAAGCTTTGATGTGGTGGCAGAAACCATAAAGAAAACCTCCTTTAAAATCACAAGAATGGGTCAATTAGTTGCCAAAGAAGCATCAAAAAGGCTTAATGTACCTTTTGGCATAGTGGATTTATCTTTAGCACCAACACCTTTTGTAGGGGATAGTGTAGCTCATATTTTAGAAGAAATGGGTATTGAAAGCTGTGGGGCACCAGGAACTACAGCAGCTCTTGCTCTTTTAAATGATGCAGTAAAAAAAGGTGGAGTTATGGCCTGCAGTCATGTAGGAGGACTTAGCGGAGCTTTTATACCAGTAAGTGAAGATATTGGAATGATAAATGCGGTGGTAAAAGGTTCCTTAAATATAGAAAAATTAGAGGCTATGACTTGTGTATGCTCAGTTGGTCTTGATATGATTGCAATACCAGGTGATACCCCAGAAGAAACTATATCAGCTATAATAGCTGATGAAGCTGCCATAGGAGTTGTAAATAATAAAACCACAGCAGTTAGAATTATTCCTGTGCCAGGTAAAACTATTGGAGACACTGTTGAATTTGGAGGACTCTTAGGAAGGGCTCCAATTATGGCTGTAAGTAAATTTTCTAGTGCTGACTTTGTTAATAGGGGAGGAAGAATACCTGCACCTATACATAGTTTTAAAAATTAAGGAGTGAGTTAAATGGAAGACACTTGCATATATGATGGATGGCTAAAGCTGTATAAAAGAAATATAAATGGGAAAAACTATGAAGTAGTTAAAAATCATAGTGCAGTTTCAGCTATTGTTATTAACGAATTTGATGAAATATTATTAGTTAAGCAATTTAGACCTTCTATAATGAAAGAAACCTTAGAAATACCAGCGGGACTGTTGGATATAGAAGGAGAGGGCATAGAAGAGTGCTTGGTAAGAGAACTTAAAGAGGAGACTGCTTTAGATATAAAAAAAGAGGAAGTAGAAAAGATTGTTTCCTATAAGCCTATTTTAGGATTTAGTGCAAGTACTATGTATATGTTTAAGGTAAAAGTAAGTAAAAATGCTTTCAATTCAGAAAGAATAGAGGATGTGGATGTTACTGAAGGAGCTTGGGTTCCATTTAAAAAATTTGAAAATATGATTATGCATGAGAAGATAGTAGATGATAAAACTATAATGGCATATTTTTATTTAAAAAGTATTGTTAAATAAATGGATTTTCTCTTTAATAAAAAATCTGTTGAGTTTGCACTCAACAGATTTTTTATTATTTATATTCTGATATTCCATTATAATCTACCTTTAAGGTTTCATTTTCATTTAAAATTATATGACCAGAAGCATAGGGTTTACCATTTAAAGTAATAGAAACCTTATCCACATTGTAATAATCACCTAAGGTATTTGTAATACATTTTAGTATAGCAGACTCTAATCCACCACCAGCATTCATTTCCTTTACAAAGTTATCAGAAATATCAATTTTTACAGTATTGCTTTTATCATCTAAATATACTTTGTTAATTTTTACGTTCTTTGAAAAGATATGACTAATATCCTTATTTGGAACTTCTTTAAAATTATTTTCTAGAAGATTTTTTAAATCATCATTAGTTTTAAAATCTAATTGCCTTTTTACAAATATAATTTTATCCTCTACATAGTCTGGATAGTAAAATTTAACTGTTTGATGTACAGGAGCATTTTCTTCAACATTTTCAAGGGTAGTAATAACTTCAGCATCCTTTGATTTAAAAACGGTTTTAACAAGACCCATATTTAAGACATAATAATCAAGGGTTTTTGATTCAGCACTTTCTGTAGTAACTTCTAAAGCTTTAAACTTTCCTGCAGGAGTCTCTATTTCTTTATCTACATCAGATATATATCTTTTGCTTCCATTGGCCAAAGTCCAGGAAGTACCTTTTGCTAAAGGTTCTTTTAATAAAATTTCATATTTATCATTTTTACTATCAGTTATATCATCTCTGTAATAAAATTCGCCTTTAGAAGTTATAAGCCTTAATTCTCCATCCTTATTTTCTAGTATTTGTGCAGAAGTTGTTCCTGGATTTACAATCCTCAATTGAATTCTGTCACCTTTTATATAATCAGTGTATACAGTCTTTTCTGCAAATTCATTACCTGTTCCTTTGTATTTCATTTTAATATTTTCTTTAAAAGGATAGTAATCTTTAACACTATGGGAAATATTTTTATCAGTTACATGACTTTCAATCTTTGTACTATCAGGTTTATTCTTTTCGGTATTAATAGGTTTACTACAGGAAGTTAGCAAAACAAAAGGTAAAATAAGTAATACTATAAATTTTTTCATATATAACCCTCCTTGTATAGTTCTTGTAATGATATACGAAAACAATAAATATAAGTACATTATTATTATTTAAAAATATAAGTAAAAAATGGGGGAGAAGAACTAAGTCTGCCCCCATACAGCTTTTATTTTCTATTTAAAATTTCTTTCATAGTATTTATTATATAATCTATATCTTTTCTTTTAATCCAATAATTTGTTACAAATCTTAATTCTCCATTTTCTGGACCATTGATTTTTATCCCTTTTTTATAAAATTCTTTCGCCAAATTATTCATATCATATAACTCATCGTTCATGTTAAAGAATACCATATTTATATTAATATCGTCAAGATTTATATTTATTCCAGGTATTTTACTCAATTCTTCTCCTAAATAAAGGGCGTTTTGATGATCTTCCATCAAATATTTTCTCATGTCCTTTAAAGCCACCAATCCTGCAGCAGCTAATATACCAGCTTGCCTTAAACCTCCGCCCATGATCTTTCTCTTTTTCCTTGCCTTTTCAATAAAGTCTTTGCTCCCTGCAACCATTGAGCCTACTGGGGCACAAAGCCCTTTAGATAAACAAAACATTACGGAACTGCAATACTGAGTAATTTCTTTTGGGTCTACATTAAGATAGGCAGCTGCATTAAATAATCTTGCTCCATCTAAATGAACAGGAAGATTATGATTTCTAGCTATTGTATATATTTCTCTCATATTTTCTAAGGATATAACTCTTCCGTTGGAATGAGCATTTTCAACACATATAAGACCGGTTTCTGGAAAATGAATATCCACACCTCTTATTCTTTTTTCGATTTCAAGTGGATCTATTTCTCCTTTATTACTTTTTATAGGTCTTAACTGTACACCAGCAATAACTGCAGGTGCTCCAACTTCATGCATTAGTATATGGCAATCTTCCCCGAGAATTACTTCATTTCCTCTAGTGCAATGAGTAAATAGAGAAAGCTGATTCCCAAAGGTGCCGCTAGGAACAAATAGGGAAGCTTCTTTTCCTACTAATTCCGCAGCATAACTTTCCAACTCATTTACTGTGGGATCATCACCATAAACATCATCGCCAACTTCGGCTTCATACATAGCTTTTCTCATTTTTTCTGTAGGTTTAGTTACAGTATCACTCCTTAAATCAATAAAGTTCATTAATATTACCCCCTTAGTGTTATTAAAAAAGTTAATACTTGAGCCTTAATAATATATATTTATACTTTCTTACTATTATTATAGTCTAATAACAGATATAAATAAATGCCAATTGTTCTAAACGTTTGTGTCAAGTTAAAGTGGGCAATTTATTTTTTGAATTTTTCCCATTATAAATTCAGTTGAAAATTTTATCCAATAGGGCTTCGCCCGCGGCCCGAAAGGGCGTACTTATCCCCTTAATTTTTTA
>NZ_PVXO01000050.1 GCF_002995785.1 Clostridium liquoris | reverse complement strand
GAATATCTTAAATTATATAAGCTATTCGTACAATATAAAACTTGAAAAAACTCTGGGGTGAAGCTGATTTCTATAGAAAAATTAATGTAGAAACTTCAGTACCTTGGGAGTTTTCGAGAATACTATAAACTTTACTATGGGGGGTGTTATTTTTGAAAATTGAATATTTAAAATATATTATAGAAATAGAAAAACAAGGCTCAATATCTAAGGCCGCTCGTTCTCTTTTTTTAACACAACCATATTTAAGTAAAGCCATCCATGAACTTGAAGAAGAGATTAATGTAACTATCTTTATAAGGAACAAGAATGGTGTTCAAGTAACTGATCAGGGGGGAGAAGTTATTGAACATGCTAAAAAAGTAATTAAAGATGTAGAAAACTTTATAAATCTATATAATGACACACAAAGTAAGATATATACTTTTAAATTATCTACTATTCATTCTTCACATACTATAGATACTTTTTTTAGACTTAATGATGAATATGAAAATGAAACCGATACACGATTTTATATTAAAGAAACAAATAATTATACTGTAATCAATGATATTTATTCTCAAGAATCTAATATTGGTGTGGTATATATTCCAAAATCTATGAAAAATACCTTTATTAATATACTTAAAATGAAAAATATAAATTATACATTTATTTGTGACTTAGATAGACAAGTTATACTATCTAAAAATCATCCATTATTAAAGAATGGTCATAAAATACGTCTTGAAGAGCTTTATAAATATGGTATGGTTAGATATACTGATTATATGGGATTTGGCATTGAAAGTGTGGATTATGTATCTATATATAATTTAAAAAATATGGATAAAATCAATAAAATTATATATGTGAACAATCGTGCAATGTTACATAATGTATTAACTCAAACAAATTATTTTACAATAGGGATAAAAGATACTATAAATCAAGAGGAAACATATAATATTGTGTCTGTTCCCATTGAAGATGACAATGAATTTCAAAGTATATGGGGAGAAATGTGGGCAATAAATTTAAAAGATAAGACTATTGATGAGCTTTCAAAGAAATTTATTAAAATATTAAAAGATAACTATGGGAAACCACAAAGAACAGCTCCTGTTAAATAGCAGGGGCTGTATAAAACTTTAGAATTTCTTTATAATTACTTTAGAAAAACTATAGATACTTCATTTATAATAAAACATGGAAAGCTTTCCAGTTAGAGATTAAATAAAAATGTAAGGGAGATGTTATAGCGTGAAGATTAAAAAGAAAGCGGCAATGATTCTAAGTTTCACTGTAGGTACTTTAATGTTTGCAACAACTGCTATGGCGGAAGTAATGTCTAAAAGTGGGTATGATCAAGCTAAGGATGCAATAAAGTATTCGGCAGATAGTCTTACTAGTAAATTTTCAAATTACACTATGGATGTATCCATGACTATGAAAGATAACGGTAAGGTTATTATTTCAGAAAATACATTAAATAAATATGATATAGCTAAAAATGCCTGTGAAAATGTTAATACAAGTATTATAGGAAATAAAAAGAAAGAAGGTTACTTCTATAAAGATAAAAATGGTGTGATTACTACTAATGAAAATAAAAGTATTTACTATGTAACTGAATATGAAACTCCATCTAAAGAAGAAGGCATTAAGAATCCATTTAAGGAAAAGAAAGCAGGGGATGTTGAAAAGATAATAGATGCTGTTGTAGGAAATTTAAAGGATTATGTTGTAGTGGATGAGAAATCCGATGGAAGTAAAGAGCTATCTGGATCTATAAGTGAAGCTCAAATACCTGCACTTATAAACGCTATTGCATCATACACATTAAAGAATGAAGTTTCAGTTAATAGGAATCCTGAAGAAGCAAATATTATGCCAAGGATCGCTAAAGATGTATATGTTAAGGAAGCTAAAGGCAGGATGATTGTAGGTAAGAATGGGGTAATACAAAGTGTTAATGGTACAGGAATACTTTCAGGCAAGGATGAGCAGGGTAAGGAACATGAGTTTACATTTGAAGTACTTGGTAAAATAACTAATGTTAATTCTACAGCTGTAAATAAGCCAAATCTTTCAGGAAAGAAAGTAGAAAAGCACGTACAAAAGAATAACGATGAACTTGCAAATCCTGAAAAGTATGTTGGTAAGTATAATAATGATATAATTATAGAAAAAGATGGTAGGTTCCAAAAAATTGGAGAAAGAATATTAACCATAGATCATTCTGATAATGAATCCATTTCTGGATTATATCATGAACAATATATAAAAGGATATGAAAATTATGCAACAAAAGATTTAAAATTTGATGCAAAATATGATAAAGATAAATATAATGCAAGATTTAATGTTGAAGGTTCTTCAGAAAAAGGCAATATAAGCATTGATAGGCAGAATGTAAAAGTTTATTTTTATTTGCCAAATGCATCAAAATCTGGAGCAAATTTTGATGGACAATTTAATAGAGTATTTGATTAATAGTAAATAAAACAAAAAAAGCACTATGCACCTTTTTTAGTGGGCAATTGATAATTGACGGTTGACAGTTAAGGATAATTTTTTTCATTGACATTAGGTCAAATTGGAATTTGTTATTTGGATAAGAACTATTACTTCTTAGCTCTTACCTCTTACCTCAACTGTCAATTGTCCTCTGTCAACTGTCAATTTAAAAAATTGGACACAATTTTTTTTAGGGGGGGTTAAATTGGAGAAAGTTATTGAGATAAATAACCTGAGTAAAATTTATAAAAATGGAAGAGGAATAATGGATATCAATCTAGAGCTAAATAGAGGGGATGTATTTGGATTTTTAGGACCAAATGGGGCTGGAAAAACTACTGCTATGAAAATTATGACCGGACTAATAAGACCAGATAGTGGTGATGTTAAGATTTTAGGATATAGTGTACTAGAGGATTTTGAAAAAGCTATGTCAAAGGTAGGATGTATTATTGAAACCGCAGAGTCATATTCATATTTAACTGCTTATGAAAATCTTAAACAATTTTCAAGATATTATAAAGATGTTGATGATAAGAGAATTGAAGAAGTTTTGGAGATTGTAGGACTTCAAAGATTTAAAAATGAAAAAACAGGAAAGTTTTCACTTGGAATGAAACAAAGACTAGGAATTGCAGCAGCAATTTTATCTAGACCTGAGATTGTTATTCTGGATGAGCCTTTAAATGGTTTGGATGTTGAGGGAATGTTGGATATAAGAAACCTTATAAAAGATCTTGCTGAAAAAGAAAAAACTACCTTCTTTATATCAAGCCATCTTATTCATGACATAGAACTTACTTGTAATAGAATAGGGGTTCTATATAATGGAAGGATGCTTAATGTAGATACCACTGAGAATATATTAAATAATTATGCTTCATTGGAGAACTATTTCATAAGCGAGGTGGAACGAAATGGTAGAATTTAAGGCTGCTGTAGTTAACGAAATCGAAAAGCTATATAAAAAGAAAAAAGTTATAGTAGCAGCAATAGTGTCACTAATTTTTATAGTAATAGGACAACTTATTATTGTGGGAGTAAGAAGTGGATTTGGATTAAGAGGTGCTTCTAGCATGGACTTCCCAATATTGGTACTATCTGTAGTGGTTAATACCATTTTACCTCTTTTTACTGCACTGGTTACCATAGATAGTTTCTCAGGAGAGTTTTCTCATAATACTATGAAGATTGCCATTACAAGACCAATAACAAGATTGAAATTTTTTACGGCAAAAATAGTAGCTATAATGTTTTTTGTATTGACTAATCTTTTATTTGTAATGATTTTTTCAATTATTGCAGGAGTAATTTTTAATTTCAATTCTTTTACATTTCAAGGCATAATGAGAATAGTTGTATCCTATGCAGTTACAATTTTTCCTATGATGATTTTAGTATTGCTAATTATAACTTTTACTAACATTATAAAAAGTGGAACAGGTGTATTTTTCTTATCAATTTTTGTTTTCATTATTTTTAAAGCTTTAGAAATTATATTTTCACAATATTCGGGGATATTTTTCACATCAATGTTTAACTGGTATAATTTATGGATAATGAGTAATTTTCCATTCTTAAAAATTTTTCGTCAGTTTATGATGATGCTGAGCTATGGTATATTACTTTTTACACTTGGTTATTATTTATTTGATAAAAAAGATTTTTAAGGTGAAGAAATGGATATAAAAAAACGATTTATAATATCTAATACCATAACAGCTATAGTACCAGTTATTATTACGGTTATAACCATATCTGGTTTTTTATTTGTGTCATCAAAGTTTCTTGGAATGGATATGAATTATGATGGATTTAAAAAAAATGTTCTTATAAGGTCTGAACTAGTAGCTATTAGAAATGATATATTAAAACAAAATATTGAAAATGTTGAAGAAACTAAATTTCAAGAAAATTTATCACAGCAGATTTCAAGTCTGAATGGCAAATTTATAATTATTAAAGAACATAAAATTATAGCTAATCCTAATAACATTAATAAAATAGATATAGAAAAGTGTATGGAATTAGTGGAAAAAAATAAGATGGATAAGAAAATTGTAATTGATAGAATTTCTTATATGGTTGAAGTTATCAATATAAATTCAAAAGATAATGCAGCTATAAGTTTAATATTATTAGCACCTATAGGAGAAGATATTAGTTTGCTTAATAAACTTATTATTGCTGCTATTGTGGTTTATATAATATCCTTTATAATTACCAACATGATTATGTCATACCTTTTCTCAAAGAGAATAATAAAGCCTATTAAGGACTTAAAAAAGGCCACAATTGAAATTAGCACGGGAAATTTAAACTGTGAGATTATTGAAGATGGGGATAAAGAAATACAGGAACTATGTCATGGCTTTGAGGCTATGAGAGTACAGTTAAAGGATTCTATAACTATGAAAATGAAGTATGATGATAATCGTAAAGTTCTAATATCAAGTATTTCCCATGATCTAAAGACACCAATAACATCAATAAAAGGTTATGTTGAAGGAATATTAGATGGAGTAGCAAATACACAAGAAAAAAGAAAAAATTATTTAAAAACCATTTATTCAAAGGCTGAACACATTGATCATATGATTGATGATTTACTTTTATACTCAAAACTTGATTTAAATCAGATTCCTTTTAATTTCGAAAAAACAGATATTATTGAATACTTTAATTACTGTGTGTATGAAATTGAACCCGAACTTATAAAAAATAATATAAAAATACAATTGAAGAATGATTTAAAAACTTGTAAATATGTTATGATAGATAGAGAAAGAATGAGAAGAGTAATATTAAATATTATAGGGAATTCCTGTAAATATATGGATAAAGAACAAGGGGAAATAACACTAAATTTAAGAGAGACAAACTCTAGCATTATTATAGAGATAAGAGATAATGGTTCTGGAATTGATAATGATGATATTAATAAAATATTTTATAGATTTTATAGGTCAGATACTGCAAGAAGTGGGGCTAAAGGAAGTGGATTAGGGCTTTCTATTGCAAAACAGATTGTAGAGGGACATAAAGGAAGAATATGGGCAGTTAGCCATGGAGATGAGGGAACAAGTATTATGATATCTCTTGGAAAGGTAATGGGAAATAAGCAGGTAGAGAATTAATTGGGGGCTTTGAAGAATATGAAGAAGATATTAATAGTTGAAGATGACATAAGTATTGCTGAACTTCAAAGAGATTACTTAGAACTATCGGGATTTGAAGTGAAAATTTGTACCGATGGAGTATCTGGATTAAATGAAATAAAGGAAAATAAATACGATTTAATAATTCTTGATGTTATGCTCCCTAAAATTGATGGATTTGATATATTAAGAATTATACAGGAACATAAAGATATACCAGTGCTAATGGTTTCTGCTAAAAAGGAAGAAATTGATAAAATAAAGGGATTAAGTCTTGGAGCAGATGACTATATAACAAAACCATTTAGTCCAGGAGAATTAGTTGCAAGAGTTAAATCTCATATCCAAAATTATGAGAGATTAAAAAATAAGTTTAGCAATAAGTCAAATAATAATAGTATAACTATTAGAGGGCTAGAAATACTCAAGGATTCAAGACAAGTATTTATAAATGGCAAAGAAGTTAATCTAGCACAAAAAGAATTTGAGTTATTACTGTATATGGCACAAAACCCTAATAGAGTGTTTGGAAAAGATGAGTTGTTTGAGAGAATTTGGGGCTTAGATTCCCTTGGAGACAATGCTACTATTACAGTACACATTAGAAAAATAAGAGAAAAAATTGAATCCAATCCATCAAATCCACAATATATTGAAACAGTGTGGGGAGTTGGTTATAGGATTAGGGTATAAGCAGCCGCCATGGCGTTAATGAGAAAATATGAATGAAATTTATAATTGAAAAATAGGATGTTGTGTAATATAATAAAAAATGGCTTTACTTTTGGTAAAGCTATTTTTTATTTATAAGCTAGTACCATGGTTAAAATAATGTGTACTAGTTTTTTATATTATAAGTACATAATACTATCATTTTAAAAAGATATAATATGTATTATAATATAATCAAGATGAATATTTATTTTATAAGTTGGAGGAAAAAGATGGTTAATAATAATAGGAAGAAAGATGGAAGTAAATTTGATGACAACAAATTCAAGTATATTATCTACTATGCTATTGCAGTAACAATAGTTGTTTTTTTAATTAATGATTATTTAGTTAATACAGAAACGGAGCAAATAAAATATACAGATTTTCTTAACATGATAACTCAAAATCAAATTAAGGAAGTACATTTTTCTAAGGATAGGATAGTTATTTATCCAAAAGAAAATACAAGCTATAATAATAAGGTACTATATACTGGCAGATTTGAAGAAGATAAAGAATTGCCTGATAAATTAAACAAGGCAAATATACCTTATGATCAAGTTATACCAAAACAGGATGGACCATTTAAGAACTTTATGCTTAATTGGGTATTACCATTTATAATATTCATGGCGTTAGGAAGATTTCTTTTTGGCAGATTAGATAAAAAAATGGGTAGTGGAGTTATGTCCTTTGGTAAAAATACTGCTAAGATTTATGCAGAAAACGAAACAGGGGTTACTTTCAAGGATGTAGCTGGGCAAGAAGAAGCAAAGGAATCTTTGGTGGAAATAATAGACTTCTTACATAATACTCAAAAGTATTCTGAAATAGGAGCTAAATTACCAAAGGGTGCTTTATTAGTAGGCCCTCCAGGTACAGGTAAAACATTACTTGCAAAGGCTGTAGCAGGAGAAGCTAAGGTACCATTTTTCTCCCTGTCTGGTTCTAGTTTTGTAGAGATGTTTGTTGGCATGGGAGCAGCTAGAGTAAGGGATTTATTTGAACAAGCACAGGAAAAGGCTCCTTGTATAATATTTATTGATGAAATAGATGCTATTGGGAAAAGTAGAGATGGAAACATAACAGGCAATGATGAAAGAGAACAAACACTAAATCAGTTACTTTCTGAAATGGATGGATTTGATTCATCAAAAGGAGTGGTAATTTTAGCAGCCACTAATAGACCAGAAGTATTGGATAAAGCTCTTTTAAGACCAGGTAGATTTGATAGAAGAGTAATTGTGGATAGACCTGATCTTAAAGGAAGAGAAGAAATATTAAAAGTCCATGCTAAAGGTGTTAAGCTGGCTAAAGATGTTGATTTGCTAGATATTTCTAAATCTACTCCAGGAGCAGTGGGAGCAGATTTAGCAAATATAATTAATGAAGCTGCCCTAAGGGCTGTAAAGAACAATAGAAAAGAAGTTATTCAGGAGGATTTACAGGAAGCTGTTGAAGTTATAATAGCAGGAAAAGAAAAGAAAGATAGAATATTATCACCTAAAGAGAAGAGATCAGTAGCTTTTCATGAGGTAGGGCATGCTCTAGTAGCAGCACTTTTAACTCATACAGATCCTGTTCATAAGATTACAATAGTTCCAAGAACCATGGGAGCCTTAGGTTATACTATGCAAGTACCTGATGAAGAAAAATATTTGGTTACAAAAGAAGAAATGTTTGATCAAATTTGTGTAATGCTTGGAGGAAGAGCGGCGGAAGAGGTAGAGTTCAATACTATGTCTACAGGAGCATCAAATGATATTGAAAAGGCCACTGAGACAGCAAGAAATATGGTCACTATATACGGTATGACTGAAAAGTTTGATATGATGGGTTTGGAATCTATGTCAAATAGATATCTTGATGGAAGACCAGTTAAAAATTGTAGTGCTGAAACAGAAGCGCAAATTGATGAAGAAACATTAAAGATAATAAAGGAAGGCCATAAAAAAGCAATAGATGTATTGAGTAAGAACAGAGATTTATTAACTAAGGTAGCAGAAAGATTATTAGAAAAGGAAACCATTATGGGAGACGAATTTATGAGCTTAGTAAAAGGAGAAGAAGCAAGTATAACAGGTGATAATGTGGAGAATAATGAAAATAATGAAAGTGATGATAATTTAAACAATGATACTAAATTGTTAGAATAATTTTAGGTTGGTGACAGAATAATGGATAATTCTGATTTAGATAAGGAAAAAGAAATACAATTTAATATTGAGAAAGAAAGATTAGAAGAAACTATAGCTGTTATAAATAAAGAAATAGTAAATTCCTTAGATAAAAGGAAATCAATAATAAAAAATATAACAGAATATAGGAAAAATGCAATAGAAGAGCATAAAGATGATGAAGACCAAGTAGCAGAGTATTTTGACCACGAAAGATTCATTGCAGAAGAACAGTTTAATCTAATAGATAAAAGGTTAAGGGAATTAACTATATTATCTCCTTCACCATATTTTGGGAAAATTCATTTTATGGAAGAAGATTCCCTAAATGAGGAAACTATCTATGTAGGCAGATTTGGAGTTACTCCCAATGAAGCTTATGAACCTATAGTAATAGACTGGAGATCTCCTGTAGCAGCTTTATTTTATGCAGGTAAATTAGGGGAAGCAGCCTATAATGCACCTATGGGGGAAGTTAAGGCAAACATTTTAGAAAAAAGACAATTTATAATTAAAAAGGCAAAGTTATTAGGAATATTTGATTCAGCAATTGATGTAAAAGATGAAATATTACAAATGGTTTTAAGCAGTAACTCAGGTGATAAATTAAAAGATATAATTATGACTATACAGCAGGAGCAGGACAATTTAATAAGACAACCTAAAAATAGAACCATAGTGGTAGATGGAGTAGCTGGCAGTGGTAAGACTACAGTGGCTCTTCATAGGGTTGCATATTTATTATATAATTATAGGAAAACATTGCAGAACAAAGTGCTTATATTAGGACCCAACAATATATTTATGGAGTATATATCCATGGTTCTTCCTAGTCTCGGAGAAGGTGGTGTTAAGCAAGCTACTTTTAAGGATTTTGCATTAGAGTTAATAGGGTTAGACCATGTTATGAGTTTAAAGGACTATATGGAGAAAATACTCATTGGGGATCAGAATTTTATA
Source organism: Clostridium liquoris (assembly GCF_002995785.1). Classification (GTDB taxonomy): domain Bacteria; phylum Bacillota; class Clostridia; order Clostridiales; family Clostridiaceae; genus Clostridium_AO; species Clostridium_AO liquoris. The sequence goes on along the minus strand of NZ_PVXO01000050.1, from coordinate 19,349 downwards.
GAAAGTATATTATATAAGAATTCTGTTAATTACATTAATGAATTAGATAAATTGGTAGTAAAGTTAAACAATTGTTATTTTAAAATAAGAAATGTAGAACTTTTAGGAAAAGTAATTTCAACTAAAGAGGAAATAGAGGAATTGTTTAATAAATATTTTAATTCCATGCCTCTATTTAAGAGAAGTAAAAGAATTAAAAGAATTATATATTCCAAGATAAAGGATAGAAGAAATGAAAAGATAAGAGAACTAGAGAAAAATTATAAAGAAACTTTGGCTAAACTTACACCGGAAGAAGCAAACTCATATGGCAGTGACTTAGATTTTAAAAGAAGATTAGAAATAAGAAAGATTATTTCTAAAGTTATAAAGGTAAAAAATGAATTGCAATGGATTGATAATCCAAATGTTGTGGATATATATAATGAGTTTAATAATAATAAGCAACTTACCAGAGACGACTTAGCTCCAATTTTATATTTGAAAATAAAATTAGAGGGACTTACCTGTAAAGATGAAATAAAGCATGTGGTTATAGATGAGGCCCAAGATTACAGTGCCCTACAGTTTATAGTTATTAAACACTTAACTAGATGTCAATCCTTAACCATAGTTGGAGATAGTAATCAAAGACTTATACCTATAAAAGGGGCTATGCCTATGAATTATTTAGGTGATTATTTAGAATTTAGGGATGTAAAGAATTTTAATCTTCAAAAGAGCTATAGATCAACTCAAGAAATTATGACATATGCCAATAGATATTTAAACAATAATGGTATAGTGCCTTTGGTAAGAAACGGGGAAAAGGTTACTGAGGAAAACATCTATAGTGAAAAGGAACTGCAAAAAAAGCTTGTAAGCACTTTAAAGGGTTTGAAAGAGAAAGGGTATGAAAGTATAGCGGTAATATGTAAAGATATCAGCAGAACAGAATATATAAGCAGTATAATTAAAAACAAAATGTATATAAAAGTAATTGATAAAGAAGATTCCATTTACAATTCAGGGGAAGTTGTAATTCCTTCTTATCTTGCAAAAGGGTTAGAATTTGATGCAGTTATCATAATTGATGACAATTTATCAAGTATCAACTATGATAAAATGATGTATGTTATGTGTACTAGAGCTTTGCATAACTTAAATGTATTTAAATTAAATTATTAAAGGAAGCTAAAACTTTAGCTTCCTTTTTCCTTATTTTACAGACTTTCTTTTTCATAAACTAGTAATCTTTCTATTAATTTTTCTGATAAAATGTCAATTCCATTAAAATCTATATTGTCTACATAATATTTTTCCAGTTTATCATGAAGTTTTTTGCATTTGGAAAGATTCTTCAATCCTATATTTAATAGTTTATAAAAGTTATCCTTATTTTCTTCTATTTCATCTTGTACACTATTAATATATCTTGTATTGAGTAAGCAATCCATATTAATTTCTTTGCCTATAGATTCACTATTGTTTATTTCATTAGAAGTTAGTATTGCCGTATTCAAATCTGGAATAATTAAATGTTCTATTCTAGATGGAATTAATGGATCATGAAATATTTCTATAGAATATCCCCTTCTTAAAGCTTCATCTTTAAGAAAGGTAAGCAAAGAAGTTTTTCCAGTGCCAGGCTCCCCTTTTAGGGTATATATGTGTTGAAAACCTTCATAAAGAGTATCTATATAAGATACTATGCCATTAGGAGTAAAAGCTGTAGCAAATAAATGCCTTTCTTTTCCTAAACCTATTTCGTCACTTTTAAAGATTTCCTTTTTCAATTCTTCATTAAGAGAATTTAAGGCCCTGACATCTAAAGCTTTCTTATTATAATAGCTCCAATTATCATGGATTGACTTGGCGCTGTTTATATATGCATAAGCTCTGTTAAAATTATCTTTTATGGCGGAGTAAGTTTCTATAATACTATTTTTTTCTTTACTTAATTGTCTTTCATTTAAGAAAACTCCTAGATTTAAAATTTCATCCAAAGCACCAGGAACACTTGGGTCATTAATATGAGGAGCAGTACCATCAATTAATGCTATACCTAAATCCTTTATAGCAATAGCATCTAAAGATTCATTATCTGAAGAACAATGAAAAAATTCAATAGTATGACCATTATCCAAAAATATTTTTGATATTTTTTTCATTAATGAGGATTTCCCAGTACCAGGGCCACCTTTTATATAAAAAATTCTTCTAGCTTCATTGGCAGGTATAATGTATTGAAAAAAAGAATAAAAGCCTTGTGAAGTATTACTTCCTGGAAACAGATGTCTTTCTTTTTTACTCATATAAAATTCACACTCCATAATATAAGAATCAATATATATTATGCAGGATTGTATGCTATGTTAACATATAAATTATATAAAATCTCGATCCATTGTAATTACTACATTATAATTAGGATGAATTTTCTTTATACGTTCATTTAATTCATCTTTTATATTGTTTCTAAATTCTTTTGTAATGGCTTGACTATAATCTATAACTATGTCAAAAATTAAGTTCTTTGTATCACCTTCTCCAACAATTCTAAAATCGTGCAAAGATTTGATCATTGGGTAATCTTCTATTATTTTTTCTAATTCTTTTTTAGCTGTGGTTACTTCTTCATCATTAGTATTTATAGGATCCATATGAATAACCAATATTATATTTAGTTTTGAGGACAATTCCTTTTCTGCCCTATCTATTATTTCATGTATTTTAACTATGGACATATCTTGAGGCACTTCGGCATGAATTGATGCCATGAATTTTCCCGGACCATAATTGTGTATTACTAAATCGTGAACTCCTGTAATATATTTATAACTTAATACTCCATTTGTTATTTTATCTACTAGTTCCTCATCTGGAGATTCACCTAAAATAGGGTTTAAGGTATCCTTAATAAGTGTAAAACCTGAATACATTATAAATAGAGAAACCAGTATACCAATATAGCCGTCTACAGGGAAACGAGTCCATTTGGATAATATCAATGATAGAGCTACACAACTAGAGGTAGTCACGTCGCTTAAAGCATCAAAGGAAGAAGCTTGCAATGCAGAAGAATTAATTTTTTTACCCATATAGTTATTAAATTTGCTAAGCCATACCTTTGTAACGATAGAAAAAAGTATTAGGATAAATGGTATTATCTGAAACTTTACTGCAACAGGATTTGTTATCCTAGCATAGGATGATTTAACGAATTCAAAGCCTACCAGCATTACCATGAAGGATACTATCAACCCAGAAAGATATTCTATTCTTCCGTGGCCAAATGGATGCTCTTTATCAGCTGGCTTTGCAGCTAACTTAAATCCAAGCAAGGTAATTAATGAGGAAGCTGCATCGGAAAGATTATTAAAAGCATCAGCAGTAACAGAAATACTGCTGGTTATCATTCCTATAATTAATTTAACAATAAAGAGTATACTATTAATTACCATGCCTACTATACTCCCTAAAAAACCATAGTTATTTCTAACTTTCTCGTCTTCTACATCGTTATAATCTTTAATAAAATGTTGAACTAAAAATTGTGATAACATATTAAACACCCTTCTTTATTAAAGTTGAAAATTGGCAATGACAGATGGAAGTTACTGTCATTGCCAATTATCCATTGCCATCTATTATAACACATTTGAAAGCGTTATATAAGTATGATATTCTAATTATAAAATATAAAATTTAAGAATGAGAGGGAATAGGAATTATGGAAGAAAAATTAAAGCTAGCAGAAGAACTTATAGAGTTTATATATGATAGTCCTACAGCTTTTCAGGCTGTTGGAACTGTGGAAAAGGTATTATTAGGATGTGGATTTAAAGAATTAAAGGAAAGTGGCAAATGGAGTTTAAGTAAAGGCGGCAAATATTATACCAAGAAAAATAATTCAGCTATTATAGCATTTGTAACTGGAAGTGATAGTGTAGTAGAAAATGGATTTAAAATTGTGGGAACTCATACAGATTCTCCAACCTTTAGAATAAAACCTAATCCACACATGACGTGTGAAGGAGGATACTTAAAACTAAATACAGAAGTTTACGGTGGACCCATATTAAATACATGGATGGATAGACCTTTAGCAATAGCTGGCAGGGTAGTATTAAGAAGTGGAAATCCTATGGAGCCGGAAGAAAAATTAATTAATATTAATAAACCTTTATTGGTTATACCTAATCTAGCTATACATATGAATCGAGAAGTAAATAAAGGAATAGAACTTAATCCACAAAAGGATATGATTCCTTTAATGGGTATTATCAATGATACCATGGAGAAAGATAATTATTTATTTAACATATTAGCAGAAGAATTGAAAATTGATAAAGATAGCATAATTGACTTTGATTTGTTTTTATACGAATATGAAAAAGGCTGCATTATGGGAATGAATAAGGAATTTATATCTTCTTCAAGGCTGGATGATTTAGCCATGGTACATGCAGCTTTAAAGGCATTAGTACAATGTAAATCTACAAAAGCCACTAATGTGTTAGTTTGTTTTGATAATGAAGAAGTAGGAAGTTCAACAAAACAAGGTGCTGATTCCATAATGCTATCAAGCATCTTAGAAAGAATAGTAGAAAAAGAAGAGAAGGGTAAGGAAGCCTATTTTAGAGCATTATCTAAATCCTTTATGATTTCTTCAGACTTAGCCCATGCTGTACATCCTAATTCATCGGAAAAGGCTGATCCAGTAAATAGGCCTATGATCAATAAGGGACCAGTAATTAAAGTAAGTGCAAGGCAAAGTTATACTTCCGATAGTTTCTCTTCTGCAATTTATGAACAGATATGCAAGAAAGCTAATGTTCCTGTGCAAAGATTTGTGAATCGTTCAGATGAAAGAGGAGGATCTACTATAGGACCTATATCATCAACTCATGTAAATATACCATCAGTAGATATTGGAACAGCTATACTTGGAATGCATTCTATAAGAGAACTTGGAGGAGTAGAAGATCATTTTTATATAACTGAATCCTTTAAAGAATTTTATAATTTATAATAGGCGGTAATAAAAAGGAGATGGACATATGAGATTATTTGGTTCTATGGAAGTTAAGAATAATAATTTATATATAGGTGGAGTAAACTGTGTAGAGTTAGCTAAAAAATATGGTACACCACTATATGTTTTTGATGAGGAATTAATAAGGAAAAACTGTAGAGAATATTATGATAACTTTAAGGTTAATGAATTAGGGAATAAAGTAGCTTATGCAGGAAAGGCGTTTTTAACTATTGCTATGTGTCAAATAATAAAAGAAGAGGGACTAAATTTAGATGTGGTTTCTGGAGGAGAACTATATACTGCAATGAAGGCTAATTTTCCTATGGAAAGAATATATTTTCATGGAAATAATAAAACTTTAGAAGAAATTGAAATGGGCATGGAATTAGGGGTTGGGAGATTTATAGTAGATAATTTTCATGAAATAGAAATGATAAATGAAACAGCAAAAAGAAGAGGGAAAATCCAAAAAGTACTTCTAAGAATAACTCCGGGGATAGAAGCACATACTCATAAATACATTAGAACAGGACAAATAGATTCTAAGTTTGGATTTACTTTACTAGAAAATGAAACCTTAAGGGCAGTAGAACAGTGCATTAAATCAGATTATATAGATATAGTAGGTCTCCACTGCCATATTGGTTCTCAAATATTTGAAACTACTCCTTATGAAGAAGAAGTAGATATAATGATGAATATAATAAAAGAAATAAAGGATAAATTAAACTATGAATTAGATGAGTTAGATTTGGGAGGAGGTTTTGGCATATATTACAAGGAGGGGGATTTACCAAAATCCACAGAAGAATACTGCAATGCTATTCTAAATAGGGCAATACCTAAAGCAAAAGAACTGAATATTAAACTTCCTTCTTTAGGTATAGAACCAGGAAGATCTATAATAGGTAATTCAGGAATAACCCTTTATTCTATAGGAGCCATTAAAGAAATACCAGAAATAAGAAAGTATGTTTCTGTAGATGGTGGAATGACGGATAATATTAGACCTGCGCTTTATAATGCTGAATATGAATGTTTATTAGCTGGTAATGTTAAAGATCCTGAAGAGCAGTGTGTGACTATAAGTGGAAGATGTTGTGAATCTGGGGATATATTATTAAGTGATGTAAGTATACCTGAATGCAAAAGCGGAGATGTTTTAGCAGTGATGACTACTGGAGCATATGGATATTCCATGTGCAGCAACTACAATAAAATCCTAAAGCCAGCAGTAGTATTGGTGAAAGACGGGAGATCAAAATTAATATGTAAGAGACAAAGCTATGAGGATTTAATAAGCAATGAATTGACATTGTAATATTATGGAGAATTACTAAAGTAATTCTCCATAATATTTTTTTGTATTCTTGGAAATAATAATCTAAAGGATTCATGTACCACAATGGAAAGGATGGGTTGTTATGTTTTATTACGGAATTTCTTCAATTTTTATATTAGGTATATTGGTTATATTTGTGGTTTATAAGTACTTCAAACAAGGGGATAATTATGAAGATGATTTGGAATTTATCTATGATAGTGATAAAGAAAGTGATGGAAAAGACATAGAAGAATGTCCATATAATCCAATGAATAAAAGTATTAAATCTAAAATAAAGCTTATAAAAAGTTTAGACGGAAGTTATAGAAACATTATAGAAGGTTACGATTACCTAAACAATGAAGCTAAAAATAAAAAAAAGATAGTATCCGCAGGAGAATGGCTTTTAGATAATTTATATTTAATTCAAAAGGAATATAAAAATATAAAAAATAATATGAGCGGAAGTTATTATGAAAATTTGCCTGTGATATATAAAGGCGTAATGAAAGGGTATCCAAGAATATATTACATTGCAAAAAAAATAGTATATATGACAGATGGCAAAATAAATAAAGAAAATATAGAAGAATTTATAAATAAATATCAAAAACACACACTTCTCACTAGCGGAGAATTATGGGCTTTACCTAGCATGTTGAAAATAGCTTTAATACAAAATATAAGTAAAGTAACAAATAATATAGTATTTGCCCAAAAGGAGAAGGATAAAGGGGAAAATTTAGGCAATAGATTAATACTACATTCAGATAATAAAGAAACTCTAGAAAAAATATTTAGGGAACAATTTAGTTTTAACCCATACTTTACAGAAAAATTATTAAGGGTATTAAGAGACAGCGGTTTAGAAAACCCAGAAATATATAAATGGATTGATGAAAATCTTGACATGGTAGAAACCAATACAAGGAGAATAACAATATTTGAGCACCAGAGGCAGGCTCTTTTCAGAATGCTTATGGGAAATAGCATAACAGGTATAAGAGAAGCCTCTTCTTTTGATTGGAAAGAATCTTTTGAAAAACTAAGTTATTTGGAGCAAGTTTTAAGGGAAGATCCAGCAAATATATATAGTAAAATGGATTTTACATCCAGGGATTACTATAGACAGGAAATAGAAAAATTAGCTAGGTACATGAAATTAGGAGAAACTTTTGTAGCGAAAAAGGCCATAGAATGTGCTATGGAGTCAAAAGATACAGAGGATAAACCCTATGGTAAACATGTTGGATATTATATTATTGATGAGGGCAAAGAATGTTTAAAAAATAAAATAGGATTTAAAGATAAAGGATTAGAAAAAATTAAAAATGTAAATGAATACAGAAAAGTTGATTATTATATAGGTTTTATAATTCTAGCTACTATTGTTCTTGCTTGTATATTAGTTTATATAAACCTATTCAATTATTATTTTATGGCTCCATGGCAGTATGTAATAGGCTTTCTATTCTTGCTTATTCCCATTAGTGAATTAGTTATTTCTATAACTAATTGGAGTATAAATCATTTGTCAAAGCCCACTTTTATACCAAAGCTAGAATTCAAAGAAAGTATACCAGGGGAATATAGTACTATTGTGGTAATTCCAACTCTATTAAATAGTGAAAAAAGAGTAAAAGAGCTTATAAATGATTTAGAGGTATACTATTTAGCTAATAATAGTGAAAATATTTATTATGCTATTTTAGGAGATTTTAAGGATAGTAAAAATGAATATGAAGAACAGGACAAAAATATAGTACAATGCGGTTTAGATGGTATTAGAGGGCTAAATAAAAAATATAGCAATGATGGTAGTGATATATTTTATTTTTTTAATAGATATAGACAATACAATGAAAAAGAAGACATATGGTTGGGATGGGAAAGAAAAAGAGGCAAGTTAATGGAATTTAACAATTTAATAAGGGGTGATAAAAACACAAGTTATAATATTATAAGTGGTAACATAGAGCATCTATATAAAATTAAATATGTTATAACCTTAGATGCAGATACCCAGCTGCCAAGGGATAGTGCCAATAAGTTAATAGGAGCCATGGCTCATGAATTAAATAAACCTTATATAGACAAAGAAAGAAAAATGGTGGTGAGAGGGCATGGCTTAATGCAGCCAAGGATAAGCGTGGGAAATATTAGTTCCAATAAAACCTTATTTTCAAAAATTTTTTCAGGGGAATCAGGTATAGATTTATATACTATAGCTGTATCAGATGTGTACCAAGATCTATTTGATGAAGGAATATTTACAGGAAAAGGGATATATGATGTAGATACATTTAATTTTATGCTTAGAGATGAAATACCTGAAAATACAGTATTAAGTCATGATTTACTTGAGGGATCTTATGTAAGAGCAGCATTATTAACAGATGTAGAGCTAATAGATGGATATCCAGCTTATTATAACGCTAGTTCCAAACGACTGCACAGATGGGTAAGAGGGGATTGGCAGCTGCTTCATTGGATTACTAGGAAAACTCCATTAAATAAGCTGTCCAAGTGGAAGATATTAGATAACTTAAGAAGAAGTTTATTAGCGCCTTCTATTATTATACTAATAGTACTATCCTTAATATTCTTTTCATACCCAGATAGATGGCTTGTAATAGCTGTAATAGCTTTATTAGCACCTATTTTATTTGATGTTTCTGAATCTGTTATAAATCCTATAAAAGGTGTAAGTCTTTCTGGAAAAGCCAGCAGCTGGAAAATAAAAGTAGAACAGTTTTTTTTGATTTTTTCTTTTTTACCTTATCAAGCCTATCTGATGTTAGATGCTATAATTAGAACTTTATATAGAGTTTGTATTAGCAAAAAACATCTTTTAGAATGGCAAACTGCTGCAGATGTTGAAGCTAATTCTGGAAGAAAATTAAAGAATTTTATACAATCTATGTGGATTGGCAGTACTATTGCTTTAGGTATAGCTTATTTAGCCTTTTATAGATCAAACAGCATAGGTTTTATATTTTTACCTTCATGTATAGTATGGTTCTTAAGTCCTTATATAGCATATGCCATAAGTAAGGAGAAAAAAGAAAAGATTGAAACTTTAAGTGAAGAAGATATAGAATTGCTTAGAAGGTTAAGTAGAAAGACATGGGCATATTTTGAAGACTTTAGTAATGAAGAAAATAATTGGTTAGCTCCGGACAATTATCAAGAATATCCGGAGAATGGAGTGGCTCATAGAACTTCTCCAACTAACATAGGTATGGCACTTACTTCAAATATTTCTGCCTTTGATATGGGGTACATAGATCTATATGAATGTGTTGACAGATTAAATAAAGTTTTAAGCACCATGGAGGATTTAGAAAAATACAATGGACATTTTTACAATTGGTATGACACAAAAAGTAAAGAACCTCTTTATCCCAAATATATATCTACAGTAGATAGTGGAAATTTATTAGGATATCTATGGCTCATACATGAATCCATGGAGGAATTTCAGGAAAAGCCCATTGTAAATATTAATGTAAATAAAGGGTTAATTGATTTATTAAGGTTGTGTAATGAGGAATTAGCAAACATAGACGAAACTAATTATAACAATGAAATTAAAGATTTACAAAATTGGCATGGGAATATATATGGTTTAGCAAGAATATTAAAGGATATAAAGGAGATCTCAGAAAAAGTTAATATATATACAAAAGAAGAACAGTTATATTGGAATATAAAATTAATATGTACATTAGATAAATATTTAAATAATATTTATAATGAATTTCCTTGGATTGATTTATTAAGTGAAGAAAATATAGAGTTAAACATAAAAAATATGAGCTTATTTAATGACAAGGAAATAGCTTTGATGAAGGAATTGGGATCAATGCCAGCCAGTAGAAGTATAAGAGATTTAATTATTATACTTCAGGATATAGAAGAAAAATTAGGAAGTAGAAATTCTAGTAATGATGAAAATTTAAAGAAACTATATGAATCTATTGTTAAAAGCAGAAATGAGATATATAACCTTTATAAAACCATAGAGGATCTTAAGTTTAAAATAGATAAAATAGGTAAAGATATGGATTTTAAAATGTTGTTTCATGAGTCAAAGCAGTTATTTTCTATAGGATATGATGTGGAAAAGGGCAGAATTGATGACTGCTATTACGATTTATTAGCCTCTGAAGCCAGACAGGCAAGCTTTGTGGCCATAGCTAAAGGAGATATAGAACAATCACATTGGTTTAAACTTGGCAGAGCCTTAACTTCTATTAATAGAAATACAGGCTTGGTTTCATGGAGTGGAACTATGTTTGAATATCTAATGCCATTACTTATAATGAAAAAGTATCCTGACACTTTGTTAAATCACACTTATAATTTTGTTATAGAAAGCCAAAAGTTTTATGGAAGGGTAAAGGATGTACCTTGGGGAATATCTGAATCAGCTTTTTATGCATTTGATGTAAATTTAAATTATCAATATAAATCTTTTGGGGTTCCTGGAATAGGATTAAAAAGAGGGCTTTCCAATGAACTAGTTATATCTCCCTATTCCACAATAATGGCTTTACAAATAAAAAAGAAAGACTCTCTTATAAATATAAAGAGGATGATTGAAGAGGGTTTTGAAGGAAGATATGGTTTATATGAGGCAATAGACTATACTAAAGAAAGATTACCTAAAGGCAAGAAATTTATTGTAATAAAATCATTTATGGTACATCATCAGGGTATGAGCTTAATGGCCTTGAATAATGTATTAAACAATGATATTTTGCAAGAAAGGTTTCATAAAGATCCAAGGGTAATGGCAACCGAACTATTGCTGCAGGAAAAGGTTCCAAGTTCTGTAGTATATGATAGAGAAGAACAGTTTAATGAAAAGATATTTATTAATGACAATAATGTTAGTATGGTAAGAAAATTTTTAACTGCCAAAACAACTTACCCGGAAACCAATTTATTATCTAATGGCAGTTACTCTATTATGGTTACCAATAGCGGCAGTGGATACAGTAAAAAAGATAATATGATGATATATAGATGGAAAGAGGATGTAACTAATGATAATACAGGAGCTTTCTTTTATATTAAAAATTTAAATTCTAATGAGTATTGGAGCAGCTATTATCAACCCTGTAAGAATGAAGGAGATAATTATGAGGTGATTTTTTCTCTTGATAAGGCAGAATTTAGAAGAATAGATGGAAATATAAAAACTATTACAGAAGTAGCTGTATCAAATGAGGATAATGGTGAAATAAGAAAAATTATGCTAACCAATAATAGCAATAGTACTCGCATAATGGAGATAACTAGTTATTGTGAGGTTACATTAACTCACTACAATGCAGATTTAGTACACCCAGCTTTTAGTAATCTATTTATAGAAACAGAATATACAGAGAACCCTTTATGTCTATTAGCTTATAGGAGGAAAAGAGAAAAAGATGGAAAAGAGCCATGGGCTATGCACACAGTTATAGCGGATGAAAAGATTGTTGGTAAAGTTCAATATGAAACCGGCAGAGGGAACTTCATAGGAAGAAATAGGGAACTTAACAAGCCAGAGGTTATGGAAAGTGATTCTCCTTTGACAAATACTGTAGGGGCTGTATTGGATCCAATATTAAGCATCAGGGTAAGGGTAAAAATACCACCAGGAGAAACTTGTAAGATAGCTTATATTACAGCTGTAGGAGAGAGCAGGGAGGAAGCTGTAAAGCTTGCAATGAAATATAGGGATTGGAACAATGTAAATAGAGTATTTGAGCTTGCATGGACACAAAGTCAAGTTGAAACAAGGTATTTAGGCATAAAATCATCTATTGCTAATTTATATCAATCCATGGCATCCAAGATTATATTTTTAAATAATACCTTTAGGGAAAGACAAGATTATATTAAAGCCATAGATAAAGGTCAACCAGCTCTATGGTCTTACGGTATATCCGGTGACTTACCTATAGTAGTAGTATTACTTAGAAAAGAAGAAGATTTAGATATGGTAAGGCAAATGATAAAAGCACATGAATATTGGAGCTTAAAAGGATTAAAAGCAGATTTAATAATTTTAAATTTAGAAAGTAGTTCTTATATTCAGGCATTACAGGATGCTATCAGGGATATAGTTTATTCTAGTCATGTAAGAGATAAAGAGAATAGTTTTGGTGGAGTATTCTTATATAATAAAGCTATCATGGCAGAAGAGGATATTAAATTTATAATTTCTATAGCTAGGCTGATTATAGACCCTGAAAAAGGCAGTATTACTTCTCAAATAAAGAAAAAAGATAAGCCAGAATATAATGTAGATGTTTTGAAGCACTCAGAGCTAATATTTAAAGAAAAAAATGTCCAATTGGAAACGCCAAAGCTTAACTACTTTAATAGTTTGGGTGGATTTGATTCTAGTGGGGATAAATATATTATTGTATTGGATAACTATAGAAATACCCCAGCGCCTTGGATTAATGTTATATCAAATGGAGATTTTGGATTTCATGTTTCAGAAAGCGGAGTTTCTTATACTTGGTATAAAAATAGCAGGGAAAATAAAATAACCACATGGTCTAATGATCCAATTAAGGACAGCGAGGCAGAGGGATTATATATTAGAGATGAAATCAGCGGAAAGCTTTGGAGTATATCCCCTAAACCAATTAGAGATGGAGGAAAATATATAATAGAGCATAGCTATGGGTATTCTAATTTTAAGCATAAGGCTTATGGAATAATGGGCGAATTTTCTATGTTTGCACCTATTGAAGATAGTGTGAAATTATGTATAGTAAAATTAAAGAATTATACTGACATAGAAAGAAAGTTATCTGTTACCTATTATGTTCAGCTTGCACTTGGTGTAGTTCCGCAGCAAACAGCACAGTATATTTCTACATATATAAATAATGAGAAGGAATATATATATGCAAAGAATCCTTATAGCAGTAACTTTGGGAACTTATTAGCTTACCTTAAGATAGCTGGTGGGGAGGATATATCCTGTACTGGAAGCAGGGAGGAGTTTATTGGTAAGTCAGGTTTTATAGAAAGCCCACAGGGACTTAATAAGATAAAGTTTTCAAATACTGTGGGTGCTGGTCTAGATCCATGTATGGCTGTGAATAGCAAAATAAGCTTAAAGCCTGATGAAGAAAAATATATAGTAGTACTTCTAGGGCAAGATGAAAATATTAATAAAATAGATGAGACCCTAGAGAAATACAGTAAAATGGAAAATGTACTAAAGGAATTAGAAAAAGTTAAAAATTATTGGAAAGATAGATTAGGTACCATACAAATAGAAACGCCAGATAAAACTATGGATATTATGGTAAATGGATGGCTTATGTATCAAGTTATAGCTTGTAGATATTGGGCAAGAACAGCATTTTATCAATCAGGAGGCGCCTATGGTTTTAGAGATCAGTTACAGGATTCTTTAGCAATATCATATATAGAGCCGCAATATACTAGAAATCAAATATTGTATAGTGCTTCAAGACAATTTTTAGAGGGAGATGTTCAGCACTGGTGGCATCCTGTAGTAGATAGTGGTATAAGAACAAGATTTTCTGATGATCTTCTTTGGCTTCCATATGTTACTTCACAATATATTAATAATACAGGAGACTATAGTATATTAGATGAAATTGTTCCATATTTAGAAGATGAACCTTTAAAAGAGGGAGAAAATGAAAGATATAATATAGCAAGAAAATCTGATAAGGAAGGAAGCATTTATGAACATTGCGTAAAGGCTATAGATAAATCTCTTAAATTTGGAGAACATAATATTCCTCTTATGGGATCTGGAGATTGGAATGATGGAATGAGTACTGTTGGAAATAAAGGTAAGGGTGAAAGTGTTTGGCTAGGATGGTTTTTATATACCATATTAAAAGACTTTGTAAATATATGCAGCTTTAAAAAAGATAAAAATAAAGAAGATAAGTATAATGAAATGCTAAACTTCATTGTAGAAAATATTGAAGCAAATGCTTGGGATGGAAATTGGTATAGAAGGGCATATTTTGATGATGGAACTCCTTTAGGTTCTGCAGAAAATGATGAAGCACAGATAGATTCTTTATCTCAATCTTGGGCAGTGATATCAGGAGGTGCTAGGGAAAGCAGGGCAAGGGAAGCAATGCTATCTGTAGAAAGATATTTGGTAAAATACGATAAAGGATTAGTAATGCTGCTAACCCCAGCTTTTGATAAATCCTCCTTGGAACCAGGATATATAAAGGGGTATGTCCCAGGCGTAAGAGAAAATGGAGGTCAATATACTCATGCAGCCATATGGTATATCTTGGCCTTAACCAAAATAGGTTTTAACGACAAAGCATGGAATATATTTAATATGATTAATCCTATTAATCATACTAGATCATATTTAGACTGTGAAAGATTTAAAGTAGAGCCATATGTCATTACAGCAGATGTATATGCTGTGGAACCTCATATAGGAAGAGGAGGCTGGAGTTGGTATACTGGTGCTGCAGGATGGATGTATACTACAGCTGTTACTGGTATACTGGGTTTTAAATTAATAGGAGATAAAGGTTTTACCGTGAGCCCTAATATGCCAGAAAACTGGAATGGATTTAAAATCATATATAGAAGAGGAGAATGTGTATATAATATTAATATAAGCAAAGGCGGCGAGCGATGCATAAGCCTAAATGGAGAGGTGTTAATTGATAATATAGTTCCGTTTTTAAAGGATGGAAATCATAATGTGCAGGTTACTGTAAAAAGTTGACTGCTGTATAAAAAACAATAAAATTAAAGTTCCCTATATTTATAAATATAGGAAACTTTAATTTTAAAATAAATCGTTTTCTTCCATGTCTTTGGATGTGTAATCGAACTCCCATGTGACTATATTATTTGATACTATAGGATCTCTCACATTATCAGGTAATTTAGCATAATCTTTTTTACCTTTAGAATAGGACTTTACTATCTTTTGGTTAGCTTCTAAATAATCTCTTTCATTTGGAACATATGGTTTGTCAGCCACTTTTATCACTCCCTATATTTTTAAAATAGTATATGTTTAGTATTTGGCGTAATGTAAATACTATTCATGAAGGTTATTATTACTAAAACTATATAAGCATTAAAAATATATATTAAAGATTGTAACTTACATGGGTTATGGAAGAAATAATACTATTGACAAAATTTTTTGCATATAATATGATAATAAGAAAAGAAAATTTTATTCTATGAAGGGAAGCAAGTAGGCTTAAAAACAAATTTACAGAGAGTTGTAGAGGGTGGAATTGCAACAATTATGTTTAAGTTGAATGGGTCCTAGAGAATCTAGATGAAATGAAAAAGTAGTTCTAGACGTAGGTCTCACGATATAGAGACAGGATATAATAGTTGTATCTGTGATTAAAAGAAGAAGTGTAAACTTCTTAAATTTAGGTGGCACCGCGTTAATACGCCCTATAGTTTTACTATAGGGTTTTTTATTTGTTTTTTATTTAAAAAATTATTGAAAATTATATATAAAATATGTAAAAGGAGGAAGTAACAATGGAAGAAAATAAGAAGGTAATATTTAGTGGTATACAACCTTCAGGAAACTTAACCATAGGAAATTATTTTGGAGCAATAAAAAGCTGGGTTAAATTACAGGATGAGTATGATTGCTATTATTGTGTAGTAGATTTACATGCTATAACTGTAAGACAAGAGCCAAAAGAATTGAGAAGAAGAACTTTAGAAGTATTAGCTACATATATTGCATGTGGGGTAGATCCAGATAAAAACACATTATTTATTCAATCCCATGTACCAGCTCATAGCGAAGCCGCATGGCTTTTAAACTGCTATACTCATATTGGAGAGTTAAGCAGAATGACTCAGTTTAAGGATAAATCTCAAAGATATGGTGAATCAGTAACTGCAGGTCTTCTAGATTATCCTGTTTTAATGGCTGCAGATATATTATTATATAATACAGATTTAGTTCCAGTAGGAAGTGACCAAAAACAACATCTAGAGTTAAGTAGGGATATTGCCATTAGATTTAATAATACTTATAGCCCAACTTTTAAAGTACCTGATGGATATATGCCAGAAGCTGGAGCAAGGATAATGGATTTACAAAATCCTGCTAAGAAAATGTCTAAATCCTCAGATAATCCAAATAGTTATGTATTAATTATGGATCCACCAGATATAGTTAGAAAAAAATTAAGTAGAGCAGTAACAGATAGTATTGGTATAATAAAATATAATGATGAACAGCCAGGTATAAAAAATTTAATCAATATTTTAAGCACTGCTACTGGTAAAACTATTAAAGAAATAGAAAAAGAATATGATGGCATGGGCTATGCTAAATTAAAAAATGATGTAGCAGAAGCAATAATAAGTGAAATTGAACCCGTTCAGAAAAGGATAAAAGAGTTATTAGAAGATAAGGATTACTTAGAATCCATATATAAAAAAGGAGCAGATAAAGCTAATTATGTAGCAGATAAAATGCTTTCAAAAATGCAAAGGAAAATAGGATTTGTTCCAAGAGCTAGATAATATAAAAAAGGAGAGAGTGTAGTGGAGGATTTAATAAAGGAAATAGAAAGAAGGAGAACATTTGCTATAATATCCCACCCAGATGCCGGTAAGACTACGTTAACGGAAAAACTTCTGTTATACGGAGGTGCAATAAGACTTGCAGGATCAGTAAAAGCAAGGAAGGCTTCTAAACACGCAGTTTCTGACTGGATGGAAATAGAAAAACAAAGAGGAATTTCAGTAACCTCTTCTGTTATGCAGTTTGGTTACAATGGATATTGTATAAACATATTGGATACCCCTGGACATCAGGATTTCAGCGAAGATACATATAGAACTTTAATGGCAGCAGATAGTGCCGTTATGGTAATAGATGGAGCTAAAGGTGTAGAAGAGCAGACAAAAAAACTATTTCATGTATGCAGTTTAAGAGGAATACCTGTTTTTACCTTTATCAATAAAATGGATAGAGAAAGTAGAGATCCCTTTGAACTTATGGAAGAAATAGAAAATGTACTTGGTATAAGATCTTATCCTATGAATTGGCCAATAGGGTCTGGAGCAGATTTTAAAGGAGTTTATGATAGAAATAAAAACCTAATAGAGGTATTTGATGATGGAAACCATGGTCAAAATGTTGTAGAATCTGTTGAAGGCAGTGTAGATGATCCTGTATTCAAAGATTTGCTTGGTGAATCATTACATGATAAATTAATAGAAGATATAGATTTATTGAATATTGCGGGAGATAAGTTTGAACTTAAAAAAGTTAGAAGAGGAGAACTCACACCTGTATTCTTTGGCAGTGCGTTAACTAACTTTGGTGTTGAACCATTCTTAGAGCAGTTTTTAAATTTAACTACACCACCGCTGGGAAGACAATCTGATATAGGAGAAGTGGATCCATTTTCGGAGGATTTTTCAGCATTTGTATTTAAAATACAAGCTAATATGAATCCAGCACATAGAGATAGAATAGCCTTTATGAGAATTTGTTCAGGAAAGTTTAAAAAAGGTATGGAAGTATTCCATGTACAAGGAGGAAACAAAGTTAGGCTTTCTCAACCACAGCAGTTTTTAGCACAAGATAGAGAAATAGTTGATGAAGCTTATGCTGGAGATATAATAGGGGTGTTTGATCCTGGTATTTTCAGTATAGGTGATACTTTATGTCAAAGTAACAATAAACTTAAATTTGAGGGTATCCCCACATTTGCTCCAGAGCATTTTGCAAGAGTAAGAACGGTAGATACTATGAAAAGAAAACAGTTTATAAAAGGAATCACTGAAATATCTCAAGAAGGAGCAATTCAAGTATTCAAAGAAATAAATATTGGTATAGAAGAAATAATAGTTGGCGTAGTAGGGGTACTTCAGTTGGAAGTATTAGAATATAGAATGAGAAATGAATATAATGTGGATATTAAAATGGAGACACTTCCATTTAAGTATGTAAGATGGATAGAAAGTAGTAATATAGATGTTGAAAGATTAAGTATTACTAGTGATACTAAAATAGTAAAGGATCTAAAGGATAGAAACATTCTACTTTTTCAAAGCGATTGGGCAATTAGCTGGGCTTTAGATCATAACAAAGATATAGTACTATCGGGTATAGGTAAAAGTGAAGACTAAAATTCTATTTATAGTGAATAGCTAATTTTGAAGACTATTGCACGACTAACAAAATAGTTAGCTGTGTAATAGCCTTTTTTTAAATTCCTTTTCGTCTTCCCAATAAGGCATCTATAATAAATATTAAAGCTGCCACTAATAAAAGTAAATTAATTAAATTGCCGCCAATTCTAAATATTAATCCTATTAACCAAAATAGGATTACAAATCCTCCTAACCATCTAAGAAATGCCATATTGCAAAACCTCCATGAAAACTTTTTAAAATAAAAGTGATTTTATATTATTATTTGCAAATTAGAAACAATTTATAGGTTAAATAAGAAATTAGGTTAGAAGGCTAATGTTAGACAAAATAAAAAGAGAGGAAATACCTCTCTTATCTTCTTTCTCTCATGTTGTTTCTACTAGCTTTTCTAGCTTTTCTGCATTCAGGGCATCTTACAGGATCATTTTCGAAACCTTTTTCTTTATAAAATTCCTGTTCTCCTTCTGTGAATATAAATTCTTTTCCACAATCTTTACAAACAATAGTCTTATCTGCCATTATAAAAACCCTCCTTTGAACTATAGGATTAATTTTTCATGGCTAATTCTCCTAGGACAAAGGAGTTAAATTACATGAATAAATTAACCTATTTTATTAATTTAGAGAAAGTTATCTCTAAATATGATTATAGCATAAAAGGCATAAATTTCAATATTATAGTTTCAAAAGTTTGTGTCAAGTTAAAGTGGGCAATTTATTTTTTGAATTTTTCCCATTATAAATTCAGTTGAAAATTTTATCCAATAGGGCTTCGCCCGCGGCCCGAAAGGGCGTACTTATCCCCTTAATTTTTTA
>NZ_PVXO01000048.1 GCF_002995785.1 Clostridium liquoris | reverse complement strand
TATTTTACTCTTTCATCTTCAGTAAACCTACGAATAAATTTATCCATTTCTATAGACCCTCCTAAATTCTAAATATATCTTATAACTAATGAGTTAATGTGTCCACTTTAATTAGGGGGCCTATAGGCTATTCACTATTCATTATTAACTCTTCACTATATACAAATACAATTATTTTTGTCCATATCTATTATTATAGTACTCAATCATTTTTTGAGCATCTTCTGTACTTAGAAGATTTATATGTCCTAATATCTTGGCGCATATAAGTATTTTAGCACTTTTCTCTATTAACACACAGGATTTATAAGCATCTAACATAGTTTTTCCAATTCCTATTGCTCCATGATTTTTAAGTAGTGCTCCATTTCTATCCTTAAGAGCTTCCACAGCGTAGTCAGCTAATTCATCGCTACCAGGAAGGGCATATTTCGCTACTCTTATATCCCCACCTATATGCTGAACCATATCCTCTACCATCATTGGTATGGTAACCCCTGCAACAGCACAAGCCGTAGCACAAGTACTATGAGTGTGAATTATAGCATCTACATTATTAATAGATTTATATATCTTTATATGCATTTTTAATTCAGATGTAGGATTCCTATGTCCTTCTACTATATTGCCTTCTCCATTAACAATAACCAAGTCTTCAGACTTAGTTTTTTCATATTCCATTCCTGATGGAGTTACAAGATATAGCTCTTCACCATTTTCACAGTGTAGTCTCATACTTACATTTCCCCAGGTTCCCACTATTAACTGTTCATTATATAGCCTTAATGACATATCCACTATTTGCTTTTTTTCTTCTTCAAACACATTGTTCACTCCTTTTTTTAGTTAACAGTTTAAAAGTGCTTAGCACTTTTTATAGATATGTTGTAAGGAGGCTTTAATATACCTACTTCTGTTATTATTCCCGTTATATATTCATTGGGTGTTACATCAAAGGCTGGATTAAAGGTATCAATTTCATCAGGCGCTATCTTTTGTCCAAAAAGTTCCCTTAATTCTTTTTTATCTCTTTCTTCTATTACTATTTCTTCTCCAGATTTTAAATTCATATCTATTGTGGATAGTGGTGCTGCTATATAAAAAGGAATATTGTGGGCCTTAGCAAGAATAGCCAGGGAGTAGGTTCCTATTTTATTTGCTGTGTCTCCATTAACGGTTATTCTATCTGCTCCTGTAATAACTAAGTCTATCTTATTAAGTTTCATAACGTACCCTGCCATGTTATCAGCTATTAATGTAGCTGGTATATGTTCCTTTACTAATTCCCAGGCTGTTAACCTTGCTCCTTGCAAAAGAGGTCTAGTTTCATCCGCATACACATGGATGTTTTTACCTGAATAATGAGCATATCTTATTACACCTAGGGCAGTACCATACCCTGCTGTAGCTAATGCACCTGCATTACAGTGGGTTAATATATTAGCTTCATAAGGCACAATATCATTCCCGTATTTTCCTATATTCTTATTACATTGAACATCTTCTTCATATATTAAATTTGCTTCATCCAAAAGTTTTTCTTTAATTTCATTTTGTGATAAATCTTTAATAGTATGTAGCTTTTTCTTCATTCTATCTAATGCCCAAAATAGATTTACTGCTGTTGGTCTTGTAGCAGCTAATTCTTCTATGGCTTTATCTATAAATTCTAAATATTGTTCTTTATTGTTACTTATATTTTTCCCTTCTATGGCTGCTAATACTACTCCATAAGCTGCAGATACCCCTATAGCTGGTGCTCCTCTTACTGCTAATGTCTTTATAGCCCTAACTAATTCTGAGTATCTTTCACAAACAACATACTCCTCCTTAATAGGAAGCTTTGTACAGTCAATAAGGATAAGTTTATCATCTTTCCATTCTATAGTTTTTACTTCTCCCATAATTTTTCCCCCTATTATAGTGCTTTTATTTAATTATAGCATTTAAGCATGTAAATTCCATTGAGTTTATTAATAATAATGTTAAATCATTGTTCAATGTTCAAATATGCATTGAAAATATAACATCTTTTTATACTCATCCAAAAGCTTACCAGATTCATAGGATAGATTGGGAAAGGTTTTTATTAATTCTTCTTTGTCAATTTCATCTTCTAAATATTTTACAGCTGTATTAATCAAATTTATTCCTTTATTAATTCCCTCCATATATAATTGTTCTGCATCTCTATAAGTTACTTCTTCTAAATAACAAGGATGATTCCACTTTTTATGTTCTTTATTCAAATAATCCAAGTCATCCACTATCCTCCTTGGATATATGAATATTCTAGCTTTATTTTTCTTTTTAATTATGGCTTCTCCAATAGCAAAAATTATATTCTTTATCATATTAGGCTCAGTTAAAAATTTAATGCCACTTTTCATATCCTTATAACAATAATTTATTAGGTAACTTTTTATTTCTAAATTATATACATGATATAAAGAATCAGAATATACTTCATCTATTATTCTTGGTACATTTTTACCTAAATTAACTTCACTATATAGAGTTGTGTGATATGCAGATGCTCCTCTTTTATTTTCTAATTGTATAATACCTATAATCTTCTCTAATTGTTTATGATAAAGATCATATTTCTTTGTTTCTGGTGAATCTGCATGATATACTCCTCCAAAGTAATATATAAAGGGATGCATAGATGTATCTAATGCATAATGGGTAATATATCCTAATACATAGGAAAGTAACATATTGTATTCTTCATCGTACCTCAACTGCTTCAATTTATCTATAAGATATACAATAAAATCTCCTGTTTTATCAGTATGGAGACGCTGTCCCAATTCCTTTTTAACCCTATTATGTTTACTAGGTATTAAATTACAGTAATAAAGAAATATATCTGGTCCTTGAGATCCACATTGGTAGAATTTTATATATCCTTCTAATATGCTTCTATATCTACTACTTTCTATACCTTTTATTATTTCATTTGATGCCAAAATATGTGTCCATGCGTCCGGCATATTTACCCCTCCCGCCTAAATTACAGTTTTGTTTTTATAATTCTCACTTGATGCACTTATTATGCAAGGAACACGATAAAAAAATGTAATGCACTTTTTTAAATAATAAATAAAAAAGAATAAATAAGGAGGATTTTCTTCCGCTGCCCTACAGAAAATCTTTAATTTTAATAATTAAAAATTTTTCGTAATGTTAATGAAGAAAAATTATCCATATTTATTCTCTATTCTTTATTCTATATTAATTATATTACCAGTTTCCAGAAGAACCTCCGCCGCCGGAAGAACCTCCTCCAAAACCTCCGAAGCCCCCGCCACCAGAGGAACCTCCTCCAAAGCCACCACCGCCGCCGAAGCCTCCAAAGCCGCCTCCTCCTGGGCCGCCGCGGCCACCTCTTCCTCCACGGCCTCCTCTGCCATTCCAGAATGAATCCCAGAATAAGAAGCCTAATAATTGTCTAGTAACTCTGCCTCTATTCAATACTAAATCAATTATAAATAATAATAGTAGTATTTTAGCAATAAGCCCTCCATTTGAAGACTTATTCTCTTGCTGCTGTGGCAAACTAACTTTATCATTTTTTTCTAGCTTTACATTGTATTCCTTAGCTATAGCATCTGCAAAAGCTGAATATGATTCCTTTATTCCCTTATCATATTCTCCCTTTTGAAACGCTGGTTTAAAAAGGCTTTCCATTACCTGATCAGTATATATATCTGGCACAGCTCCTTCTAAACCATAACCTACCTCTACCCTTCTCATTCTATCCTGCATAGAAACTAACATAAGAAAACCATTATTCTTTTCCTTTTGACCTATACCCCATTGTCTAAAAAGAGTAGTGGCATAGGTTTCTATATCATATTCTCCAAGGGAGTTAACAATTACAACTACTGATTGAGCCCCTGTTTTATCCTCTAGTTCTTTTCCCACAGATACTATATATTCCTTTGTTTCCGGGCTTAATACATTAGCATAATCATTTACATATTTTAAGTTTGTAGGCTTTGGTATATCCATTTCTGCTTTTACTGGAAAAGCAGAAACTATTAATATAAAAAATAGTAACCCTAAAAATCTTTTTAATTTTTTCATGATTATTTACCCACATTAAAATCTACTTTTGGTACTTCTTTTGCTCCTTCACTTGCCTTATAATATGGCTTTTCCTCAAATCTAAAAATTGATGCCACTATAGAACTAGGAAATTTTCTAATAGCAGTATTGTATTCATCTACGGCACTATTATAATCTTTTCTAGCTACATTAATTCTATTTTCTGTTCCCTCTAACTGTACCATTAATCCCCTGAAATTTTCATTGGATTTAAGTTCAGGATAGTTTTCCACTACCATAAGAAGTCTTGAAAGAGCATTAGTTAATTGATTATCAGCATTGGCTTTATCTGTTACATTTGTAGCTCCACCAAGTTTTGCTCTGGCATTAGCTATATCGGTGAATATGTCCTTTTCCTGTTTTGCATAGCCCTTCACTGTTTCCACTAAGTTTGGAATTAAATCAGATCTTCTTTGGAGGTCACTATCTATATTTGATTCTGCTCTTTTTACCTTTTGGTCTAAAGATATCATTTTATTATAACTAGATACTATTGGTGCAATTAATACTATTAATATTCCTATTACTATTAATACATTCCTTAAAGTCTTGCTCACTTAAAATCACTCCTTAATTTTGCTTATAAAATATTATACACTATTGTACTTTATGAAGATATACCCTTTCAAGCTATATAATATATATTTAATAATAATTTAATATTGTGATAGAATTGTGTTGTAAATACTTTGTTTTATAAAAATTTATACAAGGAGGTCTTAATTATGACTGGTGAAATAATTGCAGTAGGAACTGAACTATTATTGGGAGATATTTTAAACACTAACGCTCAATATCTATCTAGAAGATTAGCGGATATGGGTATATTCATTTATCATCAATCCGTAATAGGGGATAATGGTGAAAGAGTGCGACAAGAATTAGATTTAGCATTTAAAAGATCTGATATAGTTATAACTACAGGTGGTCTAGGTCCTACTAAAGATGATTTAACTAAAGAAATAGCCGGAGAATACTTCCATAAAAAAATGATCCTTCATAAAGAATCCTTAGATTTACTAAAGGAATATTTTAAAAAGCAAAAGAGAGAGATAAGTGAAAATAATAGGAAACAAGCTTATTTCCCTGAAGGTTCTATAATCCTTCCTAATGATTATGGTACAGCACCAGGCTGCATAGTAAATGAAAATGGTAAGATATTAGTACTGCTTCCTGGTCCACCAAAAGAAAATATTCCTATGTTTGAAAACTATGTTGTGCCTTATCTTCAAAGATTTAGTAAGGACACATTGGTATCTAAAACCCTTAGAATATGCGGCATGGGAGAATCAACTGTAGTGACAAAAATAGGTCATATTATTGATAATCAATCTAATCCAACAGTAGCTTCCTATGCTAAAGAAAATGAAGTAACATTAAGAATAACTGCAAAAGCTAAAACTAAGGAAGAAGCATGCTCTTTAATAGCTCCTATAGAAAGAGAAATTAGATATATATTAGGAGAAAATGTCTATGGAGTTGATGAAGATTCTTTAGAAAGTGTAATAGGGAAAATGCTTATTGATAATAATTTAACTATAGCTGTAGCAGAATCCTGTACAGGAGGACTTTTATGTGGGAGGCTTGTAAACTATCCTGGTATTTCAAGAGCACTTATAGAAGGTAATGTTACCTATAGTAATGATGCAAAAGTTAGAAGATTAGGAGTTAGACCAGAAACTTTACAAATGTTTGGAGCTGTAAGTAAGGAAACTGCTGCAGAAATGGCACAAGGTGCAGCAAGAACTTCTGGAGCACATATTGGCATTTCAACTACTGGCCTTGCAGGCCCTGGGGGTGGAAGTGCAGAGAAACCTGTTGGACTTGTTTATGTTGGTCTTTATATGGATGGAAAAGTCTATGTTAAAGAGTTAAATTTATCTGGAGATAGGCAGTCCATAAGGAACAGAACTGTTACTATTGCATTGGACTTCTTAAGAAGAAAACTTATTTCAAATAGTAAATAAAAAATAAATTAGGTAAGAACTATTACTTCTTAGCTCTTACCTCTTACCTCTTACTTATCTACAAATTAGTTTGCTTAATTTATTCTTTATTCTTTATCCTCTGGGTTGCCTGCTCCAGCAAAGTATTCACAATATGGAGCTACAGGACATTTTTCACAATCCGGCTTTCTAGCCTTACAGATATTTCTACCATGCCATATTAAATAATGGTGAGTATCACTCCACATGTGTTTAGGTATATTTTTCATTAATTCTTTTTCCACTTGTTCCGGAGTTTTACCTTTAGCTAATCCAATTCTATTAGACACTCTAAAAACATGAGTATCTACCGCTATAGCAGGTATGCCAAAAGCATTAGATAAAACCACATTGGCAGTTTTTCTTCCCACACCAGGTAATTTATTTAGCTCCTCCATGGTTTTAGGTACCTTACCATTATGTTCACTTAATATAATCCTTGAAGTTTCTAATATATTTTTGCTTTTATTCTTATAGAAACCGCAACTTCTAATTTTTTCTTCTAACTCTTCTTCTGAAAGAGTCACCATCTTTTCTGGGGTATTATATTCCTTATACAAATTCTCTGTAACTACATTTACTCTTTTATCTGTACATTGAGCAGATAATATAGTAGATACAAGTAATTCATAAGGAGAATTAAAATTTAAAGCACATTTAGCATTAGGATAAGTTTCACTTAATATTTTCAATACTTTATTTATATTCTCTTTGTTCATATTTTATAAACTCCTTGATATTCTTTAGGTAAAAGTGCTGCTATACTTCTCATCATATAATTTAATATTCTATCTTCATAATGATGTTTTTCTTCATCTTCTTCTTTTTTGGGCATATCTAAGCTTTTACCTATAGTAACTTTTACATCTGCATATTGGAATTTTTCTTTCTCCATGCCTTCTTCATTTATTGGAAGCAGCTTTTCTGTACCGGCTACAGACATGGGAATTATAGTAGCCCTTGATAGTTTCTGTATTAAAACTACTCCCTTTTTACCTTCTATCATACTACCTGATCTGCTTCTAGTCCCTTCAGGGAAAATCAGTATATTATTTCCATGTTTTAAAGTTTTTATTATATTAGATATAGAACCCTTATCTGCTGTATTAGGCTTAATGGATATAGTTTTAGTCATACTCATACCTAGACTTGTAAGAGGATTATATGAAAGTTTTACTCCGGCCACAAAAGTGATGTCTTGGTCTTTTAAAACATTATTTATAACTAATGCATCAGAGTTGCTTAGATGATTACAAATAAATAATATTGGTCTTTTTATATCCTTTAAGTTTTCTAAACCTTTTACTTCTATATTTGCATACTTTTTAATATAATTATTTAAGATTTTTTCCGAAAGAAAGACTACAAGTCCCTTTGGAAGATGAGATATAATCTTAACCACAGTAGGAGAAATCATAAACCGCTCCACCTTTCATAAAACAATGTATACTTAAATTATAGTTTGTGCAATTGTAAAAGTCTACTATAATAATCCTTTACATAAGGTGAATTAAAGTGCTTTACTCCCACCTTATAGTTTTCTGCTTTTTCAAATACATTTATTAGAGCATTTCTTATAAGAATGTTCTTTCCTCTCCATCCACAGGAAGTTAATGCATATTTATCCCTGAAGGTTTTATTATCCATATTAATTAATTCTTCTATATTTACTTCCTCCATAAATGGGAAGGGCTCAAATGCTTCTATAGTAGATAAGCTTGCCTTTTTGTTATATGGACAAACCCCTTGGCAGGTGTCACAGCCAAAGAGTCTTCCCTGCAATTTATGAAACCAACTATTCTCTATATCCTTCTTTTGCGTTATATATGATAAACATATATTAGAATTATTTTCATGTTCACCTATTGAATTAGTTGGACATGCTTTCAAACATAAATTACATTCCCCACATTTACGCCTTAAAGGATTATCTTCATCTAATTCTAAGTCCGTAATTATTTCTCCTAGGAAAACATAAGAGCCATATTTTTCAGTTATAAGCATATTATTTTTACCTATAAATCCTATTCCACAAAGACTAGCTATATATCTTTCAGGCAAAGCATTACTATCTACAAAATACTTAGCTTTTCCTCCTAAAAACTCTATAAAAGCACAGATTTTTTTTAAATGCTCGGTAACTACTAAATGATAGTCCCTACCCATAGTATACTTAGAAAAATAAAACTTATTATTGAAATTTTTGTTAAATACATAAGGAAAGGCAATGGATATTATTGCCTTTCCTTCTCTCATATAAATATCAGGGTTTATTCGCTTTTGGATATCCTTTTCCTCAAATTCATTTTCTTGTCCCTTACTTTTTCTTAAATAAAAATATTCTTCTAATCCTTTAAATTTTCTACAGGAAGTAAATCCAAGGTTATCTAGCCCTAAATTATTACAATATTTAATTATTTTTTCTTTGTTGTCCATATCCTCAACTCCATTAAAATCCCTTTGCTATTGTTCTATACTCATTCATCTCTATTACTTCGTTATTATTACATTTAACCACCTTAGCTGGTATACCTACTGCTGTGCAATTAGCAGGTATATCCTTTAATACTACTGCATTAGCTCCTATTTTAACATTATCTCCAAGATTTATGGGCCCTAATACTTTTGCTCCACTTCCTATTATTACATTATTGCCTACAGTAGGATGTCTTTTCCCTTTATTTTTACCCGTACCTCCTAAGGTTACCCCATGATACATAGTTACATTGTCTCCTATTTCAGCAGTTTCCCCTATAACTACTCCCATACCATGGTCTATAAATAAACCTTTGCCTATTGTGGCTCCTGGGTGTATCTCTATACCAGTAAAATGTCTTGATATCTGAGATATAAGTCTTGCCATAAAGAATAACTTGATTTTGTAAAAAAAATTAGCTATTCTATGATTTATTATAGCGTGAATGCAAGGGTAAAGTAGAAAAACCTCTAGTCTATTTCTTGCTGCAGGATCATTTTTCATTACATTATCTATATCATATTTTAAATTCTTAAACATACTAACCTCCAATTTTAATAACATTTAACAATCTTTAATTATTCATATATTCCTGTAGATAAGTATTTTTCTCCTCCATCTGCAGCAACAGTTACTATTTTTTTCCCTTTTCCCAATGCCTTAGCCAAGGTTATAGCTACTGAAATATTAGCACCAGAAGATATTCCCACTAGTATTCCTTCTTCTCTCCCAACAAGTTTTGCATATTTGAAAGCTTCTTCATCTGAAACTGTTATTACCTTATCTACTATTTCCTTTTTATATATGCTTGGTATAAAGTTAGCCCCTATTCCCTGTATGCCATGAGGTCCAGCTTCTCCCCCTGATAATAAAGGTGATTTAGCAGGCTCTATGGCTATTACTTTTACATCCTTTTTTACTTCCTTTAATCTTTTGCCTATACCTATAAGAGTCCCCCCTGTACCTACAGAGGCTAAAAACATATCCACATCAGGAACATCCTTTAGGATTTCTTCCGCAGTAGTTTTATAATGCTTTTCTGGGTTTGCTTCATTATCAAACTGTTGTGGTATATAAAAGCCTTTTTTGCCTTTAACAATTTCCTCTGCCTTTTCTATAGCACCCTTCATTCCAAGCCTTCCTTCAGTAAGTATTAACTCAGCCCCATAAGCCTTTAAAATACTTCTTCTTTCTATACTCATGGAATCAGGCATTACAATTATAACCTTGTATCCTTTAAGTCTTCCCACAATTGCTAGTCCTATTCCAGTGTTTCCACTGGTTGGTTCTACTATAGTATCACCTGGGTTTAATAATCCTAAATCTTCCGCTTTTTCTATCATTCCTAGGGCTGTCCTATCCTTTATGCTTCCACCGGGATTTTGCTTTTCTAGTTTTACGTAAACCTCTGCCATACTTTCATCAACTATATGGCTCAACTTTAACAATGGAGTATTGCCTATCATTTCTATTACATTATTATATATCATTTAATATTCCTCCTTAAGCATATAATTTCAAACTACACAAAAAACTTCGTCTCCAAAATATAGAGACGAAGTTATAACTTCGCTATTCCACTCTACCAAAAACAAGGTACTGAACTAACCTCAAGCACAAGCCAATGCTCTATCACTATAACGGGTGATACCGATGCAGCCTACTTAATTCGGTGCACTACTCCAGAGGGCACTTCACATAAACTCCCTATAAGAATCCTCTCAGCATATTAGATTCCCTCTCTGTATATTTTATATATGCTACTCTTCTCTTTCAATGTATTTCAGACTAATTTAGTATGATTTATATAATCTTATTATATTCAATATTTTAAATTTGTCAACCCTCTTATTTACAAAATCTGTGTTTTCCAATAATTTTTATTAGGGGTCTAGACCATATCCAAGCACTAGTTGCTGTATCAGGATTAAAATAATATATGGCTCCCCCTGAAGGATCCCATCCATTCAAAGCATCTGTTGCAGCCTTCACACTAGTCTGCTCTAATGCAGCATTTATCTGACCATCCGATACTGCTGTAAAAGCTCCTGGTTGATATATAACTCCTGCTATGGTGCTTGGGAATCTTGAATCTCTTGTTCTATTAAGTACTACAGCCCCTACAGCTACCTGCCCTTCATAAGGCTCCCCTCTTGCCTCTCCATTAATAAGTCTAGCAAGCAAATTTATATCCTGATTGCTAGTATTATAATTGCTATTGCCACTGGCATTAGTAGGTCCTTCATATATTCCCAAAGCCTCTAAAGTTTGACTTCCAACTACTCCATCTACTTTTAGCCCATTGGTAGACTGAAACTTTCTAATAGCAGTATATGTTTGATAGCCATATACACCATCTATACCTCCACTATAGTATCCCCAATTTTTAAGCTTTTTTTGTATTTCATATACCGTTCCTCCATTAGAACCATAATAATAAGTGACAACATTTAGTGCATAGTTATAGGGAGCAAAGTATATGTACAGGCTAAAATAAGTTATAAGTGCTATCATCATATAAAGTACAACTTTTCTAAATGAAAATTGTTTTTCCATGTTCATACACTCCTCAGTTGGTAATAATGTATCTCCGTTTATTTTTACCTAAGAGAAGAAAAAAATACATAAAAAAACTATGTTGCATTAAAAATTATTTCATTCTTATGTAACATAGTCTTAATTAAATCATATTGCTTTTTTAAACCTTTTTCTCCAAGTTGGAGCTAAAACATCTTCAATAATATCATTAATAACTACTATCCCGCACAACTTATCTTCATCATTTATTACAGGTATGGATAAAAGATCATATTTGATTGCTATTTCTACTGCATCATCTATGCCTTGATTATCCTTGATATTAATTAAATCCTCCTGCATTATATCAAATAATCTTTTATCTGGAGAAGATATTACCAAATCTCTAAGGGATACTGTGCCTTTTAATTTTTCATTTTCATCTACAATATATACATAATGCATTACTTCATCATCAGGCTTTATATCCCTTAAAAGTTCTATGGTTTCTCCAGCTGTAATATTTATATTAAATGATATAAAATCTTTGTTCATTATACTGCCTACAACCTTTTCTTCATATTTCATAAGAGTTCTTACTTCTTCTGCGTCTTCTTTTTCCATAGTCAAAAGAATTTTTTCTGCTGTTTCTTCATCCACTTCATCTAGTATGTCTGCAATCTCATCATTAGGCATGCTTTCTAAGACTTCTGTTCTCTTTGATTGACTTAGATTTTCCAAAATATCTGCCTGTATTTCCGGTTCAATTTCTTCTAATATATTAGCTGCTAAATCTTCATCAATTGTTTCAAATACTTTTTTTCTATATTTTGTATCCATTTTCTCTAATATATCTGCTAGATCTGCAGGATGAAGCTTTGATAACTTTTGATAAGGCACAGAAAGCTTTAAGCTGTCATTTATCATCTCTATAGATTCCACGTTATCCCACATAATTATACTATCTTTAGGTTTTTTATTAAGAAGTTTATAAATATTTGTTACCATTGATTCAATTCCCAATCTTCTGCCTAAAGCCATTATGCCTGTATCTACCGCTATTACTTTTAACTCTCCAGCTATTTCTGCTATCCTTAAATCATTAACCTTAACTAACTTTTTGCCATTAATATCCACAATTTGTTTATCCAATAAATGTTTTGATAAAAGATAAGAATAGGTTCTTGGAATTATCTCACGAGCTCCCTTTACTTTTATAGACATCTTTCCATTATCATCTTGATAAAAACTTATATTTTTAAATTCATAATTAAAAATTTCTCTGTCTTTTTTTAACTTATAGCCTATAACCCTTGGCAAACCATCTTCTGTAGTAACATATACATCCCACAGCTTACCAATATTATCTCCGGACTCGTCATAAACCTTTTTGTAGAGCACCTTACTTAAGAAGAAACTTCCTACCATTTCCATAAATATTCCTCCTCTTTTACGCAGAGGAATATCTATATATAGAAATCAATACTTGATTAAAATGCTTTTATAATATAAAAAGAGCTACTATCCTCAATTAAGTATTCCTCTGCTTTCAATATTAAATTTTTAAAATTTGTCCGACCACCACAAGGGCCACTTTCCATTGAATTTCACCACCTAAAAATCAACTATAAATAAATTATTATTTTACTAATTGTCTTGTTGTACCATCGGTTCTTACCCTACAGAATTCAATATCATAATTTAAGTAATAAACCCAACCCCCAGCTACATTTATCAAGGCTACAGCTTCATCACCTATTTTCTTTCTTTCACTTCCATCTATCTTTACTTTATACAATTGGCTATTATCGCTTATATTTAAATAATAAACATAATCCCCAGAAACATTTATATATCCTGCTGAATCATCAGTTACTTTAGTCCTTTCACTTCCATCAGTTTTTATTTTATAAATTTTCCCGCCATCAGAAATATTGCCATAATAAATCCAATCACCTGATACATTTATAAACCCAACAGAATCCTCTGTTATTTTAATTTTATCATTTTTATCATTTACATTAAATTTATATATATTCCCTAGAATACCGTCACTATAATAAATCCAATCTCCCACTACATTTATGCTAACAGCATTAGTATTGTCTATAAATTCCTCATTACTTCCATCTAAATTCATTCTATATATTTTATAATTTTTAATGCCATCTCCTTGGACATAGTAAATATAGTTTCCTTCAGCTTTCATGTATTCTACAGGGGTATTATTTAATTTGGTTCTATCCTTCCCATCTACGGTTATTTTATAAATATACCCTTCATTACTAACATAATATATCCAATCTCCTACCACATTTATATAGTAAGAATCATCAGAATTAACTTGGGCACTTACATTCTCATCACCCTTGGATTTAAATATATATCCGTTCTTGGTATTTTTATGGTAAATCCAATCCCCATCTTTCACTACAAGTCCCAAATTTATTATATTTCCTTCACTATTACCACCGTTTTTTGTATATAATATATCATCTATATTGCTGTCAAGGAAAACTCCTTTTCCTCCTATTATATTTATCTTTTCAACCAAATCAAGCTTAGACTTAACAAACTTTTCTGTAGTGCTTGAAATTATCTTATTAGATAGTATTATTCCAGATGAATTTTTTTGAGCAAGAGCAGAGCCTGATAAAGCATCTGGGAAGTCTTGTCCATTTGCAATATAAATATTGTTAAAATTTATATCTTCAGAAAATCTGTTTAATACTGCTATATTTGTTTCATATCTTCCTTGACCAGATAATCTTTCACAATTAGGAAATTGTTTTTCTATTGTATTACTTACAACCCCCGATCCACCTATTATATAGGTTTTTAGGCTTCCAAGGTTATTATTGGTTTTTTCCTGTAAGAAATCCATCACAACCTTAGGTAAACTATCTTTTGAAGTTAATAAAATGGGTATTCCCTTTTTCCCCGCAATGGGAGCTATAGATAAAGCATCTGCAAAACCAAAACCACTGGTTATTACTATTTCATTAAAGTCATCTAATCTTTTAGCAACATCTACAGCTGTATCAAATCTATCATGTCCCCAGTATCTATCGGTTTGAATATTTAGACTATGAAGCTTGTCTTCAATGTCCTTTGAAATAACTCCCGTCCCGCCAATAATAAATACCTTTTTTACACCTAATCTATTAAGTTCTTCTGTAGTCATTGTATCTAATTGCTTACTGTTTACTAGAATTATAGGTGCATTGTACTTAGCAGCTAAAGGGCTAGCACTAAGTGCATCTGAGGAACTCATTCCATTTGCTAATACAGCGTAATCAGATTTTCCCCAGCCATTTTTGGATATAGCAATAGAGGTCTCAAATCTATTATTTCCCTCTATACGGCTGACTTCTGCTGCGGCATATACCTTAGAATTTAATGATAATAAAGTAATAAAACCTAAAACGCCGGTAAAGATAAGTTTTTTAAGAACTTTTTCCATTTTCCATGGCCTCCCTTTGTAATTTAGAATATTACATAGTTATAAGTATAAATAAAATTTCATGGTCTTCTTAATTATACATGAAACTATCTTAGTATCCTATATATTTTCACTTAATTATGCTAATATTATAAAGTGAAAATATAATTGAAACGGAGACACAGTATAAATGAGATTAGGAAAAAAATTTCTACCCATAAATAAACAAGACTTAAAAGAAAATGGAATAAATGAACTGGATTTTGTTTTAATAACTGGGGATGCTTATGTAGATCACCCTTCCTTTGGTACTGCAATAATTGGAAGAGTTTTAGAGGATGCAGGATATACTGTAGGAATTATAGCACAGCCAGATTGGAAAGATGTAAATAGTTTTAAGGTTTTGGGTAAACCTAAGTTAGCTTTCTTAATCAACTCTGGCAATATAGATTCCATGGTAAATCACTATACTGCAGCTAAGAAAAAAAGGCATGAAGATTTGTATTCTCCTGGTGGTGAAGAAGGTCATAGACCAGATAGAGCTGTAATAGTTTATTCAAATAAAGCTAGGGAAGCTTACAAAGATGTGCCTATAGTAATAGGCGGAATAGAAAGTAGTTTAAGAAGATTTGCCCACTATGATTATTGGGATAACAAAATAAGAAGAAGTATTCTCCTGGACGCCAAGGCAGATTTATTGATATATGGCATGGGAGAAAAAACTATTGTGCAGCTTGCGGATCTATTAAGATATGGAATGACTTTTTCAAACATTACAGATTTAAGAGGTACTGTATACTCTACAAATGATATAAGCAATCTAAGAAATTTTGTTAAAATTCCTTCCTATGAAGAATGTATAGAAAGCAAGAAATCTTATGCTGAGAGCTTTAAATTAGAGTATTATGAGCAAGATCCTATAAGAGGCAAAGGTATTATACAAAAGCACAATGATAGGTATATAGTTCAAAATCCTCCTCAACTTCCTCTTACTCAAGAAGAAATGGATAGGGTATACTCTTTGCCTTATACTAGAACTTATCATCCTATTTATGAGGCAAAAGGAGGTATCCCTGCTATACAAGAGGTTAAATTCTCTATAACCAGCCATAGAGGATGCTTTGGTTCCTGCTCTTTCTGTGCCTTAACTTTTCATCAAGGCAGGATGATACAAAATAGAAGTGAGGAATCCATTATAGATGAAGCTAAGCTATTAACCACACTAGATGATTTTAAAGGCTATATCCATGATGTAGGAGGGCCTACTGCTAACTTTAGGCATAAATCCTGTAAAATTCAAGAAAAGGTTGGCACATGCAGAGATAGACAATGTATGTTTCCAACACCTTGTAAAAACTTGATAGTTGATCATAGTGAATATTTGAACCTATTGAGAAATATAAGAGCTCTTCCAAAGGTTAAAAAAGTTTTTATACGTTCAGGTATTAGATTTGACTATTTAATGTGTGATAAAAATGACAGCTTTTTTGAAGAACTATGTAAATATCATGTAAGCGGTCAATTGAAGGTTGCCCCAGAGCATATAAACAGCAAAGTTCTAAAATTAATGGGAAAACCAGACAAAAAAGTTTATGATAAGTTTTCAGAAAAATACTATGCTATAAATAAAAAAATTAATAAAAAGCAGTATTTAGTTCCTTATCTTATGTCTAGCCATCCTGGTTCAGATTTAAATGCCGCTATAGAATTGGCTGAATATATAAAGACTATGGGTTATACACCTGAGCAGGTTCAGGACTTTTACCCAACTCCTGGCAGTCTTTCTACCGCTATGTATTATACAGGTGTAAACCCTTTAACAGGTAAACCAGTATATATACCTAGAGAACAAAAGGAAAAAAATATGCAAAGGGCTTTACTTCAATTTAATATGCCTCAAAATTATAAATTAGTAAAAGAAGCTTTGGAAAAATGCGGTAGAGAAGATTTAATTGGAAAAGGAAGAAATTGTTTGATCCCTTATAGGAATATAGTGAGAAAAGGCACTAAAAATAAGGCTTTACCTAGAAAAAATCACTAAGTGAAAACTTAGTGATTTTTTATTTCATACCTTTTGGTTTTATTAAATTTCCCATTTTATTTTTCGGAGCTTTTTTTGTATTCAGCACTCCTAACACTTCTATACCTTGCTTTACACACTCTATAGTAAGAGGAAAATCTGGTCCTCTTTCTCCATCAATATCTGTGACAATATCTTCAAAACATTCTATATATAATTTATCTGTTTTAAAATATAAAAGTCCATTTACATCCTCTAAATGTTCTCCTCTTAACATTTTTATAAATAAAGGTATTATATCCATTATCATTCCAGCTTTTATTATTATTACATCTAAAAGTCCATCATCTATTTCTGCTTTGTAAGCAAGATTAAAATTACCAGCAGTCTGTCCATTAAATACTAGCATTAAATACATATCGCCATCATAATTCTCAATTTCCGAAACTACCTTTATTCTTAATTTTCTAAAATTAGGGAGCTGCTCTATGCCCTTTACATAATAGGCTAGTTTGCCTATAGTATTTTTTAAATTAATATCAGTTCTTTGTGATACATCTGTAAATAGTCCTGTACTTGCTACATTCAAGAAATATTTATCATTTATTTTACCAATGTCTATTTTTTTTGCTTCACTGTTCAATATTTGTTCGCAAGCCATTTCTACATCTTGAGGCATACCTATAAATTTTGCAAAATCATTTGCAGTTCCTACTGGTAATATAGCTATTGGAATATCTATCCCAAGTGCTTTCATATGATTAACTACATTATCTACTGTACCATCTCCACCAGCTATTAAAATATATTTATAGCTTTCATCTATATCTTTAAAGGCCATAGATAAATCATATTCCATACTTATTCTATAAGGTACTATAGTATATCCATATTTCTGATGTACCATAATCACTTTATCTATATCTGAAATTATTGTATTTTCTCCTGAATATGGATTATAAATAAATTTTACCCTATTCATAATATAACTCTCCTAGCTCTAATAATATACATAACTATTATATCATTTAATATGACCTATGTCACTAAAGAGAAAATTGTAGCAATCTTCCCTTTGGTTGAGAGTTGAGAATTGACAGTTAAGGATGCTTTTTTGACCTTAACACTGCAAAAAAGCTTTAAATTACGAATAAGAAGGAACAAATAAGAAATAATGAGGTTTTCCTAACAAGAAAAGCCCCATTATTTCTTATCTTACCCTTAAGGTAAAATTACCCTATTTATTATTTTTTATTTATTATTTAAAAAATGTTCATAATTAAAAGTTTTTCGTAGCGGCAGCAAAGAAAAATTCTCCTTAACTGTCCACTGTCAATTGTCAGCTTAAATGTTAGGCGTACTAGGTTCAGAAATTTCACTTAGAGCTTTACCTGCGTTATGACCTAAGTTTGGTTCCACGGAAATGTCTCCTAAGGAAACTATACCTACCAAATTATTATTCTCTACTACTGGCAGTCTTCTAATTTGCCTTTCACTCATTATTCTAGCCGCTTCTTGTGCATCTATTTCAGGACTTACTATGACAGGATTAGATGTCATTATATCCCTTACTGTCTGCTTTTGCACATTTTCTCCTTCCGCTGTGGATCTTAAAGCTATATCTCTATCTGTAATTATCCCTATTACCTTTTCTCCATTGCATACAGGAAGAGAACCTATATTATGCTCTTTCATTAGTTGAGCTGCATGTTCTACAGTATCTTCTACATTTAGACTAGCTATGCTCTTTGTCATTATCTCTTTTACTCTCATTAATATCACCTCTAAAATATTTTGCCCATAAAAATGCTTTAATATTAAAACAATAACATGATATACATTAAATAAAATACAAAATTTCCATAAAAAAATTATAATTTATATTAAATTTATATGAATTATGAGTTATAATATAATATAAGTATATTATCAGATTTATTCTGATTTTATTTATTAATTTTTAGGAGTGATATTTTAATGGCAAAAAATGCTGTTCCAAACATTTTTACTTTAGGCAATTTGTCCTGCGGCATATTATCTTTAATGATGACCTTTCAAGGTGAATATAAAGCCGCTTCTCTTTTTATATTATTAGCTGGATTAATGGACAGATATGACGGAAGAGTAGCTAGATTTTTAAATGTTTCTAGTGAATTAGGAAAAGAGTTAGATTCTCTTGCAGATTTAGTTTCTTTTGGAGTAGCTCCCTCCATTTTAGTTTTTAATATTTACAATTTTTCCCAATTAGGTCTAATAGGTTATTTATTAGTATTATTATTCCCACTATCAGGAGCATATAGGTTAGCAAGATACAATATCACATCTTTTGATGGAATATTTACTGGAATTCCAATAACAGTAGCAGGTATGCTTATGGCTCTTTATTCATTATTTACTATGAATAGAATTTCCAATCCAGTACTTACAATATTATTAGTGGTTATGTTTTCATACCTTATGATAAGTAAGGTAAGATTTAAAAAGGTTTAAAAATAAAGAATAACCCTTGTTATTAATACCATAGGGTTATTCTTTTAATCCTTAAATTTTAATTCCTCATCTATTTCCGTTTCTATATATTTTGATTGAATCTTGCCTTCTATTAATTGCGATTTCATTTCACAATAATCCATATATCCATAAGATGTCTTTTCCAATACTTCTATTATTTCATCTATTACCTCTCCTAATTCATTTGCTCTCTTTAAAGCATGCTTCACATCATTTTTTTTTGACAAAGCTATGGTATTTAATTCTCCTGCTCCTCCAATTAATAATCTATATGAGTTTACTAATTTTGCAAGAAGTTCTGCCAAATTGTTAATATCTCCATAATACTCTTGAACTAATTTCCTATGGTTCATATTATCCACCACATATTATAAATGATATTTTCTATTTATCTATATGGAAGGGAAATAAAGTTTATGACTTAATAAAACTACAATCTTTATATTGAATGAATTTAATATTTGTAGAAACAACTTCCTCCAATAAATTCCCTTAATATTGAATTGTCTGGTACAAAATCTGTATTTACATCTTTAAAAAAGTGTAAAAAGCTCTTAAGTCTCAATGCCTCATAATATACAGGACTAGAATGTTCTATCTTGTTCAGCTCATCTAATGCAAATCTTTTTAACACACACAATTCATATACTAAAGTAGAGTTAAACATAACATCTGCATTTTCCTGAAATACAAATATATTTTTTTCCTCTCCTCTTCTTATAGAAGGCCACATTTTTAAAGTTTCTTCTCCACCATAGCCTCTGGATAAATAATCCCTAACTATTCTTCTTATTATTCTCACATCTGTTGTGGCTATTCTATTATGGTTATCAAGATTTAATTGAGTTAGTGCACTTATATATATTTTAAACTTATTTTTCTTTGGTATTGAAGAAGTAAGTATTTCGTTTAATCCATGTATACCTTCTACTATTAATATACCATTTTTAGGTAACTTAATCTTATTCCCATTCCATTCTCTTTTCCCTGTTTTAAAATTGTAGCTAGGTATCTCTGTTTCTCTTCCCTGAAGTATGGATTGAAGGTTTTTATTAAATAATTCTAGGTCCAGTGCATATATAGACTCAAAATCGAATTCTCCATTTTCATCCTTAGGGGTGTGTTCCCTATCTACAAAATAATCATCTAAACCTAAAGGCATTGGCATTAGTCCATTTACCCTTAGTTGTATACCCAACCTTCTTGCAAATGTAGTTTTCCCTGAAGAAGATGGCCCGGCAATTAATACTATCTTCACATCTTTTCTTTCACTAATCATATCTGCAATGTAAGCTGTCTTTTTCTCATGAAGAGCTTCTGCTACCCTTATTATTTCAATAATATCTTTATTTTCAACTTTATCGTTTAGTGACCCTACATCTGCTACTTCTAATATATCTCCCCATTCCTCTGTTTCTTTAAATATTTTAGCCAATTTTTTATGCTCTATAAATTTTGGTATTTCCATTGGATTACTTTCTTCTGGATATCTTAGTAAAAATCCCGGTTCATAGCTTATTAGGTCAAAAAACTTTAATACGCCTGTAGAATACGCCATAGAACCATAGAAATAATCATATCTGCCATCCAATTCATAAAGTTTTACTTCATCAGAATCCACATATTTTAAAAGCCTTATTTTATCCTCCATATTATAGCCCTTAAATATTTCAATAGCCTTTGCCTTTTCTACACTTATCTTATTTATAGGTATATCCTTTTGAATTATTTCCTTCATCTTTTCCTTTATGTTTTGTATATCTTCTTTGCTTAGCTTGTCATTTTTATATATTTCACCATAAATGCCCTTGCTTAGTGAATGTTCTATTGAAATTCTAGCCTCAGGAAAAAGGTCAAAAACAGCTTTTATCAATACAAACTGTAATGTTCTAACATAAGCTTTCATCCCTATGTCAGTTGAAATATCAATTATATCAAACCTTCCACCCTGTTCTAAATTACAACTTAATTCATATATGTCATCATTTAATTTGCCTAATACTACGGGTATATTATGTTCTAAGGAATTTTCCTTTACAATATTATGCAAGGATGTTCCCTCATCAACCCAAATACTTTTTCCGTCCTTTAGTATAAGTTTTAATTTTTTCATGTTATCATCCCCCATATTTTAGTAAGTCTAATACTATTATACTTTAATTTTAAAAAATTAGCCTATATCACTAATAATTTTTTGATTTTTGAAAAAAATATACTCTATAGAAGGAGTGATTTTTTTGTTTACTGTATTAATTAGAACTGCAATACTATATCTTCTAGTCATAATTACCATGAGATTAATGGGAAAAAAACAAATTGGTCAATTAGAACCTTTTGAACTTGCCATAACCATAATGATATCTGAACTAGCTGCTTTGCCAATGCAGGATACACGCATACCGTTGATTCATGGTGTTATACCTATACTAACTTTATTGCTATTACAAACCATAGTTTCCTTACTTCAACTTAAAAGTATAAAGATGAGGGCTTTAATAAATGGCACACCAAGTGTATTGATTAAAAATGGTCAGTTAGATATTAAGGAACTAAAATCCCAAAAATTTAATATAAATGATTTAATGGAGGAACTGAGAATCAAAGGATATTATAACATAGAGGATATAGAATATGCTATTTTAGAGACC
Organism: Clostridium liquoris; assembly: GCF_002995785.1. Classification (GTDB taxonomy): domain Bacteria; phylum Bacillota; class Clostridia; order Clostridiales; family Clostridiaceae; genus Clostridium_AO; species Clostridium_AO liquoris. The sequence goes on along the minus strand of NZ_PVXO01000048.1, from coordinate 23,087 downwards.
AGCGGTCAAATATCTATAATATCTAAAACAGAACTAGATTATGCAACTAAAAAGGATATGAATGTTAAATGTACTCAAGATACCTTACCAGTTACCTTGATAATAGATGGTAAGGTAATTTATGAAAATCTAAAACTTATTAAACAAGATATGAATTGGTTAAAGAAAAATCTTAATAAAAATAATATAAATGATATTAATGACGTATTTATAGCCTTGTTAGATTCTCAAGGAAAATTTTATTACCAAAAAAATAAATAGAATTAATATGGAAAAGGTGGTTAATATGAAAAATGAATTAATTTCTGTTGGTATTTTTATATGCATGATACTTGCAATAATTTTTTCCATTAATTATCTAGATAAGACATATGCTTCTATAGAAAAATTGAATATACAATTAGAACAATCTATAGAAAAGGAAGATTGGAGCAAATCAGATATGTTACTTAAGGAAATGTCCAATGAGATGGAATCTAATTCTAGTAAAGTATCTATCTTTGTAAATCATGCAGAAATAGATAATATTAATACTGAATTTAGTAAATTAACACAATATGTGAAATACCATAACAAAGAAGAAGCTATGGCTAGTCTTTATGCTGTAAAATTCTTCTTTGAACATACACTTAAACTAGAAAAAATTAATACAGAGAATATTTTTTAAAATATATGTTATATTAATAACATATATATGATATACTATTGTAAACTTATACAAGTTTTATTCTGTAATATTTTTTAATAAATGTAGCCAATTTCATTAATATGTTTTATAATATAATTATGAGTAAAATATACTAACATAAATAATATAGTTGGAAGGTGGAATATATATGGCTTTAGTAACCACAAAGGAAATGTTTAAAAAAGCTTATGAAGGAAAATATGCTATAGGTGCTTTCAACATTAACAATATGGAAATAATTCAAGCTGTAGTAAATGCAGCAAAGGCACAGAAGTCACCTGTTATTCTTCAGGTATCATCTAGCGCCTTAAAATATGCTGGCCCTAAATACCTTAAACATATGGTAGATGCAGCTATAGAAGAGACTGGTATAGATATAGCTCTTCATTTGGATCATGGTGCAAATATGGATCAGGTGAAGCTTTCTATAGAATCAGGCTTTACTTCTGTTATGTTTGATGGTTCTCATTATGATTACGAAGAAAACATAAGATTAACAAAGGAAGTAGTAGAATATGCTCATAGCAGAGGCGTTGTTGTTGAAGCAGAGCTTGGAAAATTAGCCGGAGTAGAAGATGAGATTAAAGTTGCCGGTCATGAAGCTACCTATACAGATCCTGATCAGGCTGTAGACTTTGTAAAGAGAACTGGTGTAGATTCTTTAGCTGTAGCTATAGGAACCAGCCATGGTGCTTATAAATTTAAAGGAGAAGCTAAACTTGACTTTGATAGATTAGGTACAATAACTGAGAAACTAGAAGCTGCTGGATTTAAAAACTTTCCAATAGTTTTACATGGTGCTTCTTCTGTAGAACCAAAATTTGTATCTATTTGCAATGAATTTGGCGGAGATATTAATGGAGCTAAAGGAGTTCCTAATGAAATGTTAAGAAAAGCAGCTTCTATGGCTGTTTGTAAAATAAATATGGATACAGATCTAAGACTTGCTATGACAGCTTTAGTAAGAAAGGTTCTAAGTGAAAATCCAAAAGAAATAGATCCAAGAAAATACCTAGGGGCTGCAAGAGAAGCTATAGAAGAACTAGTAGAAAATAAAATTAAAAATGTATTAGGTTCTTCAAATACTCTTTAATATTGATTTTTAAAAGGATAGGCTTTAATACCTATCCTTTTTTACATGGACTATTTTAATTCCTGCTGCATCTGATTTGATTTTGTTTTTATTTGTTGCACCTCATTATCTGCTGCATCCTTAGTTTGATACCAACCCTTTTGCTTCATAGCATCAAATACCTTATATTGTGTGTCTTCAGCATTCCTAAAATTATTTAATAAAACATTTCTAAGATTTGGACATGATGATTCTGTGATCCCTGTACTATATGCTGATATAACTTGTTTTTCTGTAGTGAGTAAATCCTGCATTAAATCTTTTTCACTTAAATTTGGTGAAGTATTCATAATTTTCCCTCCTAAAAATTCAAAATAATTATAGTTATTGATGCGATTCTAAATAGCATTTTAAATCATTAAAGTTTTGTTTATGGACATTAGCAGATGAATTGCATAAATCCTTTAATTGCTGATCTGTACAATACTGTGCATATAAATTAAATTTTTTATTCATTAAACACTCATGAGTCAATTGATCAGATATAACTTTCAGGTTATTACTTTCTATTTGTTTATTTCCTGCATTCATTTTCCTACCTCCAATAATTTTATTTTTAACTTCTAACGTTATTTATTATCCCCAACTTAAAAACAAATATTTATTTTTTCATTAAGAAATTTATGATTACCTATCTATAAAATAAATAAGTATGTTATAATCTCAATATAATAGGGAGTGAGAATTTTGAAAGAATTAGAGGTAAAAATACTAAATATAGATATTGAAAATATAAGAAAAAAAACGACGGAGTTAAACTGTGTAAAAGTAAAGGAAGAAAATCAAATAAATAATCTATTTGATTTTAAAACAAAGGATCTGTTAAAACAGCAAGGATATGCAAGAATACGAATTGTTCAGGATCTTTTGCATGATTCCACAAAATACTATATGACAACAAAAAAAATATTGAGTCAGGATAAATTTAAAATAATGGATGAAAATGAAGTAGAAATATCTGATGCCATAGAAGGGGAAAAAATATTTAAATCTTTAGGTTTAGAGCTTATTCAGTCTATAAAAAAATATAGGGAAAGCTATAAGTATAAAAATACCCTTATAGAAATAGATGTAAATGAAAAATCTTTCTGCCCATTTCCATACATAGAGATTGAATCTATAAATGAAGAAGAATTAGAAGAAGTAGTTAAAAAATTAGGGTACACTATGAATGATACTACTTCAAAAAATATATACGAGCTTATAGAAATTTTTAAAAGTAAAGGATTTTAATATATGTTTGGATATGTAACTCCTTGTAAAATGGAATTGAAAATAAAAGATTATGAAAAATTTAAGGCCTACTATTGTGGTCTCTGCAAAACAATAAAATCTAATTATGGAAACTTGCCTAGGGTTGTTTTAAATTATGATATGACGTTTCTTGCCATTCTGCTTCACTCATTGGACGATGATAGCCCTTCCTATATTAAAAAACATTGTATAGTTCATCCTATGAGAAAAAAGATAATTATGGTATCAAACCCTCCTTTAGAATATGCAGCCTTTTGTAATATAACTTTAGCTTATTTTAAACTTTTAGACAATGTTAATGATGACAAGTCTATTAAAAGTAAGCTTTTATCTATTCTTTTAAAAGTTTGCACAAAAAAAACTTGTGTTAAATTTGCAAATAATATAGAATATATAGAAAAAAAGTTAGATGAATTGTACTCTTTTGAAAAAAATAAAGATTCCATAAGTATAGATGAAATAAGCCATCCATTTGGAGAACTTACTGGTTATATATTATCTTCTTATATAGAAAAAGATAATATTAATAGTGAAATTCTCTATAATCTAGGATATAACTTAGGGAAGTGGATATACATAATAGATGCTTGGGATGATCTTGAAAAAGATATGAATGAGGAAAAATATAATCCTATTAATTTTATATTGAATAAAGATAATAAAAATTATAAAGATTTTAGTAGAGAGATAGAAGAAAGAATAGATTTCATTTTGACAATGTGTGGAAGACACTGTTTAGATTGCTTAAGCAAGCTACACATAAAGAAAAATGAAGAGCTTTTGTATAATATATTACAGTATGGTCTCATGGAGAAAATGGACAAAGTATTTAAAAGGAGTGATTTTAATTATGACAAATCCATATGAAGTACTTGGTGTAAAAGAAGGATCCTCTAAAGAAGAAATAAAAAAAGCTTATAGGAAACTAGCCAAAAAATATCATCCAGATCAATATGAAAATAATCCACTAAAAGATTTAGCAGAAGAAAAAATGAGAGAGTTAAACGAAGCCTATGATTATCTTATGAAGAATGCAGATAATAGCAGCAGCTCATATAGCTCAACTTCTTATAATTCCGATTCATACAATGATTCTAACAATTATATGGACTATCAATCTATAAGAATGGATATTCAAAATGGCAATTTATCTACTGCTGAGGAAAAATTGAGCAGGACTTCTACAAGAAATGCAGAATGGAATTTTCTTATGGGCGTGATTAGTTTAAACAAAGGTTGGTATGATGCTGCCAATAATTACATAAGAACAGCTTGTAATATGGATCCTAATAATATGGAATATAGAGATGCCTTTAATCGTATAAATAATATGAATAGATCTTATAGACAGCCTTACTACAATAATAGAAATGGTAACGATAAAGGTCTTTGTCAGATGTGTACTACTCTATATTTCTTAGACTGCTGTTGTGAATGTTGTGGAGGAGATTTTATAAGTTGCTGTTAAAGAAATAGGAGATGATAATTTTGAAAACTTCTTATCTAGCCCGAGGAGGTCTATTAACTGCTTTAGGATTAATATTTATATATTTAAGTACTTTAGTTCCCACTAATAAATTATTTTTATTGATTATTGCCTCTTCCTTAATACCTATAGGTATAATAAGTACTAATTTAAAAGTAGGGATTATAAATTATATAGGCACTTGCTTACTAAGCCTATTTATTATAGGATTTAAAGGCTCGGTTTTACTATATATAATTTTTTTTGGATTATATGGCATTGTTAAATTATATATAGAAAAACTAAGAAAAATACCCCTAGAGCTAATTTTGAAATTTGCTTTTTTCAATTTTTCTCTCCTAGTTTCATTTTTTATTTATAAAAACTTTCTTCCTAATATAGATTTAAATAAGTTTTTTATTCCTATACCTATATTGATATTAGCTGCTGAAGTTGTGTTCTTTTTGTATGACTATGCCTTAACACTTTTTATATGTGAAATTGAAAAAAAGTTTTTTCAAAAAAAGTATTGACACTATTTCATAATTTGATATAATAATAAATGTTGGCAACTAAAAAACCACAAATTTTAAATGATGCCCATTAGCCAAATGGTAAGGCGCCTGCCTCTGGAGCAGGTATGTGTTGGTTCGAGTCCAGCATGGGCAGCCATAAAAACTCTTGATTTATCAAGAGTTTTTATTTTATATCCTTGACAACATTTCACTAATGATATAGAATTTAATATAAATTTATAATTAAAACTATGAATAGGAGTAGTAGTATTTTCTTTACTTTAAGAGAGCTGTTGGAAGGTGCAAAACAGTAGTAATAGAATATGAACTCACCTAGGAGTTTATCTGCTAAAAGCAGATACGGTTATTCCGTTATAATTTCAAGGGAAAGCCTGCCATAGGTTTTAATTAGAGTGGTACCGCGGATTTTTAACTTCGTCTCTTAAAAAAGAGAGGAAGTTTTTTTATTTGTAAAATATAAATTAATCATAAAATATACTTATTAAAGGAGCGATGGACATGGCTAAATATAGCACTGATATCGATAAAAAATGGCAGCGAATCTGGGATGAATCAAAGCTTTATAGATTTGATAAAAATAAGAAAGGTAAGAAATTATATGTACTTGAAATGTTCTCCTACCCTTCTGGAAGTAAACTTCATGCTGGTCACTGGTTTAACTATGCTCCAGTAGATTCTTGGGCAAGGGTTAAAAGAATGCAAGGTTATAATGTATTCCAGCCTATGGGTTTTGATGCTTTTGGTCTCCCTGCTGAAAATTTTGCTATAAAAACAGGAATTCACCCAAAAGATTCAACCTTTAAAAATATAGAAACCATGGAACAACAACTAAAAGCTATGGGTGCTATGTTTAACTGGGAAAATGAAGTTATTACCTGTAAACCTGATTATTATAAATGGACTCAATGGTTATTTTTACAGTTATATAAAAAAGGTTTAGCATATAGGAAAAAAGCTCCTGTAAACTGGTGCCCAAGTTGTAATACTGTTCTTGCCAATGAGCAGGTTTTAGATGGATGTTGTGAAAGATGCGGCACTGAGGTTACAAAAAAGAATTTAACTCAATGGTTCCTAAAAATAACAGATTATGCAGAGGAGTTATTAGAAAAACTTGATGGATTGGATTGGCCTGAAAAAACAAAAGCTATGCAAAGGCATTGGATTGGAAAATCCACAGGAGCAGAAGTTACTTTTAAAATTGTAAATTCAGATGTCTCCTTTAATGTATTTACTACTAGAGCTGATACATTATTTGGTGTAACTTATGTTGTTCTAGCACCTGAAAGTCCATTAGTAGATAAAATTACTACAAAAGAATATAAAGAAGCAGTTAATGCATACAAAGAACAGACTAAAAAACAATCTGATATAGAAAGGCAATCCATTACAAGAGAAAAAACTGGGGTATTTACAGGTGCTTATGCAGTAAATCCTGTTAACGGAAGAAAGGTTCCTGTATGGGTTGCAGACTATGTATTAAGCACTTATGGTACAGGTGCTGTAATGGCAGTTCCTGCACATGATGAAAGGGACTTTGCTTTTGCTTCTAAATACAATTTACCAATAGAAAGAGTTATAGAAGGTGGAGAATCTCTCCCTTATACAGAATCCGGTACAATGGTAAATAGCCATGAGTTTAACGGAATGAATTCAGAAGAAGGAAGAAAAGCTATAATAGAAAAGCTTTCAAAAGAAAACTTGGGTTCTAAAAAAGTTAACTATAGACTAAGGGATTGGCTGGTATCAAGGCAAAGATATTGGGGAGCTCCCATTCCAATAATACACTGTGATAAATGTGGCTCAGTACCTGTTCCAGAGGATCAGTTGCCTGTTAAACTCCCATATAATGTGGAATTTGCTCCTGATGGAAAATCTCCTCTAGCAAAATGTGATGAGTTTATAAACACTACTTGCCCAGTTTGTGGTAGGCCAGCAAAGAGAGATGCAGATACCCTAGATACCTTTGTATGCTCTTCCTGGTATTATTTAAGATATCCTGATAGCAAAAATAGCGGAAAAGCTTTTGATACAGATTTGATAAACGAGATGCTTCCAGTAGACAAATATGTAGGTGGACCAGAACATGCTTGTATGCACCTTTTATATGCAAGGTTTATTACTAAAGCATTAAGAGATATGGGCTATCTAAATTTTGATGAACCATTTACTTCCTTAACCCATCAGGGATTAATACTTGGGCCAGATGGACAGAAAATGAGTAAATCAAAAGGAAATACTATTTCACCAGATGATTACATTAAAGAATTTGGTGCAGATGTATTTAGAATGTATTTAATGTTTGGATTTGACTACACTGAAGGTGGAGCATGGAGCGATGACGGTATAAAATCTATGGGAAGATTTATAGATAGGGTAGAGAGAACGTTAGAATCCTGTAGAGATTATATAAATACTCCTGTTAATGATAAAACCACCTTGGATAAGACGGAAAAAGAATTAAATTATATTAGACACTTTACTATAAAATCCATTACAGAAGATGCTGATAAAATGCAGTTTAATACTTGTATTGCAAGACTTATGGAATACACTAATGGTCTATCTAAATATATAAATGAGAAAACAAAGAATGCTTCATTCTTAAATGAATGTTTAGTTGATTTTATAAAATTAATTTCTCCTTTTGCTCCTCATTTTGCAGAAGAACAATGGGAACTTTTAGGAATGCCATTCTCAATATTTAATACAAAATGGCCAGAATTCAATCCTGATGCATTAATTAAAGATGAAATTGAAATAGCTATTCAAATTAATGGTAAAGTTAAGGGAAGAATAAATATTCCATCAGACTTTTCAGAAACTGCTATCAAAGAAGCGGCTTTAAATAGTGAGGATATAAAAAAACATACTGAAGGCAAAAACATTGTAAAAGTAATTGTTATAAAGGGAAGGCTTGTAAATATAGTTGTAAAATAAGTAAAAGGTATGTAGTGGGTGCACTACATGCCTTTTACTTATACATTTCTAGAGTTTTTTCCGTAGCCATTAACAGATTGTTAAGTTCAAACACTTCCCCCTCTTCAATCAATTTATTTAGTTGAGTTTGATATCTCATGGATTCTGCAGATTTCCCTATGGAAGATAAAGTAATTATATTATCCATTATATTTGATATTATATTAGATTTAACCTCAAATAATTTTTGTGCATCTTTTATCTCATCCTTTATTTCAAGCATCATTTGATCTAACTGAAAGGCAGCATCAGCAGCAGATTTAAGCTTATATTTTATTTCCTGTGGTATATCATGCTTATATTTATAATTTAAAGAATGCTCTATAGTAGCCCAAAAATTCATAGCTAAAGTTCTTATTTGGAATTCTGCAAGTATATCCTTTCTTCCATCTGCCATATTAACTGGATACCTTATTATTACATGATAGCTCCTATATCCACTAGTTTTTACGTCAGTAATATAATCTTTTTCATATATAATCTGCATATCCGTTCTTTGTCTCATTAAATTAACTACCTTCTCGATATCATCTACAAATTGACACATTACTCTAATTCCTGCTATATCCTCCATTTCATATTCTATTCTATCTAGAGGTATGTCAAACTTATTAGCTTTTTCAAGCATGCTGGATATTTCCTTAACCCTGCCGGTTACAAACTCTATAGGTGAGTATTCATTCTTTCTCCTATATTCTCTTCTTATGCTTCTAAACTTTACTTTCAATTCTTCCACAGCCTGCTCATAGGGTATTAAAAAAGTTTTCCATTCTATTATAGCCATAGCCTATGCCCCCTCGCTAGTTATTATTATCTTAATAATACTTTATCTACAATTATAATACAATACAAGGAAAAAGCATATGGTGCTCAACCGTTGTGCACCATATGCTTTTTGCATTAAATAAATAGATTTACATTTGAATCTTCAGCTTCTCCTAGGTAATAGCCGACTCCTCCTATTTTTACTCCATCTATAAGTTCTTCTTCTTTAAGCCCCATAACATCCATAGACATTTGACAAGCCACAATATTTATTCCGCTATCAACAGCAGATTTTATAAGATCTTCCAGGGAACTTATATTTTTATCTTTCATTACTTTTCTCATCATCTTTGTACCCATACCAAGCATATTCATATTAGAAAGCTTTAATTTTTTGCTTCCCCTTGGCATCATGGCACCAAACATCTTATCCATAAATCCTTTACTTACACTAACCTTTTCTGGTTTTCTTAAAATATTTAATCCCCAGAAGGTAAAGAACATAGTAACCTTTTTCCCCATAGCTGCTGCTCCATTAGCAATTATAAAAGAAGCTATAGCCTTATCAAAATCTCCACTAAATACTACAATGGTTTTGTTGTCCTTTTCAGATATATCGCTAATCCCTACAGAAACATTATTTGCTTTCTTACAGCCCTTTTTTATCACAGCTATAATTAAACCTTTGTCCTTTTTAATTTCCAAAAGTTCATTGTTAGTTCTCCTGCACCAAGCTTTTACATCTGGAAAAAATCCTGGATCTGAAGCCTTTACCTTTAGTATTTCTCCTTCTTCCATATATCCTATTGTGGAATTCACCTGCATTAATGGTCCTGGGCAGCTTAATCCACATATATCTAACTCTTTGTCCACTTTATCCACATTTTTTATGTCATTACTATTAGAAACCTGCGAATTTATATCTTCTTTGGAACAATGACAGCAGCCCTGATTTTTATGGTTATTCCCTTTAAATTCATCTGCATCCACTTCATCTGGTGTAAACTTACTCATAATATATGTGCTGTATCCACCTGTCAAATTTTTAACTTTAAATCCCTTGGATTTTAATATTCTATAGGCTATATATCCCCTTAGTCCTATTTTGCAGTAAATTAATATTTCTTTACTTTTGTCTAGTTCATTTAATCTATTTCTTAGAACCTCCAAAGGTATATTTATAGTACCCTCTATATAACCTGCCGCACTTTCTAATGTGCTTCTTACATCTAGCAGTATGGTATTATCCTTGTCCCTATTATCTATATCCTTAGGTAAAATCATTTCTACCCTATTAGCTAATACATTTTCTGCTACGAAGCCAGCCATATTTACAGGATCCTTTGCTGAAGAATATGGTGGTGCATAAGATAGTTCTAACTCCTCTAAATCATATACTGTTCCATTCAGTCTCATAACTGTAGCTATATCATCTATTCTCTTATCTATTCCATCATATCCACAGGCCTGAGCCCCTAAAATCTTACCTTCTTCATTGAATATTAATTTTATGCTCATAGGTATTGAACCAGGGTAATATGCAGCATGAGATTGAGGGTGAACATATATAACTTTATATGGTATATTTAGTCTTTCCAATGTTCTTTCATTATTGCCCGTATTTGCAGCGGTTAAATCAAACACCTTTATTATAGAGGTTCCCTGGGTTCCTTTATATTTAGAATTTAATCCGCATATATTATCTGCTGCTATTCTTCCCTGTTTATTTGCCGGTCCTGCAAGTGGTATTGTGGTATTAGTTTTATTTATAAAATCTACTACCTCTATAGCATCCCCTACTGCATAAATGTTAGGTATATTTGTCTGCATATATTCATTTACTAGGATATGACCTTTAGAGCCTAGCTTTATTCCAGTGTTCTTTATAAAATCTGTATCTGGTTTAACTCCAATAGCTAGTATAACCATATCTGTTTCTAATATTTTTCCGCTATTTAATATTACCCCTATTCTATTTTCATAATCTTTAAATGCCTTTACCCCATTTTTTAAGATTACACCTACTCCATTATCCTGAAGCTCACTTTCAGCATAGGTAACCATATCTGAATCAAAGGGTGCTAGAATATGAGGTGCTGCTTCTACCAAGGCTACTTTTATACCCCTGTGAGTTAAATTTTCAGCCATTTCAACACCAATATAACCTCCGCCAATTACTACAGCGCTTTTTACTTTTTTACTATCCACCAATGCTTTAATGGCATCTGTATCTGGTATATTTCTTAAAGTAAATATTTTATCACTGTCTATACCTTGAATAGGAGGCTTAATTGGTTTTGCTCCTGGTGAAAGTATAAGGTAATCATAACTTTCTTCATAAATACCTTTTTCTTTACTATTTACCTTTACCTTTTTATTTTTTTCATCTACTTCTGTTACCTCACTATTTATTCTTACGTCTATATTAAATTTACCTTCCATAGCTTCTGGAGTTTGAACTATAAGCCTTTCCCTTTCCTTTATAGTTTCTCCTATATGGTATGGCAAACCGCAATTAGCAAAAGAAATAAATTCTCCTTTTTCAAACATAATTATTTGAACATCTTCGTCTAACCTTCTAATTCTTGCCGCAGCAGAAGCTCCCCCCGCTACCCCTCCTACTATTAAAATCTTTTTATTCATACATTTATTACCTCCACACATTAATATAAAAGTTTTATTCTTCAAACAAAATCTTTATCAAATTGTATATTCTTTTATCACAAATACTGTAATTTATCTCTAATCCATTTCTCTCTCCTTTAATTATTCCTGCGGCTCTTAATTTCTGTAAATGTTGAGATATTGTAGACTGAGGCATATTAAGACAGTTGTGCATATGACTAACATTGCATTGTCCTTTATCTGCGAGTCCCTTAACTATACATAATCTAACTGGATGTGCTAGAACTTTTAAAATTTCTGCTTTTTCATTAAAATCATTTATATTGTAATTATCCATAATTCATTTACCTCCATCGTTATATTTATATATTACGATTTTTGAATATAGCTGTCAATAATTTAACCTACAAAGATTAAAGAATCCTTGTAGGTTTAAAATCCAAATAATCGCAAGAAGTTAAAATATATTCTATTCCGTCTACTTTTCCTTCAAATACTTTGTCTTTACTTATACCATGCAAATGACCATATACTACCTTTTCTATATTATATTCTTTAAATATTTCTATAAATCCAGATTCCTTACATTTATCATTTACTGGCGGGTAATGAAGCATAATTATAAATTTATCAAAGCCCTCTTTAACAGCAGTTTCTAGAGATAATCTTAACCTTATTAGTTCCCTATTATATATCTTTTCATCCTGTACTGTAAACTTTTCTCCTCCAGGACATATCCATCCTCGAGTACCGCATATAGCATAGTCATCATAGGAAAAATGATTATTTTGAATAAATTTCATATCTCCATATAAATTATTCAGCTTAGTGATACTAGTCCACCAGTAATCATGATTTCCCTTAACTAGTATTTTTCTTCCTGGTAAATTATGAATCCATTCTAAATCCATCATCCCTTCTTCCATTCTCATGGACCAAGATACATCTCCTGCTATCAATACTGTATCTTCTTTGTTTATGGTATTTAACCAATTTTCTTTTATTTTTTCTTCATGCTTATACCAGTTAGCTCCGAATACATCCATGGGTTTATCTGTAGTAAAAGCCAAATGAAAATCTGATATTGCGTAAATTGCCATATATTCACCCTCTGTCTATTAGTTCATCTATATCCATTACATAGGCTATAACCTTAGCTACAGCTTCGTATAAATCATAGGGTATTTCACTGCCTACATCTACACTTGTTAAAAGATTTGCTAATTCATCATCATAAACTATAGGTACATTATTATCTTCAGCCTTTTCTATTATTTTATCTGCAATACATCCCATGCCAGCCGCTGTAACTACGGGCACATCATATCCCTTTTCATATGTCAGCGCTGCTGCTTTTTTCTTTTCCATAAAGATTCCTCCAAGATTTAAAGAACACCATTACACTCTTACATTAATAGCACCTATATTTTTATCATCAAAAAATTCTCTGCAGCTAATTAAATTTAATTCTTCCTTTTTTTCTTCTACCTTAATATATACATTATAACCTGTATTGCTTAATGCATTCAATACTCTATCTTTTCCACTATCTAAAACCTTTATCCAATTCCTACCACACTTTATATCTACATTCATATTCCTATTATTTACGGAAATAAAAGCATCTACTACACCCATATTCACCGTTTTTACTGAAGTTGCAATTTTAACATTTTTACTATCTATCTTCTTTCCTTTTTCCCTTTCATCCTTTATTATTAATTTACACTGATATTCCCCTTCATTCACTTTCATCGGTATGTCCATGTAATAATATTCATTGGATATGGTATTAAATATTTTAAAATTGTTCATGTCCTGTTTTACCAACCGAACTGTTTTATCATATACTTCACTGTCAGTATTATCTTTTCCTTTTAATAAAGTTTTAATAGTATTTTTCATTTCTTCTATTTTATTATTTATTTCCACTTTTACTTTATCGGATAGATTTTCAATGTTGTCTTCAAAAAATATCGCTTTTTTGGGTAACAAATTATCAGTTTTAATTTTTTTATTTTCTATATTAACATCCTTTGCAAAAATATTTTTGCCTTCTAATTTGTTTTCTACACCCTGTTTAGTTTGTTCAATATTCTTTATATTTAGCTTTTCTTTATTGTCTATTATCTTATCTATATGGCTTTCTATAGGCTTTTCTTTTAATAAATTTTCTAGGGATCCTTTGCCGATTTCAATAGGGACCTTTTCCCCTTCATCTATATTTCCCTTTGTAAAGTTTTTAGAAGCTTCAATGGTTTTTTCATAAGGTTTTTCTATGGAATTCTCTTTCATAGGTAATTGTTTATTTTCCTCTACAAAATTTTTTATTTTCTCTAAACTTTTATATATAGACATGGATTCTTTAAAAACCTTATTAAAACTTTTTATATTATCCTCAGTTAAATCCACATTATTTTCTAATAAAGTTAAAATACTATCCTGATCTAGTTCTTTTAATTGAGAAAAAAATCCTTTTAAGATTTTCTCTGTCTTTTCCCCCTGTGGAGAGTTTAAATTTATTCCCCTGCTTTCTGCATATTTCTTTATAAAAGTCTCTTCTTCTGAAGGCTGATTAGAAGTTTTATTTATAAAATTTATTAAAGTTTTTACTTCTGATATATTTCCCTTGGTAAGTGGTATGTTATGTTTAACCATGTTTTCTAAAAGAGAATACTCATCTTTATCTACTACTATATTCTCATTTTTCAATATATTTTCTATAGAATCTTGTTGTAATTTTTCCTGAGAATTTTTATCATTAATAATAGTTAAATTAAGCTTTCCATCCTCAAATCCATCCACTTGAAATTTAATAAGCCCTGATGGAGGAAAATCCAGATGATTTTTTAACTTAGCAGGAAATTGCCATCCGTCCATTAATCTAAGCAGCACTTCTTCATTTACTTCATCCAAAGTTATTATACTAGCTAAAAATGTTTCTCCTAGCTGAAAAGATAATCTATTTGTAATTCTTTTCGAATCAGGGTTATAAATATTATTTATGTTACCTATCCCTGACATAAAATCACCTCTTATTTAGTTATCGAATAAAAGTTTATAATACTAAAGCAAACTACATAAATGCAGTTTGCTTTAGTATTATAATTTAATTAAACTTTATCAGTTTATACACAAAATAAGTCCTAATTATTATTTACTAATTTCTTTTTAATATTTTCTTTATGGAGTATTGGTGACACACTCTTATAAACAGCCACTGTTATTGCGGATACAAACACACCCTTTATAAGGTTAAATGGTATAATAGCCCATATTATATAAGTATTTATATTTGTAATTGCAGGATTAATTTTCTGAGCCATTTCAACGAAAGCAACTAATGGTATATGAAGTACTTTTTCATATAAAGGTAAGAATATATATAAATTACCTATTGCTGCAACTACAGACATAATCACAGTACCAATTGTTAATCCTGCTATTGCTGATTTCCTACTCTTGTTCTTTCTATATATAAGTCCTGCTGTAAATACCATTACGGATCCTACTAAAAAATTTGCAGTTTCTCCTACAAAAGCTGTTTGAGTGCCAAATAATCCTTTAAGTATATTTTTCATTAATTCAATTATTACTCCTTCTACAGGTCCTAATGCAAAAGCTCCAAGTAAAGCTGGTAAATCACTAACATCTATTTTTAAAAAATCTGGAAATAGCGGTAGAGGTAATTCAATGTACATTAATAAAAATCCCATAACACTTAGCAATGATACCTTAATTAATTTACTTAATCTCCTATTTTTCATTTATTTTACTCCTCCATCCATATATATTCTTAAGGCTAAGGTATAAAAAAGCCCTGACAAAATATTGTCAGGGCGCAATAAACATCTTGTTTATTATACCTTCTTTTATCCAGACTCTACTGTCGGCTTCGGAATTATACCGAATCATGCCTTTCGGCTCGCGGGCTATACCGCCGGTGGGGAATTTCGCCCCGCCCTGAAGATATTATTTTATAATAATATTTAATTTATATTACAAAATTATTATATGATAGTTTTACTTAAAATTCAATAGCTAGTCAAAACAATTATTAATTGATTTTTGCTCTGCATTTTCTTTCATGCTTAAGGCTATTCTTTTTCTTTTTTCATCAATTTCTAATACTGTTACTTTTACTATATCTCCCACTTTGACCACATCTAATGGATGTTTTACAAATCTGTCTGCCAATTGGCTTATATGTACTAATCCATCCTGATGTACTCCTATGTCTACAAAGGCTCCAAAATCAGCTACATTTCTTACAGTTCCCATAAGTACCATACCTGGCTTAAGCTGCTTTATATCTACAACCCCTGTCTTCAATATTGGCTTTGGCAATTCTTCTCTTGGGTCCCTTCCAGGTTTTTTTAATTCCTTTATTATATCCTTTAAGGTTGGTACGCCCATATTTAATTTTTCTGCCAAATTATTTATTCCTAAAATTTCAACTCTTTTATCTATGTCCTCTAATTTGCTATTCTTTAGATCTTCTACTGTGTAGCCTAACATATCTAATAATTTTTTTGCACCCCCATAGGATTCTGGATGAACCGATGTATTATCTAAAGGCTCATTACTTTCCATTACTCTTAAGAAGCCTGCGCACTGCTCAAAAGCCTTTGCTCCCAGTCTTTTAACTTTAAGAAGTTCCTTCCTATTTTTAAACTTCCCAAATTCTTCTCTATAACTTACTATATTCTGTGCTATAGAAGAATTTACACCTGAGATATATGATAATAATGAAGGTGTAGCTATATTTAAGTCCACTCCTACGTTATTAACACAGTCTTCAACTACTCCCTTTAGAGATTCATCTAGCTTTTTAGGAGTTATATCATGCTGATACTGTCCTACCCCTATAGATTTAGGATCAATTTTTACAAGTTCTGCTAGAGGGTCCTGTAATCTTCTTCCTATTGATATGGCGCCTCTTATAGATACGTCAATATCTGGGTATTCTTTTACTGCCAGTTCAGAAGCTGAATATACAGAAGCGCCTGCTTCGGACACTATTACATAATAAAGCTCTTTACCTTTTTCTTCTTTTACTTCCTTTATAAGCATTTCTATAACCTTTTCTGATTCCCTGCTGGCTGTTCCATTTCCCAATGAAATTACATCTACATTATATTTATATACTAATTCTTTAAGTTTTTTAATTGATCCTTCTATATCATTTTGTGGAGCAGTAGCATAAACTGTAGATATATCTAAAAGCTTACCTGTATCATCTAACACAGCTATTTTGCACCCAGTTCTAAACCCTGGATCATATCCCAAAACTACCTTTCCTTTTATTGGTGATTGCATCAAAAGAGCTTTTAAATTTGCCATAAATATTTCTATTGCTCCCTCTTCTGCTCTATCAGTTAGCTGGGATCTAATCTCCCTTTCTATAGATGGGTATATAAGTCTTTTTAAGGAATCACCTATACTATTTTCTAAATATATATCTGTTATTTCATTTCCCTTTAGCACTTTACCCTTTAAATAATCGATTATTCTATCATTATCTGCCAAAACTTTCACAGAAAGTATTTTCTCTTTCTCCCCTCTATTTATGGCAAGTACTCTATGAGAGGGTATGCTTTTTACAGCTTCACTATAGCTGTAATACATTTCGTAAGGAGTTGGCTCTTTGCTTTCCCCACTGGTTTGTATTACTCCTTCCTTATTTACAAAGGATCTAATCCATTTTCTGTATTCTGCCTCATCAGATATAATCTCACTTATTATATCTTGGGCCCCCTCTAAAGCCTCTTTTGTTGTAGTGACTCCTTTTTCCTCGTCTATGTATTTACCTGCCTCTTCATGAATGTCACCTTTAAAGTTTCCTTCAAGTATTATGTATGCTAAAGGCTTTAGTCCCTTTCCTATGGCTATAGTAGCTTTTGTTCTCTTCTTTGGCTTATAAGGTCTATATAAATCCTCTACCTCCGTTAATGTGTCACATTTTAATACACTATTCTTTAACTCTTCAGTTAATTTTCCTTGTTCTTCTATAATTCTTATAACGTCTTCTTTTCTTGCATCCAAATTTCTTAAATATATAAGTCTTTCTGAAAGCTGCCTTAAAATAACATCTGTTAGCCCACCGGTAACCTCCTTTCTATATCTTGCAATGAAAGGGATTGTATTTCCTCCATCCAATAGCTCTATAACATTTTCTACTTGTTTTATGGTAACGTTCAATTCTTTACTTAATCTTTCCTCTATGCTTTTCATATGTACCTCCATTTTTTTATTCTTATGTCAACTAACTTGAAGCCAAAATTATTTTACACCAGTTATATACTATTTTGCAATGTAATATATATCTTTAGAAGATATTAATTTTATAAGGAGATTTTCAATGCTTAAAAAACTTCTTAACTATATTATAACGTTATTTCTTATAATCTTTTACTTTAGTTTTAACCTATTCTTAAGTATAAAACCCTTTAATAGTTATTCTGTAAAAAAAAATATAGAATATTTATCTTCTGAAGAATTAAAGGGTAGGTTAGCTGGCACAATAGAAAATATAGAAGCCGCAAATTTTGTTAAAGATAAATTTATTGATAATAAACTTAAGCCTTTCAATAATAGTTACTATCATAGTTTTTCTACATTTTATCCCGAAAGATCAGAAGAAAAGCCTTATCTAAGAATTATAAATAACAAAAATGAGATAATAAAAGAATATGTATATTCTAAAGATTATAAAGAAGATATGTTAAACTTTAGAAATAACAAAATTATTTTTGATAAATCAAATAATATATCCTCAGATAATAACTTTTTTACAGTGGACTCCGACTATGGTAAATTTCTATTTTTCGTGCCAGAAAAGGATGAACTAAATTTTAGAAGTTCATTTTTTCCTAAAACTAAAACTGATATGTATGTAATGATAACTAATTCTACAAAAAAAGATATTAATAATTATATAAACAATGGCTATAAGGTAGACTGTTTTATACCTTATACAATAAAAGAAACAACCATTAGTAATGTAATAGGTTTACTTGATGGAAAGGATACAACTTCCTCACCTATTATAATTTCTGCCCATTTTGATCATTTGGGTACAGATTTGAAAAATACAGTATATACCGGTGCCTTAGACAATGCCTCTGGTATTTCCTTTATAATCGAAATGAGCAAATATTTAAAATCCATAGGAAAACCTAATAAAAACATGCTCTTTATAGGTTTTAACGGAGAAGAATTTGGCTGCTTAGGTTCCAATGAGTTTGTTAAGGAAAACCTACCCATATTGCAAAATAGCAAAGTTTTTAATTTTGATATGATAGGAACTGATAATTCTACTCCCTTATGTATTATGGGGGGTAAGAATGATTCCATAAATTCTCCCCTAATAAAATCTGCTGGCTCAGTATGTTCAAAAGAGAATATATATTTTAACTATTTATTTCAAGACTCTAGCGACCATGAGGCTTTTACAAATTCGGGAATTGAAGCCATAACTTTTATAGATAATGATTTAACTCGTATTCATACTCCTAATGATAAAGCTTCCTTTATAAGCACTAAATCTATAGATAGATGCTTTAAAGTAGCCAATAGGGAAATTATAAAATATGCTTATAATAACAATCCATTAATTCTAAATTATAAGGAATTTTGTATAACCTCTTTTATAGCCATTTTACTTTTATTTATTCTATCCTGTAAAACTAAAAGGTGCTAATTTCTAGCACCTTTTTAATATATTATTATTGCTTTTGCTTAAGATATTCATTTATAAATAAATCTATATCTCCATCCATAACCGCGCCTAAGTTACTTGTTTCTGCCCCAGTTCTATGGTCTTTAACTAGATTATAAGGATGGAATATATAGGAACGTATTTGACTGCCCCAGCCCATGTCCTTTAATTCTCCAGTTAAATCTTCTATTTTTTCCTTATGAGCAGCTTCTTTTAATTCTGCTAATTTTGATTTTAACATTTTAAGAGCTGTTTCTCTATTAGAATGCTGGCTTCTCTCGTTTTGACACTGCACTACTATTCCTGTAGGCAGATGAGTAATCCTAATGGCAGATTCAGTTTTATTTACATACTGTCCTCCAGCCCCTGAAGCTCTAAAAGTATCTACTCTTAAATCCTCAGGTCTAATTTCTATATCCTGACCTTCTGTAAGTTCAGGCAGTACTTCTAAGGATGCAAAGGAAGTTTGTCTTTTCCCATTGGCATTAAAAGGAGAAATCCTTACTAGTCTATGTATTCCTTTTTCAGCTTTTAGATATCCATAGGCAAAATCTCCAGTTATTTTAAGAGTTACACTTTTTATTCCAGCTTCATCTCCAGGTAATAAATCCATAGTTTCTACCTTATATCCTTTTTTTTCTGCCCATCTAGTGTACATTCTTAGTAACATTTCAGTCCAATCCTGTGCATCTGTTCCACCAACTCCAGTATGTAATGTAATTATAGCATTATTTCTGTCATATTCTCCTGAAAGCAATACCTCTACCTTAAATGATTCTATACCGTTTTTTAAATTATTTACTTCGCTTAATAGATCCGATAAGGAAGATTTATCTTCTTCTTCCTTGATCAACTCTATGAAAACTTTAGCATCCTCTATTCTTCCAGAAAAATCATTATATTTACTTAGTCTTTCCTTTAAGAATTTTTCCTCTTGGGCTACCTCTTGAGCTTTTTTTAAATCACTCCAAAAGTTAGTTTCCTGCATTTTATTTTGCAATTCCTCTATTCTATAGTTTAAGGAAACTAAGTCAAAGTGAATCACCTATTTCTTTAAGTGTAATTCCCATTGAGTTTAACTGGCCTAAGACCTCTTCTAACTCCAATAACACTTTATATCAACTCCTACTATGCTTCTCTTCCACAGCAATTCTTGTATTTCTTGCCACTTCCACATGGACAAGGATCATTTCTACCTACTTTGTTCTCTCTTCTTATAGGTTCTTTTTTCGTTGAGCCATTACCACCATCATAGTTGGTAGTAGTTTCTTTAGCTACTCTTTCTCTCTCTGGTGCTCTTTGTATCTGAACATGGAATAGGTATTTTATAGTTTCTACTTTTATGTTATAAATCATTTCATCAAACATCTGGCTTCCTTCAAATTGGTAAGCCTGAACTGGATCCTGTTGTTTATATGCTCTAAGTCCTATACCCTGTTTTAAATGATCCATATTATCTATATGATCCATCCATTTTGTATCAACAACTCTTAAAAGGATAACCCTTTCAATTTCTCTCATCTGTTCAGATTCAAATTTCTCTTCTTTTTCCATATACATATTATGAGCCATTGTGTATAATTTTTCTTTTATTTCATCATTTGATAACTTTGCTAAATCATCAACCTTTAAATAATCCTTTGGAATATATATATCTTCTAAATAGTTGATAAGGTTTCCTAAATCATTTTCGAATTCTTCTTCTACTCCAGAAATATGAGAATCCACTGCTGAATAAATTAAATCCTTTATCATTTCTTGAATTTGATCTTTTAAATCTTCTCCTTCAAGAACTTGAGATCTCTGTTTATAGATTATTTCCCTTTGTTGATTTATTACATCATCATATTGTATTAATGTTTTTCTTATATCAAAATTGTTTCCTTCTACTTTCTTCTGGGCATTTTCTATAGCATTACTTACCATTTTACTTTCTATAGCTTCATCATCGCCAAGGCCTAACTTTTCAACTACTCCCTTTAACTTATCAGAACCGAAGATTCTCATTAAATCATCTTCTAAGCATACGTAGAACCTTGATTCACCAGGATCTCCCTGACGACCAGAACGTCCTCTTAACTGGTTATCAATTCTTCTTGATTCATGTCTTTCTGTACCAATTATCTTAAGTCCGCCTGCCTCTACTACTCCTTCTCCCAGCTTAATATCAGTACCACGTCCTGCCATATTAGTAGCAATTGTAACCATACCAAATTCACCAGCATGAGATATTATTTCAGCTTCTTTTTCATGGTATTTAGCATTAAGAACTTGATGACGAATTCCTCTCTTTTTAAGCATTTCTGAAAGCAATTCTGATTTTTCTATACTTACAGTACCTACCAGTATAGGCTGACCCTTTTTATTAGTTTCTACTATTTCATTAACTACAGACTTAAATTTTCCCTTAGCAGTTTTATAAACTAAATCTGGTTGGTCAATTCTTATAACTGGTTCATGTGTTGGGATAACTATTACATCAAGACCATATATTTCTCTAAATTCCCCTTCTTCTGTTTGGGCTGTACCTGTCATACCAGATAACTTTTTGAACATTCTAAAGTAATTCTGATAAGTTATAGTAGCTAAAGTTTTAGATTCTCTCTCTACTTTAACCCCTTCTTTAGCTTCTATAGCCTGATGCAGACCATCACTATATCTCCTTCCTTCCATAACTCTGCCAGTAAATTCATCTACTATCATTACTTCGCCATCTCTTACTATGTAGTCCTTATCCATTTTCATCATATAATTAGCTTTTAATGCCTGAACCACATGATGTTGAATTTCCATATTTTCAGGATCTGCATAATTTTCTAATTTAAAATATGCTTCTGCATTCTTTATCCCTTTATCAGTAAGTATTACTGCATTGGCCTTTTCATCTACAGTAAAATCTTCATCTTTAGTCAAAGATTTAGCGAAATAATCTGCTACCTTATAAAACTCTGTGGATTTTTCTCCTTGGCCAGATATAATAAGAGGAGTTCTTGCTTCATCTATTAAAATAGAGTCAACTTCATCTACTATAGCAAAATTTAATCCTCTTTGTACCCTTTCTTCTTTATAAATAACCATGTTATCTCTTAAATAATCAAAGCCGAATTCACTATTAGTTCCATAGGTAATATCACAATTATAAGCTTCCTGTCTTTCAGTCTGCTCTAGATCATGAAGTATAACCCCTACAGTTAATCCTAGAAATTCATATATTGGGCCCATAGACTCCCTATCTCTTTTAGCAAGATAGTCATTAACTGTAACTATATGAACTCCTTTTCCAGTAAGAGCATTAAGATATGCTGGCAAAGTAGCTACTAATGTCTTACCTTCACCAGTTTTCATTTCTGCAATTCTTCCTTGATGAAGAATAACACCACCCATAAGCTGTTCTCTAAAATGTTTAAGTCCTATAACTCTAAAGGAAGTCTCCCTAACTACTGCAAAAGCTTCTACTAATATATCATCTAAAGTCTCACCTTTTGTCAATCTTCCCTTGAATTCATCGGTCTTAGCCCTTAGCTGTTCATCAGTTAAAGACTGCATTTTTGAATCCAATAGCTCTATTTTATCTACTATCGGTATTATTCTTTTTATTTCTCTATCACTATATGTGCCAAAAATTTTTTCAAAAAATTTCATTTTTTCCATCCTCACTATTATAATTTCAAAATATAGTATATACTTTATAGATTATAACATCTAATCTATAGGTGTTCAACTTATATACTGAGAAATATAAAATTATTAAATAATATATTACAAAAAATACAATAAAGTATTATAATAAAATTAATAATAGTGTATTCGAAAAACAATAATTAACAATTACTAGAGGTTGTAATAAAAGTGCTTATTTGGATAGAAAAACATTATGAATTTAATTTACTGTATGACAAAAAGGCTTTTAGACACACAATTTTAAA
>NZ_PVXO01000047.1 GCF_002995785.1 Clostridium liquoris | reverse complement strand
ATAATAATTATATTATAAAAAGTAGGGATGATACTAATGAAAAAAAATAATTTTAATATCTTAAGTAAATATTATGCTAAAGAGAAAGAAAATAAAATTAAAGAATTAGACAATAAAAAGAAAGAATATAAGAGGAAAATAATAAATATTCAGCAGCTTATAGAGGAGAAAACCCATAGAATAAATAAATTAAGGAAGGAAAATAAGAAATATAAAATTAAATATGAAAGGTTAAAACAGATATTTTATGAAAGAGGTCTAACCATAAATATTATAAATAAAAATTATAATATCAAAGAATGGGACAATCTATATTTAAGAATGGAATCTAATCTATTGGCTATATATTTAAAGGATGGCAAAGAAGTAAAATTATTTGATGAGGGTACAACTATAATATTAGAAGAATTATTAAAAGATAAGGATTATAGTCTTGTAGCAACAAGAGTTTATGAAAAATTTATAAAGGTTCAGCTGCATATAAGATAAGTAGGGTTTGGAAAAAGGGGGATAATAGATTATGAAGGATATAGTTTTAATAGCACCTTTTAAGGATCTTTACGATTTAAGCATGAAAATAATTAAAAATAGGGGATACAATAATATTGAGGTAATATTAGGAGATTTAAGTGAAGGAGTAATAGAGGCAAAAAAAGTAGTAGCAAAAGGGGCAAGGATAATAATTTCTAGAGGCGGAACTTATACAATGATAAAAAATGTAGTAAGTATTCCTGTAGTTGAAATAAAAATCACTTCCTTTGATATTTTAAGAGGATTCAAAGATATAATTAATTACAATGGAACTATAGGGGTAGCGGGATATAGTAATATAATTCAAGGGTGTGAGACAATAAAGGAGATATTAGGTCTTGATATGGTTAAAATTGAAATAGATAGAGAAGAGGGGACTGAAGAAAAACTAACACCATATGTAGAAAAAGGTGTAAAAGTATTTGTAGGAGATACTATTGGAAGTAGAGTGGCTAGGAAATTAAAATGTAAAAGTTACATAATAACCTCAGGTGAAGAGGCAGTTACTAATGCCATGCAGGAAGCAAGAAGAATACTTCAAATGTCAAAAACTGAAAAGGAAAAGACTGAGCAATTTAAAACTATAATGGATTTTGTTCATGATGGAATAATTGCAGTAGATGAAAAAGGCAAGCTTACAATTTTTAATTCTATGGCACAAAAAATTTTTGGAGCTAGAGAACAGGATGTGCTTGGAAGACATGTAGAAGAATTAATAAAAAATAGCAAACTTCCAGAGGTATTGAAGAATGGCAAAGTAGAGTTAGGAGAAATACAGGAAGTAGGAAAATCTAAAATAGCTACTAATAGAGTACCTATAATAGTGGACAATGAAATAAGAGGAGTAGTAGCTACTTTTCAAGATGTAACAGAACTTCAAAATTTAGAAAAGAAGGTAAGATTAAATCTATCTAAGAAGGGATTTATTGCAAAATATCATTTCAATGATATAATACACAAAAGTAAAAAAATTGAATCGTGCATAGAAAAAGGGAAAAAATACAGCAAGTTTGATTCACCAGTATTAATAGCTGGACCTTCAGGAGTGGGTAAAGAGTTATTCGCTCAAAGTATACATAATTATAGTAATAGAAGAAAAGGCCCATTTGTTGCCATAAATTGTGCTGCATTACCGCCAAATTTAATTGAGAGTGAATTATTTGGATATGCGGAAGGAGCTTTTACTGGGGCCCTAAAGGGAGGAAAATTAGGCATATTTGAGCTTGCTCATGGTGGCACTATATTCTTGGATGAAATAGAGGAAATACCTATAGAAATACAAGGAAGACTTTTAAGAGTTCTTCAAGAAAAAGAAGTTATGAGAATTGGAGATAATAAAGTTATTCCTGTAGATGTAAGGATAATAAGTGCTACTAATAAAGATTTAAATGCAATGGTAGAAGAAGGAAAGTTTAGAGAAGATCTTTATTTTAGAATTAATATATTGACTTTAAATATACCACCTTTGAATAAAAGAAAAGAGGACATTGAGCAGCTGGGTAGCTTTTTTATAAAGAAATACTGCTTAAAGTATAATAAGCATTTACAAGGTATATCTAAAGAAGCCTTAAATTATCTTTTAAACTATAATTATAAGGGGAATGTAAGAGAATTACAGGGAATGATTCAAAGGGGAGTCATTCTTTCAGAAGGAGATAAATTAGGAATTGAAGATGTAATCTTAGATGATGAAAATGGAATAAACAATGTAGCCTATAATGTAGCCTATAATGAGTTAAATGAAGATGCTTTAGGTAAAGAAGAAATTACATTTAAGGTACAGGGAGAAAAAAGCCTTAAAGAAGTAGAAAAGCAGTATATAATGTATGTATTAAAAAAATGTAATGGTTCCATTGTAAATGCATCTAATATTTTAAATGTAAATAGAACTACTGTATGGAGAAAGTTAAAGGAATGATAAGGATATGATGCAAAATGCATCATATTTTTTTATTTTGCAATTTTTATGTTGCATAATGAAACATATATAATTACAAGGTAAATTAGTGCATTGATTTTCAAGGATTTTGATGAATATTTTTTTATGGCATGGGATTTGCTCATATATAAATACAAATGAAAATCATAGAGGTGATATAAATGTTAAAACTTGCAGTGGTAGCTAATGGAAATGACAATGTGGCAACTGCGGTAAAGGACTTAAAAAAGGGAGAAGAAGTGCTTGTAGACATATTCGGAAAGGAGAAAAAAGTTATACTGTGTGAGGATATTCCTTTCGGACATAAATTTGCTATAAAGGATATTAAAAAGGATGAAGAGATTTTAAAGTATGGTGAAGAAATAGGTCAGGCTACAATGGATATAAAGGCAGGAGATTATGTACATGTGCATAATGTGGTAAGTGAAAGAGGAAGAGGAGATTTGGAGGTGCAGAAATAATGAAACTTTATGGATATAGAAGAGAAAATGGACAGGTAGGGATAAGAAATCATATATTAGTTATACCTGCTTCTGTTTGTGCTAGTGAAGTGGCAGCAAGAATAGCAAATCATATAAATGGTGCGGTTTCAATTCCTAATCAACATGGCTGTTGTCAAATAGGACCGGATCTAGATTTAACAACAAATATATTAATAGGACTTGGCAAAAATCCTAATGTAGGCGCAGTTCTAGTTGTGGGACTGGGATGTGAAGGAGTTCCAGCAAAAAAAGTGGCTGAGGAAATAGCTAAGACAGGGAAAAGAGCAGAATGTATAGTGATACAGGAAAATGGCGGTACATTAAATACAGAGGCCTTAGGAACAAGAATTTTGCGTGAAATGGCAGAAGAAGTAGGAAAGATGGAAAAAGAAGAAATAGATATTTCTGAAATAACACTTGCTATAGAATGTGGAGGGTCTGATACAACTTCAGGGTTAGCATCAAATCCTGCGGTTGGATATGTTTCGGATAAATTAGTGGATGCAGGGGGTACTTCTATTTTTTCAGAGACTACAGAATTTATAGGAGCAGAACATATCTTAGCTAAAAGAGCTGTTTCAAAAGAAGTTGGAGACAGAATAATTAAAATAGTTTCAGACTGTGAAAAGAAAGCCATGACTATGGGAGTTGATATGAGAGGAGGACAGCCTACTCCAGGAAATATTCAGGGAGGACTTACTACTATTGAAGAAAAATCATTAGGATGCATATACAAAGGCGGAACAAGAATAATTCAAGGAGTTTTGGATTATGCTGAAGAACCAGCAGGTAAAGGACTTTACATTATGGATACTCCAGGACAAGATATAGAATCCATTACAGGCATGACTGCAGGAGGAGCGCAGATAGTAGCATTTACCACAGGAAGAGGAACTCCAACGGGATGCCCAATAGCACCTGTAATTAAAGTTACAGGAAATCCGGAAACTTTTAAAATCATGAAGGATAATATTGACATAAATGCAGGAACTATAATAGAAGGCCATGAGACTATAAAGGAAGTGGGAGAAAAGGTTTTTGATGAAATGATTGAAGTAATAAATGGAAAACTTACTAAAGCAGAAGCATTAAATCATAAGGAATTTGGCATGTATAAGCTCATATCCACTTTCTAAAAATTCTAAAATAGATTTCCTGAAATGTAATTACAGGAAATCTATTTATATTAATTAATAGAAATTAAATGGGAGGAGAGTATATGAAAATATTAAAAAGTGTGCAAAAGGTACCAGGTGGACTTATGGTAATCCCATTGTTATTAGGAGCTACCATAAATACATTTTTCCCTAAGGCTTTAGAAATAGGTGGCTTTACTACAGCACTTTTTAAGAATAGTGCTACAGCACTTATTGCTCTTTTTGTATTATGTAATGGGGCACAAATAGATGTAAAGCAAGCTGGAAAGCCACTATATAAAGGGGTTGTTTTAACACTTGTAAAATTTATATTAGGTGCAGCAATTGGATGGATTGTTGGAAAAACCTGTGGAATGCAGGGAATCTTAGGACTTACTCCTTTAGCACTTGTAGCAGCTATTACAAATTCAAATGGAGGGCTTTATGCAGCTTTAGCTGGACAATATGGGGATTCTACAGATGTAGGAGCAATCTCTATACTATCATTAAATGATGGACCTTTCTTTACTATGCTTGCATTTGGAATATCGGGTCTTGCAAATATTCCATTTATAGCATTTATAGCAGTATTAATACCTATTTTAGTTGGATTTATATTAGGAAATCTTGATGAAGACATGAGAAAATTTTTAGCCAATGGTCAGACTTTACTAATTCCATTTTTCGCTTTTCCATTAGGAGCCGCATTGGATTTTAGAACAATAATAAAGGCAGGTTTGCCAGGACTTGTTTTAGGAGTTATAGTAGTTGTTGTTACAGGTTTTGGTGGATATCTCTCTACAGCTTTATTTGGAAAGAAAAAGGCTGTAGGCGCAGCTATAGGAACCACTGCTGGTAATGCAGTAGGAACACCAGCAGCACTTGCTTTAGCCGATCCTTCATTACAGCCGCTAGTAGCTTCTGCTACAGCACAAATAGCTGCAGCTGTAATTGTAACTGCAATATTATGCCCATTACTTGTATCTTATTTAGATAAAAAAGATAAGGCAAAATCAACAGCAGGGGTTGGCATTTAAATAGCCTTCTTTTGGAGGATTTGTATGGATAATTATTTGATAATTGCAGATGATTTTACGGGGGCTAATGATACAGGTGTACAATTGAAAAAGAGGGGAATTAAAACAAATGTGATATTGGATACAAAAAATATAAATGATTTTAGTATTTCTTATGTGATAGATACTGAATCTAGAGGGCTTACAGAGAAGGATGCCTATGAAAAGGTAAAGAATCAAATAAAGAAGTTATTTACACAGGATTTTGAATTGGTTTATAAAAAAGTAGATTCTACATTAAGAGGAAACATAGTTTCGGAAATAAAGGCAGTAGATGAAGAGTATAAGCCTGAACTAATTATATTTGCCCCAGCTTTCCCGGATATAAAGAGGACTACTATAGATGGAATACAGAAATTAAATGATGTAAGAATTGTAGATACCGAAGTGGCTAAAGATCCTAAAAAACCTGTAAAAGAGGATAATATAAATAAGCTTTTACAAAAGGGTTTTGAAGAGAAAATAGTTCACTATGGATTAAATGAAATAAGAGAAAAAAATATAAGTTTTAAAAAAGGAAGAGTGTACACATTTGATGTTAAAAACAATGAAGATATGCTGAAAATAGTAAAAAGTGCTTTGGACACTGGCAAAAGGATATTATGGGTAGGGTCTGCAGGAATGGCGGATTCCATATTAAAAGTAAAGAAACCATTTAAACCATCACTTGGTGTAGTTGGAAGTATAAGTGACATTTCCAGACAGCAGTTAAAATATGCTGAAGGCTGCGGTATGCAGATTTTAAAAATAAATATAAGTAAATTATTAAAGGATGAAACTATAGAAAGCTATATAAGCTCCTCATTAGAAATACTTAATAAAGGAAAAGATTTAATTATTACATCTGCTTATGAAAGAGAGGACTATAAAGAAGCAGTCAGTGCAGGACAAGAAAAAAATCTCTCGAAAGAGGAGGTAAGTATGTATACTCAAGAAATTTTGGGAGAAATAGCAATAGAGATTATAAAAAGAGTGAAAATATCTGGGATATTTTTAACTGGGGGAGATACAGCTATTGGTTTTATAAATAAAGCCAAGGCCTCTGGTTCCAGCATTGTGGAAGAAGTAATTACTGGGATACCATTAATGAAATTAACCGGCGGAGAATTTAATGGGCTTAAAATTATTACTAAAGCGGGGGCCTTTGGGAAAAATGAAGCAATAGAATATTGCATGAGGAAGTTGAAGGAGGATATATAATATAATGAACTTTTTAGGAATTACTATGGGAGATCCTGCAGGGATAGGAGCAGAAATAGTATTAAAGACATTAGATAAAGTTGAAGAGTATAGAAAAAAGTCCGTGATTTTTGGAAGCATAGAAGTAATTGAGTATTATATGAATATATTAAATATAAAATATAGATTAAAAGTAATAAGTAGTATAGATGAATTTGATGAAGATTTTATTAATATGGTAGAGGCATATCCTGTTTCTATGAAGAATTTTAAAATTGGACAGGTGTCGGAGGTATGTGGGAAGGCTGCATTTAAATATGTGGAAACTGCCATAGCCTGGGCTTTAGAAAATAATATAAAGGCAGTAGTAACAGCCCCCTTAAATAAGGAAGCACTTCATCTTGCAGGATATAATTTTGATGGTCATACAGAAATATTTGCAAAACTTACTGGAACTAACACATATGCCATGATGCTTTGGAGTGAAGCTTTAAAAGTTATACATGTATCCACTCACACTTCTTTAAGGGAAGCTTGTGAAAAGGTAAAAAAGGAAAGAGTGCTAGAAGTAATAAAACTTGCTGATGCTGCCTTAAAGCAAATTGGTATAATAAATCCTAAAATAGCTGTAGCTGGATTAAATCCCCATGCAGGAGAATCGGGTATTTTTGGTAGGGAAGAAATAGAAGAAATTATTCCGGCAGTGAGAGAGGCTGCTGAAGCTGGTATAAACGTAGAAGGCCCTATAGCTCCAGATACTGTGTTTTTAAAAGGATATGAAGGCAAATATGATATAGTAGTGGCTATGTATCATGATCAAGGGCATATTCCAATGAAACTTTTAGCTTTTGATTCCGGAGTAAATATAACTGTTGGACTTCCAATAATAAGAACTTCAGTAGATCATGGAACTGCTTTTGATATAGCAGGACAAGGTATTGCTAGTGAAAAAAGTATGATTAATGCAATAAAAGCTGCAGAAAGTTTTAAATAAAAAAATAAAAAAAGTGATATGCTCCCTCCTAGGTAGACAAGTGAAATGATAAAAACTTGTTTGCTTGGGAGGGAGTATTTTTATATCGCTATATGAAATTATATTTTAATAATAATTGTATTAAATGAAAAAATATATTATCATATAATTATAGTAAAATAAATAAAAATTTCATTATGCTGGAAGTTAGATTAAATTGGGGGTTATTCTAATGGAAGTGGAGAGTTTATCCAAAATGGTGACTGAGGGTATAAATTCAGACACTGTAAATATAGACAGAGTCAGCACTTATGATATGTTGACTATGATAAATGAAGAGGACAAAAAAGTGGCCTTTGCAGTAGAAAAAGTAAAAGAAAGTATTGCAAAAGCTGTAGATCTAACAGCAGAAAGGCTTTTGAAAGGTGGAAGACTTATCTATATGGGAGCAGGTACTAGTGGTAGATTAGGGGTGTTAGATGCTTCAGAATGTCCTCCTACTTTTGGCGTGGATTTTGATTTAGTAAAAGGAATTATAGCAGGAGGAAATTCAGCTATATTTAAAGCGGCAGAAGGAGCAGAAGACAGTGAAGAACTGGGTAAAAAAGATTTAATTAATTTAAATATAAAAAAAGAAGATGTAGTGTGCGGAATAGCTGCTTCAGGAAGAACTCCTTATGTTATAGGTGGAATGAAGTATGGTAAAGAAGTAGGTGCAGGGGTTTTGTCCATTACAATGAATTCAGAAAGTGAAATGGCTAGCATAGCGGATATAGATATTTCTATAATGGTGGGCCCGGAAGTGATTATGGGGTCTACTAGGATGAAAGCAGGTACTGCTCAAAAAATGGTTTTGAATATGATAAGTACTGGTACTATGATAAAATTAGGAAAGGTTTATGGTAACTTAATGATAGATCTGCAGGCTAGTAATGATAAATTAGTTGCCAGAGCAAAAAGAATACTTATATTAGCTACTGGAGTAAGTTTAGAAGAAGCGGAAAAGGTCTTAAATGAAACAAGTTATGATGTAAAGTTAAGTATAGTTATGATAAAGACGGGTTTGGATAAGAAACTATGCATAAAACTTTTAGAAAATAATAGAGGATATGTACAAAAGGCTATTGAAGAAGGGTATAGATTGTAATATATATAAAAGCTGTTGCTTGAAAAAATAGGCAGCAGTTTTTATATTTATTTTTGAATATTATTTATACATGTATGCATAAATATGCAATGAGATATAAGAATATTTTGAAAATAAAGTATACTCTATATAATAAATTCAATTGCAAAGGATTACAGGTTAATACTGATATGTATAGGGATTATAAGAAGAAAAAATATAAAATATTTAATAAAATTTTTAAAAAAGGTATTGCATAATTATAAAATACTTTGTATAATCATAATATCGAAATAATAAAAATTAAAGGCAGGGGGAATTGGGGCTATGAAAAAAATATTAGCATTAATTACAGCAGTGGTTTTAACAATTGGTGTTTTTACTGGATGTAGTACAGGTAATAAAAAGGAAGAAGCAAATAAGAACTTAAACTCTTTAGAAAGGGTAAAAAAGAATGGAGTACTTATAATGGGGCTTAATGATACGTATCCGCCAATGGAATTTAGGGATGAAAGCCATAATTTAGTAGGTTTTGATATTGACTTGGGTCAGGAAATTGGTAAGAAATTAGGCGTTAAGGTTGAGGTTAAAACCAATGACTGGAAGGGAATTATCCTATCATTAAAAGCCAAAAAGTTTGATATGATATTATCCACTATGAGTATAACAGATGAAAGGAAAAAGGAAATAGATTTTTCTACACCTTACATAGTTGGTGGACAAAGAATAGTTGTTAAAAAAGGAAATAATGCTGTTAAAGATGTGAAAGACTTAAAAGGAAAAGTAATAGGATGTCAGTTAGGTTCTACTGGAGAAATATCAGCTAGTAAAATTGAAGGAATAAAAGAACTTAAAAAATATGATGGAGTTACAGATGCATTTAATGATTTGTCAGTGGGAAGAATAGATGCAGTTATAGCTGATGGACAGGTAGGAGGATATTACCTAAAGAAAAGAGGAGGAGATTTAGTACTCCTTGATGCTAAATTGACTAATGAACCTGTAGGAATTGGCTTTAGAAAAGAAGACAAGGAATTAAAAGAAGCAGTAGATAAGGCATTAGATGAATTAAAGAATGATGGAACTCTTTCTAAACTATCACTAAAATGGTTTGGAGAAGATATCTATAAATAATTAACAATTATAATTAAATTGCAGACCCCTTTTTATAAATATTAATATATATTTAGCCCCTATGTGAGCTTTTGCATGGGGGCAACACCTTTACAGAGTACGGAGTACAGATTACAGAGCACAGAGAATTAGGGGGATGCAGGTAAATTCATTAGTTGAGAATGAAAAGTGAAAAGTGAAGAGTAAAATATAACTCTTTTCATTTAACTTTTTACTTATAAAATAATATTTATAAAGGGGAGAAAAAATCATGAAAAAAGCAGTATCAGTTTTATTAAGTGTTATCCTTATAGGAACATTGTTTACAGGATGTGGCAGCTCAACTAAAAAAGTTGAAGATAAAAAGGCCACTAATACTCTAGAAAAGATAAATGAAACAAAAAAGATTAGAATAGGTCTTGAGGACACTTATCCTCCAATGGAATTTAGAGATAGCAAAAATCAATTGGTTGGGTTTGATATTGACCTTTCAAAGGAAATTGCTAAAAAACTTGGAGTAGAAGCAGAGTTTGTAACTACTGAATTTGGTGGACTTACAATGGCTTTAAATTCAGGAAAATTTGATATGGCAGCATCAGCTATAAGTATAACTGATAAAAGAGCAAAAGAAGTAGATTTTTCAGATCCTTATGCTAAAGGTGGCCAGGTAGTTATAGTTAAGAAAGGTAATAAATCAATAAAAACTGAAGCAGATTTAAAAGGTAAAGTTGCAGGATGCCAGCTTGGAACAACAGGAGAAGAAGCAGCTAAGAAAATAGAAGGATTAAAGCAATTAAAAACTTATGATAAGGCAACTCAGCCATTCCAGGATCTTGAAATAGGAAGAATAGATGCAGTAATAGCAGACGAATTTGTTGGAAGATATTATCTAGCAAAACAGCAGAACAAATTTGATATAGCAGTAACTTTAAATCAAGAACCAATAGGATTAGCTTTCAAAAAGGGTGACAAAGAATTAAAAGATGCAGTACAAAAAACAATAAATGAGTTAACACAAGACGGAACAATGTCAAAGTTATCTATTAAATGGTTTGGAACAGATATTTATAAAAAATAGGGAATAAGGTGTTTATAAGGCATTTATAAAGAGGGGGACTGAAGTTTTGGATATCAATATTTTAAAGGAAATATTTCCAGTACTATTAAAAGCAAGTGGTAAAACAATTCAATTAACAGTAATTTCAGTAGTACTTGGAAGTTTAATTGGTATTATAGTAGCACTATTAAAATTATCAAATAATAAAGTGATATACACATTAGCATCATTTTATACATGGATTATTAGAGGAACTCCTATGCTGTTACAGTTATTCTTCTTCTATTATGGTCTGCCTTTTGTGGGAATAGAATTAGAACCAATGACAGCGGCAATAATAGGATTGAGTTTAAATTCTGGTGCATATATGGCGGAAATAATCAGAGGCGGTATTTTAGCTGTAGATAAAGGCCAATTTGAGGCATGTAAAGCCCTAGGATTTACCTATGGTAAAACTATGACAAGGGTAGTATTACCTCAGACAATAAGGATATTAATACCTCCTGTGGGAAATGAGTTTATAACTATGCTAAAGGATACATCCTTAGTTTCTGCTATAGCTATGGAAGAACTTATGAGAGCTGCTCAGCAAATATATTCAGCTAATTTTAGACCGATGGAGCCATTCTTTATTGCAGCTTGTATATATTTAGCATTAACTACAGTGTTTACAACTCTTTTCTCCGTATGGGAAAAGAAATTATCTAGATACTAAAGTAGGAGGATATAACTTATGTATATGATTGAAGCTATAGATATAACAAAGAAATTTAATGATTTAACAGTGTTTGAAAACTTAAATGTAAAAGTAAGCAAGGGAGAGGTGCTAGTAATAATAGGACCATCTGGTTCTGGGAAAAGTACCTTCCTCAGATGCTTAAATCATTTAGAAACTATAAATGAAGGTAAAATAATCATTGAAGGGGAAGAGTTAGATGGGAAAAATAAAACTCTTCTTAGAAAAATAACCACTAAAATGGGAATGGTTTTTCAAAACTTTAACTTATTTCCTCATATGACTGCATTGGAGAATGTAATGGAAGCTCCAATTACAGTTAAAAAAGAAAATAAGGAAGAAGCAAAAGCTAGGGCAGAAATGCTTTTAAAAAAGGTTGGATTAGGTGATAAAATAGATTATTATCCATCAAAGCTTTCTGGAGGACAAAAGCAAAGGGTTGCTATTGCTAGGGCTTTAGCTATGCAGCCAGATATAATGCTATTTGATGAACCAACATCAGCTCTTGATCCAGAACTAGTAGGGGAAGTTCTAAATGTTATGAAAGAATTAGCTAGTGAAGGAATGACCATGGTGGTAGTAACTCATGAAATGAGCTTTGCTAGGGATGTGGCAGATAGAGTAATTTTTATGGATGGTGGGAAAATAGTAGAAGAGAATACTCCAGAAGAAATGTTCACCAATCCAAAGGAAGAAAGAACAAAAGAATTCTTAAAGAAAGTACTTAGTAAGTAAGAATGAAGAATGAAAAGTGAAGAGTGAAGATGAAATTTATTTAGTTGACAATTGATAATTGACAATTGACAGTTAATGAGAATTTTCCTCCGCCACTGTCAATTGTCCTCTGTCAACTGTAAACTAGAAATTTTACTTTCATCTATATAAAATATAAGGGGGCTTTTAATATGAGCAAAGATAAAGTTGTATTAGCATATTCAGGTGGGTTAGACACATCCATAATCATTCCTTGGCTTAAAGAAAACTATGATTTAGAAGTTATAGCGGTTTGTATAAATGTAGGTCAGGATGACGACATGGAGGAAGTTAAAAATAAGGCCATAAGAACTGGAGCATCAAAGATATATGTAGAGGATTTAAAAGAAGAGTTTGTAAAGAACTATGTTTTCAAGGCTTTAAAAGCTAATGCGTTATATGAAGATAAATATATGCTAGGGACTTCTCTTGCAAGACCATTAATGGCAAAAAGATTGGTGGAAGTTGCACAAAAAGAAGGAGCAAAATATATATCCCATGGATGTACAGGAAAGGGAAACGACCAAGTAAGATTTGAGGTAGCTATAGCCTCCTTTGATCCTTCAATTAAGATTATAGCTCCATGGAGAATATGGAACATTAAATCCAGAGAAGATGCTATAGACTATGCTATTTCAAAGGGTGTAGACGTTCCTGTAACAAAGGAAAAAATATACTCCGTAGACAAAAACATATGGCATACAAGTCATGAAGGTGGAGAACTAGAAAATCCACAAAATGAACATAATCCAGAAATGTATTCTACAGTAATAGCACCAGAAAAAGCAAAAGATGAATCAACCTATGTGGAAATATATTTTGAAAAGGGTATTCCAACCAAAGTAAATGGTAAGGAACTCGGTGCTGTAGATATTGTAACTATTTTAAATAAAATTGGAGCAGAAAATGGTATTGGTGTAGTTGATATAGTTGAAAATAGACTTGTAGGAATGAAATCTAGGGGAGTTTATGAGACACCAGCAGGAACAATACTTTATGAAGCTCATAGAGAACTTGAAAGATTGACTTTGGATAAATTAACTTACCATTGTAAGCAAGAAGTTGCACATAAATATGGTGAAATTGTATATGATGGTCTATGGTTCACAACTTTAAGAGAAGCTTTAGATGCTTTTGTGGATACAACTCAAGAAAATGTTACTGGCACAGTTAAATTAAAATTGTATAAGGGAAATGTAATGAATGCAGGAATATTTACAGAAAATGCTCTTTATGATGAGACAATATCATCTTTTGGAGCAAGTAAATTGTATAGCCATAAGGATGCAGAAGGATTTATAAGATTATTTGGTTTACCATATAAGATAAAAGCACTAAAAAACAAATAAAGCAAATGATATATAATAAATAATAAATATGGTTAGAATTTTTGCTCTGCAAAAATTCTTTCCTAATTTATTATTTATTCTTTATTATTTATAATTTAACAAAAGAAGGAGTGTAACACATGAAGCTTTGGGGCGGAAGGTTTAAAGAAGGGGAAAGTAAACTTATGGAGGACTTTAATAGTTCTTTAAGCTTTGATAAGAAATTATATAAACAAGATATAAATGGCAGTATGGCTCATGTTAAAATGCTTGCTAAATGCGGCATATTAAAGGTAGAGGAAAAGGATCAAATATTAAAGGGACTTACTTCTATTTTAGGGGATATAGAAGCAGGGAAAATGAAAATAGAAGGTGACTATGAAGATATACATAGTTTTGTAGAGACGAACTTAATTTCTCGTGTTGGAGAAGTAGGTAAAAAGCTTCATACAGCTAGAAGCAGAAATGATCAAGTAGCTGTGGATTTAAGGCTTTATGCCAAAGAAAAGGCAATGGACTTAATAGAAACTATGGAAGAACTTCAGAAAGTTATTGTAAAACTTGGAGAAGAAAATAATGTAATAATGCCAGGATATACACATCTTCAAAGAGCACAGGTGGTAACTTTTAAGTATTATATAATGGCTTATTATAATATGTTAGAAAGAGATAAGAAGAGAGTAAAAAGTGCCATAGAAATTATGGATGAAAGTCCACTAGGCTGTTGTGCTTTAGCTGGGACCACTTATAATACAGATAGAAGCTTTACTGCAAATGAATTAGGTTTTAAAAAGCCTGTAGATAATTTTATGGATGGAGTAAGTGATAGAGATTTTGCCATAGAACTTATAGGAGACTGCTCAATTATAATGATGCATTTAAGCAGGTTAAGTGAGGAACTTATATTATGGAGCAGTAAGGAATTTGATTTTATCCAAATAAGTGATGCATATTCTACAGGCAGTTCCATAATGCCTCAAAAGAAAAATCCTGATGCAGCAGAGCTTATAAGAGGGAAAACTGGCAGGGTATATGGGGATTTAGTGTCACTGCTTACCACTATGAAGGGAATCCCTTTAGCTTATAATAAGGATATGCAGGAGGATAAGGAAAGATTTTTTGATGCTTTAGATACTGTTTTAGCCTGTTTAAAGGTTATGACAGGTATGCTGTCCACACTAAAAGTTAAAGGAAAAAACACTTTAAAGGCTGTAAAAAAAGGCTTTTTAAATGCCACAGAAGCCGCAGACTACCTTGTAAATAAAGGCATGGCATTTAGAGATGCTCATAGAATAATAGGAGAAATTGTAATATATTGTGAAGAACAGGGTAAAGCAATTGAGGATTTAACTTTGGAACAATTAAAGAAATTTAGCAGTCTTTTTGCAGAAGATATATATTCTTTTATAGATTACGAAAACACATTAAACAGGGGAATAAAGAAAGAAATAAAGCAATAAATATTAAGGTATTTGGACTTATACATGGGAATAAAAACTTGTATAAATCTAAATACCTTATTGTGATTATAAAAATATATATGAAATCGTTTTTATTTGTGAGAGAATTATGAAGTTATTAATAAAATACTGATAAAAATGAAAAGTTGTCAATAAATTCATGGTAAGTTTATCATATGTTTGGTAATCCTCAAATATTTTAACATAAAGATAATTGGGAATGTTTGAACAATTGCATACAACTCATTATAATAAAATTATATTTAAAACGTGCACGGTATATAAAAAAGACCATTAATTGTATTATTCAAAAAATAGAATTTAGGGGGATAGATTAAATGGAAGTTATAACTAACATTACTAATTTTCTATGGGGCTGGCCATTGATAATTTTAATAGTGGCTGTATCTTTAATATTTAGCTTTGAATTAAAGTTTTTACAGTTTAGAAAATTTGGTTTCATAGCGAAAAATACCTTTGGTAAGATGTTTGAAAAAACCACCAGTGGTGAAGGAACAGTAACTCCATTTCAGGCTGTGTCTACTGCACTTGCAGCTACTGTAGGTGTTGGCAACATAGCAGGTGTTGGTGTTGCTATAGCAACAGGAGGTCCTGGAGCACTTTTCTGGATGTGGGCAGTTGCTTTTATAGCTATGATTGCAAAATATGCAGAGATAACCTTGGCTGTAAAATATCGTGAAAAGAATCCGGAAAATGGAGAATTTCACGGTGGACCAATGTATTACATTAAAAATGGATTAGGGAAAAATTTTGTATGGTTATCTGTGGTATGGTCTATAATATTCACCATTATGATGTTCATAGGTGGTTTTGTACAAGCTAATTCTATGGCAGAGGTACTTTACGAAAGCTTCAGTGTAAATAGAACAGTGGTAGGTGTTATATTAGCTGTAGTAACAGGCATAGTTATAGTTGGAGGAATAAAAACTATAGGGAAATTTGCTGAAAAAATAATTCCATTTATGGCTTTGCTTTATATAATAGCAAGTTTAATAATTATATTTATGAATGCTTCAAATATAGGACCAGCATTTAGCAGCATATTCCACGATGCTTTTACAGGTAGTGCAGCTGTTGGAGGTTTTGCAGGTTCCACTGTACTTCTAGCAGTTAGAAATGGTTTTGCAAGGGGTGTTTATTCCAATGAATCTGGTATGGGCACAGCACCAGTTGCACACTCTTCAGCTACAACTTCATATGCAGCTAAACAGGGGCTATGGGGATTATTTGAGGTTTTTGTAGATACAATAATTATTTGTACCATGACTGGATTAGTTATTACTACCAGCGGGGTTTTAGGTACAGGCAAAGGTGGAGCGGCTTTAACTGCAATGGCCTTTAGAAATAGTCTAGGCAGAAAAGGTGATGTAATAGTAACAATTTGCATCATATTATTTGCATTTACCACAGCCTTAGTTGATGGATATTATTCAGAGACTGGTTTAACTTATGCAATTAAGACAACTAAGTTCTCAATTCCATTTAGAATACTATATTGCTTAGGAATGATAGTAGGAGCTGTAGGAGGACTTCAGGCTATATGGGGATTATTTGACTTTTTCATGGCCTTTGAAGTTATCATTAACTTAATTGTATTATTAAAACTTAGAAAAGATGTAGTAGAGGAAACGGAGAAATATTTTAATAGTGATGAAGTAAAGGGGATAAATTCAAAAGGATGTACGGTTGAAAGGTAAATAAATTAAAAAATGTGGGATTTTGTTTGACATTTTTTAAAAATATTTCGGCCATGGGGGGAAGAATAGAATGGAGAAATTACTTGATAATATAATACAGACAAATAGAAAATATGTAGAAGAAGGGGAAGTAGCCTCCTATATACCTGAATTAAAGAAAGGAAATAAAAATGATTTAGGAGTATATGTTACTACTCTTAATGGAGAAGAATTCAGTGCAGGAGATTATGAAACAAGATTTACCATACAGAGTATATCAAAAGTGATTTCATTAATAATAGCAATTATGGATAATGGAGAGGACTATGTCTTTTCCAAGGTTGGAGTTGAACATACTGCAGATGCATTTAATTCTATAACTAATCTAGAAACAAAAAACCTCCATAGACCATCAAATCCCATGATAAATGCAGGAGCAATAGCTATTGTCTCTTTGATAAAAGGTAGGGAACCCGATGAAGTTTTTGAAAGAATATTAAATTTCACAAGAAAAATTACTGGCAATGATAATATAAATATAAATAGAGAAGCTTATATATCTGAAAAAGCTACGGGGGATAGGAATAGATCATTAGCATATTTTATGAAAAGCACAGGCGTTATTACTAATGACGTAGAGAAGGTATTGGATGTATATTTTAAGCAGTGTTCTATGGAAGTAACTTGTAAAGATATTTCAAGAATAGGAGCTTTTTTAGCTAATGATGGAGTGATACCATTGACAGGAGAAAAAGTGATACCAAGAGAAACAGCTAGAATAGTTAAAGCTATTATGACAACCTGTGGTATGTATGATGCTTCAGGAGAATTTGCAGTTAACATAGGTATGCCTGCTAAATCAGGAGTAGGTGGAGGAATTATGGCAGTAGCGCCAGAAAAGATGGGGATAGGAGTTGTAGGACCCTCTCTAGATAAAAAAGGTAATAGTATAGCTGGTATAAAAGTATTAGCAGATTTATCAAAAGAGTTAGAACTAAGTATATTTTAAAATAAAGGGGCTATCCTAACTATATTATTAGGGTAGCTTCTTTATATTTACAATATTAAAATAATTAAAAAAGTTAAATTATTTTTAAGAAGCTATTGATAAAAATACCAGATTAATGTTATAATCAATGCAATGTTAAAAGTGAATATTTAATGGATAGAGGCGCTATATTTAATAGTATCTGTACTGATGTAAGCAAGATGAGGTACAGTGAAAGGAAATATTGCCGAAGCGTGCAGCTAATGCTTTAATGCTGTATGGCTGGTCTTACTTCAGAATATGAATAAGACTGTCACAAAGTGTTTTGTGGAGAGCTATCATTCAAACAAATATGTGCACTATTAGTGTACCATACCCTTGAGTGATAATCTTAAGGTCTTTTTTGTTGGGATGGACTCTCCTCCTAAAGTGCAGTATATTCACTTATTTAGTTAAGCTTTTGTTTAACAAATAAAAATGTGGAGGAGACAAAATGAAAAATAAAAGAAGAACTTTTATTTTAACAATTTCTTTAATGCTTATCTTTTTATTAACCACAACTGTTTTCGCAGCAGAGCCGGATGCAGCAGTTCAAAACGCTGAAAGGCTAGGAATACTGACTTTATTACCGCCTTTTGTAGCCATAGTATTGGCATTTATAACTAAGAATGTTGTTCTCTCACTTTTTTTAGGTGTATTTTCAGGAACATTTTTATTACAACTATCAGGACATAATATTTTTGGAGCCCTTTTTTATGGATTTTTGGGCATTGTAGACAAGCTAAGAGGATCCTTAGCAGATCCATGGAATGCTGGTATTATACTTCAATGTATGGCAATTGGTGGACTTATAGCTTTGGTTTCAAAGATGGGAGGAACAAAAGCTGTAGCAGAAAGCCTTGCTAAAAAGGCTAAGAGTCCAGTTAGTGCTCAGATAATAACTTGGCTTTTAGGAATACTAGTTTTCTTTGATGATTATGCCAATTCACTTATAGTAGGTCCAATTATGAGACCAGTTACAGATAAAATGAAGGTTTCAAGGGAAAAGCTTTCATTTATAGTAGATGCAACTGCTGCACCAATATCAGGCATTGCATTGATATCTACTTGGATAGGATATGAAATAAGTTTAATTAAAGATGCATATGCATCCATAGGGCAGAGTGTAAATGCCTATGGATTGTTTATACAAACTATTCCTTATAGATTTTATAATATATTAATTTTAATATTTGTACCTGTTTCTGCATTAACATTAAGGGAATTTGGCCCTATGCTTTTGGCAGAAAGAAGAGCAAGAACTACAGGAAAGGTTATTAGTGATGATGCAAAACCAATGGTTTCTTCAGAAGCAACTAACCTAGAGCCAAAGGAAGGCATAAAACTAAGTATATGGAATGCTATAATTCCCATAGGAACTTTGCTAGTAGTAGCTTTTGCTGGATTTTATTTTAATGGATATGAAAGTATAATGGCAGGAAAAGATACGGCTTTAAAAGCTATTATTACAAATAGTCCAGCATCTTTTGCAGCAATAAGAGAAACTTTTAGTAATTCGGATGCCAGCATAGTTTTATTCCAGGCAGCATTGGTTGCAAGCATAGTAGCTATGGGCATGGGAGTGCACAAAAAGATATTTAAGTTAGGAGAAGCTATAGATGCTTGGATTGAAGGAATGAAATCCCTTATAATTACTTGTGTAATATTATTATTAGCTTGGTCACTAAGCGGAGTTATAAAAGAACTTGGTACAGCAAAATTCTTAGTAGCGGTGTTATCAAACGCCTTACCAAAGTTTATTTTGCCAGCTATTATATTTATAATGGGATCCATAATATCCTTTGCTACAGGAACCTCATATGGCACTATGGGAATACTTATGCCTCTTACAATTCCACTAGCTCACGGCATAGGCGGGGGAGATCCACAGTATATGATAGTATGTTGTAGTTCTGTTATGACTGGAGCAATATTTGGGGATCATTGTTCGCCAATATCAGATACAACTATACTTTCTTCTATGGGTACAGCCTGTGATCATTTGGATCATGTAAAGACTCAAATGTGGTATTCCTTAGTGGTAGCATTTATTACTGTAGTATTTGGATATATACCAGTAGGATTAGGTTTACCAATATATATTGTTTTACCTATATCAATAGCAGCAACAGTATTGAGTTTATATATATTAGGAAAACCAATTGAAGAAACTAAAGGAAATAGTGTAGTTGAAAAAAAGGCAGCAAATATGAATTAAAATAAAAAAGAAATGTGGATTTTATTCACATTTCTTTTTTATTGCAAGAAATTAATATTATTTAGCTTCTCTAACTTCTCTGTCTCTTCCAAAGAATGAAAGAGCATAAATACCAGCTATTCCAACAAGAGCATAAATAACTCTAGTGAAAGCAGTCATGTTCCCAAAAAGGGCAGCTACTAGGTCAAAACTAAAAAATCCTATTAATCCCCAGTTTATAGCTCCTATAACAACTAATACAAGTGCGGTTGCGTCTAAAGCTCGCATACTTTACATCTCCTTTGTTAATTTAATTCTGTTAGTTATATTTTTACCAAGAAATAAAAAAATATAACCATTTAGGAAAAAATATAGCCTTAAAAAGAAAAAATTCAAACCTTTTGGCTTGAATTTCTCTATAACTGTATGTTTCTATCTATCTTCTGAAGTAAACATACAACAGTAGTGGTACTTTGAACGCCTTCAATAACCTGAAGCTTTTCAGCAAGAAGTTTTTGAAGATGAGATATATTTTCACATATTACTTTGAAAAAAACTGAATACTCTCCAGTGGTATAGTATAATTCTACTATCTCTGGTATTTTCTCAAGCTCTTCAGATACAGAGCTTAAAAAAGATGCTTTCTCTAAATTAATTCCTATAAAACAACATATATCATATCCTAATTTTGCAGTATCAACTATAAGCTTGGACCCTTTTATTATACCCATATCTTCCATTTTCTTAATTCTAACGTGTATTGTCCCGCCACTTACATGACACTTTCTTGCAATTTCTAAAAATGGGATCCTAGAATCTTTTAATAGTACACCTAATATTTCCATGTCAAGAGAATCTAATTGCTGATTTTTAGTGAGTTCCATAAAAATCACCTCTATAATTTAATATTATATAACTATTATACAAAATAATTTAAATTACTGTTGATATATTTAAAAAAATATACAATAATATATAGTAGGCTTAATTATGAAAGGGGGAAATAATATATGTCTTGGCTTTATTTCGTAAAATTATTAATCTTTTCATTTATAGTAATAATAATTTATAATCTTTTAAAGGTCTTTGTATTATCAAAGTATAAGCCTAATAAATGGGTAATATTTGCTATAGCTATAGCAATTTTGACAACTCCAACAATGGTTAAACCAGGCTTTAATACTACTGCAGGTGGTATGGTGGTTTCTGGAATATTTGTTGTGCTAATACTATGGTTTATAGACTTATTTAATGATGATAGATTGGCTATGAAGAATAAAAAAAATGATGTTAAAATTAAACCTAAGGCAAAGCCAAACAGGGTAAAAAATAATAAAGATACAGAAAAGAAAAAATAAGGAAATAACAAATAAGACATTGAATTTAATATAATCAGTGTCTTTTTGTTTATATTTTAATTTACCTAAGAAAAACCCTACTATTATAGGGTTTTTTGGTTATTTAGAAATTATATAGCAATTTATTCTATACTGTAATATGATTAAGGAGAGGTGATAATGTTGAATATCATAGATATGCATTGTGATACTATCTATAAGTTAGTAAATTCTAAAGAAGAGAAAAACTTAAAGAAAAATGATTTGTCTGTGGATATAGAAAAACTTAAGGGTGGGAATTCATTGGCACAATTTTTTGCTCTATTTATAGATAAAGAGGAATGTGAAGATTCTTTAGATACCTGTCTTAAGATGTTAGACAGATTTTATTTAGAATTAAAGAAAAATGAAGATAATATAAGACTGGCTAGAAATTATAATGAATTATGTAATAATAAAAGTTTGGGGAAAATATCAGCTTTTTTGACCATAGAGGATGGTGGAGCACTAAAAGGAAAACTCTATAATCTTAGAAATTTTTATAGATTAGGAGTAAGACTTATAACTCTTACCTGGAATTATAAAAATGAAATAGGATATCCAAATTGTAAAGATAAATATATGGAAAAAGGATTAACTACTTTTGGTGTAGAACTAATAGAGGAAATGAATAATTTAGGGA
Source organism: Clostridium liquoris (assembly GCF_002995785.1). Lineage (GTDB taxonomy): Bacteria > Bacillota > Clostridia > Clostridiales > Clostridiaceae > Clostridium_AO > Clostridium_AO liquoris. The sequence continues at coordinate 119,893 of NZ_PVXO01000047.1, read as the reverse complement.
TGATAATAGATGTATCCCATCTTTCCGATGGAGGATTCTATGAAGTAGCTAAACATTCAAAGGATCCTTTTATAGCTTCTCACTCTAATGCAAGAGCTATTACACCTCACAGAAGAAATTTAACAGATGAAATGATAAAACTTCTTTCAGAAAAGGGAGGAATTATGGGAATCAATTTTTGCAATGGTTTTTTGAAAACTATGGGGGACGATAATACAGGTGTAAGCAACATAGAGGATATGGTAAGGCATATTAAGCATATTAAAAATGTAGGTGGAGTTCAATGTATTGCACTAGGAACGGATTTTGATGGTATATCTTGCCCCGTGGAGATTCAGGATATATCTCAAATGGAGAAGTTGGTAATTGCTTTAGATAAGGAAGGGTTTTCCGAAGAAGAAATAGAAAAGATATGCTATAAGAATGCGGAAAGAATTATTAAAGATATTTTAATAGATTAATTTTAAAAGAGGAGTGAATAATATGGAGGATAAGAAGGTACTAGTTGTATATTATTCAAGAACTGGTACTACGAAAGATGTGTCGAAAATTATAAAGGAAAAGCTTCGCTGTAGTGTAGAAGAAATACACGATGCAAAGAATAGACAAGGAATAGTTGGATATATTAAGGCTGGCAGGGAAGGTTTTAAAAAAAGCATGACTGTAATAAAACCTATAAAAAAAGATCCATCCATGTATGATTTAGTTATAATAGGTACTCCTGTATGGGCAGCTCATATATCACCAGCCATTAGAACTTATATACATGAAAATAGACAAAAATTTAAGAATGTAGCACTTTTTTCTACCCAGAAGGGTTCCTCATCTAATATGGTATATAAAGATGTTGTAGAATTAATAGGTAAAATACCTATTGCTACTTTAAAACTGCACAGTAAGGATTTTAAGGAAAATAATTATATGAATAAAATTCAGGATTTTTTAAAGGAAATTTCAGTGAAAATCAATGGGTAATAGCATAAATCCTGGATTACTTTAAATATTATGATATAAAAGCTCCTGGAGTATTATCAAAAAGACCTATTAAAAATAATTTTAATTTTAAAAAAATGCTGTGATTCGCAGCATTTTTTTCTATTGACATTAGAACGTATGTTCGCTATAATAAAAATGGAATATTTAATGGAAGAAGCTAATATACTTATTATAGATGTACAAATGTAGACCTAGGATTTAAGGGGGAGATATACTTTATGAATAACAAATTATTTATAAAAATATACTATAATGTCAATGGACAGGACATAAGGGAAACTACTGAAAATGCTAGATATTTAATCGGGGGAGGATTTTATAATAAAGAAGGTGGACATTTCACTTTTAAAGCTAGAAGTTTAAAAGAAGCAAGAGATATAGCTAATGACATTTCCTATAAAAATGTTTTTAGAAATTTAAATTTTTTATTACTTCCTGACAATATCAATGTTCAATAAATATAAATTAAACATATTGCTCCCTTTGCATTTTATTTTAGGCTTATAGTCTAAAACTATAACTTGCAAAGGGAGCTTTTTATTTGTGATAAATATTATATAGATATGCTATAATTTTACTTAGATGAATATTTTTTAATATACGAAGGAGAGAGCATTATGGCACAGAAAAATACTTATTTATCTGTAAAAAATAAAACTATAAATAAAGAGAAATTATCATATATATATGTATTTATAGCTGCTATGTTGTGGGGGTCAGCTCCATCTATAGGTAAGATAATGCTAAAGGATTTAAATAATTATCAATTGTTGTTTTATGTATCTCTTATTGCTTCCATAAGTTTATTTGTTATATGCTGCTTGCATGGGAAATTATACATAATAAAAAATTATGATAAGAAGGATTATCTAAATTTTGCCCGTATGTCTTTTGTTGGGGTTTTTTTGTATTATATTTTTTATTATGGAGCACTAACCTATGCTCCAGCTCAAGAGGCCTTTATTGTAAATTATACTTGGCCAGTATGGGTAGTTATTTTTGCTACTTTAATATTAAAGGAGCCTTTTAATTTTAAGAAATTAATATCTATAATTCTAGGATTTATAGGTATATATCTTGTAGCTTCAAAGGGACAGTTAACATTAAGCTTTTCGCCACAAACATTAAAAGGTGATATTTTAGCTATGCTAGGGGCTATATGCTATGGCTTCTTTTCAGTACTAGGTAAAAAGCAAAACTATGAAAGATATTCCTCTACTATGTTTTATTATATGTTTGCTTTTATATATATAACTGTCTACCTAATTTTATTTTCATCAATACCCAAAATAAGTTTAAAACAATTATTAGGCATAATATGGATGGGGACATGCTGTAGCGGATTGGCATCTGTATGCTGGTTCTTAGCTTTAAAATACGGGGATACAGCTAAAATGTCTAACACTATATTTATTACTCCATTTATATCTTTAGTATATATTTTTTTCATTTTAGGTGAAAAGATATTAATATCATCTTTTATAGGATTAGTGTTTATAGGCACAGGAATAATTATAGAAAACCATAAGAAGACTTTAGGGTAGTTGACAATTGACAGTTGTTGAAATTAATTTAAAGGGAGCATATATAGATTAATTTACATAAATCTATATATGCTCCCTTTAAATTAAGACCTTTTAGTAGATTTAGTTTGCATTCTGAATTTTTTAACAAACTTCATCTGAAGCTAAAAATCACTTGAATCTTTGCTATTTATTTTTTATAATTGCCTATACTCTGTACCCTGACCTTAGCTGCATCCAGTGGTGGAGCCGCAGTCTAAGCAAACCATACAGGTGCCATTTCTCACCATTCTAGTGCTGGAACAATTAGGGCAAGTAGAACCATAAACCCTTTCCCCTTTTGTTTTTGATTGAGAACTGTTAGGTGTGGAATCTTCATAACCGTCCCCGTTATTTTTATTATTTTCATTATTTTTAGCGCTATTTTTAGGGGTTTCTACACCATCCATACCATCAGTAACTAGTTGATCTTCTATAATTTCCTGAGTGGAAACTATATTTACTTTATTAGTATTTGAGTCATAATTTTCGGGCTTTACTTGGCAGGTTGAATAATCACCAAGTTCAATATCTATTATTTTGCTTATCAAATCAGAAATAGAACTTACAGATTTTATATAAGGATGTTTTTGAACAAAACCATAAGGCTCATATTTTTGCCCTCTAAGCATTCTTGAAATATCCTGTGGCGGTACATGATATTGAAGCATAACAGATAAAGCTTTTGAAAGAGAATTCAAAAGTCCCATAATTATAGTTCCTTCTCTATCTGTAGTTATATATATTTCTGATATTTCACCATTCTCTCTTCTATTTACAGTGGTATAAATTTTAACATCATTTATTTGAGCAGGATGGGTAGTCCCTCTTCTTATTCCTACAGGTTTATCTCTTCTGGAATATTTAATTCCCTTTTGAAGTTCTTTTGCTTTAGCCAAAAGCTGATCGTAGGTTAAGTCTTCAAGTTTTAAATCCTTATCTGGATTTAAACTAGTATTTAAAGGCTGACTAGCCTTTGAACCATCCCTGTAAAGAGTAATTCCCTTTATGCCAAGTTTCCAAGAAGCTAAAACGACATTTTTAAAGTCTTCTACAGTAGCCTCATTAGGAAGGTTTACAGTTTTTGATATAGCACCAGAGATTAATGGAGTTATAGCAGCTACCATTAAGACGTGCCCCATAGGATTAATATATCTATCTCCGCTGCCGCATCTGTTTGCTGTATCAAATATAGGAAGATGCTCTTCTTTAATATGAGGAGCGCCTTCTATTTTTCCGTCAATTACCTTTTCATATTTAAATCCATTATTTTCAACAGTTTCTTTTCTTAAAACATATTCTAAGATATCATTTATCTGCTCTTTAGAATAACCTAAATTTTTAAGAGCTACTTTAATAACAGGATTTATAACTGTCATCATTCCTCCGCCAGATAATTTTTTATATGCAATATGACTAAAAAATGGCTCTATGGAAGTAGCACCGCAATCCATGGCAAAGGAAATAGTTCCTGTAGGTGCAATTACAGAAACCTGAGCATTTCTGTAGCCAAATTCTTCTCCTGATTGTAAAGCCATAGTCCAACAGTCTTTAAGAAGCTCACTTACATCTTGCAAGGATTCTTTTATAAGTATATCGTGATTTATTTTCACAGGATCATAGTTTAATCCTTCATAGTCAGATGTTTTTGAAGAATCACTTGAATTAGGTAATGCACCAGCCACTCTACAATGGTTCCTAATAACCTTTAGCATATATTCTTTATTAATTTCATATTTTGGGAAGGTACCTACTTCTCTAGCCATTAATGATGAAACATAATAGGAGTATCCTGTTAAAATTCCTATTAAAGCTGAGGATAAGTTTCTAGCTTCTTCTGAATTATAAGGATATCCCATAACCATAAGCAATGAAGCTAAATTGCTTATACCTAGACCTGTAGTTCTAAACATATAAGTTTTTCTAGCTATATCTTTAGTAGGAAACTGTCCCCAATGGATAGATGCTTCTAAAATTAATTGTACAAGACCTATTACATGAAGGTACCCTTCTAAATCAATGCTTTTTTTCTCATCATCGTAAAAATTATATATATTTATAGAAGCTAAATTACATGAACTATCATCCAAGAAAGCATATTCTCCGCAAGGATTTGTAGAATTTATTCTATTATGTTTAGCATTGTATAATCCATCTTCTCCACATGGGCATGTATGCCATGCATTAAATGTATCTGAAAATTGAGGAGCAGGATCAGCACACTGCCAAGCGGAATTAATAAAAGCATCCCATAGAGTTTTAACTTTAACTTTCTTATTTACAGAAGTATCTGCACGTCCTGATAATTCTATAGTAGCTTCAGGATCTTTATGTAAATTTTCAACTTTTCTCATAAATTCATCTGAAAATCTTACAGAGTTGTTACTGTTTTGACCAGATACAGTTTCATAAGCTTCTCCATCAATATCTGTGTCATATCCCATTTTACCAAGGGCTCTTACTTTATCTTCTTCATGAGCTTTCCATGTTATAAAATCTAATATTTCAGGATGATCTATATCAAGACATACCATTTTAGCTGCACGTCTTGTAGTACCTCCAGATTTTATGGCTCCAGCATTTCTATCTAATCCTTTTAAGAAACTCATAAGACCAGATGATACTCCACCGCCAGATAGAAGCTCGCCTTTAGCTCTTAGTGAAGAAAAGTTAGTACCTGTCCCTGAGCCACCTTTGAAGAGCTTTGTTTCAGTTACAAATTGCTCTGAAATAGAATGATGTCCTAAAAGCTTATCTTCTATTGATAGTATAAAACAGGCGGAAGCTTGAGTCCTAGTATAATTATCTTCGCTTTCTACAACTTTTTCTAAGGTTTCATCGTAATAATAATTTCCCTGTTTATTTCCTTTTATACCGTAGCATAGGGACAGTCCTGTATTAAACCATTGAGGTGAATTAGGTGCATACATTTGAGCAAGTAAGGCATACACCATTTCATCATAAAATATGATCTTTTCCTCTTCTGTTTTCAAAATGCCCTCATCAGTTAAAGCTTCACACCAAAAGGTTACCATTCTATGAGCTACCAGTTTCATACTATTTTCATATCCACATTCATTTGGGACTCCAGCTTTTCTGAAGTATTTTGAAGCTATGATATCACATGCGTTTTGTGAGTAATGTTCCGGAAACTCCAAATCCTTCATATCTACTAAAACTTTTCCCGTTTTATGATCCTTCAAAAATACATCGACTTTCTTCCAGTTGAATAAATCATAAACTGACAAATTTTTATTTTTTTCCAACTCCTTAGTAAAATACCTTTTTACAATTTTATGAATAGAATCTATTCCTTTTAAAAATTCCAAGGTTTAATACCTCCCTTTAAAGTAATGCTTATTTAGTATACAATAATTATTTAAAATGTAAAAGTACCATTTGATAGCATATATAGTATTATACCATATTTACATATACAATATATTGTGCTTAAACCTTATTTATGACGTTTCCGTTAATTTATAAATATTTTTTAAAATAATAAATAAAAAATTATAAAGAATAAATATAGAAGCTTTATTATGTTAGTAAGCTAAAAAAGAGTATTGACATTTATTTATGTAGATAATAATATAAAGAGGACTATATAAGTATAGTTAATGTAGAATATAAATAATAAGGTGATGAATTATGAATATAACTCAAGAAGCGGATTATGCTATAAGAGCTGTTTTAATATTATCCAAAGAAGGAGAAGGGGCGAAGTTAGATGCTAAAACTATAGCTGAGAGGGGCTGCGTACCTTTAAGGTTTTTATTAAAACTATTAAGAAAGTTAATAAAAGCAGGTATAATTAAATCCTTTAGAGGAGTAAATGGAGGATATGCTCTTTTAAAGAATAGTAAAGACATAAGTTTAAAGGAAGTTATAGAAGCTATAGATGGCCCAATAGCTATTAATCGTTGTTTAAAAAATGATAGTTTCTGTAACGCAAATAGAAACTTCAATTGTAGTGTTCATAAACACTTAGATACCATTCAAAAGGTACTTGAGGATGAACTTGAAAAAGTCAATTTTGAAGAGCTAAAAAATAATTAAAATAAAAGTGGGAGTAAAGAGCGGCTACATCCCTAGATAACGGTTTCCAAGCTTTAAGGGAAGTAAAAGCTTCTCTAAAGCTTAGAAATCTGTTTATTTTAACATACCAAAAATTGCACCGGATATGAAAGGAATTAGCCAGATAATCCACACAAAAATGCTAAACTTATGGAAATTAGACTTTGCTTTTTCATCATTTTTAATTAAAACAAAAGTCGCCCAAAGTGCATGGAAAAGCATTAAAACTATTGCTAATAAACCTGTTATACCATGAAAATTAAATTTAAAGCCTCCATTAGCAATGTTGCCCATAATGGTTGTCCCCAAAGTGTCAAATACTAGACCAATCCAAAATACAATTAGATGCCACCTCTTTAATTCTCCTTGTTTCTTTTCACTCCATACTCCTATTGTATAAAATAATAGGGCTAAATTGATAGATATTACTGCATAAGCTAACATAATAATCCTCCTATAATAATTCAATCTTTTAGATATGATTTATTTTAGTAATTCTTTTAAAAAACATTCAAAGGATGAATATTGAAAAAGAGGCATACGTATCATTGTAATAAAATTCATTAAGATAAATTTGGCTGTTTCATAAGAATCTAGTTTAATATGAATTGCAGAATTTTTATTAGAAGCTTCCTTTATTAAAATATCTTCAATTTTTCTGATTAATTTTTCTATGTAAATCGATTCCTTTTCCACTCCGCTTGTTATATAATCAGGGGTATCATAAAATTCAGCTTTTAGCCATACTTCCTTAAAGGTCTTAATAAAAATGCTAAGTTCATTGAAAATATTATTTAGCTTTATATAAAAATTATCATTTGAATTTATTAGTTTTTCAACTACACAAAAATATTCTTCCCAATATTCAGTCATCATTTCTATAACTAGATCTTTTTTAGTAGAATAGTAATTATAAATTGTTCCAATAGCTATATTGCAAGCTTTGGCAATATTTCGCATACTCAATTTTTTATAACCTTCAGTATATAAAATTTCCTTGGATTTATTTAATATAAGCTGTTTAGGATTTTCAATCATTTTTGCCAAATAAAACACCTCATAAATACATATAATAAAATTCATTTGAACAACGTTCATTATATATTTTTTATATATTCTTGTCAATATTACATTAAAATTTTATTCACATATGGATGATAAAAAAATAAACTAATAATAGTAACAATAATATTGTGGTGGATTTTATGAGAGTTTTAAAATTAGGTTCTAAGGGTTCAGATGTAATGGGAATACAATCAATGCTAAAGAAAATAGAAGATGTAGTTCAAACAGATATTAATTATACCTATGATGTACTAATCAATGACATAGAAGGGCTGAAGGCCAGATACCCTTTTATAACTATAGGGGTAGCGGGGAAAAGCCTTTTAGGAAAAAATTTATATTATATAAAGCTTGGAGCTGGATCAAATCAGGTCTTTTATAATGCTGCGCATCATGCTTTGGAATGGATAACTTCCCCTCTATTAATGAAATTTATAGAGAATTTTGCTAATAACTATGCATTGGGGAGAAAAATGAGAGGATATGATGTTGCTGATATATGGAGTAAAAGCAGTATTTATATAATGCCTATGGTTAATCCTGATGGAGTGGATTTAGTATTAAATGGACTTAGTAAAGATAATCCTTATTATAATGATTTAATAGTGTGGAACAATGGAAGTACTGATTTTTCAAAGGACTGGGAAGCTAATAATAGGGGAGTAGATTTAAATCATAATTATAATGCTTCATGGCAGCAATCTAAAGAAGCAGAAAAGTTATATGGAATTTATGGACCGGGTCCTACCAGGTATTCAGGACTTTATCCAGAATCAGAGCCAGAAACCCAAGCTGTAGTAAATTTTACAAAGAATCATAATTTTAGACTAGTTATTGCCTATCATAGCCAAGGTGAGGTTATATATTGGCAGTATGATAATATAATTCCACCGGGTTCAAGAAGAATAGGCGAACTATTTTCAAAGGCTAGCGGATATAGTTTAGAGGAGGCTTCTGGCATAACTGCATATGCAGGCTATAAGGATTGGTTCATAGAAGCCTTTAGAAGGCCAGGATATACAATAGAAGTAGGTAAGGGCAAAAACCCTCTTCCTATATCTCAATTTGATAAAATATATAATGATAATGAAGAAGTATTACTTTTAGCATCAATAGTTTAGCAAAAAGGATATGCATGTGATAAATATGGTATTCACTGCATATCCTTTTTAGTTATTGAAAAACATGGACACTTTGTATATAATAAAATGATTACACTATAAAAATATTGTGCAGCAATATTTTTAGATTAGGAGGGGATTGGTTGGATAGATCAAAACAGTTAGGAGAAGAGAGTATAGGAAAACTTTTATTAAAATTCTCTATTCCAGCTATTGTAGGAATGTTAGTTAATGCATTATATAACATGGTAGATAGAATATTTATAGGAAGAGGGGTAGGTTCTTTAGCTATATCAGGTATAGCTGTAGGATTTCCTCTTTCCATAATCAACATGGCCTTTGGAATGTTAGTAGGAATAGGTTCTTCTACTATGGTTTCTATAAAACTTGGAGAAAAGAAAAAAGATGAAGCGGAAAAAATACTAGGAAATGCTTTAGTATTGGATGTAGTAATATCATTGATTATAAGTGTGCTAGGGGTAACTTTTTTAGACAGTATACTTAAAGTATTTGGTGCTAGTGCAGATACCTTGCCATATGCTAGAGATTACATGAAATATATAATTGGAGGGGCGCTGCTTCAAAATATAGGTTTTGGTATAAATAATATTATTCGTGCAGAAGGAAATCCTAGAATTGCTATGGCTACCATGATGATAGGGGCAGTTTTAAATACTATTCTAGATCCTATATTTATTTTCATTTTTAAAATGGGAGTAGAAGGAGCGGCTATAGCTACTATATTATCTCAGGCTGTATCATCAGCATGGGTACTATATTATTTTTTAAGTGGCAAAAGCACATTAAAATTTAAGAAGGAAAATTTAAAATTAAATGCACCTACAGTAAAAGACATTTTTTCTGTAGGAGTTTCACCTTTTGCTATGCAGTTGGCTTCAAGCCTTGTTACTACCCTATACAATAAGGAACTAGTAACATATGGTGGAGATTTGGCAGTAGGAGCAATGGGAATTATAAATAGTATAATAATGCTCTTTTTTATGCCTATGTTTGGAATAAACCAAGGTTATCAACCAATTGTAGGATATAACTATGGAGCAAAGCAGTATGATAGAGTTAAGAAAACATTAAAAATTGCAGTAACTGCAGGAGTTATTATAGCTACCATAGGATTTATAATTATACAGTCATTTCCAGAAGCTTTAATAAGCATATTTAACAAGGAAGATACTCAACTTATTGCTATAGGAGCCCATGGCATAAGAATTGACATGATAGCTTTGCCAATCATAGGATTCCAGATAATAAGTTCAAACTATTTTCAAGCTATAGGAAAGGCTAAAATAGCTATATTCTTAAGCCTTTCCAGGCAGGTAATACTTCTCATTCCAATGCTAATTATACTTCCGCCAATATTTAAATTAGATGGAGTATGGATGGCTGGACCAATATCAGATGTTTTATCAGCTGTGTTAACTGGGGCTTTTTTATATAGGGACATGAGACTTTTAAATAATATGGAAAATAATCAAAAGCGTAATATGGAAATTAAATTCGGAAATGATGCTACTAACTAATAAAATCTCCAAGTCTAATATTTAGATTTGGAGATTTTATGTTTATTTGAAAATATAAAAATTGTCCACTGTCAACTTAAAAAGTGCTAAGCACTTTTTAACCACCATCTCTCTCGTCAATTAAGCCCTTTCTATAGGCTACAAGTAGTTTTTTTAAATCATTAATTTGATTTTTAATTTCTGCTCCTATATCTGTGTCTTCAACTCTTTTTCTTGTAGCAGCATGTTCTAGTATAACAGTAGATGAAAGTATGTCCTTTTCCTCTTCTATGGCCTTTTTGGTTGATTCAAAAGGCTCGTGGGAGGATAATAAAAAACCATAGGAATTATAAATTAAAGTGTATCCTGCAATTCCGGTTTCGGGCTGATAAGCTCTACAGAAACCTCCATCTATAACTAATAATTTACCATTAGCCTTTATAGGACTTTCGCCATCCTTTGTTTTTACAGGTATATGTCCATTTATTATATGAGAATTTTCAGGATCTAAATTAAATTCTGCAAATATTTTATTAGAAAGTTCTTCTTCGTCTCTTAATTTATAATAAGTATTTCTATTTTCCTTATGGGTTTCTTTTTCGTCAATAAAATATCTTTCAAAAGTGGTTATTCTTTCTTTTCCAAACAAAGGTGAATAAGGGCCACACCATAGGTACCACATTATATCCATGGCATAATTTTTAACAGCCAAATCATTTTTATAGAAATAAGCTTCTCTAGCATATCGCTCAAAGACATCTAGTAGCGATTTCCCGCTAAAGTTTTTTCCCTCTATTTCTAATGTTTTAAATGAACCATCATCAGCTAATGGTATACAACCATGGAACAGTAAATTTGAGTTATAAACTAAATATAGACTTCCTTTACTGTACAAAAATCTAATATGTTTTTGAAGCCTTTCACTATTTATAAATGAATTTCTAAGTTTATTTATAACGGCTTCCTCTTGTTGTGTTAGCTTAAAAGGATCTGATGGATCAATTGTAGGAAAATTAGTATCATTTAATTTATATTCTTTACCATTTACCACTACAGTACCTTTTTCAAAATCTATTTTATCTAAAAGGAGCATATAGTCCATATGAAATTCAGGATGTCTTAATATTTTTTGCCCTTCTAATTTAAACTGTATAATGGATATAGCCTTATGCATTTTTGCAAATAAAGCTTTGTCATTATCGTTCAATACTTTATCTAAAGTTTTAGGAATAAAGCTATTGCAGGGATCATCTGTATAGGTTTCCATAGCAAAACTAGCTAAAGGTAAAAGGTTTATACCATAGCCATCTTCCACTGTGGTCAAATTTGCATATCTTAAACATATTCTTAATACATTGGCTATACAAGCTTTTGAACCAGAAGCTGCTCCCATCCATAAAATATCATGATTACCCCATTGAATATCAATAGAATGATGATCCATAAGTGCATCCATAATAATTTCAGCACCAGGACCTCTATCATAGATATCACCAACAATGTGAAGCCTATCAACTGCAAGTCTTTGAATTACCTTTGATAGAGCAATTATAAAGGAATTAGCACATCCAATATCTATTATGGTGTTAATAATGCCAGTGTAATATTCTTGTTTATTAATTCTATCTGCTTGCTCATTTAGTAATTCTTCAATAATATATGCAAAATCACTTGGTAGAGCTTTTCTAACCTTTGAGCGTGTATATTTTGAAGATACGGATTTGCATACTTGAATTAGTCTATATAATGTAACTTTATACCACTCGTTTAAATCGATGTCTTCTTCCTTTAGTAATTCTAACTTTTCTTCTGGGTAATAAATTAAAGTAGCTAGACTAGCTTTATCTTTTTCCATAAGGGAAGTACCAAATATATCATCTAATTTTCTTTTAATTACTCCAGAAGCATTTTTAAGCATATGGGTAAAGGATTCATATTCCCCATGAATATCGCTTATGAAATGTTCTGTTCCCTTAGGTAAATTTAAAATAGCCTGTAGGTTTATAATTTCTGCACTGGCAGAAGAAATAGTAGGATACTTAGTACTTAATAATTTTAAGTATCTTAAGTCATCTTTAATAATATTTATATTGGTCTCATCATACAATGTCATAGGTAGTCTTTCCTTTCCCTTCCATATTTTTAAAAAACATATTATATATTATATAATAATATTCATGTAAATTCTATATATAATAATGATTTATTTCATATTAATATACAACATTTAAATTAATAGTATATGCTAATTACGACTAAAAATATGGAAAAGGGGTATCATTTTACAAATATATGCAATTCATGCAAGAGCTATATTGTATGAATAGGAGAAATTTTTATTTTATATTTATTTTAGTTTCATATTGCTTCTTAGCTCTTATCCTTAACTGTCCACTGTCAATTGTCAATTGTCAACTTATAAGGCATACTCCCTATAAGTCATCCATCTAAAATCCTGCCATTTAAGTATGGATATGTTATCAAAATAGGTGTTAAACTGTGGATTATAATTATTTACATACTCCCATATAGAGGTAAAGCTATTTTCTCTTAAGCGAGTAACTATAGTGCAGTGAAATATTTTTTCCTTGCCTTCGTGTCCTTTCCAATGAAGCCATGATACTTTTTTTAATTCATCAATAAAAGTATCATGAAGCTTAATTGCTCCATTAGAAGGAATAATCTTCATAAACACTACATCTGTTCTAAAATGACCAAAACCATCAATGAGAATATCTTCCCTGCTTTTATCCTTTATGAAATTTTCTATAGTGGTTTCTATTTCTTCTATTTTATCTGTTTCAAAGGGCGCTTTTATTGTAAAATGAGCAGGAAGCTTTTGCTTTTTAACCTTGTATTTATCACAGACCTCCTCTACCAGTTTTTCATGGAATTTAAGAGTCTCTCCCTTTAGTAAGCAGACTATGACAAATCTATCCATAATAAATCACTCCTTGTTATATCAATTATCATACTATTATTATTAACTATATGAAATCTTTTAGTAATGAATAATTTCAGATATTTTTATCTGTGCAATAAATGTTACATAAATCGTTATCCTTAATTTTACTTATATGGTTATAATAATACACCTTTTAGCATTAAAAGAATGCATAAAAGTGAAATTCATGAATCTTTCAAGCATGTATAGGGTATAAATGCAGAAACGAGAGGATAAAAAATTTAAATAATCAATAGAATTTTACAAAATATTCTTACTATTAGGTATATAATCTTAAGTGTAGGAACAAGTTAATAGCCTACAAAAAAGTTAAAAAATGGGGGTGCCGTTTATGGTAAGAGAATCTATACTTAGGTATAGAATGAATTCAGAAGATGCTCATTATTTAGGAGGAGTTGTTCAGCCTAATAAGCATCTAGATATTTACGGTGATGTTGGAACAGAGTTATGTGTATTACAGGATGGAGACGAATCATTATTCTTAGGCTATGATGACGTTGAATTCCTAGCTCCAGTTTATGTAGGAGATATTATTGAATGCAGAGGAAAAATTATAAAATTAGGAAATACATCAAGAACTTGCAAGTTTCAGACTTATAAAGTTGCTACTCCAGCAAAACGTTTAGGAAAAGAAAACGCTGCTGAAAACGATGTAGTAGCACTTGATCCTCCAGTATTAGTTTGTGAAGCAATTGGAACACTAGTAGTTAAGAAACCTATGCAAAGAGGTGTACAACCTAGCGGAGTTGTAGAAAATAAGTGGGATTAATCACTAGACCTAAATTAAAATAATTTTAAAATTATGGGGGTGCTTTAAATGGCAGATGTATTTGTAAAGCCAGAAAAGGATTATGAAGCTATGATACGTGTTCGTATGTCATCAGGACATGCTCATTATGCAGGAGAATTAGTTAATGGTTCATATACAGTAGAATTAATGGGCGATGTAGCTACTAACTTATGTGCAATGTATGCTGGCAATGAAGGCGAATGTAAAAAATATGAAAATATTAGATTTACAGCTCCTACATTTGCAGGAGACTTCATTGAAGTAGATGGAAGAATAGTAGGTGTTTGTGGAAATAAATTAAAGATTCAATGTAGATCATTTAAAATAGCTGAGAATGCAAGAATCCCAGAACAGAATTCAGCAGTTAATGTATTGGAAAAGCCTGTTATGACATTAGAAACTTTTTCAATTTATGAAGTTCCTGCAAGATAATAGCAGGCTTATAAAGAGGTTATCCCATTGGGGTAGCCTCTTATATTAATACCTATAGCACTATTATAGTATGGGAAGGAAAGTAAGCAAAATATATAAAAATAATCAAGTGAATAGCTTGAATTATTAAATAAGGGGGATAATTTATATGGATTTTAAATTAACAGAACAACAACAATTAATACAGAACATGACAAGAAATTTTGCTGAAGAAGAGCTTAAACCAATAGTAGTTGATTATGATGAAAGAGGAGAATTTCCTTTAGATGCTTATAAGAAAATGGGAGAGATGGGTTTAATAGGGCTCCCTTATCCAAAGGAATATGGTGGATCAGGTGGAGACTATCTATCCTATGCATTAGCTGTTGAAGAAATTTCAAAAATATCAGGAGCTATGGGTATATCATATTCAGTTGTAACTTCATTATGTTCAGGGGCAATATATTCCTTTGCTACAGAAGAACAGAAGAAAAAATATCTGCCAGACTTGTTAACTGGTAAGAAACTTGGTTCATTTGGATTAACTGAACCAAACGCAGGATCAGATGCAAGTGGAATTAGAACTGTAGCTGTAAAGGAAGGAGACCATTACATACTGAATGGCTCAAAATGCTTCACCACAAATGGACCTCTATCCGATACTTTTATGGTTGTAGCCATAACTGATAAAGAAAAAGGACCTAAAGGAATATCAGCATTTATAGTAGAAAAATCCTTCCCTGGATTTAAGGTGGGAAAAATTGAAAATAAATGTGGTATCAGATCAGCTCAAGTTTCAGAAATTTTCTTTGAAAACTGCATAGTTCCAGCTGAAAACTTAATTGGAGGGAAAGAAGGTATAGGCTTAAAGGTGGCTTTTAGTACATTGGATGGTGGAAGAATTGGAGTTGCTGCTCAAGGACTTGGAATAGCAGAAGGTGCTTTCAATATAGCAAAACAACACTTGAAAGAAAGGATTCAGTTTGGAAAACCATTATATAAGAATCAGTATTTAGCATTCAAAATGGCTGAATTAGATCTTGAAATTGAACAAGCTAAATATATTCTTTACAAGGCAGCTATTGATAAACAGGAAGGAAGACCATTTAGTGTTTCAGCTGCTAAAGCAAAACTTGCTTGTACAAATGCAGCTATGCATGTAACTACTGAAGCAGTTCAGATGCTTGGTGGATATGGATACATGAGAGAATATCAAGTTGAAAGAATGTTTAGAGATGCTAAGATTACTCAGATTTACGAAGGAACAAATGAAATTCAGAAATTAATTATTAGTGGAGATTTATTTAAATAATTAAAATCTGATTTAAGCTTTATAAGCTATATGGCATTGCAAATATATAAGGGGATAATCATAAAATAAGAAAAATAATAAGATGGGGGTTCTTGAATTTTTAGAAAATTTAAGAACCCTTGTGTAAATATTGGTAGCATTATATTTGAAGAATATGTTATACTAATGTAAATTAGTAATTATGAAATGAGGATAGGCATGATGGTAGATATTTGATACACCAAAAGTGGTTTTTTAAAAGACCTTTAATTAAGGTCTTTTTGTGATATATAAAAATCGGAGGGTGTATCAAATTGAATAATTATAAGAAAAATTTATATATAATGTGCATTGCAGCTTTTTTGCAAGGCCTTGTTTTTTACGGGCCTATAGCTACTATTTTTAGACAATATAGAGGACTTAATTTATATCAGATATTTTTATTACAATTTATATTTACTTTATCTATGATTCTTTTAGAGGTGCCTTGGGGACATTTTAGTGATAAATTTGGATATAAAAAAGCCCTTATAGTATCATATTTTTTATTTTTTATATCAAAAATAGTATTTTATAAAAGCTATGATTTTTATGGATTTCTTTTAGAGTCCATTGTGGTTTCTATGAGCATATCAGGAATATCTGGATGTGATTCGGCTTTAATATATTTATCTGTGGGAGAAAAGGAATCAGAAAGGGCTTTCAGTTTGTATAGTGCAGCTAGTGCAGGAGGATTTTTCACAGCATCTTTTTTATCTACCTTTATGATAAAGAAAAGTTTGGATTTTCCAGTACTACTTACTATATTTCCTTATGGCATAGCTTTTATATTAATCTTTTTTATTAAAGATGTGGAGTATGATAAAAAGGACATCAGTATAAAAAACAGCTTTAAAAATATAGCGCAAAATAAAAATATCTTTATTTTTATAATAGCCATTGCCTTAATAGGAGAAACTACTCATTCTATATGTGTATTTCTTAATGGACCTAAATATTTAAATGTAGGTATAGACTTAAAGTATTTTGGATTATTAACAGCTTTTATGCAAATAATATGTTTAGCATCCGCTAAATCATATAAGCTAAGTAAGAATTTTGGACATAGAATAGTGTTTAATTTTTTATTATTTATGATTACAATAGCTTCATTTTGGTTAGCTTATTCTAATAGTGCTATAATTACTATAATATTAATAGCTGTTATAGAAGGGGCCTTTGCTTTAGTACAGCCATTGAGCTTAGATATACAAAACAAATCTATTAAAACAGCAGATAGAGCTACTATGCTTTCTATGTATGCTATGATAAGTGATGTAATAGCATCAGCGGCTAATATAGCCATTGGTAAGGCGGCGGATATTTCTTTAGAATTTAGTTTTACCATTTGTGGGATTCTAAGTTTAGCAGCATTAATTTTTATAATTATATATTTTAATTATATTGAAGAAAGATCTTTATTGAAATTTAGTTTTATAAAAAAATTGCTAATAAAATAAACTAGTATAAAATATTTTGGAGGGACATTTGTGATAAAAATAGGAGAATTTAATGAATTAACTGTAGCTAGAAAGGGAGCTCCAGGCTACTTTTTAGA
This sequence comes from Clostridium liquoris, assembly GCF_002995785.1. Lineage (GTDB taxonomy): Bacteria > Bacillota > Clostridia > Clostridiales > Clostridiaceae > Clostridium_AO > Clostridium_AO liquoris. Next base: position 102,501 of record NZ_PVXO01000047.1, on the reverse strand, counting down.
TGCAGAAACAGGGAATACAACAGATGACATATTATTACCTTTTGGCAGCTGTCTGGAAGGTGAATTAGAAGAAGGACAAAAGGTCAGGGTATTCATATATAGAGATTCCCAGGATAGATTAATATCTACCATGAAGGAACCTTTGGCTAAGGTAGGAGATGTAGCTCTTCTTAAAGTTAAAGACAACACAAAAATAGGTAGTTTTGTGGATTTTGGACTGGAAAGGGATTTGCTTGTTCCTTTAAAAGAAAGAAAGTATAATTTAGAAGAGGGAAAAGAATATTTATTTTATGTTTATGTAGATAAAACAAATAGACTTGCAGCTACACCAGATGTAGATGAGTACTTAGAAATAGCTGAGGATTATAAAATTGGAGATGAAGTACAGGGCAGAATAGTTGAACTTTATAAAAGTGAAAATTTAGCAGTGGCTGTGGAAGATAAGTATAAAGGTATATTGTTAAAAAATGAATATTTTATGGATGTTAATATGGGAGATACATTAAAACTTAAGGTTAAAAAAATATATGAGGATGGAACTTTAGGCCTTACTCCTAGAATAACAGGTAAGGAAGAAAGAGATAAGCTTCAGGAAGACATACTAAAATATTTAAAAGAGCATGATAGCTTTATGCCCTATAATGATAGCTCTTCACCTGATGAAATAAGGGAAGTATTTCATGAAAGCAAAAATTATTTTAAAAGAGCATTAGGCGGGCTTATGAAAAAAGGATTAATTAAGCAGGACGATGAAGGAACTAGGCTTATTAGGTAAACTAATAATGACTAAATAGCATATAAACTCTTAAGGAAGGAATTCTAGAAAGGATTCCTTCAAATTATTTTTTGACCCAATATTTTACTCCTTTGAAATTAAACCATAAATAAATATATTAGATTGTAATAGAAATACTAATATTAAATGTAACAAAAGAAGGTGAAAAAGTTGAGATACTTAAAGAAGATATGCTATGTTATTGCAATTTCTATTATTCTATGTAGTTTAAAGGTTTATGCAAAGGAAAAGTATGAAATACATTTCTTAGATACAGGACAAAGTGATTGTATTCTAATTAAGGGGAAAAGTTTTAATATACTAATAGATACCGGAGTTAATTCTACAGCTGATAAGGTTATTAAATATTTGGATAATGAAGGGGTAAAAACAATAAATTATTTAATACTTACTCACTATCATGATGATCATTATGGTGGATTAGAGAAAGTCCTTAGTAATAAAAAAGTTGAAAAGCTATATATACCTATCTATCCTAATTCCATGAGAGATATCATATATAGGCATGCATATTTAAGCCATATAGAAGTTAAATATATAGAAAAGAATTTTATCATAGAGGAAAAGGAGTTAAGCCTCAAAGGGATGGTACCAAATGAATATGATGAGCATATAGAAAATAATAATTCTATAGTATTATTAGGGAAAATTAAAGGTAAAAAATATTTATTTGCTGCGGATATAGAAAAGAAAATGGAGGAGGAAATTGGAAATAAGTATAAAGAAGAAATAAATAATTGTGATATTTTAAAAGTGCCTCATCATGGTTTAAATACTAGTTGTAGCCAAGAATTTTTAAATATAGTGAATCCCAAAATGTCTATAATAACTTGTAATGGAAGGGAAAGTCCTGAGAATGAAACACTAAATAGATTAAAAAAAATAAATACTAATATATTAAGAACAGATATAAATGGAAATATTATAATACGTTAATTATCAATGCCACTAATAAAGGAAGTTTTCTATAAGTAATGTATCTAATGTATAATAAATATATGTGTATAATAAATATATGGCTGGCATGATTATCATAATTCTCTAATATTTTGGGGGTGGAGTGATGAAAAAGCTTTTAACTATGTTCTGGAGCTTTTTTAAGATAGGAGCTTTTACTTTTGGTGGAGGCTATGCCATGATTCCTCTTATTCAAGGGGAAGTTGTGGATAATAAGAAGTGGATAAGTAAGGAGGATTTTTTAGATATATTGGTAATATCTCAATCCTTTCCTGGAGCTCTAGCGGTAAATACTTCAATTTTTATAGGATATAAAATAGGAGGAGTAATAGGCGCAATTATGGCACTTTTGGGTACAGTGCTGCCTTCTTTTATGACAATACTTTTAATAGCTGCCTTTTTTATGGAATTCAGAAATTATCATTATGTGGATTTAGCCTTTAAGGGAATTTCTGCAGCAGTTCCAATGCTTATATTGATTGCTGTGGTCAGTCTTTCAAAGTCCGTAGAAAAAAATTATATAAATATTATAATTATTTTAGTTACAGTTTTTCTTATAAGTATTCTTAATATACATCCTGTTATAGTAATTCTAATTGCTGGGCTTTATGGATATCTTTATTACAGGAAGAAGGTGGAGTGATTGGGGATTCTAATTCAATTATTTTTAATCTTTCTAAAGATAGGAGCTTTTAGTTTTGGAGGAGGCTATGCTATGCTTCCATTAATAGAAAGGGAAATAGTAAATAATAAGTCATGGATAAATTATCAGGAATTTAGTGATATAATAGGAATTTCTCAGATGACACCAGGGCCTATAGCTATAAATTCTGCTACCTTTGTAGGTTATAAAGTGGCAGGGTTTTGGGGAAGCTTTGCTGCTACTTTAGGGGTTGTAAGCTTTTCGTTTTTATTGGTATCCATAGCCAACCATTATATATTAAAATTTAAAGAATCTAAAGCATTAGGTGCAGCATTAATGGGAATGAGACCAGCCTTAATAGGACTTATTATTTCCGCCTTTTTATCCTTAGCTAAGGGAGCTTATAAGGATTTTAAAAGCGTATTTATTGGAATAATAATAATGGGAGCTTTGCTTTCCAAAAAAATTCACCCTATATTGGTGATAGTTATAGCAGCAGTTTTAGGAATAATTTTATATTAATTTTTTCTATAAAAAGTTATTGTATATAGGTGGAGTATATGCTATAATTTATCTTACGAAGGGGAGTAGCAAAAGTTTATAACTATTCGTCATGACGGCATATACGCCCGGATAGTTACTCGTAATTGGGATTGCAAGACCTTTGTTCTATTTTTATAGGACAAGGGTCTTTTTTTATTTAAATATATGAAAGGAGAGGATTATAAAAGAGTTTAATAATTTAAATATAATGACAAATAATATAAAAGAGGTGAAGTTTTATGTGGTTTGATAAAAGCAAAGAAGAGGTTATTAAGGAATTATCCGTAGATACTATAAATGGTATTACATCTGAAGAAGCAGCTAAAAGAAAGGAAAAATATGGCGCTAATGAATTAACAGAAAAAAAGGGGAAATCAAAACTTAGATTATTTTTTGAACAATTAAATGATCCTCTTATCTATATTTTATTAGTTGCTGCAGCAATTTCAGGTATTCTTGGAGAAACAGCTGATGCTGTAATTATAGCCTTTGTAGTGGTTTTAAATGCAGTAATAGGAATGGTACAGGAATCAAAAGCAGAAAAGGCTTTAGAAGCTTTAAAAAAGTTAGCAACTCCTAAAGCCATAGTAAAAAGGGATGGAGAGCTAAAAGAAATCCCTTCAGAGGATGTAGTGCCAGGGGATATAATAGTTTTAGATGCAGGCAGATATGTCCCTTGCGATATAAGACTTATTGAAACTGCTAATTTAAAAGTTGAGGAATCTGCTCTAACTGGAGAATCAGTGCCAGTAGAAAAAGATGCAGAACTTATTTTAGATAGTAATGGAACAGCCTTAGGTGACCAGAAGAATATGGCATTCATGTCCACTCTTGCAACATATGGAAGAGGTTCAGGAGTAGCCGTATCTACAGGAATGGATACAGAAATAGGTAAAATAGCAAAAATGCTAGAAAATCAAGAAGAAGACCTAACTCCTCTACAAAAAAAGTTAGCTGAACTTGGCAAAATGTTAGGTATTGCTGCTTTAGGAATATGTGCTGTAATGTTTTTAGTTGCAATAATTCAAAAAAGAGATGTATTTGAAATGTTTTTAACTGCAATAAGTTTAGCAGTAGCTGCTATTCCTGAGGGGTTGCCAGCAATAGTTACCATAGTTCTTGCAATGGGCGTACAAAAGATGATAAAGAAAAATGCCATAGTAAGAAAGCTTCCAGCAGTAGAAACTTTAGGTGCTGTTAATGTAATATGTTCTGATAAAACAGGAACACTTACTCAAAATAAAATGACTGTAACTAGATTCTATGCAGACAATTACCTAGGGAATATAAATACACTAAAAATAGATAATCCAATTCATAGGTTATTATTAGAAAACTTAGTACTATGCAATGATGCAACTTATTCTGAAGATTCTAAGACAGGAGACCCTACAGAAATAGCATTGCTTGAAGCTGGGTTTAAATATAACTTAATAAAAGCAGATTTGGATAAAAAACGTACAAGAGTTAATGAAATACCTTTTGAATCTGATAGAAAACTTATGACTACAGTAAATGAATATGATGATAAATACTATGTAATGACAAAAGGAGCTACGGACAATTTAATAAAGCTATGCAATAAAGCTTATATAAATGGAGAAATAGTTCCAATAACGGAAGAAATTAAGGAGAATATTACTAAGGCTTCTATTGCTATGTCTAATGATGCTCTAAGGGTTTTAGGAGCAGCATTTAAAACTACAGAATCCAAAGATATAGAAATAGATTCTTTAGAAAAAGACTTAGTATTCATAGGATTGGTAGGAATGATTGATCCACCAAGAGAAGAAGTTAAGGATTCCATTGCTGAATGTAAAAAATCTGGCATAAAGACTATAATGATTACAGGAGATCATAAGAATACTGCCTTTGCCATAGCTAAAGAATTGGGCATTGCAGAGGAAGAATCGCAAGCAGTATTTGGAGCAGAAATAGATAAGATAAGTGATGAAGAGTTAGCTAAAAAGGTAGATAATCTAAGAGTATTTGCTAGAGTATCACCAGAACATAAGGTTAGAATAGTTAAAGCCTTCAAAGCTAATGGAAACATAGTATCCATGACAGGAGATGGCGTAAATGATGCTCCTTCATTAAAGATGGCCGACATAGGTGTAGCTATGGGTGTCACAGGCACTGATGTAGCCAAAGGTGCTTCTGATATGATTTTAACAGATGATAATTTCTCAACCATTGTTTCAGCTATTAAAGAAGGAAGAAATGTTTTTAATAACATAAAAAAATCTATAGTATTCTTATTATCTTGTAATATAGGTGAAATATTGTCACTTTTCTTTGCTATACTTTTTGGATGGCCTTCACCATTGAAACCAGTACATTTGCTTTGGGTTAACTTAATTACTGATAGTTTACCAGCTCTATCATTAGGTGCTGATCCAGGAGATCCAGATGTTATGAAGGAAAAACCAAGAGATCCTAATGCTAGTTTATTTGCAGGCGGTACAGGAGCATTTTTGATACTAAATGGTTTACTTATTGGATTCTTAACCTTAGTTGCTTTTGTAGTAGGAATAAAAGTTTATACAGGAAGCACTACTTTATTTCCGTTAGTTCCTAAAGATATACCAGAGGCAGCAGTAACTCATGCTCAGACTATGGCTTTTGTAGTATTAAGTGTATCACAATTATTCCATGCACTTAACTTAAGACATCCAAGCAAATCCATATTCCAAGTAGGGGTATTTACTAATAAATATCTAATAGGCTCTATATTAATAGGTATATTCCTACAGGACGTAGTAATAACAGTACCATTCTTTAGAAATGTATTCGAAGTATTTGATCTTTTACCAAGAGATTGGTTTTTAGTAGGTATATTATCTATTGTACCTTTAGTAGTTAATGAAATAGCTAAGATCTTTATTAGGGCTAGAAATAAATAATTTAAAAAAGCTAGTTTAGAGTTTTTCTCTTAACTAGCTTTTTATATCAATTATTAATTCTTTATATCAATCCCTTTGATTTTAAAAAATTTCTTGCTACTTTATCAGGGTCTTTACCTAGTTTGTCACATTGATAATTCAATTGCCTCATGGTGTCATCATCTAGGACTCCTCCCAAGCTATCTAATAGAGGCTTAACTTCAGGATACTTTTTCAATGTATCTGCTCTTACCACAGGAACAGCTTCATAAGGTGGAAAGAACTTTTTATCATCCTTTAAAACCTTTAAATCAAAAGCTACCAATAGTCCATCTGTGGAGAAAGCATCTGTTACGTCAGTTTTTTTAGAATCTATGGCAGTATATCTTAATCCAGAATCCATGCCTTTAATATCCTTAAAGTTCATTCCGTATTTTTTACTTAGACCTATTAGCCCATCATCTCTACCTATAAACTCATAAGTAGCTCCCAGCACCATTTGATTGCTTATCTTCGATAAATCGGAAAAAGTATTTAAGTTATATTTTTCTGCATCTTCTTTTCTTACTGCTAAAGTATAGGTGTTGTTAAAGCCAAGAGGCTTTAACATTTCTAAGTTATATTTTTCTTTAAATTCATTTTTAGTTAATTTATAGGCTTCAGAAGGGTCAGTTATAATATCCTTCTTTAATATACTTACAAGTGCAGTACCAGTATATTCAGGATATATATCTACTTCACCCTTATTAATGGCTTTGAAAACCACATCTGTACCTGCCAAATCAAATTTTCTTTCAACTTTTATATCGGTTTTTTCTTCAAGTAATATTGCAAACATATTGGCAAGTAATTTGTTTTCAGTGTAGTTTTTACTGCCTACTACAATTCTATCCCCTTTACTAAAGGCGCTGGTAAATAGCGGAATAAGTATGATACCAACAAGTATAGCAGATACTATGGCCATAGATCTTTTCTTTAATTTATTTTTTTTATTTTTAGGTTCTACCATTTTTTCTATTCTACCTATGACAAAGTCCATAATTAAAGCTAGTATACATGAGGGAATAGCGCCAGCTAAAATCATATTGGTATTAACAGTTTGAACTCCTGTATAAATGTAGCTTCCAAGACCACCTGCACCTATAAATGCTGACATAGTCATAAGTCCCACAGCAGTAACAGCAGATATTCTTACACCTGCCATTATTATTGGAAGTGCAAGAGGAAGCTGTACCATTCTTAGCAGCTGACCCTCTGTCATTCCCATGGCTTGTCCTGCTTCTATAGTTGCAGGGTTTATATTAATAAGCCCTGTATAGGTGTTTTTTATTATAGGTAAAAGAGAGTATAAGCATACCATGATTATAGCAGGGACTTCGCCTATTCCAAAAAATGGAATTAGGAAACCCATTAAAGCTAAACTTGGTATAGCTTGAAGCACATTAGCTAATCCAATTATTGGGGGAGCTAATTTTTTCTTCTTTGATATAAGTATACCAATAGGAATTCCTATTAATATAGCAATTATAACAGCTAAAACTGATAGCTGAAGGTGTTTAATGGTAAGTGAAAATATTTCACCTTTCTTATTCATAAAAAAGTTAAAAAAACTACCTGATTTCATAAATTATTACACCACCTCGTATAAAAGTTTTTCTTCAAATAATGTAATTAAGCTGCTCTTTGTTACCAATCCTTTTAAACACCCATTTTCATCCACTATTGGAACAAACCCAACGTTATTTTTATTCATAATCTTTAGTATTTCACCTATGGAATCATCAGTTTTAGCGTAAATTAAATCTTTAGTCATAATAGAGCCTAGTTTTACACTAGAGGAAGTTATATTCCCTTGTATATCCTTAGATGTTACTATTCCAATTAATATATCATTATTGTCTACTACAAGAAGGCTGTCAACTTTGTTTCCTTTCATTATTTCAATGGCTTGAAGTATTGTTCTATTAGGAGAAGAGGTTATAGGATTTCTAATCATTATATCCTCAGCCTTAATAAATTCAGGCTTATTCCATAATCTATTTTTTCCTATAAAATCTTCTACAAAGCTTTTTTCAGGGTTTCTTAATATATTTTCTGGAGTATCAAATTGTATTACATCTCCACCAGCCATAATACAAATTCTATCACCTAATTTTAAGGCTTCATCCATATCGTGAGTAACAAAGATTATGGTCTTTTTTAGTTCCTGCTGAAGTTTAAATACTTGCTCCTGCAAAGAGTTCCTAGTGATAGGGTCTAAGGCACTAAAGGGTTCATCCATTAGAATAATATCAGGATTTGTAGCCAAAGCTCTAGCCACCCCTACTCTTTGCTGCTGTCCACCACTTAGTTCATCTGGATATCTATCTGTATACTTATCTGGATCTAATCCTACTAAGGATAGAAGCTCTTTTGATCTAGCCCTTCTCTTCTCCAAGGGCCATTTTTTTAAATACGGTACAAGTTCAATATTTTCTCCTATATTCATATGTGGAAATAACCCTGTCTGCTGTATAACGTATCCAATATTTCTTCTAAGTTCTATAGTATTCTTTTTGGATATGTCTTCTCCATCTATTAATATAGAACCTGAAGTAGGACTTATTAGCTTGTTTATCATTTTTAAAGTAGTGGTTTTACCACAGCCACTAGGTCCAATAAGTACCAATAACTCTCCATTGTTTATTGTTAAGTTTATATTATTTAATACTGTATTATTTTTAAAGCTCTTATGCACATTTTTGAATTCAATCATTTTTATATCCCCCTCATACAATAAATTCAAAGTAACAACTTTATTACAATATTGGAGATGCTACTTGTAAAATTTATTGTAACACTAAAAATGTTACTTGTAAAATTCTGTGGACAATTATTAATATAATATTAACATTTTATATAAATAGAAAATGGAATGGTTATAATAATATTCTTATAAAATAATAAGTGAACTATTAGGCTTTTTGATATAGAATAATATATAATAGTAATATATAATAAATTATTTATGGTATTGTGAGGGATTGATTATGGAAATATCTAGGGTGGGTAATAGCTCTCCAGTAAAATCTGGTGATAATAAAATTATATCAAATAAAAAAGATTTTTCTCAAAGCTTTAGCTTTGCTAGGGAAAGAAAGTCACAAGCACAATTAAAAGAAATGTTAGGGGATATAAAGAAAAAAGGCAATAGATTATCAGTAACCAAATGTTACGCAGATGTAGCTGCTTATAAAAAGATAATAAAAGAATATTTAAAGTCTGTTTTAGGTTATATGTATAATGTAAAAAAGGATATAAGCTTTTGGCAGACACAATATTTTATTACGGTGGACACTATTGATAAAAAGCTAGAGGAGCTTACGCAAATGTTATTGAGTGGCGAAAAAGAAAATTTGAATATAGCCAGCAGTATTGATGAAATTACAGGATTATTAGTAGACATATATAAATAAAAACAAGGGTAATTGGATTAAAACACCACCAATTGCCCTATTTTTTTGTAAGCACATTAATAATTATGTTAATATAAAATAGGGTGATTCTATGGGAAAAGAAATAAAAAAGGATTTATTAGAAGAATATGTGCTAATGGCTAGCATGATTAAATGGGTAGTATTATCAGTAATAATAGGACTGGTAGTTGGTGGAGCTACTGCCTTGTTTGTTAAGCTAGTATATGTAAGTTCTTCTATAGTTCATAAGAATAAATATTATTTTTTATTTATGCCTTTAGCATTTTTCTTGAGTAGCTTTATAGTTCTAAAGCTAGCACCAGAAGCTAAAGGTCATGGTACGGAAAAAGCTATAGAAGCAGTAAATAAAAAAGAAGGCAGAGTAGATATAAAGGTTGTACCTGTAAAACTGCTTACAACTTTAATAACTATAATATTTGGTGGTTCAGTTGGATTGGAAGGTCCAGCAACACAAATTGGTGCAGGAATATCATCTAAAATTGGAGAGATGCTAAAACTAAAAAATATTGATAGAAAAAGAGTGGCAGTTTGTGGTATAGCCTCAGGATTTGTAGGAGTATTTGGAGCTCCCGTGGGAGCTGCTATTTTTGCAGCGGAAGTATTGTATATAGGCCAATTTTCCTATCTGGCATTATTTCCTTCTTTAATATCTGCATTTGTAAGCTTTTTTGTAGGAAAGGCTTTAGGTACAAAAACATTAATCAAATATTTTATAAATATAAAAGAATTTAGTACTGGAATAATGCTTTTAAGAATGATTTTGTTTGGAATAGTTATAGGTATACTTGCTATGGTTTTCATAAGATTCGTAAATAGGGTAGAACGTTTTTTTCAAAAATTGAATATATATGCACCTTTAAAAGGAATTATAGGGGGATTATGTGTATTATTAATAGTATTAGTTACTGGAAGTCATGATTATATGGGAATAGGGGAAGAAGTGATTGAAAGAGCAGTTACTGGGCAAAGTATTAATCCATTAGCTTTCTTTTGGAAAACCTTAACCACTTCTTTAACTTTAGGTTCTGGTGGAAGCGGAGGAATACTTACTCCTATGTTATATGTAGGTGCTGCTACGGGAAGTGTTTGGGCCCATATAGTAAATGGCGGCAGTACCTTTTATGCTGCAGTAGGAATGGTATCTTTTTTAGCTGCTTGTACCAATACTCCTATTGCAGGAATAGTTATATCAATGGAGTTATTTGGATCTGATGTAGGTATGTATGCGGCTATTGCTTGTGTTATAGCTTACCTTATAGTAGGGCATAAGAGCATATATCCAACTCAAATATTAGTTAAAAGTAAGACTCCATCTCTTTTTATGGATACGGATTGTGAAATATGTAAGGCAGATAAAAAGTTTACCATAAAAAATAAGGTGTTGAGGAATATTGTTAAAAGAGACAGATGATAATATAAATTAAAGGGGGTCACTAAAGCATATGATAGAAAAAATACAAAGTGAACTTCAAGAAATAGCGGAAACTATTAAAGCAATTGTGAACATAGATATAACTATTATGGATAAGAATCTTAAAAGAATTGCAGGCACCGGAAAGCTAAAAAATAAAATTGGCTCTAGGGGTCCTGAAAATTCAGTTTTCCAAAAATGCATAGATACAGGGAAAAGCTATTTCATAAGTAATCCTGTAAATTGTGAAGAATGTTTAAGCTGTGAAACAAATGATAATTGTAAAGAAAAGGCAGAAGTTTGCTTCCCTATAATAATAGAAGGAAAAGTTGAAGGAGTTATAGGGATGATAGCTTTTTCTGAAAAACAAAAGTCTATTTTCTTAAAAAAACAGGAAAGCTATAAAGATTTTGATAATAGATTGAGTGAACTTATATCCTCTCGTGTTAAAGAAAATACTATTTCAAATAGATTGAAATATAAATCTGTTGAGTTGCTGACAGTAATCGATTCTGTAGATGAGGGAATTATAATCATAGGTAAAAATAATATTATATTATCTGTCAATGAGTACATAAGGAAGGAACTAGGGAAAGGAAATATTGTAGGTAAAAATATAGAAATAATATTACCAGCTTTTATTGTAAATAAATTTAAAGAAAAGAATTATAAATTACAAGAAGAAGAAGTAAATATAAAAGTGGGGGAAGTGAAATATAAATTTATATTATCCTTGGTTCCTATATACATGGATGAAAAAATGGTAAGTGCTGTTATTACCTTAAAGGATTTTAATAAATTGCAGAGATCAGTTTTAAAAATAAGTGGTAAATGGGATAATTATGGTTTTGATGAGCTTATAGGACATAGCCCAAACTTTATGCAGGTAAAGAATCAGGCAAAGCATATTGCTAAGGGTAGTGCTCCTGTTTTGCTTTTGGGGGAAAGTGGTACAGGAAAGGAATTATTTGCAAGAGCTATTCATGGAGAAAGTGATAGAAAAAATGAACTGTTTCTTCCTATAAATTGTGGAGCTATACCGGAAAATTTAATAGAAAGTGAACTTTTTGGTTATGATAAAGGTGCTTTTACTGGAGCTAATCCCAATGGAAAGATTGGAAAATTTGAAACTGCTAAGAATGGAACCATATTTCTAGATGAAATAGGAGATTTACCTCTTCATCTACAGGTGAAACTTCTAAGGGTGTTGGAAGAAAAAAGCATTGTAAGAGTGGGTGGTATAAAACCTATAGAAATTGATTGTAGAATAATAGCAGCCACAAATAAAAATTTAATTGAGAAAATAAAGAAAAAAGAATTTAGAGAGGACTTATTTTATAGATTAAGTGTTATACCTATAAATATCCCTCCTTTAAGGGAAAGAAGAGGAGATATAATAGAATTAGCTACTTATTTTTTAAATAGATTTAATAAGATCTATGGTAAAAGTATTAAGGGATTCACACAATGTAGTAAAGATATGCTATTAAATTACTCTTTCCCTGGGAATGTAAGAGAATTACAGAATATTATAGAATATGCTATTAATTTTGAGCAAGGGGACTTAATAGAAGAAAAATTGCTGGAAAAAAGAATAACCACAAATAAGGATAATATCTCAGAAGAAGCAGGACTTAAAGAAATGGTAGCCATATATGAAAAAGAAGTAATAAATAAGTTAATTAATCATTATGGAGATAGTACTGAAGCAAAAAAAAATATAGCTAAAAAACTAAAGATAAGTACAGCTACTCTTTATAGGAAACTAGAGGAAATGAATAAAAAAGGAATCTGATTAAAATTAGGTGGAATCAGATCCCTTTTTAGAAAAGCGGTTTTCTATATTAAATTTTTATATTTGGCCTAAGCATTTTAAAATAAATTGAGCTATTACAGCAGAACCTAGATAGGTTCCTGTAAATACAAAAATTGAAACAACTGCAATTCTCCAGCCAGATTTCTTAAAGGTGTCTAAATCTTTACCAATAGATATACCTACATATGCAAGAATAGGGGTAGTAAGAGCTAAGAAATCTACCTTTGAAATATAATTTGAAATTATTGCAGCACCTGGTATTCCTGGGTAGGTAACAATACATCCTAAAGTAACAATATAAGCAACAGCAGGAATTTTTCCAGGAATAACTTTAGCAAGTATAATTCCTCCAATTGATATTGCAATTAAAATAATCATTCCAGGTATAGCTTCTAAAATATTATTTTTAGGGCCAATCATATTTCCAACTAATGAAAGAATTCCTATTAAAACTAATATAAAAAGAGAATCTTTAATCTTCATAATTAAGCCTCCTCAGAAGGATTTACTTTTGGAGCCTCTACTCCATATTTTATTCTATAGAATCTTTTATATAACCATTCTGTTAATGGTAGTGATATCCATAAGGACATATATAATCCGTCTAATCCAGATAGCATATTACTTGCAGCACCAAAGGCAGCTAAGGTATCTTTCATATCAGGATACATTGCACTTAATGAACCAACAGCTGCAGTCATCATGCTGGCACTTCCAACTCCTGATGCCATAGCTAAGGAGTATGGATGCAATGGAAGATAAGCAGCACAAAAGCTAGCTAAAATTCCAAAGAATATAGTTCCAAAAACAGTACCACAGATATATACTCCCATAACACCTCGACCTTCTGCACCTTCAAGACCATATACATCACTGATTAAGGCTACATTAGGCTCACGAGCTATAGAATGGGCTGCTCCAATGGTTTCCCTCTTTAAACCAAGCATTACTGCCAGAGGTACTCCAAAGAATACAGTACCTATATTACCAAACTCCTGAAGTATTAATGCAGGACTGGATTGTATTATCTTTGGTAAAGTAGGTCCTATCATTGTTCCGTATCTTGCCATTAAAAGCATTAGGGAAACAGTGGTAAGAGTTCCAGCATCCTTCATGTCTTTATCATTTACAATTTTTAAAAATTTAGGAGTTAAAAGTACTCCAAATATTAAAGCATATAGCATTGGTAAAAGAACTATGGTACCAGGGCCAACTTTATATTTAACTATTCCTATCATTTCAGATATAATAACCAATATAAGAACTAATATATGGTTTTTCCAATTTTTCATTATTGCACCTTCCTTTCAAAACAGCTTTCTAAGAAATTAATATATTCTTTCTTATTTTTAAAAGTTGGAATAAAGGAATCCATAACTTGTTTAGCCTTTTCTCCATTATTATACAAAAGATCTATTACTGTCATTGCCATTATCTTTGCAGGCAGTACACAAGCTGCATAATAATCTTCTACTTTAAAATCTTTTGTATGTAAAGCTCCGGATACTCCTCCTATAAAAGGATGTATTGAAGGTATTAGATTTGACACATCACCCATATCAGTAGAAGCAGCAAAGTGACCTGCATCTATAACCCTATCTTCAGGTAGTAGAGTTTTACTATTTTCTTCAAATAATGAGTTCACATATTTAGAACATTTTAATGGAAGATGGCCAGGTATTGTATTAATTATGGTTTTAGCACCTATAGCATATCCACCGGCAATTAATGCTCTATCCACTTTTTCATTAGTTAATTTCATAGCATCTACATTATTTGCCCTAACGTAGCTTTCCATTTTAACATCAGAAGGAACACTGTTTACAGTATCTCCCCCTTTAGTTATGATTGGATGAACTCTTATAGAATCCTCATCCCTAAAGGTCTCTCTTAAAGCATTTATTCCCATGATACCAAGCATAGCAGCATTTAGTGCATTTACTCCATTATGAGGAGCTTCTGCAGCATGTGCAGCTTGTCCGATATATTGAATTGTTTTTCCAAGAAATCCATTACTGGTTTCTCCTATAGCTACAGTAGGTTTAGGACAATTTTTTCGTGAATGCATCATCATAGCAATATCTATATCATCCAATTCACCTCTATATATGAGCTCTTGTTTTCCAGCTAAAAAATGGAGCTTTCCATCTTCCCTAAGCTTTTGTCTGTATTCTATTTCTATATATTCCTCTGCAGGAACACCCATAAATGTTACATTACCGGCTAGTTTATCTTCAATTCCTGATAATTTAAGTCCAAGTGCAGCCCCTAGCATTGTGGTAATTTGAAGATTGTGTCCACAAGTATGGGAAGCCCCAGTTTCTTTGTTAGCTTTTGGGCTATCAAAGCATATAACTCCATCTAGCTCTCCAAGTATTGCTACATTAGGACCAGAAGAGTTTTCTTTTAGTTTAGCTTTCACCCCTGTTATGGCTAATTTATTTCTGTAAGGTAAATTTAATTCTTTAAAGAATTGACAAACTTTTTCTGAGGTCCTTTCTTCTTTAAAACCTAACTCAGGGCATTTTTCTAAGTCTTTAGCAAAAGAGATAAGTTTATCTGAATTTTTATCAATAGTGTTACAAACTAGCTGTTTTAATTCTTCTATAGTCATTTTTATCCCCCTTTTAAATAAAAAATTATCTAAGTAATGGTAGAACTAGTATTATCAGATATGTCTTCCTTTTGAAAACAAATGTATTTAACAAACGTACTGATTATATTTTATATATTTATGTATAACATGTCAATAATATTCTTAAATTTGTATAAATATAAATATTCAAAAAACAATAATTGACATGGTAAAAAAAAAGTGATATTCTTAAATCGGAAATTAAATAGAATTAGTCCTTCAGGGTTTGGTGAAATTCCATACCGGCGGTAAAGCCCGCCAGCCGAAAGGCAGATCTGGTGAAATTCCGGGGCCGACAGTAAAGTCTGGATAAAAGAAGGAAAGCGAAACAAAATTACATGGTAATTTTTTAGAGTACAGATAACAGAGCATAGAGTACAGATAAGGAGAATTTTTCTTCATTGGCATTATGGAAAAATTTTAATTTAAGTTTTTCATAGTACCAAGAAAAGGTTTTTTTTAATTGTTGCTGTGAACTATCAACTAAAAGTTACGATGTAATATTATAAGTTCGTATTTTAAGCCCTGAAAGAAATTTCAGGGCTTTTTTGGTCTTTAAAAATAAAGAATAAATATAAAAATCTTACCTTAGGAATAAGCTGAAATTTAATTAAAAGCTTTTCTAAAGGGCAAACTATAATATGGGAGATGAGTAGTTTGGAAGAAAAGTATATGAGAAGAGCATTGGAACTGGCAAAGCTAGGAATAGGTGCTGTAAATCCTAACCCACTAGTAGGGGCAGTTATAGTAAAGGACGGAAAAATAATAGGAGAAGGGTATCATAAAGCCTATGGAGGTTCTCATGCTGAAGTAAATGCTTTTAATAATGCTGTAGAAAATGTGAGGAATGCTCATATGTATGTTACCTTAGAGCCTTGTTCACATTATGGTAAAACACCACCTTGTGCTAAGGCAATTGTAGAAAAAGGCATAAAAAAGGTTACAATTTCTATGATGGATCCCAATCCTTTAGTTTCAGGAAAGGGGATAGAAATACTTAAAAATAATGGAATTGAAGTTGAATTAGGATTGCTTGAAGAAGAATCAAGAAAATTAAATGAAATTTTTATAAAATATATAACTACAAAAGAGCCATTTTGCATAATGAAAACTGCCAGCACTTTAGATGGCAAAATTGCTACAATAACTGGAGATTCAAAATGGGTAACCAATGAAAAATCTAGGGAATATGTACATTATATAAGACATAGACTTTCTGCAATTATGGTAGGAGCAGACACTGTAATAAAGGATAATCCAAGTTTAACAACAAGGCTTAAGGATATAAAAGGAAGAAATCCCGTAAGAATAATAACAGATAGCAGTGCTAGAATTCCTCTTGATTCTAAGGTATTTAAGGAAAAAGGAAGGACAATAATTGCTACCACAGAAAAAGCTTCAAAGGATAAATTAAATTCAATAAAAGAATTAGGAGGAGAAATAATAATTACTCCCCTTAAGGAAGACAGAGTGGACTTGAATTTTCTTATGAAAAAGTTAGGAGAAGAAAAAATAGATAGTGTACTTTTAGAGGGAGGGGGAACTTTAAATTATTCAGCACTGAGGGCAGGAATAGTAGATAAAGTTATGACATTTATTGCACCTAAAATAATAGGAGGCGCTTTAGCTAAAACTTCTGTAGCAGGAGAAGGAATAGAATTTATGAAAGATGCAATAAATTTAAAAGACATAAATATAACCAGATTTGATGATGATATTTTGATAGAAGGATACCTAGAATGAAGGGGGTGATGCTTTGTTTACAGGTATTGTAGAGGAAATAGGAATAATTAAGGGTATAAATAAGGGGGCGGAATCAGCTAGTATTACCATAGGAGCTAAAAACATATTAGAAGATGTAAAGCTGGGAGACAGCATAGCTACCAATGGGGTTTGTCTTACAGTGACTCACTTTACAAAGGATAGTTTTACTGTGGATGTAATGCCTGAAACTATGAGAAAAAGTAGTTTAAGTAATATATCTATAGGCAGCAAGGTTAATTTAGAAAGAGCATTAAAGCTTTCTGACAGACTAGGGGGACACATAGTAAGTGGTCACATAGATGGTACCGGAGTGATAAAAGAGTTTAAAAAAGAGGATAATGCAGTATGGATTTCTATAGAGGCTCATGAGGAAATTTTAAAATATATTATCAACAAAGGTTCAATTGCCATTGATGGCGTAAGTTTAACTGTAGCCTATGTGGATAAAAAAATGTTCAAGGTTTCCATAATACCTCATACAGGAGAAGAGACTACTCTTTTAAACAAGAAAATTGGTGATAAGGTTAATCTGGAATGTGATCTTATTGGGAAATATGTGGAAAGGTTATCAGGATTTAACTCAAAAGAGGAAAATAAAAGTCCCTTAGATTTAAATTTCTTAAGTGAACATGGGTTTTATTAAATTTTGAAAGGATGGTATTGATTATGTTTAAGTTTAATACTATTGAAGAAGCTATTATAGATATAAAAGAAGGGAAAATGGTAGTAGTTATAGATGATGAGGATAGAGAAAATGAAGGCGATTTGATTATAGCAGCGGAAAAGGTTACTCCTGAAGCTATTAATTTTATGTCTAAGTATGGAAGAGGCCTTATATGTATGCCTGTAATAGGAGAAAGATTAAAACAGTTAAATATATGTCAGATGGTAGATGAGAATACAGATTACAATGGCACTGCTTTTACAGTATCAATAGATGCTAAGGAAACTACCACGGGAATTTCAGCATTTGAAAGAGCAGATACTATAAGAAAGGTTTTAGATCCACAAGCAAAAGAAGATGATTTTAATAGACCTGGACATGTATTTCCATTAGAGGCTAGGGATGGAGGAGTGTTAAAAAGGGCTGGTCATACAGAAGCTTCAGTAGACCTAGCAAGATTAGCTGGATTTTATCCAGCAGGAGTAATTTGTGAGATTATGAATGAAGATGGAACTATGTCCAGAACCCCTCAGCTTATGGAATATGTAAAAGAACATAATTTAAAAATAATAACAATTGCTGATCTTATTTCATATAGGAGAAGAAATGAATCATTAATAGAAAAGGTAACTAAAGCAAAAATGCCAACTAAATATGGTGAGTTTACTATATATGGTTATGTTAACAAATTAAATGGTGAGCATCATGTGGCTTTGGTTAAGGGAGACATAAATAGTGAGGAACCAGTGCTGGTTAGAATGCACTCTGAGTGCCTTACTGGGGATGCACTAGGTTCTATAAGATGCGATTGCGGCGATCAATATGCTGCAGCAATGAAAGCTATTGCTAAAGAAGGAAGAGGAGTCTTAGTATATATGCGTCAGGAAGGAAGAGGCATAGGACTAATAAATAAGCTAAAAGCCTATGCCCTTCAAGACCAAGGCATGGATACAGTAGAAGCTAATATAGCATTAGGATTTCCACCAGATTTAAGGGATTATGGTATTGGAGCTCAGATACTTAAGGACTTAGGAGTAAAACAAGTTAAGCTTATGACCAATAATCCTAAGAAAATATCAGGGCTTTCAGGATATGATTTAAAAATAGTAGATAGAATACCAATAGAAATTCACTCACATGAAGAAAGTGAATTTTACTTAAGAACTAAGAAAGAAAAAATGGGACATTTACTAACTTTAGATAATGAAGAATCAAGTGATTCATAGAAATAGCAGCTATGGATAAAGAAAATAAGGTTTTAGGAGGAGTGCAAAATGAAAATGTATGAAGGAAAATTAATTGCAGAAGGTTTAAAATTTGGTATAGTTATAGGAAGATTTAATGAATTCATTGGAAGCAAGCTTTTGACAGGGGCTTTAGATGGATTTAAAAGACATGGTGTAAAAGATGAGGATATAGAAATAGCATGGGTACCAGGAGCTTTTGAAATACCTCTTATTGCTAAAAAAATGGCGAAATCTAAAAAATATGATGGAGTTGTATGTTTAGGAGCAGTTATAAGAGGAGCTACATCACATTATGAACTTGTTGCAGGAGAGGTAACTAAGGGAATAGCAAAGGTATCCTTAGATGAAGAAGTACCAATAATATTTGGAGTGCTTACTACAGAGAATATTGAACAGGCTATTGAAAGGGCAGGAACAAAATCAGGAAATAAAGGTTATGAAGCAGCAGTTGCTGCTATTGAAATGGCAAATTTAATAAAAGAATTATAAGATAAAAAGCTTTATTCTAATTTAAAAATTGGGATAAAGCTTTTTATTTTTAAGAATAAATTATATTTAATATCATATAGAATAGTAAGGAGAAAATAAATGAATTTTATAAACTAATACATGAATTAAGTTGTTCTTTTTCAAGAATATTATAGGAAATATGTCAATTTTATATTGACACAGCTTTGATAATATATTAACATAAAAATGATGAATGAAATATTTTACAATTTTAAGGGGGAGAGTTTTTTATGAAAAAAGCATTAAGTATTGCCTTAACTTCTATTTTATCATTATCATTGTTGGCTGGTTGCGGAAGCAAGGAAACAAAGGCACCAGCAGGCTCAGCCTATAAAGATGGGAAATATAAGGCTGCATATGATAAGTTAGATTCCCATGGGTGGAAGGCTTTTGCAGAAATAGAAATAAAGGATGGGAAAATAGCTACTGTGGATTTTGACTATTTAAACAAGGACAATAAGAGAAAATCAGAGGATGCAGAATATACTAAAGCTATGAAGCCAAAATCAGGAACATCTCCAGATGAATTCTGTCCAAAATTAGAAAAAGATTTAGTAGAAAAGCAGGATGTAGATAAAGTAGATGCAATAACAGGGGCTACTAATTCTGTGACAAACTTTAAAACCTTATCAAAGACTGCACTGGAAAATGCTAAAAAAGGAGATACAAAGGAAGCTGTAGTTCCATTAAAAGAATAGTTATATAATTTATGGTAAAAAGGTTAGGGACTTTAATTGGTATAAAGTCCCTTTATTTTCCGAATTATTAGATTGATAATTTGTAAAATTTAATAATATGGGGGTATTTATAAGTGAAAAATAGAGTAAAATATGTGGTAGTGTTATTTACAATAACTGCTCTTTCTGGGCTTATATTAGGTATTACGCATGAAGCTACAAAAGATGTAATAGCAGCAAGAGAAAAGATGGAGAGTTTGCAGTTAAATGCAATATTGCCTAACAAAAATGCAGATGATGTTAAAAAAATGAATGTAGAAATTGCAAAAGATGATGTAGTTAATGATGCTTATGAAGCATATGAAAAGGGTGAGTTAGTAGGACATGCAATTATAGTTTCCCCTAAAGGCATGGGTGGGCCTATAAAAATGACAGTTGGCATATACGAGGATGGTAAAATAGGAGGACTTAAAGTAGTAACTCATTCGGAAACTCCTGGAATAGGAGACATTGTGGAAAAAGAAGAATTTATGGGAAGATTCAAAGATAAACCAATTAAAGAAAAGCTTGAATTGGTAAAAACTTCTCCTTCAAAGGAAAATCAAGTGCAAGCTATAACCGGAGCTACAATTACTTCTGGTGCAGTAAATTCTGGAGTCAATGAGGCTATAAAATTTTATAAAGGAAAAGTCCTAGGTGAAACCGTTGAAGATGAGAATAAAGAGATAACTCCAAAGGATATAATTCCTGAAGGAGAAACTATGAAGCCAATAGATGCTCAGTTAAATGAAAAGATTACTGATGTTAAGGGAATATACAAGGGAGAAGAATTGTTAGGTTATGCTATTACGGCTTCTGCTAAAGGTATGAATGATGAAGTTAAAACTATGGTAGGTATTTCTGTAAAGGGTAGTATTACCAATATAAAAGTAGTAAAACAAAAGGAAACAGAAAGTTTAGGAGATGACATACTTAAAGAAGAATTTACGGATAAATTTAAGAATAAACCTACAGATAAACCTCTTAAAAGTGTAAAGGAGAAACCAAAAGATAATAGTGAAATAGAAGCTTTATCAGGAGCTACTATAAGTACAGATGCAGTAATAAATGGAGTAAATGAGGCCGTTAAATTTTATAATGAAAAATTAAAGAAATAATATATTTATGGGGACTTTTCACTAGTCCCCATATTAATTTTCCTATGTTATCCACGTATTAAACATAATTAAAAGCAAAAAATATGTTTAAAATACTATTTCATAATGAGATAATACAAGGGAGGAATTAAAATGGCTAAAAAAGGTATGAAAAGACCTACTCCAAATGAAAATCCAACTTATGATACTAAAAAGAGAAATAAGAATCAGCAGCCTGTTCCTGAAACTAAAAAGTAAAGGAAGATTATTATGAAAGACAAAAAAGAAATATTTCTAGAATTTGATAAACATCTTTTAAAGGATGATAAACCTTCTATATACTTTGATGATTTGGCTAGAGCTGAGATGTTTAAAGAAATATATCCACTGAACTTTTTATGGGATTTAATAAAGATAGAGCAAAGTCCTAAACATCACCCTGAAGGAACCGTCTGGAAACATACTATGATGGTGTTGGATAAGGCAGCAGAAAATAAACACTTAAGCAGTGATAAAAGAGTATTTATGTGGGCAGCATTACTTCATGATATAGGGAAAGCTCCTACCACTAAATTGAGAAAGGGAAGAATAACTTCTTATGACCACGATAAAGTAGGAGCAGGTATGGCTATAAAATTTTTAGAAGAGTTTACTAATGACAAAGACTTTATAAAAAAGGTTTCACTTCTAGTAAGATGGCATATGCAGCCACTATTTATAGCAAAAAATATGCCCTTTGGAGAATTAGATAAAATGCTAGAACAGGTTTCTCCAGAGGAAATAGCTCTGCTTGCAGTTTGTGATAGACTTGGCAGGGGAAAAATCACAGAGGAGAAAGCAAGAGAAGAAAAGGAAAGCATAGAAAGTTTTTTAAGAAAAGCAAAGGAAAGAGCTGAAAATATGTTAACTATATAAAATGAGCCCTCTAAAATTTAATGTTTTAGGGGGCATTTTTTACTATGGTTTTGTTTCAAACAATTAAATTTGTACATAAATATAAGTATAATAAAATTATTTTATAAAATGTAATTCGGAATGGCACGTATGTTAATATAAAGTTTACAATTGATAATATAGATTTTACAAAGTACATGTACAATTTTCTGCGTAAACATGATATAATAAATTTAGGAAACCTATATAATTAAATAAGGGGGTCTTTAAATGTTAGATGGGAAAAAAATAAGGGAGTATAGATTAAGGTTAGGGTATACTGCTACTGATGTTGAGAACCTGACTAAAGATTCTAAATATTTAACCTCAATTTCAAAATCCTATTTAGAAGAACTTGAGAGAGGAGACAAGAAGAACCCCAGTTTACAAAAGGTTGTTGTATTAGCCAACATACTATGCTGCAAATTAGATGATTTAATCGTACATTAGAAAAACTATCCTTTAGGGATTCGGATATAATAATTGCTATAGATGCTATGTAAAAATAGTATTTATGGCAATTTTCATTTACATTTTTATTGTAAATTATAACTACAAATAATATAATTAGCTTTGTATTACAAGAAAAGGAGGAATAATTATGCAGAATCCAGTAGTTACTATACTTATGGAAAATGGAGATATGATGAAGGGGGAATTGTATCCTGAAATAGCTCCAAATACAGTAAATAACTTTATTAGTTTAATAAAGAAAGGCTTTTATAATGGATTAACTTTTCATAGAGTAATTCCAGGATTTGTTATCCAAGGCGGCTGCCCAGAGGGGACAGGAGTAGGTGGACCAGGTTATTCTATAAAGGGGGAATTTGCCTCTAATGGTATTAAAAATGATTTAAAACACACTGAAGGTGTTTTATCTATGGCAAGGGCTATGCACCCTAATTCAGCAGGAAGCCAATTCTTTGTTATGGTGGGAGATGCTCCTCATTTAGATAGACAATACGCAGGATTTGGTAAGATAACTGAAGGATTAGACATAGCTCTAAAAATAGCTGAAGTTAAAACAGATCCTATGGATAAACCAGTAGAACCACAGGTAATGAAAGAAGTAACAGTAGAAACATTTGGAGTGGAATATCCAGAGCCAGAAATTATTTAATAAAGTGAAAAGTGAAGAACTAAGAGTGAAAAGTAAAGGAAAGAATTTTTTATTGAATAAAAAATTCTAGTTTATATTGAGCTGATGACAATTGTCATCAGCTTTTCTCCATGTTTCATAAATGATTTGCACAGGGCTATAAAAATCTATTATCTATTATCTATTAGTTATTCTCTATAATCTATGCTCTCCAAAAACAGTGTACTGCTGGCATCAGAGGGCATTCGTAAGTCTCCACGAGGAGAAAGACTTATGGTACCTACCTTTGGTCCATCAGGCATAGCAGAACGTTTAAATTGTTGTGAGAAAAATCTCCTAATAAAAGTGTTTAACCATTTTTTAATAGTATCCTCATCATATAGTCCCTTAAAGGCTTCCTTTGCCAAAAATAATATTTTTCCAGGGGCAGTACCCTTTACAAAATAATATAGGAAAAAGTCGTGAAGTTCATAAGGGCCTACTATGTCTTCAGTCTTTTGAGTTATATTACCTTCTTTATCTTTTGGAAGAAGCTCTGGGCTTACTGGCGTATCTAAAATATCTAAAAGTATATTAGAAGTTGTTTTATCCGCTTCGTTGTCTGCTACATATCTAACCAAATATCTAACCAAAGTTTTTGGAATAGAACAGTTTACAGCATACATGGACATATGGTCTCCATTATAAGTGCACCATCCTAGTGCTAGTTCTGATAAATCGCCAGTACCTATAACAAGACCACCTTCCTTATTGGCTATGTCCATAAGTATTTGAGTCCTTTCTCTTGCTTGAACATTTTCATAGGTCACATCATGGATTTTAGGATCATGACCTATATCTTTAAAATGTTGAAGGCATGAGTCCACTATATTTATTTCTCTTAAATCTGTGCCTAAGTTTTTACATAAGTTTACTGCATTATTATAGGTTCTATCTGTGGTTCCAAAGCCTGGCATGGTTATAGTTATTATATTTTTTCTATGAATATTCAGCATATCAAAAGTTCTAACAGCAACAAGTAATGCTAGAGTAGAGTCAAGACCGCCGGAAATGCCTATAACAGCTTTTTTTAATCCTGTATGAGTAAATCTTTTAGCTAATGCAGAACTTTGTATATTAAATATTTCTTTACAACGAGATTCTCTTTCACTATTTTCTCTAGGTACAAAAGGATGTTTATCAACAAATCTATGAAAAGTAAAATTATTAAAGTTTTTAAACTGAAATTCTATTTCCCTTATTTTAAAAGGACAAAATCTTGAATTATCCCTATAGCTTACATTTTTTAATCTTTCTCCATTTAATTTCTCTACGTCTACAGAACAGGTAATTATTTCATTATGTCTTTGAAATCTTTCATTTTCTTTTAGCAGTATGCCATTTTCTGAGATAAGTAAGTGTCCACTAAATAATAAATCTGTGGAAGATTCAAATACTCCAGAAGAAGCATATATATAGGCAGCCATACATCTGGCACTTTGTGATTTTACTAAATCTCTTCTATAAACAGCCTTACTTACAATTTCATTTGAAGCGGAAAGATTTCCAATAATATTGGCTCCTTTTAAGCTTAAATAACTGCTTGGAGGAATGGTTACCCACATATCCTCACAAATTTCAAAGGCAAACTTAAAAGCCCCACTTTTAAATAATAAATCCACTCCAAAGGGAATATGTTTTTGAAAATATAGATCTACAGTTTTATCTACAATGTCTATTCCTTCTGTAAACCATCTTTTTTCGTAGAATTCAGTGTAGTTAGGTATATAACTCTTTGGAACTATACCTAATATGGTTCCGTCGTATATTATAAAGGCACAATTATATAGTAAATCACCATATATTAAAGGAGCGCCCACTGCAACTAAAATATCTTTATTATTTAAATAATTACATAAATCCTCTAAGGCTCTTAAAGATGATGATAGTAGCTGTCTATTTAAGAAAAGATCTGAACAGGTATAGGATGTAATGCAAAGTTCAGGAAAAACTACTGCCTTCACATTTTTAGCTAAAGATTCATCAATACATTCCTTTATATTTTTTATATTAAAATCTATATGGCTCACACTGGTTATAGGGCAAGCTGCAGCTACATTTATAAAGTCTTCATGAGGGCTGTAATAACCTTCTTTTATAAAAGCATCCATAATAATACCTCCAATAATTGTTTACTATTATATACTTTTTACAAACTTATTATGGATTAACAAAAGTTAATTGTCAATTAACTATAGCATTACTTAAATCTATCTTATAAATTAATAAATCTATGCAAAATAATTTTAAAATAGTGTATAATGATAATAAATAATAACTAAAAAATTTAAAGTAGTTAAAACATTTTAACTGATAGTTTATTATTTAGGAAGGAGGAGGTTATCATAGGTACTACTGCCTCAATATTACTATGGGTTGCCATAGGAATAACATCTATAACCATTGACATGATAACCAGTAACTTACTTTTTGTATGGTTTACTGTAGGATGTTTAGCATCATTAATAGCATTGATCTTAAATTACTCATTTACAGTACAGTTAATTACCTTTGTAGGTGTTAGTGCACTATTTATGGCTATAGGATATCCATTAGCAAGAGAAGCTTTAAATAAAACCGTGTCTAAAACTCCAACTATGGAAGAGGGGTATATTGGCAGGGAAATAACAGTAGATGATGAAGTAATAGAAAAAGCTATGATAAAGCTTGATGGTATATACTGGACTATAAAGAACCAAGGAGAAGTAATAAAAAAAGGAGATAAAGCTCAAATTATAGGCATAGAAGGGAATAAACTAATAGTTAAGAAATTATAGGAGGAGTTTATTATGATAGGGAAAATAATAATATTAATAATACTCGTAATAGCATTAACATCAATTTTATCATCTATAAAAGTAGTTAACACAGGATACGTTTACATTCTTGAAAGATTTGGACAATTCTTTAGGATATTAGAGCCAGGCTGGCACTTTACTATTCCATTTGCAGACTTTGTAAGGAAAAAGGTTTCAACAAAGCAGCAAATATTGGATATAGAACCACAAAGCGTTATTACTAAGGATAATGTTAAAATTTCTATAGACAATGTTATATTCTATAAGGTAATGAATGCTAAAGATGCAGTTTATAATATTGAAAATTATAAATCAGGTATAGTTTATTCAACTATAACAAATATGAGAAATATAGTAGGTAATATGAGTTTAGATGAGGTATTATCAGGAAGAGATAAAATTAATAATGAACTTTTAGATGTGGTAGATCAAATTACTGATGCTTATGGAATAAAGATTCTTTCTGTTGAAATTAAAAATATTATTCCACCAGCAGAAATACAACAGGCTATGGAAAAACAAATGAGAGCAGAAAGAGATAAGAGAGCGGCAATACTTCAAGCAGAAGGACAAAAACAATCAGATATTGCAAGGGCAGAAGGTGAAAAACAGGCAAAAATACTTCAAGCAGAAGCAGAAAAAGAAGCTAATATAAGACGTGCTGAAGGTTTAAGGCAATCACAGGTTCTTGAAGCTGATGGTAAAGCTGAAGCTATTGAATCTGTAGCAAAAGCTCAAGCTAAGGCAATTGAGATGGTTAACAAAGCTATACTTGATTCTGGAACAAACGAAACAATTATAGCATTAAAACAGGTAGAAGCTTTACAAGAAATGGCTAAAAATCCTGCCAATAAGCTTATACTTCCAAATGAAACTTTATCTTCTTTAGGCAGTATAGCTGCTATAGGAGATTTATTAAGCAAGGATAGGGGACAACAGAAATAGTTAAATAAAAAAGCGTGTTCTAAAATTGAACACGCTTTTCTTATTTCATTTAATATGGCTTCCTAATTGTTAAATATTATGATAAAATACAAAATATAAGTAAATGAAAATTATAAATAGAGTAAGAGGTAAGATTATGAATAGAAAAATTATTATTATTATAGTTACAGCAATTGTGGTCATAGCTGGAGGGCTTGGTATATATAGGTATAACAACATAAAAGCATATAATAAACTGGTAAACAGCGCTAATCAGTATATGGAGAAAGGCAAGTATGACCAATCTTTAGCACTGTTTGAGGAAAGCTTGTCATATAAAAATGATGTTAAAGTAAAAAAAAGTATTGACTTGGCAAAACAACTTAAAGAAGCAAATGAGATATATAATAATGGTATTAAATTTATGGATGAAAAGAAATATGCTCGGGCTATAAATGAATTCGAAAAGATAAATAAAGAAGATGATAAAATCTATGAAGAAGCAAAGAAAAAAATTGAGGAATGTAAAAAAGTAAAGGGTGCTTCAGATAAAAATATTAATAAAGAGAATGAAAATAAAGCCAGTGGGAAAATAACCCCACAGGGGGCCTGTGATATAATTAAAAATCAGATAAAATCAAATAACGCTAATATAAAGTTTAAATATGATCATGATGATACCAAAGATGGTATTAAGTATTATGTAATACAAGGCTTTGAAGATATGTCAGATCATGTTGCTACAATAGGATGGTATTATGTAGATATCAATACTGGAAAAGCATATGAATGGGATTTAATAGCAAATTCCTTAATTCCATTAAAATAAAATGAATATAGAAAGAGAAATAATGTATTAAAATTTAAGCTATTGTTAAGATTTAGGTAAGAATATAGTAAGAATCTCCCCTTATAATGTAATTGTAGTGAAAATTATAAGGGGGGATTTCTTTATGGTTAACTTTTTATTATTTCTATTAATTTCATTATTTGTAATGGTGTTTTTAGAATGTTATGTAAAAGATAAATATTTTAAGGATGATATTAGAAAGCACTATTTTAGAATACTAAAAAGCATACTTAACATTCTAGTTATAATGTTTATGTTTCATTACAGAACGTATATGCTATCCCTTAATCAGTTAGGTATAATGCTAATCATAGCTTGTATAATAGCCTTAATAATTAATATAGCTGAGATTAATAAAACTATACAATTTCTAAAAAAGGAAAATGCTTTATAAATATAAAATTAAATTTAGTTGAAAAACCCAGTGCTAAAAGTGTATTATTAGTCTAATGACTATGAAAATATATTATTAAAGGCTGATGATTATGGATAATGAGGTAAAAATTTCTGTAAGGAATTTGGTGGAATTCATATTAAGATCCGGTGATTTAGACTCAACTTTTGTAGGCAGTAGTAGAGCAGTGGATGGAACTAGAATTCATCAAAAGATACAAAAAAATAAAGGAGATAACTACTTAGCTGAGGTATCTTTAAAACACACCATTGAATATGGCGATATGTTTATTACAGTAGAAGGGCGTGCTGATGGAATAATAAAGGAAGAGAATAGTGTAATTATTGATGAAATAAAAAGCACTACTAGAGATTTAGATAAAATTGATGAAGGATATAATCCTCTTCATTTTGCTCAAGCAAAGTGCTATGCCTATATATATGCGAAGAAAAACTCTATGGAAAATATAGGAGTACAGTTAACTTACTGTCAGGTGGATACTGGAAAAATTAAATACATATTAAAGGAATATTCTCTAAAGGAATTGGAGGATTTTTTTTATTCACTAATAGGGAAATACTTTATTTGGGCAGATTATACAAGAAGATGGACAGAAAAAAGAGATAAAAGCATAAAAGGTTTACCATTTCCCTTTGAAAATTATAGGCAGGGGCAAAGAGAGCTAGCAGTAGGAGTTTATAGAACCATATTCCAAAGTAAAAATATATTTATTCAAGCTCCAACAGGTATAGGAAAGACTATATCTACTATATTTCCAGGTATAAAAGCCATGGGAGAAGGACTAATATCAAAGATATTTTATTTAACTGCAAAGACCATAACCTCTTCTGTGGCAATGGAGACTTTTAATAAAATGGAGGATAAGGGAATTCAGTTTAAAGTTGTAACCCTTACTGCTAAGGAAAAGATATGTTTTAATGAAAAGACCACCTGTAATGCAGAGCAGTGCCAATATGCTAAAGGGCATTTTGATAGAGTAAATAAAGTTATAATGGAAATACTGAAAAAGGAAAATTTAATAAATAGAACTGTCATTGAAAAATATGCTAAGGAATATAGAGTATGCCCATTTGAGTTATCATTGGATTTAACCCTTTGGGCTGACTGTGTAATTTGTGATTATAATTATGTATTTGATCCTAGGGTGTATTTAAAAAGATTTTTTGATGGAGGAAAAGAGGATTTCTTGTTTTTAATAGATGAATCCCATAATTTAGTGGACAGGGGAAGGAATATGTTTTCTGCAGAATTAAAAAAAGAGGATTTTCTACGGGGAAAGAAGTTAACTAAAGATTCTTCGCCAAAGCTTTATAAAGTATTGAATAAGCTAAATTCTTATATGTTAGATATGAGTAAAAGGTGTAATGAACAGGGATTTTATATGCAAAAGGAAGAACCTTTAGAAATATATTCCCTTTTAAGGAGCTTTGTTAAAGAAGGAGAGGATTGGTTAAAGGGAAATGAAAAAGGAGAAGGATATGAGGAAATATTGCAGCTTTACTTTAATATTTTAGCTTTTTTAAGAATAAGCGAATTTTATAATGAAAGCTATGTAACTTATGTACAAAAAGATATTAAAGAAACAAAGATAAAGCTCTTTTGCCTGGATCCTTCCAAGCTTTTAAGGGAAGGGATTAACAGAGGAAAGTCAGCAATATTTTTTTCTGCCACATTAACTCCTATAGGATATTTTAAAGATATCCTAGGAGGAGAAGAGGATGATTATTCTATGAGGTTTCCATCTCCTTTTCCAGTAGAAAATAGAGCTTTGATGATAGCTGGCAATATATCCACTAGATATAAAAATAGGGGAAACAGTATTTATAAAATAGTAGAATATATAAAGGCATTTATATATGGTAAAAAGGGGAATTATCTAGTGTTTTTCCCATCTTATAAATATATGAATATGGTGTTAAAGGCATTTGAACAGGAATGTAAAGATGTAAAAATAATTGTTCAAAATTCCTCTATGAAGGAAGAAGAGAGGGAAGAATTTCTAAATAATTTTAATGAGAATGGAGAAGAAACCTTGGTAGCTTTTTCAGTACTTGGAGGAATATTTTCGGAGGGCATAGACCTAAAAGGCGAAAGACTTTCTGGAGCTGTTATAGTTGGGGTGGGTCTTCCGCAGATATGCTTTGAAAGGGATATAATAATGAATTATTTTAATGAAAAGAATAATAAGGGCTATGAATATGCCTATATGTATCCCGGTATGAATAAAGTACTTCAAGCTGCAGGACGAGTAATAAGATCAGAAAAGGATAGAGGGGCAATTTTACTTATAGATGACAGATTTGTCAGCAGGAGCTATGTAAATTTATTTCCTAAAGAGTGGATGAATAACATAATAGTTAGAAAATCAGAGGATGTGGAGAATGTTCTGGATCAATTTTGGAGAGCATGATTCACACATCCTAGGAATCACTTGATTACATTATAAAAAATTCTATAGATTGAACAAAAGGGCTGTGGTTATTGTTAATTAAATCAGTTGTTTTCTTTCGTTAAAAAATCCTTTATAAGCAAGGTAGCAAGCTAAAAATGAAGCAATCGAAGTAGTGGATAACATCATAAATGTGACCAGTATTTGAAATTTTATGGCCTCAATGGGAGATGTTCCTGCAAGTATTAAACCTGTCATCATACCCGGCAGAGCTACTATTCCTAAGGTTTTCATAGAGTCAATAGTAGGCAACATTCCAGTTTTTATAGAATCTCTTATTATTTCTATAGAGGAGGGTAGTATATCTGCCCCTAAAGCAAGTTTTGTTTCCACTTCCTCACGTTTATTTTTAAAATTATCTAAAAGTTGTTTATAACAAAGCCCTATAGCTACCATGGCATTGCTTATAATCATTCCACCAATAGGCACAATTTGATAGGCTTCGTACTTTATTGCATCAGAAGCAACTAGTATAAATAAGGTTATAAAAGCACCAATAGCTATGGCAATAAAGGATATTAGAAATCCATTTTTTATTCCCTTTCCTCTTTTTGATGCATTAAAAGATGCATTTATAGTCATAAAGAGAAGTAATAGGGTTGTAAAGAAAGGATTTTTTAGTCCAAAAATAAAATTAAGTAAATATCCTACAATAGTGAGCTGAACTATGGCTCGAATTACTCCTATTATGGTTTCCTTCTCCAAATTAAGTTTTTGATAATAAGAAAAAAATAAAGATATAAAGATTAAAGAGGAGGCAATAATAAGGGATGAAATACTCAAGGTAGCACCACTATTCATTTTTTAACACCTCCAAAGATTTTATTTCACCATTTTCCAAAGTTAAAAGTTTATTTGCATATTTTGTACTCTGCTCTTTATTATGAGTTACCCAAAGTACTGTAGATCCTTCACTATTTAATTTATTAATAATATTTTCAACTATTAAGGTATTTTCACTATCCAATGCAGAAGTGACTTCATCTAAAAGAAGAATTTCTGGAGCAAACATCAGCGTTCTCATAAGGGCGATTCTTTGCTTTTCTCCACCAGAAAGATTTAACACTTTTTCATCTATAAATTCTTCATCCATACTAAATAAGGAAAATAAATATTTTATCCTATCCATATCCACTTTTTTATTACGTATTTTGAAGGGAAAACTTAGATTATCCATTACAGTATTGCCAAATAAATGAGGCATTTGAAAGCAATATGCAATTTCCTTTCTCAATTCTATGGGGTTGTATTCTGATATATTTTTATTATTAAATGATATATTTCCTTCACTGGGACTAATTAAGTTATTACATAGTTTTAAAAATGTACTTTTCCCACTACCAGAGGGCCCCACTATAGATATATAGTCTCCAGATTCTATATGTATATTTAAATTTTTCAATATACTTTTTCCGTCATTAGAAAAGGAGACATTGGAAAACTCTAGTATTGACATATATTTTACCTCCTGTATATTTTATAGTAGACAATTAAAAAGTTTACCACCGTATCATTAAACTAAATATGCGGTGGTACTTTCATTATACACCATTGATGAATAAAATAAAATTAATAAGGTATGTTATTAGGAGGTTTTTTATATGCAGATTGGCGTAGTAATGGGTG
This sequence comes from Clostridium liquoris, assembly GCF_002995785.1. GTDB lineage: Bacteria > Bacillota > Clostridia > Clostridiales > Clostridiaceae > Clostridium_AO > Clostridium_AO liquoris. Next base: position 70,211 of record NZ_PVXO01000047.1, on the reverse strand, counting down.
GTATATCCACTGAAAAAGAAGTGTCTAATTTAACAGGAAAATATATAATAGAAAACTTAGATAAAAATAAATATGAGGTTTTACCAATACCTATAAATACAAAATATGAACTTATTGATAGAGCAAAATGTTTAGAGTTTGCATTTATTGCTCTCCACGGAAGCTTTGGAGAAGATGGCCAGGTTCAAGCTATTTTAGAAAGTATAGGGGTACCATATTCCGGGTGTGGAGTTTTAAGCAGTGCTTTATGTATGGATAAGGACATGAGCAAAAAAGTATTTATTGCAGAGAATATAAAAACTCCAAAATGGACTATGGTAAAAAGAGAAGAAGAAATAGATTACAATAAAATAGATGAAATAGGATATCCTATTATAGTTAAACCTAATAATGGTGGTTCAAGCATTGGAATAACATTAGTTAATCATGAAGATGATTTAAAAGATGCAGTAAAGCAAGCTTTAAAATATGATGAAGAAGTTATGATAGAGAAATATATAAAAGGAGAAGAAATAACCTGCTGTATGCTTAATGGAAAGGTATTACCTATACTTTCTATAAAAACAAAAGAAGAATTTTTTAATTATTCTTCAAAGTATGATGATAATGGAGCAGAAGAAAATATTATAGAACTTCCTGAGGCTTTAAAAACCAGGGTAGAAGAAATATGTATAAAGTGTTGGAAAAGCTTTAAGTTGAGAGTTTATGGTAGAATTGATATTATTATAAAAGATGGAGAAATATATGTTTTAGAAATAAATACTATTCCGGGAATGACTAAGAATAGTTTATTTCCTAAAAGTGCAAAAGCTTATGGATTAAGTTTTAGTCAGCTTTTGGATAAGATAATAGAATCTTCATTGAATACAGATAAATATTGAGGTGTTTTCATGTTCCACAATATAAAATTAAAAAACGGAGAAACTGCCTATGTTAAAATATATAATTATATAAAAGAAGTAATAGAAAATGGTATGCTGCCACATGGAAGTAAACTGCCATCTACTAGAGAAATGACATCCATGATTAATGTCAGTAGGAACACTATAATTAAGGTATATGAGCTTCTTGAGGATAATGGATTAGTCTATACGGAAAAAGGAAAGGGAACCTTTGTTTCTAAAGTCAATATAAATAAAAATAGTGATTGGAATATAGACTGGTTAAATAAAATTAATAATTATGCTAAAACTGCTGAAGAATTAGATATTATGAAACATGAGCAGCTATATAAAAAAGGTATGATTTCCTTTAAAAGCATAGCTCCAGATGAGAGTTTATTTGATATGGAAGAGTTAAAAAGAGCTTTTTTAAATAGAATAACCTTAGAAGGCGAAAAAATATTAAATTATGGCTATGCCAAAGGCTATAAGCCTCTTATAGATTTTTTAATGAATTATATGAAAGAAAAAGGTGTAAATACAAAAGGAAAAAGTATACTCATAACCAATGGCTTTACTGAGGGATTTGATATATTGTTATCCTCTCTTACGAATAGGGGGGATAAAATATTATGTGAAAATCCTACTCATAATACTTCTATTAAATTAATGAAATTACATGAGTTAGATATTATAGGGGTAAGAATTAATGAAGATGGAATAGATTTAGAAGATTTAGATGAAAAACTTAAGGACAATAAGGTAAAGTTAGCATACATTATTCCATCCTATCACAATCCAACAGGAATGGTTATGTCCTTTGAAAAAAGGGAGAAACTTTATAGTGCATTAAAAAGCCATGAAGTACCTATAATTGAGGACGGATTTAATGAAGAACTTCAACATTTAGGTGCTCATATTGCCCCAATAGCTGCTATTAGTGGAGAAGAAAATTCTGTGATTTATATAGGGAGTTTATCCAAAATACTTTTTCCAGGCATGAGAATAGGATGGATATTTGGAGATGAGAAACTTATATATACATTAGAAAGTGTTAAGAGGAGTAGAAATATCCATACTTCATCCTTAGATCAGGCAATCCTATATGAATATATGAAGAGCGGTTCTTTTGAAAAGTATGTTAAAAAGGTTAGAAACATATATAGAGAAAAATATGAATTAGCAAAGAGACTTTGTGAAGAGTATATACCAAATAAATTTATTTTAGGAGATGGCGGTCTATATTTATTTATTAAGCTAAAGGATATAAATGCTAGGGAATTGTTGGATAGGTGCATAAAAAGGGAAGTTATTTTTACCCCTGGAGATATATTCTATACAAATGGAGAAGGCCTTGATACTTTAAGATTAGGATTTTCCAGGCTTACATTGGATGAGATAGAAAAAGGTATAAAAATAATAGGAGAAGAAGCTTATTCAGATAACAGAGTACAGAGGACAATTGACAGTTAAGGAAGTAGCACCCTGTAGTATACAACTCTAGTTGCTTAGGCAACTGGCATAACTAAATTTAATATATTAAAAAAAGTAGCTTTACCAATTGCAGCGGTGGGCTACTTTTTTACTTTATGTTAAAGATAGAATATAATAGAATTGTATTAAATTTCTTTGAGGTGAGTTATATGAGTTTGAGGTTTATATATGGAAGATCTGGCAGCGGAAAAAGCTACTACTGTTTTAAAGATATAAAAAGAAAAATAGAGAGTAATGAAAAAAATCCATTAATATTATTAGTACCAGAGCAGTTTTCATTTCAAAGCGAAAAAAATTTGATCCATTATATAGGAGAAGAGGCTATATCAAGAGCACAGGTATTAAGCTTTAAAAGAATGGCCTATAAGGTATTTAACGAAGTAGGTGGGATTACCCATGCACATATGAATGAGTCGGGGAAAAGTATGCTTATATATAAGATAATGGATGAATTAAGTGATAGATTTAAAATATTTGAAAAAGCATCTAAAAGAGATGGCTTTGTAACCACTATGTCAGAGCTTATTACGGAATTTAAAAGATACAATATTACCCCGGAAATGATAAATGAGTCCTCAGAGGCAGTAGAAAATGAAAACCTAAAGGATAAGCTATGGGATATATCTTTAATATATTCAAAATTTCAGGAGAATCTGCAGCAAAAATACATAGATCCCGAGGATGATTTAACTATATTGGTAGATAAACTTGATAAATCTAATTTATTTTATAATGCTGAGGTTTGGATAGATGAATTTTTTGATTTTACTCCTCAGGAATATAGTGTTTTGGAAAAAATATTAAGGAAAGCTAAAAGAGTAAATGTGACATTAAGTACAGATGTTTTAAATGGAGGAAAATCTGCAGATAATTTAGATTTATTTTACCCTATAAAAAATACAGAGGAAAAGCTTTTAAAAATTATAGAAAAAAATAATATAAAATATGAAAAACCTATAGCACTTCAGTGTTCTCCATGTTATAGATTCAAAGATAGTATGGAATTAAGTCATATGGAGAAAAATTTATTTTCTTTTCCGTATAAGACTTATAAGGGAGATACAAAGGATATCTGCATGTTTAAAGCTCTAAATAAATATACAGAAATTGAAGAAACCGCTAGAGATATTTTAAAGTTAGTAAGAGATAGAAATTTTAGATTCAAAGATATTGCAGTAATTACAGGGGATTTAGATGGATATGAGAATTTAGTTCGTGCTATATTTAGTGAATATGAAATACCATATTTTATAGATAAAAAAATAGAAATAAATAATAATCCTTTAATAGTATTAATTATTTCTTGCATTGAGATATTAAGTAAGAGGTGGAGTTATGAAAGTGTGTTTAGATACTTAAAAACCGGCCTTACAGATATCAGCAGAGAGGAAATAGATTTAATTGAAAACTATGTTTTAGCTAATGGAATACGAGGAAGAAAATGGACTGAAGTTCCTAAATGGCAGTATAGAATAAGATATAGTTTTAATAAAGAGGAAGATATATCAGAAGAGGAACAGGCAAATTTAGATAAAATAAATACCATAAAAGATAAGATAGTTCTGCCTCTTAAGGCATTTCATGAAAACATAAAAGGGAAAAAAACTGCTAGAGAAATGTGCACAGCTCTTTATGATTTTTTGAGTAGTATAAATGTGCCGGAAAAAATTCAGGGTTGGATAGAAGGGTTTAAACAGGAAGATAGATTAGATAAAGTAAATGAGTACAATCAAATATGGAATATTATAGTGGAACTCATGGATCAAATTGTAGAAGTTATGGGAGATGAGAAATTAGATTCCAACATATTTGCTAAGTTACTTAAAAATGGATTTGAGGAGTATAAATTAGGTCTTATTCCTCCAGCCCTAGATCAGGTTTTAGTAAGCAGTATTCAGCGTCTTAGAAGTCATGATATAAAGGCTTTATATGTAATTGGAGCAAATGATGGTATATTTCCAAGTGTAATGAATTCTGAGGGAATACTTACGGATATGGAAAGGGAAAGTTTACGATCAAAAGGGGTGGAATTAGCAAAGGATACTAAAAATAAAGCCTTTGAAGAGCAATTTTTAACATATATAACCCTAACAACTATGAGCAATTATTTAAGAATAAGTTATCCTATAGCGGACATGGAAGGAAAAACCTTAAGGCCTTCCATAGTTGTATCAAGATTTAAAAAGATCTTCCCAAAGTTATGTGAATACAATAATATAGTAAATACAAATACGGAGGAAGAGGAATTAAGGATGGTAACGGTACCTAAGGCTACTTTCAATGAACTTATAGCCCATCTTAGAAGTGGTGCAGATGGGTTAGAGGTTAGTCCATTATGGCTTAATGTTTACAATTGGTATATGAAGGATGAGCATTGGAGAAAAAAGTTAACTACCATACTGGAGGGCTTTTCTTATAGTAATGAAGCTGAAATAATAGATACAAAAAAGATAAGAAAGCTTTATGGATCCAAAATGAATATAAGTGTATCCAGATTAGAAAAATATGCGGAATGCCCCTTTGCGTATTTTGTAAAATATGGTATAGCAGCAAAGGAAAGAAAAGTATACAAATTATCTACTCCAGATGTGGGAACACTTATGCATGAGGCTTTAGAGTCCTTCTCTAAACAATTAAGAGAAAAAAATCTTACATGGGAAAATGTAGATAAGGAGCTTTGTGAAGGGGTAGTATCCAACATAGTGGATGAAAAAGTATCAAATATGCCAGGTTCCATATTAAATAGCTCTCCAAGGTATAAACACATGACAGAAGGGATAAAAAGAATTATTTCAAGGGCTATATTTGTAATTGGAGAGCAGATCACTAGAGGAGAATTTGAACCTTCAGGATATGAGATATCCTTTGGAATTAATGGAGACTTTCCACCTATTTCTGTGGAACTTCATTCAGGGGAAACTGTTAATTTAATAGGAAGAATAGATAGAATTGATGAGCTGAAAGAAAAGGATGGAACATATATTAGAATAATAGATTATAAATCAGGGAATAAGGATTTTAAATTATCTGATGTATATTATGGACTTCAGATCCAATTATTAGTATATTTGGATGCTTTGTTAACAGAAATTGAAGAAAAATATAAAGAAAATGCATTACCTGCAGCAATGCTGTATTTTAAAGTTGATGATCCAATTATAAAAACTAAGGATGAAATAGATAAAGAAGAAGTACAACAAAAGATATTAAAGGAATTGAAAATGAAAGGTCTTCTCCTAGCAGATTCGGAGATAATAAAGGCTATGGATAAAGATATAAAAGGTTTTTCAGATATTCTTCCAGTAAGAATGAATAATGATAATTCCCTTTCCAAAGGTTCTTCTGTAGCTACTAATGAAGAGTTTAATTTATTAAGAAAATATGTAAGGGAAACCATAGTAAATCTTTGTGAGGAAATGCTGGAAGGCAACATAGGAATAAAACCATATAAGAGAAAAGACAGCTCAACTCCTTGCAGATTCTGTGAATATTCACAAATATGTCAATTTGATACCTCTGTAAACGGAAACGGCTATAGGGTTATTAATGATAAGAGTGATGAGGAAGTGTGGAAGCTTATAAAAAAGTCTGTGGAATAAAAAAAGAGTGTTAATGAAAACACTCTATTTTTTTTAACATTTCTAGAGATTTTACCGCATTTTCTCTAGGCCTTACCTCTATAATATATACAATATCCTTGCTTTCCATTAACTTGAAATGCTTGACAAAATCTAAATTTCCGGTACCTATAATTTGATGATCACTTTTGCCATTGTTATCATGAATGTGGCAAGTTCTTACCTTATCTATATTTCTTATAAAGAATTCTACTTCATTATATTTATTTTCATAGGAATGCCCTATATCCCAGGTTAAATAAAGATTATCATTTTCTAAAAGTTCCTGAAGAACTTCCTGAACCACTATTTTAGGGAATCTTCCTGAATTCTCCACACATATAAAAATTTTATCCCCAGCTAGGTGGATTAATTCTTGAAGACTTGTTCTTAATATTTGTTTATATTTTTCTCCATAAAATTCTTCCATATAGCTTTTTCTATCTACTAAAGTAAAACATACTGCGCTACCTACATGAAGTGTGATTCTGCTGGCACCAATGTCTATTCCAAATTGAATTACTTCTTTTAATCTTTCAATACCTGCTTTTCTAACACTTTCGTGAAGCTGAAGAAGGTTTATATCCTCAGGAGCATGCATGGTAATTTCTACAGCTTTACTTTTGGCATAATATTTAATTTTTTTTCGTTCTTCTTTAGTAAAGTTTTCAGGAAAATATATAGGTATATTCATATTTATTTCTACAGCATTCATACCATTTTCCACGGTAAAGTCTATGGTTTTATAAATATTTTCTTCACCAATAGAAGCTGCGTAGCCAATATATTTAAACATTTTAATACACATCCTTTTAAGATTAAAGTTCTATAACTTTTGCCCATATTATGTTATCTATTGAAACAAATTTGTCCAAAGCTTTTTTATCTATTCTATCATCAATATTTAAAATCATTAAAGCTTTATCACCTTTTAATTTTCTTCCTACTTGCATAGTGGCAACGTTAATATTTTCATTTCCTATAAAGGTTCCCACTTGACCTATAACACCGGGGACATCCTTATTTTGTAGAAATAACATATAATCAGTAGGTTTTACATCTACCTCATAACCTAATACTTCCACAATTTTACCTTCCCCTTTAGTGGAAAGGGTTCCTGATAGTGTAAATATACCACATTTATTATCTGTTATTTTTATGGTTATTAAATTTGAATAATTATTATAGTGTTCATAAATATTTTTTGTGGTTATTCCTATTCCACTTTCTTTAGCTTTTAATCTTGCATTAATATAGTTTACTCTATCTGATATTACAGGCTCTAATAATCCTTTAGTAAAGGCTATAGTAACCATTTCTGTATCTTGGCAAGCTATTTCTCCCCAGTAGGTTATTTCAACGAATTTAACTGCTTCTTTATTTATTTGATAATAAATTTTACCTAGTTGTTCCATTAAATCAATATAAGGTTTTATTTCTTTTAGTTCATCTCTGTGGATAGTAGGAAGATTAACAGCATTTGGTACGATTTCACCTTTAATGCCTTTTATAACTTGCTGAGCTATAGTAATACCTACATTTTGCTGAGCTTCTACTGTAGTGGCACCTATATGAGGGGTAACTACTACATTTGGGAACTTATATAACTCTGCACTATATCTAGGTTCTTTTTCATGAACATCTAATCCAACGCTTGCAATTTTACCACTAGCAAGACCTTTGCATAGTGCGTCTTCCTCCATAAGTTTTCCCCTAGCGCAATTTATAATTCTAACCCCATTTTTCATAAGATCTACTTCTTTTTCTCCAATGATTCCTATAGTTTCTTCTGTTCTTGGTGTATGGATAGTTATATAGTCAGATTCCTTTAATAATTCTTCTAAAGTATTTTTTTTCTCCACATTGTATCTTTCAAATCTTTCATTTGCAATATAAGGATCATAGGCTATGACTTTCATGCCAAAGGCATTCATTCTTGTGGCAACAAGAGCTCCAATTCTTCCAAGACCTATAATTCCTAAGGTCTTATTATATAGTTCATTTCCCATGAAGCTATCTCTATCCCAATTTCCATCCTTTAAAAATTTATCTGATTGTGGGATATTTCTTGATGTTGATAGTAATAATCCTATGGTAAGCTCACAGGCTGAAATGCTATTGCTGTCAGGAGTATTAGCTGCAATTATACCTCTTTTTGTAGCTTCAGGAATATCAATATTATCTACTCCATTACCAGCTCTGCCAACTATTTTAAGCTTTGTAGCCTTTTCCATAAGTTTAGCATCAATTTTTGCATCACTTCTTATTATAAGGCCATCATAGTCACCAATTACATTTAATAATTCTTCCCTTGCTATACCTATTTTTATATCTATTTGAAAGTTTGGTTCCTTCTTTAAAAGTTCTATTCCTAAATCATCTATTTTATCAATTATCAATACCTTTTTTAATTCCATGTTTATTACCTCCAGTTATTTTGTTTAAATTGAATTTTTTAAAGCATTTAAAGTTCTGTCTATCATTTCTTCATTAACATAGCCCATGTGACCAATTCTTATAAGTTTTCCTTTGGTATATCCTTGTCCACCAGCTATAATTATCCCATAGTTTTTTTCTAAGTTTTCTTTTATAAAAGAGGCTTTTCCATCCTCTATATTTATTGCAGTTACTGTGTTTGAAAAAGCATTTGGATCTGTGAAAAGGGTAAGACCCATTTTTTTAACTTCTTCTCTAAATTTATTTGCCAAATTTTTATGCCTTAAAAATACATTTTCTAAGCCTTCTTCTTCAATCATTTTTAATGCTTCATTTGCTCCAACGATAAGTGGAACTGCAGGAGTATAAGGGTTCTCCGGATTCTCTTTGTCTAAAAACTTCTTAGCATTTAGAAAATCGAAATAGAATTTTGGTAAGTTTGATTTTTCTGCACTTTCTAAGGCCTTTTCACTTACTCCTATAAAAGCTAGACCAGGAGGACTCATTAAAGCTTTTTGAGAAGCAGTAACTAACACATCAATACCCCAATCATCCATTTTTATATCAATTCCACCTAGGGAACTTACAGCGTCAACTATAAAAAGTATATTTTTATTCTTTAAGAATTCTCCAATTTCTTTTATAGGATTTACAGCTGCTGTAGAAGTTTCATTATGAGTGATTATAAGGCCTTTATGCTCATCTGTAAGTTTTTCTTTTATTTTATCTATGGTAACAGCACTTCCCCAAGGAATTTTAATTTCATCTACATCCAATCCATAGGTTTTAGCAATTTTAATAAATCTATCTCCAAAATCACCTATGGATACAGCTAAAATTTTATCTCCTTTAGAGAATGAATTTACAAGTGCAGCTTCCAATCCACCAGTACCAGATGACGGAAAAGTAAGCACTGAATTTTTGGTTTGAAAAACATATTTTAATCTTTCGTTTAACTCTCCAAATATTTTACTGTATTCTTTAGTTCTGTGATGTAACATTCCTTGGCTAATTTTTTTTATAACCCTCTCAGGAACATTTGTTGGTCCCGGAGTCATCAATAACTTATTCATAAATAACCCTCCAATATTTAAGTTGATTTTTGCCCCAGTTAATTAAATTTAATTATTTATAGTATGTTAATATGTTTTAAATGTTCAATTATTCTTAAGTAAAAAAACCGTCCCTAGCCAAAAGCTAAGGACGGAGATAAATTTCCACGTGGTACCACCTTATTTTACTACTTGCAAGTAGTCTCTCAATTTTAACGGAATTAGTCCGGTATAGGTTATTACTCCTATACAGCTCCAGACCGGATTCAACAAGCTTCACTGCCGATTTTCACCAAACATCAGCTCTCTGAAAATGAATGATTGTTTACTACTGTCTTTCATAGTTTTAAATTGTTTTTAATTATAGTGCATTTAAAAGTATATTGCAATAGGTTTTTAAAAAATATTTTTTTAGTGCTTAACTCATTATGATTAAATTATTTGAAAATTAGCTATTAAATGATATAATGTAAGCGAATGCAATCCTAGTGATTACCATAGTGATAGTATAAAAGTGTAGACACCAAATAGTAGATTTACTTAGGTATATAATAAAATATATTGGTTTTAACATCAAATAAAACTTGGAAATAAAACTACAAAATAAGGGAAGGAGAGGTTAAGTTTGTTCAAGTTTTCTTAACCAGGTCGACAATGGAATGGAAGCATAAAATACCAAAGGATTTAGCAGAAAAAACTGTAGAAATGTTAAATAACATTACAGGTAAAAATGTAAATGTAATGGGCGAAGGTGGAGAGATTATTGCTACAGCTCAGAAAGAAAGGCTTGGTAGTATTCATGAAGCCGCAAAAAAAATTATTAACGGGGAAATAAAATCAGCATCTATTACTGTAGAGGAAGCAAAAAAACTTAAAGGAGTTTTACCAGGGTATAATGGACCTGTAGTTATAAATGGTGAAATTGTGGGATGCATTGGATTAACAGGTGATCCGGATATGGTTAAGCCACTGCAGCAAATGGCAGCAATGATTATTGAGGAAGAAATCAATAAAAGAATTAAAGAAGAAGCAAAACATGAAACTATTAGTACAGTTTCAGCAAAAATACAGGAAGTTACAGATCTAATTAAAGGTATTTCTAAATCGGCAGAAGATATCTCTGGTACTAGTGAAAATATAAGAGATACAGCAAAGAAGCTGGAAGATGAGATAGTAAACATAAATAAGGTATTGGATTTTATAAAAAATATAGCTAGGCAAACAAATCTTTTAGGATTAAATGCGGCTATAGAAGCAGCCAGGGCAGGAGAATATGGAAGGGGATTTTCTGTAGTTGCTACAGAAATTAGAAAGTTATCTTTGAATTCTGCAGATTCTTTAAAGGATATAGAAGGAATATTAGAAGAAATAAAAAAATTTATTATATATATAGCTAACACAGTAGATGAAAATCTGGTAAAAACCAATGAACAGGCGGAGGGACTTGTTCAAGTTGAAGAAAATATGTCTAACATAGAAGAGAAAATAGTTAAAATAAATAATTAACATATTCACTATTAATTAAAAAAGTGCATCGCACTTTTTTTTACATTGCAGTATAATAGTAAATATACAATAATTTAAGAATATGGGTGAAGCTATGTTAGCAAAAGGTAAGTTAAAAGAAATCCCTCAAAATGCATTATTATATTTATATAGTATAGCATTTTTCTATATTTCATCAGGGGCTTTTAGTATGCTTCAGGGAATATACATAAAGGAGCTAAACTATGGGGAAAGCTTCCTAGGTACTATACTAAGTTTAAAGATATTAGCTACAGCAGTATTTTCCATACCTTGTGCTATTTTTGTTAATAAAATGGGAAAGAAAAAGGCAATGATGATGGCCTTTATTTTTGTGCCCTTGATGAATATATGCCAAGGATATTTTAGCAATAGATGGCTTATGCTATTATTTGCAGTTATGCAGGGAGCCGCCACATCCTTTTTGTTGGTTTCAGAAGGGCCATTTTTTATGGAAAATAGTACAGAAAAAAATAGACTAAGACTTTTCAGCACATCTTTTGTGGTAAATGTATTTTCAAATATGATTGGTTACTTTTCTTTTGGACAAATATCTCAAAGACTTGAGTTTAAATTAACTTCTATAGAAGCTTTAAAATATTCCATAATAGTTTCAGGAATAATAGGTTTTGTGGCTTGTGTTTTTGCCATAAAGATAAAGGATAGTAATGCTCATAATGTAGGGAAAAATGAAAATTTAATAAAGAAGTATATATATGTATTAAAACAAAAACATCCTTCCCAATATGTTATATATAATTTTATAATAGGTTTTGGAGCGGGTCTAGTAGTACCTTATTTTAATGTTTATTTAAAATATAAAGTAAATGTATCTACGGAATCCATAGGAATTATAATGGCTTTAGCACAAGGAGCCATGGGTATAGGAGGGCTTATTACTCCAATTATGGCTAAAAGATATGGCAAAATAAAAACTATAATTATTTGTCAAACTCTTTCTGTCCCATTTTTAATGCTTATAGCTTTACCGCCATCAGTAATAATAGTGTCTTTAGCACTATTTATAAGGAATGCTCTTATGAATATGGCAGGCCCTATTACGTCCAACCTTTCTATGGAAATGGTGGATAATGATCATAGACCTATTTTTTCAAGCATAATAAATATTTCAAGTAATTTAAGTAGAGCTTTAAGTGCTATGGTAGCAGGTTTCATAATGAATAACTTAGCTAATGGCTATGAAATACCTTATTTTATAACTGCCATAATGTATATAGGTGGAACAGTTTATTTTTATAAATGTTTTAATACCTTAGATAAAAGAAACAAAAGTATTATTGCAGATAGATAGATGGCAAGTGTTTGATAAAGGCAAAAATATATTGACAAACATTTAACATGATTGTTATAATATTATCAAGAAATAAAATAGCTAAAGATTATGGAGGGATATAATATGTTAACAAAAGATAAAATAAAGTCATGCATGATTGGAGAAAGTGTATTTAAAGTAGGTGATTATGCTTCATTAGCTCAGGGATGGAGTATTTACAGGAATGTATTATCTTTAGAAGAGTGCATTAACTTTAAAATTATAGATTTATTTTGTATCAACGATGAGGAAAGTACTTTACCTAAATTTATAGCATTAGTAAAAACTAATAAAGGGAATAAAGTTGAAATTAATGTAGAAGATTTAAATGATGTAAGAAATAATAAAGAGAATCGTCAAGAACTTAACAAAGTTGGATACAGTTTTGAAGATGGAGCCATATACTCCAAAGGATATGAAAATATAAGCGGAATATGGAAGTTTATTAATGTAGGAATGGACAAGCTATCAGCATATGGAGCTTAGAGTTCTTTTAGTTGACAATTGACAATTGACAGTGGACAGTTAATGATAATTTTTATCCATTATCATTATGTCAAGTTGAAATTTGTATTTGAAGTAAGAACTAAGAAGTAAGAGTTAATAATTAATGAAGGAGCTGTCGCATTAGCATAAAAAATTTGCTAACGCGGCAGCGTTTTTTAGGTGTTTTATAGAAATTTTAATGATGCTTTAAACCTAAGTAAGTTCAATACTTAAAAAATAGCGCACTTTATCTTGTTTTTGCTATTTCATAATTTGCCGGCTTAATATATGATAACTTTCTATTTTCTTTAATATAGTAATAATTTTCTTCACTTTCATAACCTGAGTCTGTAGTTATTTTTAAATATCTAAAATGCAAAAAGTCTTCCATGCTTTTTAGAAATGGAATCAATGTTGTAGTGTCAGCAGGCTGATCGCCTACAGTAAGCCACACTATATATTTAGAATCAACTCCATGCTGCACATTATAAGCAGGTTTCAATTGACCGTTTTTCATGGCGTCTTCTTTCATCCTCATAAATGTTGCATCTTTATCTGCTTTTGAATAGCTATTACGCTTGCCGCAGGTATGAATTTTCTGCGTATATTCTTTTAATTTATTAAGATATTCCTTGAGTTTTTCGATAGAACGTTGAATTGGAGTTTTTCTTTTACCACATCCATGTATAAATTCAATATTTTCTTTTTGTTTCAAGGCGTAAAGCTTCTTGTGTAGCTTTTTTACATGCTTCATTTTTACTTTATTATCGTATACAAGCTTTATCCCATATAGTTCCTCACATTCAGTTACGAAATCAGCTAATTTAGAAAGTAATCTCTCCAAATTTTTTGAAACTGCTTTTTTCCAAACAAAAGTATACTTGTTAGCACATGCCTCCATTTTTGTACCATCAATAAATATAGAATCTCCTGATATTTCTCCAATATCATAAAGAAAAATTGTCATTTTAGCCATAATTGTTTCTGAACAGGGAGCGAAGTGAAGACTACGAAGAATGATCTGGTACTGGTGAATCTTCTAAAAGGCACATGAAATTTACATCTCTTTTGCAGGATAGCTCCATTGCCCTTGATGAATAATTATGATTCATATAAGAATAAAGTACAATCTTTAGCATCTGACGAGGCGTAGCCTGATTTTCCCTTAACCGGGAATAAGTCAAATATAAATCTGTTAAATCCATCTCCTCTACAAATTGACTTAGCAAACGCACTGAATCATTATTTGGAATCATGTACTCAATATTTAATGGAAGTTTTAATTGATAATTTCCACGATTTGAAGTATAATTTTTATACAAATTAATATATTTTCTCATATGTTAATTTTACTATAAATCTTTCACTCTTTCGAGTGGAAGATTTATTTTTTTATGCAAAAAACTGTCGCACTAATTTTAGTGCGACAGCCTCGAAGTATTTAATTTAAAAACTCGGAGAGTTTTATCCTTAACTGTCAATTGTCCTCTGTCAACTGTCAACTTTAAATATTATGCTCATTAAGAACAATTTTTCCATTTTCAATGGATATTTCTATATTAGAACCTTCTTTTACTTTACCTAAGAAATATTGTTCTGCAATCTCATCTTCAATGTATTTTTGAATAGTTCTTCTTAAAGGTCTAGCACCATATTTTTCGTCATAACCTTCCTTTAATATGAAATCTTTTACCTCTGGAAGTACAGATATACTTATATGCTTTTCTGACAGCTCTTCTTTTACTTCTTTTAGCATTAGATCGATGATTTTATAAAGTTCTTCTTTTTTAAGATTTTTAAATACTATTATTTCATCTATTCTATTTAAAAATTCAGGTTTGAAAAATTCCTTTAAAGCATCTTTTGCGTAAGATTCAAGAGCTGCATAGCTTTCATTTCCAAAACCTATTTTAGAAGCTTTGAAATTAGTTCCTGCATTGGAAGTCATAATTATTACAGTGTTATCAAAATAAACAGTTCTTCCTTGACTATCTGTAAGCCTGCCATCTTCAAGTATTTGTAAAAGCATATTAAATACATCAGGATGGGCTTTTTCAATTTCATCGAAAAGAATTACAGAATAAGGTTTTCTTCTTACCTTTTCTGTTAATTGACCGCCTTCATCATAGCCTACATATCCTGGAGGGGCACCTATAAGTTTGGACACAGTATGCTTTTCCATATATTCAGACATATCAATTCTTATCAAGGCTTCTTCGCTTCCAAAGAGTTCTGAGGCAAGAGCTTTTACCAGTTCTGTCTTACCTACTCCAGTAGAGCCTACAAATATAAAGGAAGAAGGTTTTCTTTTCTTTCTAAATCCAAGTCTATTGCGACGTATTGCTCGGGACAAAGATCTTACTGCTTCGTCTTGACCTATTACTCTTTTATGAAGTCTTTCTTCAAGGTTTAATAGCTGTTCTCCCTCATTTTCTTTTACTTTATGAACAGGTATTTTAGTCCAGGCTTCTATAACAGAAGCTACATCATTTAGGCTAAGTTCTACATTGCTAACTTCTTCATTGAGTTCCTTAATTTTTCCTTGAAGTCTACATTCCTCTGCTTTATATTCTGCTGCTTTTTCGTAATTACCATTATCTGCAGCTTGTAGCGTATTCTTTTGTAGATTCTCTAGATCTTCTTTTAATGCTTTAAGTTCAACAAGTCCCTTATTTTTTAGATTGGCTCTTGAACTTGCTTCGTCAATTATATCGATAGCTTTGTCCGGCAAATATCTATCATTTATATATCTTACGGACAACTTTACTGCTTCCTCTATTACTTCATCAGATATTTTTACTTTATGATAATCTTCATAATATTTTCTTATACCTTTTAGTATTTCTATAGTTTCTTCAGGGGAAGGTTCCTCAACTAATATAGGGAGAAATCTTCTTTCTAGGGCTGAATCCTTTTCTATATATTTTCTATATTCTTCTAAGGTTGTTGTACCAATCACCTGTATCTCACCTTTGGCCAAGGCAGGTTTTAGGATGTTTGCTGCATTTAAAGCTCCTCCTTGGGCTTCTCCTGCACCCATTATATTGTGTATTTCATCAATAACAAGAATTATATTTCCAGATTTCTTTGCCTCATCTATAATAGCTTTCATTCTACCTTCAAATTGACCCCTAAACTGAGTACCTGCTACCACTGAAGTTAAATCTAGAAGATATATTTCCGCATTAAATAATTTTTCTGGAACTTGCTTTTCTGCAATTCTGACTGCCAATCCTTCAGCTATAGCAGTTTTACCTACACCAGGTTCTCCTATAAGCACAGGATTGTTTTTAGTCCTTCTGTTTAGTATTTGAATAACTCTATCTATTTCTCTATTTCTTCCTATAACAGTATCTACTTCATTTCTTTTAGCTTTCTCAGTTAAATTTATTCCATACTTATCTAGATTACTTCTTTTCTTTTTAAATATTGTATTTTTAGTCTTTATATCTGAATTCATATTTTCATTTTTATCAGATTTTTCTTCTTTAGGATTTTGCAAATTGTTTACTGGCGAAATTTTATTCAAATTGCTGAAGAAATTGGCAAAGGATTCATCATTGGCAATTTCATTCATATCTACATTTTCAAGCATATTATTCATTTCATCAGTATAGTTCTCCATATCTTCTGGACTCATGCCTGTAGCTTCCATTAACTGATTAAGAGGAACATTAAGCCCTAATTTCTTAGCACATTCTATACAAACACCCATTATATGGGGTTTACCATTTTCTAATTTTGCTGTAAATATTGAAGCCACATTTTTATTACATATTTCGCATAATTTCATACAACTTCATCTCCATCTGGTTTAAATAATTTTACAAATAGTATATCATAAAACTTCCCAATGGGTTATAAATTTTGTGTAAAGTTAGATTAAAAAAAGGATTAATATGAAATTAATTAAATTTACAATTTTCATAATATTGAAAATATGTTCTGCATATTATTATTATAAAAAATAGTTTGGCTTGGGGGGATAAAATTGGTTAAGGGTAACAGTTATAAAATTATGGGGATGTCAATTCCAATGTTTCTAGTTATTTCAGTTGTAGTATTAGCAACATGTTATTTAGATGTATTGCCCAAGGGGCAAATTGGAGCCCTTGCAGTTATGATGGTAGTTGGAGCAATACTAAATGAAATAGGAGACCATATGCCTATTGTAAAGGACTATTTGGGAGGAGGGCCTATTATTGTAATATTTGTCTCAGCAGCTTTTGTTACTTTTAAAATTTTTCCAAAATCTACAGTAACCATAATATCTAACTTTATGAAAGGAGAAGGTTTTTTAGATTTTTATATTGCAGCTCTTATAACAGGAAGCATTTTAGGAATGAATAGAAATTTATTGGTTAAGGCTGCTGTTAGATACCTTCCAGCTATATTAGGATGTATAGTGGTCTCTCTGGTATTTGTCGGCGTTGCCGGGGGATTAATGGGATATGGAGCTAAACAGGCAATATTTTATATAGGGATACCTATAATTGGTGGTGGTATGGGAGCAGGTGCAGTACCACTTTCAAAAATATTTGGTTCAGGTTTTAATGTGGATCCGGCTAAGATGTTATCAGTTATGGTACCTGCAGTAGCTCTTGGAAATGCACTTTCCATAGTTATGGGAGGATTGCTTGATAAATTGGGAAAAACAAAACCAAGTTTAACAGGTAATGGAAGCCTGATGAGGGACAAATCTCAGGAAATAGTTGAGGAGAAAGCAGAAAAAAATGAAATAGATTTAGGTAAAATGGGGAACGGTCTTTTAATTGCATTGACTTTCTTCTGTGTAGGCTGCATAATTGCTAAGTTTTTGCCTGGTATTCATCAATATGCTTGGATGATATTATCTGTAGCAGCAATAAAAATAATCGGAAAAATGCCAAGGGAATATGAATTGGCAGCAGCTCAGTGGTATCAATTTATAGTAAAAAATTTTACTTCAGCTCTATTAGTAGGAATAGGGGTTGCCTATACAGATCTGAATGAAGTAGCGCAGGCATTTAGTGTTCAATACTTAATTCTTGTAGCTATAACTGTAGTGGGAGCAGCCTTAGGGGCAGCTTTAGTAGGAAAACTAGTAGGATTTTATCCGATAGAATCAGCTATTACAGCAGGATTATGTATGGCTAATATGGGTGGAACTGGAGATGTAGCTGTATTATCTGCTTCAAAAAGAATGGAATTAATGCCATTTGCTCAAATATCTTCTCGTTTAGGGGGGGCTTTTATCTTGATTTTGGCTAGTGCTTTGATTAAGTTGTTTGCATAGATCAGTGAAGGCTGTTGTCAATTATATGTTGGCAGCAGCCTTATACATTACTATATTTCCATTTTATTAACTTTAATATCATCTATCTTCAATAAGTCCTTTTCTAATATTCCTATTTCTTCATTGCTTCCACAAAGTTGGAGTAAAATTGTTCCCTTATGAGAGCAAGAACCATCCGATGTTTCATGAAGCCCTAGTCTAGTTTTTATTATACACCCATGTCTTGTAAGTATATTCTGTACATCTACTGCATGGGTATTTCGTGGGTCAATAACTATGCCCATTATAGTTGTTTTATCCATGTAAACACACCTTCCTTTTAAAATATAGGTTTATTATATACAAATTTGAATATAACATGCATTTGAGCATATGGATTAATTGGAATAAAACTAATGGAAACCACATGAATAGCTGGTTGACATTGCAAAATTTATATGATAACATCTAACTTAAAATCAAAATTTATGGTTATTGGAAACGCACTAATGACTATCACCAAAGAGTCCTACGCTTTCAATCCTGTGTAGTGTCAAATCTATCCTATGTTCAGGAGATATTATACATAAAAAATAAGAATATAAATGTTTGATAGAAAATAAGGACATTTTCTATCAAATATTACAATACATTATTCAAGGGGGGAACAGTTTAACTATAATTACTAAAACCTACTAAAATATATTAGAATATTATTAGCTCTATGCTATCATAATATGTATAAAAAGGTGGTAGCATGAAATATTATACAATTGGTCAATTTTCAAAATTAGTAGGGAAAAATATTCAAACTTTAAGACTGTGGGATAAGGAAGAAAAATTAAAACCACATCATGTAACAGAAGGTGGACATCGTTATTATTCTGAACAACAAATTAATCAAGTTTTGCAAGTGCCATTTGTTAAGAAAAATAGAAAAGTAATAGGATATTGCAGAGTATCAAGTAATAAACAAAAAGATGATTAAGGGGTTGTTAGAGAATGATACTGGCGAAGAAAGTTAGAATTATTCCTAATATAGAGCAGGAGCAAAAATTATGGCAATCTGCTGGTACTGCAAGATTTATTTATAATTGGACACTTGCAAGACAAGAAGAGAACTATAAAAAGGTCGGTAAGTTCATAAAAGATGGAGATTTAAGAAAAGAGTTAACTATTCTAAAGAAATCAGAACTTAACTGGCTTAACGAAGTATCTAATAATGTAGCAAAACAGGCTGTAAAAGATGCTTGTAATGCTTATAAAAATTTTTTTAAAGGTTTAGCTGATAAGCCAAAATTTAAGAGCCGAAGAAAAAGTAAACCATCATTCTACAATGATACATTAAAACTTAAAGTTAAAGAAAATATAATATTAATTGAAAAAGTAGGTTGGATTGAAACAGTGGAACAAATACCTATGAATATTAAATACACTAATCCACGGATAAGCTTTGACGGGAAGTTTTGGTATATATCTGTAGGCATAGAAAAAGAAGAAACTATATCAGAAAATACAGGTATATCAATAGGTGTAGATTTGGGATTGAAAGATTTGGCAATAGTTTCAAATATAGATAAACCATTTAAAAATATCAATAAAACTAAAGAAGTCAAAAGACTAAAAAAGAAATTAAAAAGGAAGCAGAAACAAGCTTCAAGAAAATATGAAAATGGTAAAATTCAAATAGGAAAGGAAGGTGAAAACCGTTATAAATTTACTAAAACTAATAATATTAAAAAACTCGAAAGAGAAATAAAACTTATTCAAAGAAGGCTTTCAAATATACGTTTAAATCATATTCATCAAATAACAACTGCAATAGTGAAAACCAAGCCAAGCAGAATAGTTGTTGAAGATTTAAATGTAAAAGGTATGCTTAAGAATAGGCACTTATCAAAGGCTATACAAGAACGATGTTTCCATAAGTTTACTAGTATTTTAGAATATAAAAGTAAATTTAATGGTATTGAATTTGTAAAAGCAGATAGGTTTTATCCTTCAAGTAAAACTTGTTCTTGTTGTGGAGCAATAAAGAAAGATTTAAAACTTAAAGATAGAGTTTTTACTTGTCCATCATGCAATAGTAGGATTGACAGGGATAAAAATGCATCAATAAATCTTTAAGTATTAGATTTTAGTAGATTTTATGTAACGGATTTACAAATGAAGACTTTAGAGTTAGCAAAGGAATACTATTCATGGATGGTAGATTTACGAAGAGATTTTCACAGACATCCAGAACCATCTTTTAAGGAGTACAGAACTTCTAAAAGAATAAAAGAAGAGTTAGAAAATATGGGGCTTGAAGTAACTACAATAGGAGGAACTGGAGTAGTTGGTCTTCTAAAAGGAGAGAAGGAAGGTAAAGTAGTAGCACTTCGTGCTGATATAGATGCCTTGTCTGTTAATGAGGAAACTGGACTGGAATTTAGTTCTGAGGTACCAGGAATGATGCATGCATGTGGACATGATTTTCATGCTGCTATGCTGTTAGGAGCAGCAAAAATACTTTCTGAAATGAAAAGTGAACTAAATGGAAGTGTGAAATTTATTTTTCAGCCTGCAGAAGAGGTGGCTAAAGGAGCCAAAAAGATGATAGAGGGTGGAGTGCTAGAAAACCCTAAGGTAGATATGATATTTGGTATGCATATTTGGTCAGATATTCCTGTAGGTAAAGTAAGTTTGCAGCCAGGACCAATTATGGCTTCAGGAGATGTATGGAATATCACTATTAAAGGGAAATCATGTCATGGATCATCTCCATGGCAGGGAGTAGATGCAATTACATGTGCTACTGCAGTATTACAGGGACTTCATACTTTAGTAACTGGAATAAATGATGCTAGAAACCCTATTGTAATAAATATAGGGACCATTAATGCAGGAGAAAGATATAATGTAGTTCCTGGAAAAGCTGAAATTACAGGAATGAATAGAGCTTTTACAGATTATTGCAGAAAAGCTATGCCTAAGTGGATGGAAAAAATGATAAAAGGTACTTGTGAAGCTTATGGTTGTGAATATGACTTTAAATATGACTTTATATGCAGTTCTACTACAAATGAAGAAACTTCTGCAATCTTAGCAAAAGAAGCTGTAGGAAAGTTAATTGGACAAGAAAATATTATTAATCTTGGAAAGATTATGGGCTCAGAGGACTTTTCAGAGTATGTAGCAAAGGTGCCAGGGGCTTTAATGCTCCTTGGAGGACGTAATGAGGAAAAGAATTGCTGTTATTCTCATCATTCTAATTTCTTTAATGTAGATGAAGATGCTTTACCTATAGGGGCAAGTAGCTATGCCCAAGTGGCTTTGGATTTTTTAAATAAATAATGAATATAAGAAAGAGGCTGTCGCTAATGTGATAGCCTCTTTCTTAATAATATTCATGTATAATAATTCATATTAAACAGCAGATATGATAAAATGTTTACATATTAAGAATTTGGAGGGGAAGTTATGGCAGATATGAAATGGACAAAAGAACAGGAAGATGCCATATATACAAAGGATTGCAATTTGCTTGTAGCTGCAGCTGCGGGTTCAGGAAAAACTGCAGTATTAGTGCAGAGAATTATAGAGAAGACAATGGATATGGATAATCCTATAGACATAGATAAACTGTTAGTGGTGACATTTACCAACGCGGCGGCATCGGAAATGAAGGAAAGAATAGGGGAAGCTATATCTAAAGAATTAGATAAAAATCCAGACTCAAAAACTTTGCAAAGACAGCTTGTCTTACTAAATAAAGCTAATATTACTACCATTCATTCATTTTGTCTTCAGGTTATACGTAATAACTTTCATATAATAGATATAGATCCTAGCTTTAGAGTTGGAGATAGCACAGAAACAGTATTGTTAAAACAGGAAGCTCTAGAGGAATTATTTGAAGAAAAATATGAGGAGGATAACTGCAAAGAGGAATTTTTGCAACTAGTGGATTCCTATGGAGGAAGGGATGATAGAAAGGTTTTAGATATAGTTGAAAGCTTATATTCCTTTTCGCAGAGTCTTCCCTGGCCAGAAAAATGGCTTTTTGAAGTAGCGGAAAGCTTCAATGTAGGAGAAGATTTTAAATTTGAAGATTCTATTTGGGCTAAAATAATTTTGGAAGATGTGAAAATTGAATTATCAGGATTAAAGACAAAAATGGAAAGAGCTTTAAAAATATTAGAGGAAACTGATGGGTTAGAGCAGTACATTGAGGTTTTTAAGGGGGATTTGCAGGTAGTATCAGGTATTGCAAATAGCTCATCTTGGCAGGAATTAAATAGACAGATTATGGATTTTAATTTTGGAACTCTTCCGAGAAAAAGAGTTGCAGAATCCATTAAAGGAATAAAGGATAAGGCACTAGATATAAGAAAAAAAGTTAAAGAAAAAATTGAAAAGATTAAAGAAGACATATTTGTAGGAAGTGACAATGTAGGAGAAAGGCTAAAGAAGCTATACCCTAGAATGAAGTGTTTATCACAATTAGTTATGGAATTTAACAGCATTTATAAAAATAAAAAAAGAGAGAAAAATATTATAGATTTTAACGATATAGAACACTTTGCTTTGGAAATATTAACGGATTTTAATAGTAAAGGAGAGATAATCCCTTCGGCAATAGCTATAGAATATAGGAAAAAGTTTCAGGAGATTTTGGTAGATGAGTACCAAGACAGTAATTTAGTACAGGAAGTTATATTAAATGCAGTATCAAGACAGCCTAATATTGTTTTAGAAGAGGAAAGACTTAATAGACCTAATATGTTTATGGTTGGAGATGTAAAGCAAAGTATATATAGATTTAGACAGGCAAAGCCAGAACTATTTTTAGAAAAATATAATAGCTATTCGGAAGAAGAAGGGAGTACCAATAGAAAGATAAAGCTTTTTAAGAACTTCAGAAGTAGAAAAGAGATAATAGATGGAGTTAACTTTATTTTTGGACAGATAATGTGCAAAAATATTGGTGAATTGGATTATGATAAGGGAGAAAAATTAAATCCAGGAGCAGAGTTTCCTATTCCAGAAGAACACATAAACTATGCTGGACCTATAGAAATGCATCTTATGGAAAAAAACAATACTGGAAATGGAGATATGAGTTCCTACGAAGAAGATGATAAGGGCATATTTTTCGAAGAACAGGAGCAGCCGGATAATATACAATTAGAAGGGGCTATGGTGGCTAAAATAATAAAAAATCTTATAGAGGGGGAAAAACCTTTTAAAGTAGTAGATAAAAATACTGGCAGCTACAGGAATATCCAATATAGGGATATTGTTATACTTATGAGGGCTACAGCGCAAATGGCACCTATATTTATGGAGGAACTTAATAATAGGGGAATACCAGTTTTTGCAGATACATCATCGGGATATTTTGAAACCACAGAAATTAAAACTATTTTATCTTTGCTTCAAATAATTGATAATCCCAGACAGGATATACCACTCCTTGCTACACTAAGATCTCCTATATTTTCTTTTACCCCAGAGGAAATTATAGATATAAGACTTGTAAATAGAGAAACAAGTATATATGAAGGATTAAAGAAAATAGACAGAGAAGATCTTTGCACAGAGGAAGAAACAAATTATATTAAAACTTTAAATGGAGGTCTTATAAAAAAAGTTAAGGATTTTCTAAATAAACTGGAACAATGGAGAGAAAAATCTCTTCATATGAATATAGATGGATTCATATGGCATCTTTATACGGATACTGGATACTATGGTTTTGTTGGGGCTATGCCAGGGGGAGTTCAAAGGCAGGCTAATTTAAGAGTACTGTTTGAAAGGGCAAAGCAGTATGAAAATACCAGCTACAGAGGATTATTTAATTTTATAAGCTTTATAAATAAGTTAAAGAACAGCAGCGGTGATATGGGAAGTGCAAAGATACTTGGAGAAAATGAAGATGTAGTAAGAATCATGAGCATACATAAAAGTAAAGGATTAGAATTTCCAGTGGTTATTGTGGCAGCCACAGGAAAAAACTTTAATATGCAGGATATGAGAAAAAGCATATTATACCACCAACAACTAGGTTTAGGTCCTGACTATGTGGATTTGGAGAAAAGAATAAGTTATCCTACTATTATAAAACAGGTAATTAAAAGGAAAATAAAGCTGGAAACACTGTCCGAAGAAATGAGAATACTTTATGTAGCATTCACTAGAGCAAAGGAAAAACTTATTATTACAGGTATGGTGAATAATCTAGATGATTCAATAGATAAGTGGTGCCATATTGGCATGGAAGAAGGGGACAAAATACCAGAATATGCTTTGATGGAAGGAAAAAATTATTTAGATTGGATAGTTCCAGCCATATCAAGGCATAGACAAGGATTGGATTTAAGAAAGAGAGCTGGAATAATTAATCCTTGTGAGAAAATAATATTAGATGAATCAAAATGGAAGATAAAGTTGTGGAATAAGAATGAACTAATAGAAGGAAATAAGGTGGAAAAGGAAGAAATAGATATATTAAAGGAATTAGAAAGTTTACAGTTTACCTCACATGAGAGCAAATATAAAGATGAATTGGAGAAAAGGCTTAATTGGAAGTATAAATATATAGAATCATGTAGTATACCTGCAAAATTTTCTGTATCTGAATTAAAAAGAAGATTTTCACCTGTAGATAACGAAAATTCACAGCCTATTATATCTGCTTCTTTACTAAAGAAGCCTTTATTCTTAGAAAATGAAAAAAGATTTACTTCTGCTGAAAGGGGTATATTGATGCATCTAGTAATGCAGCATGTGGATATGGATAAGACCTCTAGCATAGAAGAAATAAATAGTCAAATAAACTATATGGTAGTAAATGAATTTTTAACAGAGGAGCAGGCAAAGGTTATAAAAGTAAATAAAATACTTAATTTCTTTAAAAGTTCTTTAGGAGAAAGAGTAAAGAAGTCCATCTTAGTAAAAAGAGAAACTCCTTTTTATATAGAAATGAAGAGCACAGATATATATAAGGATTTGCAGGAACATATATATGGTGATGAGAAAGTACTTCTCCAAGGAGTAATAGACCTTTATTTTGAAGAAGAGGATGGCTTAGTACTAGTAGATTATAAAACGGACTATGTAGAGAATATTGAAGATATAAAGAAAAAATATTCTATTCAATTAGAATACTATAGTGAAGCTTTAGAAAGAATAACGGGGAAAAAGGTTAAGGAAAGGTATTTGTATCTTTTCCACATTGATAATTTCCTTCAAATATAATATTTACCATGATTATGGGAACAATATGTATATATTTATGACAATGTAAAATTCAATAAAAGTTACTTGATAATAGTTATCATTTAACATATAATATAACAAGAAGGAATTAGTGGATAAGGTGGTAATAGATATGAATAGAAAAGGAATTAAGATATCCATAATTGGTGCAGGCTTTGTTGGCTCTACCACAGCATACGCACTTATGATGGAAGGATTGGCTTCAGAAATAGTTATTGTTGATATAAATAGAGAAAAGGCAGAGGGAGAAGCTATGGATTTGTCTCATGGTGTTTCATTTGTAAAGCCTGTAAATATAATAGCTGGGGATTACAAGGATACTAAAGATTCAGATATGGTTATAATAACTGCAGGAGCAGGACCAAAGCCAGGAGAAACAAGACTTGATTTAATAAATAAAAATTTTGCTATATTTAAAGGTATTGTACCAGAGGTAGTTAAATATAGTCCTAATTCTGTACTGCTAGTAGTATCAAATCCTGTAGACATACTAACATATGTAACCTATAAGTTATCTGGATTTCCATCAGAAAGAGTTATCGGTTCAGGAACAGTCTTGGATACTTCAAGATTTAGATATCTTTTAAGCGATCATTTTAAGATAGATGTAAGAAATGTACACACATATATTTTAGGAGAGCATGGTGATTCTGAAATAGCAGCTTGGAGTCTAACAAATATAGCTGGTATTAGTGTTGAAGATTACTGCACCGATATCTGCAAATCCTGCGATGGTGATTTCAAAAGAAGGCTTCCCGAGGAAGTAAAGAATGCTGCATATGAGGTATTAAACAGAAAGGGATATACTTCTTATGCTGTAGCTTTGGCAGTGAGAAGAATTGTAGAGGCTATTATTAGAGATGAGGATTCCATACTTACAGTGTCTTCCTTACTAAAGGGACAGTTTGGAATAGATGACATATACATGGGAATACCTACTGTAGTAGGTGAAGGCGGTGTAAAGAGAATACTAGAAGTAAATTTGAACCCTATGGAAGAGAAAGAACTAAAAGAATCAGCTAAGGTACTTAAAGAAAACTTAAATAAAATTCAATTCTAAAAAGATTGTAAGGAGTGATTATATGTCAGAGGTTATAGAAAGATTTTTAAAATATGTAAGCTTTAATACTAAATCAGATGAACTTACAAATACAACACCAAGTACTCCTGGTCAGATGTTTTTTGCAAAGGAACTTGGTAAAGAGTTAGAGGAAATAGGACTAATAAATGTTTCAGTAGATGAAAATGGATATGTTATGGGGGAACTTCCTTCAAATATAGATAAAAAGCTTCCAGTAATAGGTTTTATTGCTCATATGGATACAAGCCCAGATATGAGTGGAGAAAAGGTGAAACCTAAATTTATAGAAAATTATAATGGCGAAGATATAATATTAAATAAAGAAGATAATATAGTGCTTTCACCTAAAGATTTTCCAGAGCTTAAAGACTACATAGGCAAAACTTTAATAACTGCAGATGGCACTACCCTTTTAGGAGCAGACGATAAAGCAGGCGTAGCAGAAATTGTAACTTCCATGAAATATTTAGTGGATAACCCTCATATAAAACATGGAAAGATATGTGTAGCATTTACTCCAGATGAGGAGATTGGCGCTGGAGCAGATCATTTTAATGTGGAGAAATTTGCGGCTGATTTTGCTTATACTATTGATGGAGGAGCTATTGGAGAACTAGAATTTGAAAATTTTAATGCTGCAGGAGCTAAAATATGCATAAAGGGAAGAAATGTTCATCCAGGTTATGCTAAAGATAAAATGATAAATTCAATGACAATAGCTAGAGAACTAATGAATGGCATTCCAGAAGATGAAGTACCAGAAAGAACTGAAGGTCATGAAGGATTTTATCATTTAATATCTATAAATGGTGAAGTGGAAGAGACAAAGTTACAGTATATAATAAGGGATTTTTATAAAGATAGTTTCCAAAAAAGAAAAGAATATTTACAAAATATAGTGGATGATTTAAATAAAAAACATGGGAAAGATACAATTGCCTTAGAACTTAAGGATCAATACTTTAATATGAAAGAAAAAGTGGAGCCTGTAAAATATATAGTAGATATTGCTTACAAGGCCATGGAGGAAGCAGGTGTTACACCTAAGATAAGTCCAATAAGAGGTGGAACAGACGGAGCAAGACTTTCCTTTGAAGGACTTCCAACTCCAAATATATTTACTGGGGGACATAATTTTCATGGTAAATATGAGTATATACCAACCTTTGCTATGGAGAAGGCTGTAGAAGTTATAGTAAAAATAGTAGATTTAAGCACAAATATATATAAAAAATAGTTATATAAATGTAAAAGACTGCATAGATTATTAATGAATATGCAGTCTTTTTTTATTAGTATTATTATTAGTAATATATTGTTGTAATTTGTTGAAATATAAATATTGTAATGTTAAAATTATACTATAATAGTAATTATGACACAATATTTGACAATTGCAGCGTTTTGTCATGGGAATTTTTAATTATAAATTAAAAATACAAGATGAAATATGGGGGATGAGAGGAAATGAGGGATAAAAGATCATTAAATAACACGGAAATCAATGAAGCTTACAAAAATCTTTTGAATATAAAAGATGAAGATTGTAAGGGAAAAACTGATGAAGAATTATTACAAATTAAAGGATTATTGGATAAAGCTAAGGAGTATGACAAAGTTAAGACAGAGTTTTTTGCCAATGTATCTCATGAGTTAAGAGCACCGCTAAATGTCATGCTAAGCAGCCTTCAGTTAATTCAACTGTATATTGATAATGGCTCTATAGTAGATAAAGGCGGCGTAGGACTTAGTAAAAGAATTGAAGTGCTTAAGCAAAATTCATTAAAATTATTAAAACTTATAAGTAATTTAATAGATATTACTAAAATAGATACAGGATTCTATGAAGCAGATTTAAAAAATTGTAATATAGTTAGTTTAGTAGAAGAAACAACTTTATCTGTAGCAGAGTATATGGAGAGTAAGGGAATAAATTTGATATTTGATACTGATGTTGAGGAAAAAACCATGGCATGTGATCCAGAAAAAATAGATAGAATTATGTTAAATTTGTTATCCAATGCTGCTAAATTCACTCCAAGTGGAGGAAGAGTAGATGTGAGGCTGTTCGATCATGGAAATGAGCTGATTATTTCTGTAAAAGATACAGGTATAGGTATACCTAAGGAAAAGCAAAAGTTTATTTTTGAAAGGTTTAGGCAAGCAAACAGAGATTTTAACAAAAATTGTGAAGGCAGTGGAATAGGATTATCCCTTGTAAAGTCATTAGTTGAAATGCATAAAGGAAGTATTAAGGTTATAAGTGAATATGGTAAGGGGAGCGAATTTATAATTTCTCTACCTGTTAGAATAATAAATGAAGAAGACACTAAAAAAAATTAACATTTTATTAATAATAGTAAATGTTTTCAAGTTTGCAAGCTCATAAAAAAGAGCTTGCATTTCTATTTTAAAGTGATATACTTTGTTGTATGGTAAATATAAGTTTACAAAATTTACAAGGAGGTGTATAGCATTGAAGGAAGATAAAATGTTTAAATTAACTCAAGAGGTTATAGAAGAGTGCTTAGAAGAAAGCATGGAAAAACCAGAAGTTAAAAGTAGCAATCCAACTAATAAGAAGATAGCCTAGAGCTAAGCTTCTAAATAATTGTAGATAGGAGATGAGGAACAACATTGGAGCGAAACTCCTGTGTTTGTAGTTTATGGCAGAATCAAATTCGTCTATACAATTAAATAAATAAAATCCCTAGCTTTTGTTTAAACCTTAGCTAGGGATTTTATTTTTTTGTAATGTTATAGGGAAAATTCGTATATTAAAAAGGGAAAACCTAAAATTGGTTTCCCCAGAATTTCTTTATAAGTTAGTAAGATTAGCGACAAGAGCAGAAGCAATTAAATATCAATCTTAAAATCCAAAATAAGAATAGAATAAATATTATCCACAGTATGGAAAATATTATACAGCAACACATATATATCACCTCCTACTAAGTATAAAGCCATTTTAAATATTGTTATGATTTATAGGAAGCAGGTGTTAATACATTATATGAAGAAAGAAGAAAACTGTTAAGTTTATGAATGTATTTTATTTATATAAATTTTTATTAGATGAGTATTTGCAAATATAGCTATTAAGTGATATATTTTTAATAGTTTTACAATGTATTAATACTTAGGATAGAGATATTAAAAGCATTTTAACTAGGAGGATTTCTTAGGAGGAAAACAATAAATGAATATTTATTTATTGAGGCATGGCGAAACGGAGAGCAATAGTAAAAAAGTTTACTACGGTAAATTAGATGTAGAATTAAATCAAAAGGGAAAAGCTCAAAGTGAAGCTGCAGGAAGTAAATTAAAAGAGATAAAATTTAATAAGGTATATACTAGTACAATGAAAAGAGCTGTACAAACAGCACAAATTGCTGTTAAGAATAAAGAATGTGAATTTATAAAAGATAAAAGAATAAATGAAATGAATTTAGGTGTATTTGAAGGCAAAAACTATGAAGAAAATCAAAGGGATTACCCTGAAGAATGGAAAAGGTGGACAGAGGATTGGAAAAGTTATGCTCCACCTAAAGGAGAAAGTTACATAGAATTTTATAATAAAATAAAGGGCTTTATTGAAGATATAATAAAGCAGAATGATGAAGACATATTGATAGTAACTCATGGAGGAGTTATAAAGAGTATTTATGCATATATTCTAGGAGAAAATCTAGATTTATTTTGGAAGTTTGGTACAAAAAATGGAGATTTAACTTTAATAAAATATGAGTATGGAAATTTTTATATTGATTCTATAGTTCACTGCGAAGAATAAAGAGCAAATAATAAATAATAAAGAATAGATAATGCAAATTTAGTATTTGTGAAATATATATGTGATAGTGGACAATTGACAATTGACAGTGAAGGAAGCTTTTCTTTTCAGAAAAGCATTTAATTAAATTTAACTTACCTTATAATATTCTTTATTTATTATTTGAAAAAGTTTTAGAATTAAAAATTTTTCGTAATGTTAATGAAGAAAAATTATCCATAACTGTCCACTGTCAATTGTCCACTGTCAACTATTAAGTAGGTTTGGAGGTTAAAAATGAGTTCAGGAAAGATAATACTTGTTACAGGTGGAGCCAGAAGTGGGAAAAGCTCTTTTGCAGAAAAGCTTCTAAAGGACAAGGATAATGTGCTATATATTGCTACTTCCATAATAACAGATGAGGAGATGGAAGATAGGGTAAAGAAACATAGAGAGAAAAGAAATCCTAAATGGGAAACCTATGAAGGATATATGAATTTAGATAAAGCCTTAGAAAATAGCAAAAGTAAATATGTACTTTTAGATTGTATTACTATTATGACTACAAATATAATGTTTAGTGAAGAAAGAGATTTTGATACCATTTCTATGGATGAAGTGGATAAAATAACTGTTAAAATAAAAGAAGAAGTTAGGAAGTTCATTTTAAAGGGAAGAGAATTAGATAAAACTATAGTAATGGTAACCAATGAAGTTGGCTTAGGTCTAGTACCTTCCTATAGACTTGGAAGAATCTTTAGAGATATAGCAGGTTTTGTAAATCAATATATAGGAAGTCTTTCTGATGAAATATATCTGGTATGTTGCGGACAACCATTAAAAATTAAGTAGGAGTGACAGAAGATGAAAGAGTATTTTTATGATTTTTTACTTATGATTCAATTTTTAACAAGATTGCCAATGAAAAAGAATCTTCCCTGTGATAGAAAAAATTTTAGGGATGGAACTGCTATGTTTCCTCTAATAGGTTTTATAGTTGGAGGAATTCAATGGCTTACATATTATGTTTGTATAAAGGTTTTTCCTGTTAATATAACTACCATATTTGTTTTAGTAGTGGGGATACTTTTAATAGGGTGCCTTCACCAAGATGGCTTTGGAGATATATTTGATGGATTTTTTTCATTTAAAGGAGATAAAGCTAAGATAATAGAGGTAATGAAGGACAGTAGAATAGGAACTTATGCGGCAGTATCACTAATTTTTAATATATTAATAAAGTATGCAGCAATATCATTTATAATATCAAAAAATATGTCTTTAGTTATAATTGCAGCGCCTGTAATAAGCAGATGCAGCACAATATTATTAGCTTTAATAGGAAAGAATGCTAAAAAAACAGGTACTGGGAATCTTTTTGTAGAAAACACTTCCTTAGGGCATTTTATAATAAGTTTAATGATAACCATTGGATTATGTACATGGTTAATTGGTTTATATAATTCTATAATAGCCATTCCACTAGGTTTTGCAGTAACTTTATTACTATTGAAGCTTTGCAATAGTAAAATTGGAGGTATTACTGGAGATTGTCTAGGTGCAAATAATGAATTTGTAGAGATGACTATACTTATTCTGTTTACTGCTCTTTTAAATAAATAGCTGAAGCTTATTACCTATTGACAAATTATAGAATGTGTAGTAAACTTAAATCGAAAAATGATTGATATTGAATATTTAACTTTCAGGTGCCTATAATTTAGGTGAAAAGGGAATGCGGTTAAATTCCGTAGCAGCCCCCGCTACTGTAATTGATGACGAACCTTTTATATCCACTCCTTAAAAGGAGGAAGGAAAAGGCAAGAATGATTCATGAGCCAGGAGACCTGCCTGAATGTTTAAAGAATAAGCTTTCGGCGGGAAAGAATCTTGATATGCAAGACTCCGGCTTTGGCCGGTTTTTTTATCGTGTCTAGATTTAGCAGGCTTAAAAGCCTGCTATTTTTTTATATATGCTGTGTTCTTAGAATAAAAATTCTGCCCATTTTATTCTAATTTATTTTAAACCTCCTAGTTGAAAATAAATATCTTTTATGAAAAGAAGAACACAGTCATATTTTTTTATACTTTAATATAGTTAATACATAGTTGTAATTGTTAAATGTTAATCATATAAGCGGGGTGTTTAATTTGACAAAGATAATGATACAAGGAACAGGCTCTTCTGTAGGGAAAAGTATATTGGTAACAGCATTGTGCAGAATATTTAAACAGGATGGCTATACTGTTTGTCCGTATAAATCTCAAAACATGTCTTTAAATTCATACATAACTCATGACGGTAAGGAAATGGGAAGAGCTCAGGTGCTTCAAGCCTATGCTTGTGGATTAGAACCAGAAGCTTACATGAACCCTATACTATTAAAACCTACCAATGATAAAAAATGTCAGATAATTTTCAATGGAAAAGTTTTTGAAAATAGCACAGCTATGGACTATCATAATATGAAATTAGATTTTGCAGATAAATTGAAAAGTCAATTTGAAGAAATTGAAAAGCAGTTTGACATAATAGTTATTGAAGGAGCAGGAAGTCCAGCAGAAATAAATTTAAGAGATAGAGATATAGTGAACATGGGACTAGCTGAAATGGTGGATGCTCCAGTACTTTTAGCTGGAGACATAGATAAGGGAGGGGTTTTTGCTTCTCTTGCAGGTACAATGCTTTTATTTAATGAAGAAGAAAGAAAAAGAGTAAAAGGAACTATTATAAATAAGTTCAGAGGAGATGTAGAAATATTAAAACCTGGTTTAAAGATGTTAGAAGATATTATTAAAGTACCTACAATAGGTGTTGTACCGCATTTCACATTGGATTTAGAGGATGAAGATGGAGCAGTAGAATTTAATAAAAGAGCAAAGGCTCCAATAGATATTGCAGTAGTAAAACTTTCTCATATATCTAATTTTACAG
Source organism: Clostridium liquoris (assembly GCF_002995785.1). Lineage (GTDB taxonomy): Bacteria > Bacillota > Clostridia > Clostridiales > Clostridiaceae > Clostridium_AO > Clostridium_AO liquoris. The sequence continues at coordinate 37,083 of NZ_PVXO01000047.1, read as the reverse complement.
ATTTTGATGCTTTAAAGGTTGAAGAGGATGTGTCTATAAGATATATAACTTCAAAGGACAATTTTGGAAATCCAGATTTGTTGATTCTGCCAGGAACTAAAAATACTATAGATGACTTATTAGCTTTAAGAGAATCAGGTTTAGAAGATTTAATAAAAGAATATGCTAAAGAAAAATTAGTAATAGGAATTTGTGGGGGGTATCAGATGCTTGGAAAAACCCTAAAAGATCCTTATGGAGTAGAGACAGACAATAAGGAAACAGTAGGTATGGGACTTTTAGATGTGGAAACAGTATTTGAAAAGGAAAAGGTTACTACAAGGGTGAAGGCTAATTCTAAAGATGCTGAAGTATATGGATATGAAATACATATGGGTATATGCTCCTATGGAGAAAAGGCTGCACCACTTTTTACTATATATGATGAAAATGGGAAGAATGTTGAAAGAAAAGATGGAGCAATAAATGAAAAAGGAAATGTAATGGGAACCTATATTCATGGAGCATTTGATGGAGTAGAATTTAGGGAGAATATAATTAATAGATTAAGGAAAGAAAAGGGATTAAAATTAAAAAAATCAAAGATTTATGAAAATTTAAGGGAAAAGGACTTAGATTTACTTGCTGATTTAGTAAGACAAAACATGGACATAGATTACATTTATAAAGTTATGGGAATTAAAAGATAGAGGTGATTAATATTTTTCCATCTATAGTAATGAATTTTATAGATATATTGTTAGCGGTAATTATAGACTGGATAATGGGAGACCCTTATTGGTTTCCCCACCCAGTAATATATATAGGGAAGCTTATAGGCTTTTTAGATAAGAAGGGAAGAAAGATTTGTAAAAATAATAAGGGATTAAAAGCTTTTGGAGGACTTATAGTAATAATTGTAGCAAGTATTTCTTTTATAATTCCTTTTTCAATGCTATATTTAGCTAAAAATAACTTTTGGGTTTATAATATTTTAAATATAATTATTTTATGGACAACTTTATCAGCTAAATGCTTAAAAAATGAAGCCATAAAAGTATATTATGCATTAAAAAATAAGAATATAGAAGATGCGAGAATAAAGCTTTCTTACATAGTAGGAAGGGATACAAAAAAACTTACAGAAGGAGAAATAGTAAGAGCGGATGTAGAAACTGTAGCAGAAAATGCTTCTGATGGAGTAATAGCTCCACTTTTTTATGGAATAATTGGAGGGGCACCTTTAGCTATGATGTATAAGGGAATTAACACTATGGATTCTATGCTTGGATATATGAATGAAAAGTACTTATATATAGGATTCTTTCCTGCAAAGACAGATGATGTATTTAATTATATACCAGCAAGAATTTCAGGTATACTTATGTGTCTTACAGCACCAGTGGTTAAGGGAAATATCTTACAAAGTTTTAGAATAATGATAAGAGATAGAAAAAATCATAAAAGTCCTAACTGCGCTTACCCTGAAGCTGCAACAGCAGGAGCCATGGGAGTGCAAATTGGAGGAACAAATGTATACTTTGGACAAGTGGTTTATAAACCTACCATTGGAGATAAAAATAAAGAGTTGAACTTTGTCCATATATTTCATAGCATAAAGCTCATGTATGCATCAGAAACTTTACTGGTTCTGGTGTATGGTATAATTACCATAATTCTCATTAATCATTAAGATAAAAGAGGTGTAAATATTGCAGCATGGTGGAGATGTATATACTGATGGTATATTAAAAGGAAGAGAGCTAATAGACTTTAGCTCAAATATTAATCCTTTAGGGGTTCCAGAAAGTTTTGTAAAACACATAGGAGAAGGGATTCAAGCATTAAATAGATATCCTGATGCAAAGTATAGACAGCTAAAGGGATTTTTAATTGAATACATAAATAATAGCAGCCAATTATTTTGTTTTAACATGAATGAAAATAAATCAGGAGTTAATAAAGAAAATAAAAACATAATAGAAGAAAATGACTTAGTTTTAGGAAATGGAGCGGCAGAAATTATAGATTTGGTTATTTCTTGTTTTAATAGTATCTTAATTATGACTCCATCCTTTGGTGAATACCAGGAAGATGCTGAAAAGTGGGGACTTAATATTACTCATTTACCTATGAATGAGAATATGGAATATGATTATAAAGCAATAAAGGGTAATATTGATAATGTGGATGCCTTAATAATAGGAAATCCCAATAACCCTAATGGAGGGATAATTGATAAAGATAAATTTCTTCCTATATTAAGATATTGTGAAGAAAAAGGAAAAACAATAATTATAGATGAAGCTTTTATAGAATTTACAGGGAATATAGAAAATAGTTTTGTAGAAGAATTAAAAGATTTTAAATGTATTTTTATAATAAGAGCCTTAACAAAATTTTATGCCATGCCAGCTGTAAGACTTGGCTTTGGAATAAGCAAAAATGAAGAAATATTAAATAGAATAAGAAAAAAACAAAATCCATGGAATATAAATTGCTTTGCTGAGCTAGCGGCCAAATATGTTTTAAAGGATAAAGAATATATATGTAAATCTATTAAATGGATTAATGAAGAAAGAAATTATTTACCTAAAGAATTAAGCAATATATCATATATAGAAAAAGTTTACCAAACTTATAGCAATTTTGTACTATGTAAACTTAGAGGAATAGACTGTAATAAATTATATGATCTATGTCTAAAGGAAGGTATAGTCATAAGAAAATGTGATAATTATATAGGTATTAACAAAAGCTTTGTAAGATTTGCAATTAAGGATAGAAAAAGAAATGAATTGTTAATTAGAACATTGAAAAAACTAGCTATTAGCTGAATTATTTCAACTAACTTTCAATTTATGGAGATGATAGTTTAATGATAGGAGTTTTAGGCGTAAGAAGTGACGTCAAATTAGAAATAAGAGAAAAACTTTCTATAATACAAAAACACTATGATAATTGCTTGGAAAGTCTCAAGGAAGTATGTGATGAGGTATTAATATTAAGTACCTGCAATAGAACAGAGATATATTTTAATACCTGCAAAGATTATGAAGAAATAGTACTTGAAATATTTGATAAGCTGAAGTGGGACAAAAATTATATAAGATATACTTTTTATCATGAAGATGAACATATGGTAAATCACCTTATGAAGGTGATATGTGGGTTTGATTCTCTTATACTAGGGGAGGATCAGATATTAGGACAGATAAAAGATGCTTATGAAATAGCTCTTAATACTAAAAGTATAAAAAAGGATTTGCAAAAGCTCTTTCAAATGGCTATAACCTGTGGAAAAGAATTTAGATTTCAATCAAAGCTGTATACTATACCTGTATCCTCTGCTTCCATAGCAGTAAATGAAGGAAGAAAAAAAGGCGCAAGAAGTTTTATGGTTTTAGGATATGGAGAAATAGGGAGTTTAGCCTGTAAGTATATACTTTCAGGAAGCTTTGATAGATTATATATTGCTGTAAGAAATACTTCTGTTGTAAACATAAAAGATAAAAGAGTAAAAGTTATACATTTTAATGAAAGACAAAATTTTTATAAGTATGTGGATTGTATAATAAGCTGTACCTCTGCTCCCCATATAGTTGTACATGCTGAGGAACTTCTACAAAAGCCTTTCATTATATATGATTTAGCTGTACCAAGAGATGTGGAAGAGAGTACAGGATTAATGGAAAATGTAGAACTTTATGATATAGATAGAATTAGCTGTATTAACGATGAAAACTGCCAAAAAAGAGAAGAAATAATGAATAGCAATAAATATATATTAGAGAAATATACAAAAGAATTTTTAGATTGGCAAAAGCTAAAAGAAATATCACCAGAAATAAGGAAGTTACAAAAATATGGTGAACAGGTTTATATGAAAAGATATAAGACATTTAAAAATAAAAAATATACAAAAGATAATGATGAATTAGCCGAAACTCTTTTAAAAAGTACTTCTAATGCTTATATTAATAGAGCTATAGAGGTGCTAAAGGAAGAACAATTGAAAGGCAGGTTAGATGAATGCCTGAATATAATACAAAGGATATTTTATATAACGGAATAGAGAACACATTTCTTTCTCTTATATCTGATAAAATAAATGTGCTAATAATAGGTGGAGGAAGAGCAGGTTTTATAAAGGCTAAAACCTTTAGTAAAAATGGATGCAATGTAACAGTGCTTTCTAAAGAATTCTGTGAGGAATTTAAAGGTATTTGCAATTTACATAATGTTAAGCTCATAAAGGAAAAGTACAAAAAGGAATATATTTTAAACAATCATCTTATTATCATTGCAGTAAATGATGAGAAAGTAAATTCTCTTGTAAAAACCCACTGTAATGAACTGTTTAAGCTATATTTGGATTGTACTAATTTTAAGAAGGGTTTATTTGTGGTGCCTTGTCAAAGAAACACAGGAGCCATTTCCTTTGGAATAAATACAAAGGGAGGAAGTCCTAAAACTTCAAGATATTTAGCAGGTAAAGTTAACAAAGTTTTATATGAGTATAATTCCTTTGTGGAATATAATTGCTCCTTAAGAAATAGAGTTAAAGATTTTTATAATAAGGATGAAATAATGAAATTTGTAGCCTCAGATGATTTTTACTTCTTTTATAAAAAGAATCAACATGAAAATATCTTAAAAATGTTTTATTACGGAGGTGATGTTTTTGAAATTAATAGTTGCCACTAGGAAGAGCAATCTTGCTCAAACCCAGACAGACTTAGTTATTAACATGATAAAGGAAAAATATGATGTGGAATGTGAAAAGCTTTTAATGGAAACATTGGGGGATAAAATACTAGATAAAACTTTAGATAAAATAGGCGGGAAGGGTCTTTTTGTAAAAGAAATAGAAATGGCTCTATTAGAAAATAAAGCTAATATAGCAGTACATAGCATGAAGGATGTGCCTTATGATGTGCCTGAAATGTTTGAAATAGCTGCTATACCAGAAAGAGAAGATGCAAGAGATGTATTTGTATCAAGAGATAAAACTCCATTTATGGAATTACCTAAAGGAGCAAGGATTGGCACAAGCAGTAGAAGAAGAGCTGCCCAGCTTATTCTTTTAAGACCAGATGTGGAAATAGTTCCAATAAGAGGTAATGTTCAAACAAGGATTAGAAAGATTCAAGAACTTAATCTTCAGGGAACAGTACTAGCTGCTGCAGGGCTTAAAAGACTTAATATGGAAAATTTGATTACAAATTATTTCGAAGTTTCAGAAATGGTTCCAGCTATTGGACAAGGAGCCCTAGGATTAGAAATAAAAAAGGGCAGCGAAGTTTTAGATGTTATAAAGAATATAGAACATAGGGAAACAAGAGTATGTGTAGAAGCTGAAAGAAGCTTTATGAGAGAGCTTAAAGGTGATTGCCATTCCACTATAGGAGCCTATGCAATTTTAGAAAAGGATTTAATGTATATAGTTGGGGTATATGAAATAGGTGGGAAAATAGTAAAAAAAGATATAGAAGGAAATGTAGAAGCCTTTAAAGAATTAGGAGAAAATTTAGCTAAGAAAATTATAAATGCTTAGGAGGGTATCATGGGAAAAGTATATCTTATAGGGGCAGGACCAGGAGATGAAGAACTTATAACATTAAAGGCTATAAGAATGTTAAAAAAATGTACAGCTGTTATGTATGATAGATTAGCAGGACCTGGAATACTAAAATATTTAAATGAAGATTGCGAAATATACTATTGTGGAAAAGAACCAGGATGTCATTATAAAACTCAAGAAGAAATAAATGAAATGTTGGTTCAGCTTGTCAAAAAAGGCCATGTAGTTGGAAGAATAAAAGGCGGAGATCCTTTTGTATTTGGTCGTGGAGGGGAAGAAATATTAAGACTTATAGAGGAGAATATAGAGTTTGAGGTAATACCTGGAATAACTTCAGCTATATCCGTTCCAAACTATGCAGGAATTCCTGTAACTCATAGAGCTATAGCTCAAGGATTCCACGTGTTTACAGGTATGACTGCAGATAAGCTTAATATAGATTGGAAAGCTGTAGCTGGTGTTGGTGGTACATTAATATTTTTAATGGGTTTTAAAAATTTAGACATAATCAGAAACAGACTTATGGAAAATGGTATGAGTGAAAATACTCCCTGTGCCATTATTATGAGGGGAACTACATCAAAACAGAAAAAGGCTATAGGGACACTTAATGACATAAAGGAAAAGGCAGAAGCTGCTAAAATAAGCTCTCCATGCATTATATTAGTAGGAGAAGTGGTTCAATTTAATGATAAATTTAACTGGTTTGAGAGAAAACCTTTGTTTGGCAAAAACATATGTGTTACTCGTTCAAAGGAACAAGCGAAAGAATTAAGAGAAAAATTAAGTGATTTAGGAGCACAGGTTACTGAAATAAATGCTATAAAGGTTAAAGAAACTAAGAACAATTTAGAAGGCTATATGGATAAATTAAAGGACTATGGCTACATAGTTTTAACTAGTGTAAATGGAGTAAATGTATTCTTTGATTATCTAGTCCAAAAAGAATATGACATAAGAAATATAAAAGCCAAATTTGCAGCTATTGGACCTGCTACAGCAAAAGCACTTTTACAAAGAGGAATTAAAGCTGAAATTATAGCTAAAGAATTTGTAGCAGAAGATTTATTTGCACAAATGAAATCTCACTTGAAAAAAGGAGATAAAATACTACTTCCACGTTCAAAACAGGCTAGAGAATATTTAGCTGAAGCATTAAATGGCATAGGCTGTTCAGTAGATGAGGTAACTACTTACGAAATAGTTAAGGGGGATTTACCAAATCCAGAGGTCTTTAATGATGTGGATATAGTATTGTTTACTAGCCCAAGCATAGTTAGAAATATGATAGAAATGGTTGGACTAGAAAATTTAAAGAAAAAGCGGTGCCTAGCTATAGGACCAATAACAGCAGAAGAACTGGAAAAAAACGGAATTGAACATTTGGTTTGTGATGAATACACTACAGACGGTATGATACACAAATTATTAAATAATAAATAATAAAGAATAGTTGACAATTGACAATTGACAGTGGACAGTTTTTATTTATTGAAGAATTGAAAAGAGTTTTTTAAAATAATAAATAAAAAATAATAAAGAATAAAAAAGGGAACCTTACCCTAAGGGTAAGCTGAAATTTAATCTTAAATTTTTCATAATGCTAATGGAGAAAAATTATCCACATTTACTATTTATTCTTTATTATCTATAATTTAAGTTTTTCTGTAGTACTAAGGTCAGAAAAACATCCATAACTGTCAATTGTCCTCTGTCAACTGTCAACTAAAAAAAGGGGTGCAATTATGTTTGATAGACATAGAAGACTTAGAAAAAATGAAGCTATAAGAAGTATGGTTAGGGAGACAGTTTTAACTCCAGATGATTTTATATATCCTATATTTGTGGTAGAAGGAGAAAATATAAAAAGAGAAATAAGCTCTCTACCAAACAACTATCATTTTTCAATAGATAGATTACATGAAATCATTAAAGAAGTTGTAGATGCAAAAGTTAAGGGAGTAATATTATTTGGAATTCCAGAACATAAGGATGAAGTAGGAAGCGGTGCCTATGATGATAATGGAATAATTCAGAAGGCAGTAAGAAAAATAAAAGAATTGGCTCCAGAACTTTATGTTATTACAGATGTTTGTATGTGTGAATACACAAGTCACGGACACTGTGGAATTATCTGTGGTAATGATGTAGATAATGATAAAACTTTAAAGTATTTAGCTAAGATTGCTGTATCTCATGCTAAAGCAGGAGCGGATATGATAGCACCATCAGATATGATGGATGGAAGAATTGATGCTATAAGAGAAGCATTAGATGAAAATGGATTTAAAGATATTCCTATAATGTCTTATAGTGCAAAATACTGCTCAGCTTTCTATGGACCATTTAGGGAAGCTGCTGATTCAGCTCCACAGTTTGGAGATAGAAAAACTTATCAAATGGATCCAGGGAATATAAGAGAAGCTATGCTTGAAATACAAAGTGACATAGAAGAAGGGGCAGACATAATAATGATTAAACCTGCCCTATCATATTTGGATGTTATAAGATGGGCAAAAGATAGATGTGATATGCCTATAGCAGCTTATAGTGTAAGTGGAGAATATGCCATGGTTAAAGCAGCAGCAAAGGCAGGACTTATAGATGAAAAGAGGATTGCTTTAGAAATGTTGTTATCCATAAAAAGAGCAGGAGCAGATATGATTATTACTTACTATGCACTTGATGCAGCTAGATGGGTTAGATAAGAGCACAGAGTACAGAATTAGAGTACAGATAATAAAGAATAGATAATAGAGTACAGATTTAGTAAGTTGACAGTTGACAGATGACAATTGACAGTTAAGGAGGATTTTCTTCCGTTGGCATTACAGAAAATCTTAAATAAAATATATGTATTTAAAAATTTTTCGTAATGTTAATGGAGAAAAATTATCCATAACTGTCCACTGTCAATTGTAAATTGTCAACTAAAAAAAATGGGGGTTGATATTTTTGGGAAGTTTAGAGATATTTGAGGAATCAAAGAAATACATGCCTGGTGGAGTTAATAGTCCAGTTAGAGCTTTTAGAAATGTTTCAGTTAATCCACCAGTTATTAAAAAGGGATTAGGTTCACATATATGGGATGAAGATGGAAAAGAATATATAGATTTTGTAGCTTCATGGGGTCCTATGATACTTGGACATAATGATCCAGATGTAGTAAAGGCCATAAAGGATACTTTAGAAAACGCTATAAGCTTTGGTGCACCAACTAAGGGAGAATTAATACTTGCAAAATACATGGTTAATACATTGGATAATGTGGATATGATTAGAATGGTTAACTCAGGTACAGAAGCTACTATGAGTGCTGTAAAACTTGCAAGAGGATATACTAAGAGAGATAAAATAATAAAATTTGCCGGATGTTATCATGGACACTTTGATGGATTTTTAGTAGAAGCAGGCTCAGGTGTACTTACAGAAAGAATACCAGGTTCTCCTGGAGTACCAGAAGGAAGTATACAAAATACTTTAGTTGCTCAATACAATGATATGGAAAGCGTAAAAGCTTTATTTGAAAAATACGGTGAAGACATAGCGGCAATTATAGTTGAACCTGTAGCAGGAAATATGGGTGTTATTCCTGGAGAAAAGGAATTTTTACAGGGACTTAGAGACATTTGTACCAAGTATGGAGCAATACTTATATTTGATGAAGTTATGTCAGGCTTCAGAGTAGCTTATAAAGGAGCACAGGGCCTTTATGGTATAGCACCTGATATTACAACTTATGCAAAAATCATGGGCGGAGGACTTCCATGCGGTGCTTATGGCGGCAAGAGAGAGATAATGGAAAAGCTATCTCCAATGGGCCCTGTATATCAAGCAGGAACTATGTCAGGAAATCCAGTGGTAATGGCAGCAGGATATGCAACATTAAAGAAACTTCACGAAAATCCAGCATATTATGAGCACATGGAAGACATAGGACGTAAGCTTCAAGAAGGTATGAAAGAAATAGCTAAGGAAAAAGGCATTCCACTTACAGTAAATAGATGTGGAGCTATGTTTACTCCTTTCTTTACGGAAAAAGGAAAAGTAAGAAACTATGAAGATGCCAAGGCTTGTGATACTAAATTATTCGGAAAATTCTTTGAGCATATGTTAAGTGAAGGAATATATATAGCTCCATCACAATTTGAAGCTATGTTCATTGGTGTTAAACATACAGAATTAGAAATTGAGAAGTTTTTAGAAGTTATGAAAAAATTCTAAGAGAAAGGCGAAACTATGAAAAGTATAGTGATATCTTCAGATAGTAGTGGTGGCGGAAAAACCACTATTACTTTAGGAATTATAAAAGCTTTAATGGAAAAAGGTTTTGATGTGCAGGGATATAAAGTTGGGCCAGATTATATAGATTCAGCTTTTCATTCTAGAATAACAGGAAAAGCTTCAAGAAATTTAGACCTTTATCTTATGGGGGAAGATGGTGTAAAAGCTTCTTATTCTAGAGGTGAAGGAGATTTAGGAGTGGTGGAAGGTGTTATGGGACTTTATGATGGGAAATGGATAGATTCAAAATATTCCACAGCCCATGTAGCCAAAACATTAGGACTCCCAGTGGTTTTAGTAATATCTCCCAAAGCACAAGTTGCTACTTTATGCGCAGAAATAAATGGTCTTGTAAATTTTGAAGAGGATGTAAATATATTAGGGGTAATACTTAATAACATAAGTGAGAGCTATTATGGCCTACTAAAGGCTTCAATAGAATATAACTGCAAAATTAAAGTATTTGGATATGTTCCTAATGATGAAAGACTAGTTCTAGGTAGTAGACATTTAGGGCTTATTCAAAGTAGTGAAATAGATGATTTAGAAGAAAGAGTAGATGTATGCAGTGAACTTATTTTAAAGCATGTAGATGTAGAAGGGCTTATAGAATATTTTAAAGAAACACCAAAATATGAAGATAATTTTCATCTAGAAAATAAGGGATTAAACATAGGTGTAGCCTATGATAAAGCGTTTAGTTTTTACTATAAGGAAAATTTAGAGCTTTTAAGTGAAGTTGGTAAGATAATTTATTTTAGCCCATTAAAGGATAAAGCTCTACCAGAAGGTTTAGATTTTCTTTATATAGGTGGTGGCTATCCAGAGGTGTTTTTAGAGGAATTAAGTAATAATAAAACCATGCTTCAAAGTATAAAAAATGCCTTAGATAATGGATTAAGATGTTATGCAGAATGTGGGGGACTTATGTACCTTACAGAAGCTATAGATAATGGAGAAATTCAACGTGATACAGTAGGATTCTTCAGCGGAAAAGCTACCATGACAAAAACACTGCAAAACTTTGGCTATGCAGAAATAGAAATAAATGTGGATAATAAAATTGTATCTAAAGGAACAAAGATAAAATGCCATGAGTTCCATAAATCCTGTGTAAATACAAAGGATAACAAAATATATAAATTAACAAATACTATGTACGATGGGAAAATAAAAGAATGGACATGCGGATACGTAAAAAATAATACCTTGGCAGGATATGCCCATGTACATTTCTTTGGGAATATTGATTTTTTAAAACAGCTGATTGAGAGCAGATAATAAATAATAGGCAATAGAGCATAACCATCAAGCTAATCTTTCCATTTTCATTTTAACTTGCATTTAGCGAATCTCTGTTTTTAATTTTATTTTGTTGATTATTTATAATTTTAGCAGTAAAATTACGAATGGATATTATTATATTCATAAAAGTTGGAAACGATGAAAAACTCTCCATAATTGGGCACCTGGGGGATTTAGAGTTAGTGGTGCAACCTACCAATAATTGATTATATAAAAGAATTTATATGTTTCTAAGGAGGTTTTAATCGTGAAGGGATACAAAAAGTTAATTGCTGTCATTATTTTATTAATTACTATTTTAGGGACAGGCTGTTCAAATTCTTCATCTTTAAATGAAAATGAACCTACAATTGGCTTTGTTGCCTATGAGTTTAATAACACATGGATAACTGAACTTAAAAATGAAGTATATAAGGTATCTAAAGGAAAGGCTCGAGTTGATATTTGGAATGGAGATAATTCTCAAACAACTGAAAGTAATAAAATAAATCTTTTTATAAATAGAAAAGTTAAGGCACTTGTTGTAAATCCAGTGGATGTCAATGCTGCAGGACAGATTATTGAAAAGTCTAAAAAAGCAAATATACCTATAGTATTTGTAAATCGTGAACCTAAAAAAGAAGATATTGAAAAATGGAATAAGGTTTACTATGTAGGTGCTAAAGCAGAGCAATCCGGAACAATACAGGGTCAAATTCTTGCAAATTATTTTAAAGATCATCCTACTCAAGATGGCACTATTAGATATATTATGCTAAAAGGGGAAACGGGAAATCAAGATACTGAAGAGAGAACGAAATATTCTATAAAAGCTCTTGAAGATTCAGGATTTAAGGTGCAAAAGGTGGCAGAAGACACTGCTATGTGGGATCGTACAAAGGCCCAGGAAAAAATGACCTCGTTTATTTCGTCATACGGCCAAAATTTTGATTGTGTAATAGCAAACAATGATGACATGGCCCTTGGGGCTGTTGATGCCCTAAAAGCAGCTGGATATTTTAATGGAGGAAAGTATGTACCTGTAGTAGGTGTAGATGCTACGGCACCGGCAGTTAAAGCTGTTGAAGATGGTACCCTTCTCGGGACTGTTTTAAACGATGCTGCAAAACAGGGTGATGCTGTTTTTGATTTATCATATGTACTTTCTAATGGGAAAACTCCTGATGAAAGTAATTTTAAGTATAAGATTACAGATGGAAAATACGTCTGGATTGATTACAAAATGATTACAAAAGAAAATGTTCAGGATGCAAAATAGAATTAATGGGGGAGAATATTGTGATAAAGGATGTAAAAGTTAAAACTAAAATTTTTGCAGGATTTAGTATTATTCTGATAATGATGTTTTTGGCTACAATCGGTGCTTTTTATAATTTTAACCGTATTGAAAAATCTACAGACAGGATTTCAAAAGATATTATTCCAATAAGTAACATTATATCTCAAATTAGTAGTGAACTTGTAAGTGAAGAATCAGGAGTTAGAGGGTATATTGCCAGCGATGGAGATGATAGATTTTTGGAGTCCTATAATTTAAGTGAAAAAAATATTAAAAAGGATATAGAAACTATAAAAAATTATTATTATGTAGATGATGATTTAGCTATTACTATAAAAAATGAAGTTATACCAAATGTTGAAGTAATAGATAATTATTTTAAAGATCAAATAGATCTAGTTAAATCAGGAAAAGTTCAAATAGCAAGAGATAGGCTGCAAGATGGAAAAGTATATATGGATGATTATAAATATGTGCACATTAAACTTAGTAATATGATAAATGAAATCACAAGTAACGCATGGGTACAGACTAAAAATGCGAGCTCTAGTGCAAGATGGATTATGGGTATTATATTTTTAATAAGTATTGCAGCCAGCATTTTTGTAGCAATGAAAATTTCTAATAAAATTGTATTAAGACTTGATAAGTGTGTAGATTCCCTTGGACAGATAGCTGATGGAAATCTGGTAGTTGAACCTATAAAAATAGAAGAAAAGGACGAAATAGGAGAACTGGCTACTTCAATTAATATAATGGCGCAAAATTTAAAAAATATTGTAAGACTGGTTCTAAATGTTTCTAATGATGTAACTGCATCTTCAGAAGAACTTTATAATAACGCCAATCAGTTAAACGAAACTGTAGGACATGTGAATGATGCCATTAACAAGGTGGCTAAAGGAGCTGAAAATCAGTCTAAATCTTCAGGAGAAGTATCTGCAGCGGTTGAACAAATTTCGGCAAGTTCTCAGGAAGTGGCAGCTAATTCTCAGGAAGTAGCAAATGCTGCAAGTAATGCATCTTCTGTAGCTAAAGATGGCAGTGATGTTATATTACAGGCTGTTAGCCAGATGGAATCCATTAAAAATTCAACGGAAATAGTAAAAGATTCAGTGGAAAAACTTAATCGCGATTCTGTGGCTATTGGAGAAGTTGTAAATGCTATTTCAGACATTGCGGATCAAACCAATTTATTGGCTTTAAATGCATCTATTGAGGCTGCACGTGCTGGAGAGCAGGGAAAAGGATTTTCAGTTGTAGCAGAAGAAGTACATGAACTTGCAGAAAAATCGAGTGAATCTGCAGATAAAATTGCAAAACTTATTCAACAAGTTAAAGAAAATATTCGAGGGGCTGCCACTTCCATGAAAAGCAGTATGGATAATGTAAATACTGGTACGAAAACAGTAAATGATGCGGGGAATTCATTTAATGAAATATTGAAGCTTGTAAATGACGTTTCTTTGCAAATCCAGATTATTTCAGAAACGCTGCATCAGCTTGCAGAAGGCAGTGAACAAATTGTTTTAAATGTAGTGTCAATTGATAACATATCGAAAGATACTGCTTCCCAAAGCCAAACAGTGTCTGGAGAAACTGAACAACTATATGCTTCTACGGAAGAAATAACTTCTTCTAGTCAGAATCTAGCCAATTTATCAGAACAGCTTAAACAAGCTGTGAATAAATTTAAAATTTAATGCAATAACAGAAGTTTAGCACTTAAAAAATTTCTAGGATTATAATCAATTATGTGACAGTTGTGAAGTTATAGTATATGCGGCAAGGAAGGGAAAGATGGATTTATGTCAAAAAAAGGCATACTGGTGGTTAGTTTTGGAACAAGTTACCCTGAAACTAGAAAAGTTACTATTGAAGCAATAGAAAATAAAGTAAAGGAAACTTTTAAAGAGTATGAAGTTAGAAGAGCTTTTACTTCAGGAATGATAATAAATAAGCTGGAAAAAAGAGATAACATATTTATAGATAATACTGAGGAAGCATTAGAAAAAATGGCTGAGGAAGGTTTTGAAAAGGTATATGTTCAGTCTTTACATATAATGCCTGGTGAAGAGTATGATGATGTAAAACTTGCAGTTCACAAATTTGAACACAAAGAAGTATTTAAAAAATTAGTTTTAGGTAGGCCCCTTCTTTACAGAACAAAGGATTATTTTAAAGCAGTGAAAGCTTTAAAGGATCAAATACCTGCAAGGGAAAAGGAGCATGCAGTAGTATTTATGGGACACGGAAGTGTTCATCCAGCAAATTCATCCTATGCATTATTCCAGCATGTTATAGATGAAAGCAAGTTGGAAAATATTTATATAGCTAATGTAGCAGGCTCCCCAGAATTAGAAGTAATACTTCCTAGATTAAATAAAAATGCTATAAAAGAAATCACTTTAATGCCATTCATGCTTGTGTCAGGAGATCATGCTACTAATGACATGGCAGGTGATAAAGAAGATTCTTGGAAGAACATTTTAGAAGAAAAAGGTTATAAGGTAAATATTTATTTACATGGTATAGGAGAAAATAAAGGAATACAGGATATATTTATTCAACATGTACAGGATTGTATAGATGGAAATCCCTTGATGGAAGGATAATTCAATGATTGATAAAATATGAAGCTAATTTATAATATTATTATGAAATTAGCCTTATATTATTAGATATGAGCTATAAATTATGATATTATTATTAATGGGTATATATTATGAAAATTTTTTGAAAGAAGGTAACTTTTATGGAAAGCAAAGGATACGTTCAAGTTTATACTGGGAATGGTAAAGGAAAGACTACAGCAGCCTTAGGACTTTCGCTTAGAGCTGTTTGTGCAGGTAAAAAAGTATTTTTTGGTCAATTCGCAAAGGGAATGAAATATAGCGAGCTTAAAGCAGCAGAATTATTACCAAACTTCACTATGGAACAGTTTGGAAAAGATACATTTATACTTGGTACTCCAACAAAAGCTGACATAGCAGAAGCTAAAAAAGGATTAAAAAGAGCAGAAGAAGTACTTACTTCTGGAGAATACGATGTAGTTGTATTTGATGAAATGAACATCGCTCTTTTCTATGATTTATTTACTGTAGAAGAAATTTTAGCTCTTATTGATAAAAAACCAGAAAAAACAGAATTAATATTAACAGGAAGATATGCAAAACAAGAAATTATAGATAGAGCTGATTTAGTAACAGAAATGAAGGAAATAAAGCATTATTATACTCAAGGAGTTCCTTGCAGAGTAGGCATTGAAAATTAACAATTTGGCGATTAACAGATAACATTTAATGGAGAATAAATAATAGAGAATAGATAAAGGGATTTTTACTTTGTAAAAAATCCCTTTATCTATTACTTAAACTGTCCACTGTCAATTGTCCACTAAAACAAGTAGCCTTCTTCTTTTAATAATTCAGCAGTAAGTACGGAGCCACCTGCTGCACCACGTAAAGTGTTGTGTGAAAGACATACAAATTTATAGTCGAATAAACTATCCTCTCTTAAACGGCCAATACTTATTCCCATTCCATTCTCAATATCTCTATCAAGTTTAGTTTGAGGTCTATCGGCCTCTTCAAAATAAGTTAAGAATTGTTTTGGTGCACTTGGTAAATTTAAGAGTTGTGGTTTACCAGTATATTCTTTCCATAGTTTTAATATAGTTTCTTTTGAAGGTTTATTTTCAAAGGATACAAAAACTGCAGCTAAATGACCATCAGATACAGGAACACGTATGCACTGAGAAGTAATTGTTGGTTCCACTGCATTTACAATTTTACCATCTTCAATATGTCCCCAGACCTTTAAAGGTTCTTTTTCACTTTTTTCTTCTTCTCCTGAGATAAAAGGAATAACATTATCATTTATTTCTGGCCAATCTGAGAATATTTTTCCACTTCCGGATATAGCTTGATATGTGCATACTAATATTTTCTTAGGTTTAAACTCCATAAGTGCATTTATAGCAGGAACATAGCTTTGAATTGAACAATTAGGTTTAGCTACGATAAAGCCTCTTTTAGTTCCTAACCTTTTACGCTGGTTTTCTATTAATTTTAGGTGTTCATCATTGATTTCAGGAATAACTACAGGGACATCAGGGGTCCACCTGTTGGCAGAGTTGTTTGAAATTACAGGAACTTCTGCTTTTGCATAGCTTTCTTCAATTTTTCTTATTTCATCTTTAGGCATATTAACTGCACAGAATACAAGATCTACCTGAGAACTTATTTCTTCAATTTCATATATATCTTTAACTATTATATTTTTTACATTGTCGGGTATTGGAAGATTTAACTTCCATCTGTTTTTTACGGCTTCATAATAAGTTTTGCCTGCTGAATTTTTGCTAGCACCGATAACAACAATTTCAAAATAAGGATGGTGTTCTAATAAAGTAACGAGTCTTTGTCCAACAAAGCCTGTACCGCCAAGTATACCAACTTTAAGTTTTTTGTTCATAACTAAATACCTCCAAATAAATAATTAAAATATTTAATATAAGTTTTAATAAGGTATGATATATTAATATTATACTTATATTTTTTACTATATTTATGGCTTAAAGTGCTATGAATATTGCAAAAAATGCTATAATAATATAACTTATAATTTAAAGGGGTATTAATTATGGGAAATGAATTTGATAATATAAAAAATAAGAGAGGATGCTTAAATAAAGATTTTGAATTATTTCATATAAAAGATAAGAAGGACTTAGAGTTTGAATTTCATTATCATGATTTTAATAAAATAATCATTTTTATTTCAGGTAAGGTAACTTATGCAATAGAAGGAAAGTATTATAAACTAAGACCTTGGGATATACTTCTTATAAATAATAATGATATACACAAACCTATAATAGACCCAGGAGAAACCTATGAGCGAATAATAATATGGGTAAATTCAAACTTTATAATAAATCATAACAGTTCTGACTGTAACCTATTTCAATGCTTTGAATTAGCATCTAGTGAAAAGATTAATTTATTGAGATTGGATTGTGAATCATTGAAAAATATAAAAAGTATATTGCAACAACTTGAAGAGACTAAACACGATGTACGGTTTGGAAATAGTATACTTAGTAATTCACTATTTTTACAATTCCTAGTATATTTAAATAGATTATTTTTAGAAAGGCACAATGAGGATGAACTTAGTGATATTCAATATGATGAAAGTATAGGCAAAATTTTAGACTATATTAATAAAAATCTTTCTGAGGACTTATCTATAGAAAGAATTTCTTCTAAATTTTATATAAGCAAGTATTATCTCATGCACAAATTTAAAATACAAACCGGTTATACAGTTCATAATTATATATTACAAAAGAGATTGGCAATGGCTAGATCTTTGATAAAAGATGGAAGCAGCACCACAGAAGCAGCTATAGAAAGTGGATTTAATGATTACTCTAGTTTTGTCAGAGCGTTTAAGAAAAATTATGAAATATCGCCAAAACACTGTCTTAAAATAAGATAAAAATGTAAAATGTAATCAATTTGTTGTAGATTTGTAAACATTTTTGTATATAGATGTAGTAAAATAAACATATAAAATATTAAGAAACAGGTGAAGCTTTATATGAGAAACATGACAAACTACCAGCTAAACTCTGCATTGGAAAGTAAAAGAAGCAAAAGGAGAAGAAAAAGAACTATAAGAATGGTTTTATTTACATCCGTTATATTTTTAACTTTTTTTATAGGTATAAAAAATATAATAAATAAAAGAAACGCTCTGGCTAAAAACAAAATTAGTACAACCTATGCAGTATCAAAAGAAGATGTACAAAATAATAAAAATAATCAAGAAAGTAAAATGGACAAGAATATTAATGATAATTTAAATAATGATAAAAATAATTCTAATAATATAAATAACCAGGCTAAAGATAATAAGAATTCGAATAATGGAATTGTAATGACTGTTAATGAAATATGGAATAAAGAAGATAAAAGGAAAATAGCTTTTTTAACCTTTGATGATGGTCCAAGCCCTTATACGCCTAAAATACTAGATATATTAGAGAAATATAATATAAAAGCAACATTTTTTGTATTAGGAACTTCAGCTAAAAACTATCCAGAATATTTAAAAAGAGAGGTTGTATTAGGAAATTCTATAGGAAACCATACCTATAGTCACAGAATAAAATATTATGGGAATTATACTCCTGATGCTTTTGTAGATGATGTAAGAAAATGCGATTATGCTATTAAAGAAGTATTGGGACAGGATTTTAAAACAAATTTAGTTAGATTTCCAGGAGGATCTTTTAATCATAAAAGTTATAAAAATGCTTTGCAGGAAGCAGGATTTAAATCTATTGATTGGAATGTAGAAAATGGAGATGCAAGAAGGTTAAATGTACCAAAAGAGGAATTAATAAATAATGTAAAAAATGACGCTGAAAAGCATAATAAGATAGTTATATTAATGCATGATTCAGCTACAAAAGAAACTACTGTAGAAGCTCTGCCAGATATTATTGAATATTTAAAATCTCAAGGATTTGAATTTGGCATAGTAAGCCAAAATAATTAAATTAACTTTCTAAGTTTTAGGTTAATTAGTTAAAAGAACTAAACTAATATTTTGTATTATTATAAATAACAATAACACTATAATTCTAATTTCGCATGAATGAATATATTTAATGAACTTACTCCGACAACAAGGGGATGGAGTAAGTTCATTAAAAAATCTAAACGAATTAAATTAATATACATCTCTCTATTATTACTGCTCATAATCTTTAATAATATTTTTAACTATTAATGTCCCCATAAATTGCATTACAAAACTCATTGCAATTTTTCCTTTTTATTTAGATTACCTTACTTTTCTGCACTATAGATTTTTAAATTTTTGGTTTTCTTTTTAAAACTATCTGACGATGGAGGCTTATTGCTATTACCACTGCTTTTGTTGACTTTCCAATGATTTTATACGATTATTCAAAACCTTATTCTTTTTAGAAAGTGTTTGCACTTGAAATTATAGTGTTTTAATAATTTGATAATAGCAGTAAATTCGGGTTATTTTAATAGCTGAATAGCTACATTTAACTTAAAAATACTGTGCTATTTTTATTGTTGAATTTTATAATTATAGTTGCATCTTTAATGCCTTTTTTAAAATAATCATCTGAAAATTTAACCACATATTTACCCAAAAGCTTCATATTTGGATCTGGAATGTATTCCAATCTATCAGTATATACACATTTATCATTAACAATAATATCAATGCTGATTATAGAAGGTATCTTAAAATCATCTCTCATAGGGTGAATAATTAATTCAGTATTATATTTGAAATGTATGTTTAGGGAGGCACTCCCGTTTATAATTTTTTCAATATAATTAAAGTCAATACTACCATTATTTATTTTATAATATTTAACTACAGTGTAATCTTTAATGTAAGTCTTATTTCCTTTAAAAGTTGTAGTATGATAATACGGAACGATTTCTAAAGTTTTATTATCGAGAAATTGTATTGTTAACACTCTTGCAATATTTATATCACTATTTATATCACTAGCACGATCCTCTCGACTTTGACCAAAATTAATATTATTAATTTCGCTATGATTAAATCCGATTTTCATGGCTTTTTTACTGCTTATCTCAATAAGCTCAAACCCATTTAGGTAATCTAAAATTTTCTTAATTTCTTCTTTACAATTCATACATAGTTGTTTTTACATGCGGAAATGTAGTAATACCTATAATTTTTAAATGCACCGATATAAAAATAATCATACCATGTTTTTAATTCCATTTATTTAATGGCTAGCAATGTAACAAGTACTATGTATGAAGACTTTATATAAAACTATTTTGTTATGCCAACTTTTGATATAATTTATATATAAGTCCATTTAGATTGGATAGATTAAAATGCTTACTTTGGTTAAAAAAGATGGTGCGGTAAAAGCACAAGAAGTTGAACCTTTAGGTATAGCGGAAAGTGTTAGTTATGAAAAAGTTAATTAGTAATGAAACAAAAGAATTAAATAATATTGCGGTACCATTAATAATTCAATCAATGGCAGGATTAATTATAGGTTTTACTGATCAAGCTATGGTAGGAAGGATATCTATATTGGCATATAGTGCAGTAGGAGTTATTTCATCATTGCTATCATTGCTAGCAGGTGTTTTAGGATTTACATCTGTAGTATTTAATATTAATGGAGCAAAGTCTTTAGGAAAAGATGATAATGTAGATTTTCAAGATGAATTTATTTCATGTTTAATACTTAACATATTAATAGGTTTAATTTTTTTTATTATAATAGTTTTATTTAAAAATCCATTATTAACACTTTTATATGGATTTAAGGGGAAGATATTGGATGAAGCTGTAACCTATTTAAATATAATGGGTGTTTATATAATTATTCAATTATTATTGTTTAGCTTTTCAGCTTTATTTAAAATTAAAAAAATAACTAAGTGGATTTTAATAGGTTCAACTGGTTCTTCTATAATAAATTTAATATTAGATTATGGTCTCATATTTGGAAATTTGGGACTCCCAAAGTTAGAGATTAAAGGAGCAGCCATTGCAACAATTTTATCATTAATCATAAATTTGTTATTTTATATATGTATATGTAGAAAATATATACAGTTTAATTATAAAAAGATAAATATTTATAAATTTAAAATTAAGAACAATATAAAAGAAAGCATTCCATTAATGGGACAAGAGGTATTAGAAGGAAGCATTTTTATTATTGCAACCAATGCTATTATATCCAGAATTGGAGTAATTGAATTATCAACATATCTAATACTTACACAATTAATGAATATTATATTAATTCCTATGTATATGTACGGCTCGGCAACACTTACTTTAATTAGCCAGAATAATGGATCAAATAATGAAGAATCATTAACTAATATCCCTAAATTAAGCATATTAATATCCATGAGTATATATTTATTTTTATCTATTTTATTTCTAATATTTAGAGACTATTTGCCTAAATTAATTACTAATGATGAAAAGGTAATTTTACTTGCTAGTAACTTATTAATATATATAATTATATCTAATATATTCAATCCTTTTTGCACCATTTATAAATATTCTTTACAATCATTGAATGAAAGTAAATTTGTTTTATTTAATACAGCGAAAGTAAATTTTCTATCATTATTTCTTATGTGTTTTTTTATATATATTTTAAAAATTCAAATATACGGTATATTTATATCGTTATTTCTTAATTATTTTATTGTGTTTATGATTTATTTAAAAAAATACAATAGGTGTATTGCAAAAAAATTCAACAGTTAATCAAATTTTATTGAATTTCTTTACACCTTTTTTTAATACTTTAGATGTGGTAAAATTGACTTTGAAATGTTTACAGTAAGACAACAGAATTATAGAAAGAAGGGATAAAGTAATGTTGGAATTTCAAAATGTATCTCTAAAGGTAGATGAAAATGGTAAAGAAATTACTATATTAGATGATATAAATTTGGAGCTTAGGGAAAATAAGATTTATGTTATAACTGGTCCAAATGGAGGGGGGAAAACTACATTATCAAAACTTTTAATGGGAATTAGAAAACCTACTTCAGGAAAAATTATTTTTGACAATAATGATATAACAAATATGGATATAACTAAAAGGGCAAAACTAGGTATAGGATATGCTTTTCAACAGCCTCCAAGATTTAAAGGCTTAAAGGTAAGGGAACTTTTAGAATTAGCTGCAAAGGCTGATGATAACATGGATGTAGATTTGTGCAAATTGTTAATAGATGTGGGATTATGTCCTCAAGATTATATGGAGAGAGAAATAAATAATAGTCTCTCTGGTGGAGAGTTAAAGAGAATAGAAATTGCTACAATTTTAGCAAGAAAGTTAAAATTAGCGGTTTTTGATGAACCAGAAGCGGGAATCGATTTATGGAGTTTCCAAAAGCTTGTAGAAACATTTAAAAAGCTTCATGAAGAAAGCAAAGTAACTCTTGTTATAATTTCTCATCAAGAAAGAATAATTGAACTTGCTGATGAAGTAATAGTTATAGCTGATGGTAAGGTAAAAGAGAGAACAACAAAAGATAATATCTTATCTCAGATAGTTTCAGATTCAGCTTGCGGATGTAATGCAGTTTGCGGTAGGAGGAGATAGGCATGCTAGGTTCTGTAGAAGAAAAGATATTAAATATTATAGATAACGTAAAAGATATATTTGGCGGAGCACATAATATAAGAAAAGATGGAGAAAAGTTTGATAGAAGTATTTCTCCTAATATTAACATAGTAAATAAAACTGACAAAAGTGGAATAGATGTAATTGTTAAACCAAATACTAAGGGCGAAAGCGTACATATACCTGTAATACTAACTCAGGAAGGTATTCATGATTTAGTGTATAATACCTTTGAAATAGGGGAAGGTTCAGACGTAGATGTAATAGCAGGTTGTGGAATACATAATCCTGGACACTCAAAAACTCAACATGATGGAGTTCATGAGTTCTTTGTAAGAAAAGGAGCTAAATTAAAATACATAGAAAAACACTACGCTGAAGGTGAAGGACAAGGGAAAAAGGTATTCAATTCTAAAACTATCCTCCATGTAGAAGAGGGAGGAAAGGTTGAGATGGAACTTATACAGATAAGAGGGGTAGATAGCACAAAAAGAGAAACAGAAATATATCTAGGAAAAGAAGCAAATCTTGTTATAACAGAAAGAATGCTTACAGATTATAACCAAGATGCAGAATCACATATAAATATAGAAATGAATGGGGAAAATGCAACAGCCCAAGTAATTTCTCGTTCTGTTGCAAAGGCGGATTCAAAACAAGTATTTTATTTCAATGTAGCTGGTAAAAATAAATGTAGAGGACACGTACAGTGTGATTCTATAATTATGGGGAATGCTAAAGTTAATTCAATTCCATCTATTTCTGCAGAACATAATGAAGCAGAATTAATACATGAAGCGGCAATTGGAAAAATTGCTAATGATCAGCTTATGAAGCTTATGTCATTAGGACTAACTGAAAAAGAAGCAGAGGATACTATTTTAAAAGGTTTCTTAAGATAAATACTTTTAGCAATTAAGCTATAAAGCTTAGTGGAAAGGAAAGTGAAATGAAGAATAAGCAATCCTTAGTTAATATGATGTTTGTAGCAATAACTTTGCTTACAATAGTTGGTAAAAGTTTACCAGTAAATTCTGCTGGTAGGTTAATATTAACAGTTATTAGTGTACTCATTGTTATTCCGTATACTGTGATCTTTGTTAAAGATAAGATGTATAGCAGCAAATTAAATTTGTTTACTGCTATATTATCTATATTTCAAATTATGAATATACTTTATTATACTTATGTATTAAAAAAATAAAAAAGAAGCTATATTTCTTTTAAAGTGCACCTCAAATGAGGTGCATTTTTATAGAAAGATATTAAAACTACTAATATATTATCATAAAATTTGATACAATAAATATATTACATAGTAATTGGAAAGGGGATAATTTTATGGATTATATGAAAGTTTATGAAGAATGGCTAAACAATGAATATTTTGATAAGGAAACTAGAGAAGAATTAAAAAGTATAAAGGACAATCCTAAAGAAATAGAAGATAGATTTTATAGAAATTTGGAATTTGGTACGGCAGGACTTAGAGGGAAAATTGCAGCAGGAACTAATAGGATGAATAAATACATAATAGCTAAAACAACTCAGGGACTTGCAAATTTTATAATAGAACAAGGGAAAGCAGCTATGGAAAGAGGAGTAGCTATAGCTTATGATTGCAGACACCATTCTTATAAGTTTGCTCAAACTGCGGCTCTAGTTTTAGCAGCTAATGGAATAAAAGCTTATCTTTTTGAAAGTTTAAGACCAACTCCAGAGTTATCATATACAGTAAGGAGACTTAAAACTATTTCAGGTATAGTGGTAACTGCTAGCCATAATCCTAGGGAATATAATGGATATAAGGTTTATTGGGAAGATGGTGCTCAAATACTTTCAAGTATTGCAGATCCAATACTTGAAAAAATAGAAAATATAAAAAGCTTTGATGAGATTAAAAAGATTTCTGAAGAAGAAGCAAAGAAAAAGGGACTTCTCCAAATAATAGGTAAAGAAATAGATGATGAATATATAGCAAAAGTAAAAGGATTAAGTCTTAGAGATGATATAGACAAGGATGTAAAAATAGTATACACTCCTTTAAATGGAACCGGTAACATACCAGTAAGAAGAGTGTTAAAAGAAAGAGGATTTACAAATATTATTGTAGTGCCAGAGCAGGAAAATCCAGATCCAGACTTTACTACAGTGGGTTATCCTAATCCAGAAGATACAAAGGCATTTAAATATGCTGAGAATTTAGGGAAAAAAGTTGGAGCAGAACTTTTAATAGCTACAGATCCAGATTGTGATAGACTGGCTATAATGGTTAGGGATAAAAATGGAAAATACGTATCCTTTAATGGAAATCAAACTGGAGCTATATTGATTAGATATATATTAGAAAGTAAAAAAGAAAAGGGCACATTACCAAAAAACGGAGCAATAATTAAATCTATAGTTACAGGGGATATGGGCAAGGCAATAGGAGAAAAGTATGGGGTAAAGACATTTGAAACCTTAACTGGATTTAAGAATATATGCGGAAAAGAAAATGAATTTGAAAAAACTGGGGAATATAAGTTTATATTTGGTTATGAAGAAAGTATAGGATATGTGGCTGGAGATTTTGTAAGAGATAAGGATGCAGTTATATCTTCCATGCTTTTATGTGAAGCAGCAGCTTACTACAAAACCTTAGGAAAATCATTAATAGATGTTTTAAATGAAACCTATGAGGAATTAGGATATTATAGAGAAAAGCTTATTTCTGTAGTACTTGAAGGGATAGAAGGACAACAGAGAATAGAAAGAATGATGGAGGTTTACAGAAAGGAATTCCCTAAACAAATAGGGAAAGCTAAGTTAATAAAATATATAGATTTAGAAGAAGGAAAGGAATATGATTTAACTTCTAACACAGAAAGTGATAGTGAAATTCCAAAATCCAATGTACTTAAATTTATATTAGATGATGAAGCATGGTATGCAGTAAGACCTTCTGGTACTGAGCCTAAAATAAAAATTTATATGTATTCTAAAGCAAAAACATTAGAAGAAGCCCAAAACAAATTAAAAGTAATGGAAAAGGTAATTATGGGTAAATTAAATTCAGTAGAATAGAATTAAATTATTATCTTAATATATGTAAACAGGTACTATATAAGAAAATTATGTAGTACCTGTTTTATTATTTATTAATGTAAATTAAAGGAAAAGTGGAATAAATATAGAATTATAGAAATATGAGTAATTAGTTACATGATTACTAAAATTGAATTTAAGGAGGGCTTTTTATGAGAAATATGGTTGACTTAAATAGTGATCTTGGGGAAAGCTTTGGAAGCTACAAAATAGGTATGGATGAAGAGGTGCTAAAATATGTTTCTTCAGCAAATATAGGTTGTGGATGGCATGCAGGAGATCCAATGGTTATGGAAAAAACAATAGATATAGGAGCTAAAAATGGATTAGGTATAGGGGCCCATCCTGGATTCCCTGATTTGTTAGGCTTTGGTAGAAGAAAAATGGATATAACTCCTGAGGAGGGAAGAAATTATGTAATTTATCAATTAGGAGCACTTCAAGCTTTTGCTAGAGCTAAAGGGATAGAAGTTCAACATGTAAAGCTTCATGGGGCATTTTATAATATGGCAGCGATAGATTATAAATTATCATTGGAAATAGCTAAAGGAATATATCAGGTAGATAAGGATATCATTTTACTTGCCCTTGCAGGAAGCCAAATGGTGAAGGCAGGAAAAGAAGCAGGGCTTAAAGTTGCAGAAGAAGTTTTTGCAGATAGAGCCTATAATTCTAATGGGACATTAGTTTCCAGAAAGCTTCCTGGATCAGTGATACATGATAAGGATTCGGCCATAGAAAGAGTGAAGTCTATGGTTAAGTATGGAAAGGTAAAGGCTATTACAGGGGAAGAAATAGATATAAAAGCAGATTCAATATGTGTTCATGGAGATAATCCAGAGGCAGTAGATTTTGTTAAGCTTATAAGAGAAAGGCTTGAGGAAGACGGCATTCAAATAAAACCACTTAAGGAAATAATTAAATAATAGGCAATAGATAATAAATAAGGGGGATAATTATGGGGAAAAAGAATGCATCAGCTCTTTTAGGGGCAGCCTTTCTTATGGCTACCTCATCAATAGGACCAGGTTTTTTAACTCAGACTGCAACATTTACAGAAAAATACAAAGGTGATTTTGCATTTGTAATATTGATATCTATTATTTTAACTATAGGAGCCCAGGTAAATGTTTGGAGAGTTATTGGTGTATCTGGTATGAGAGCTCAAGATATATCAAATAAATTATTGCCAGGACTTGGGTATTTTGTAGCCTTTATTGTAGCACTTGGAGGGCTTGCCTTTAATATAGGTAATGTAGGCGGGGCAGCCATGGGGCTTAATGTTATTTTTGGGTTGAACTTAAAGGCTGGTGCAGTAATATCAGCAGCTTTATGTATAGCTATATTTTTATCTAAAGAAATGGGAAAAGCTATGGATAAACTTACTGTGGTATTGGGTGCAATAATGATTTTATTAGTAGCTTATGTGGCTATAATAACGAAACCGCCAGTAGGGTTAGCATTACAGAGAAGTATTATGCCAGAAAAAATAGACTTCTTCCCAATTATCACATTGGTAGGTGGCACTGTTGGAGGATATATTACCTTTTCAGGTGGTCATAGACTTATAGATGCGGGTATAACTGGAAAGGAAAATGTAAAGGAAATAACTAAATCTTCAACTTTAGGTATAGCAGTTTCCTCCATTATGAGAATATTACTTTTCTTAGCTGTGTTAGGAGTGGTTTGTGCAGGAAATAAATTAGACCCAGCTAATCCGCCAGCTTCAGCTTTTAAAATAGCAGCAGGAAATATAGGCTATAAATTCTTTGGCGTGGTAATAGGAGCTGCTGCAATAACTTCAGTGGTAGGAGCAGCTTATACATCTGTGTCATTTTTAAGAACTTTATCTAAATCCATTGATAAAAACGCTAATAAATGGATAATAGCATTTATTTTAGTGTCTACCATTATATTTATTACCATTGGACAGCCAGTTAAATTATTGATATTAGCAGGTTCACTAAATGGACTAATATTACCTATTACTTTAGCAATTATGTTGGTGGCATCTGTAAATAAAAATATAGTTGGAGATTATAAACATCCTATATGGCTGCTTGTTTTAGGAATAATAGTAGTATTAATTTCAGCTTATGCTGGAGGAAAATCATTAATGGGAATTAAAAACTTATTCATATAAGGGTGGTGACTTAATTGTACAATGAGCCAAAATATTTATTAGCAGGAGACAAAGCAATTACTGTTGAGTTTGGAGATGAAATTAAAGAGGAAATAAATAAGCTTGTAAGAAGTATGTCTTATGCAATTAATAATAAAAATATTAAAGGAATAATAGAAATAATTCCTACCTATAGATCAATCTCGATTCAGTATAATCCTTTGGAAATAACTATTGGGGATTTAATTGAAAGATTAAAAGAAATATATGCAAATATAGATAGTATACAATTGCCTCCTGCTAAAGTTATTGAGATACCAACAGTGTATGGTGGGGAATATGGACCGGATATAGAATTTGTATCACAGTATAACAATATATCCACAGATGAAGTTATAAAATTTCATACTTCTGTAGACTATTTAATATATATGTTGGGTTTTACTCCTGGCTTTACTTATCTTGGAGGACTTCCAAGGGAAATAGAGACACCACGTTTAAAAACTCCAAGAACTAAAATACCAGCTGGGTCTACAGGAATAGCAGGAAAACAAACAGGAATCTATCCTATAGAAAGCCCTGGGGGATGGCAGCTTATAGGAAGAACACCTCTAAAGCTTTATGATCCAAAACGTAACCCTCCTATAATATTAAATGCAGGAGATTACTTGAGATTTATTTCAATAGGCGAAAAAGAATATAAAGAAATATTAAAATTAGTAGAAGAAAATAAATATGAAATAAAAATAAAGGATAAAGAGTAGAGAAGGTGTGAAAATGGGGGATCTAAAAGTAATAACTCCTGGGCTATTAACAACAGTACAGGATAAAGGAAGAATAGGATATCAACAATTTGGTATGCCGGTAGCTGGAGCTATGGATGAATATTCTTTAAGACTTGGAAATATCTTGTTAGAAAATGAAGAATATGAAGCAGCTCTAGAGGTTACTATGCTTGGACCAGAAATTGAATTTAATATAGATACAGCAATTGCTATTACTGGAGGAAATCTTCAGCCTAAAATCAATGATATTGAAGTGGAAATGTGGAGAACTTTAAAAATAAATAAGGGGGATAAATTATCCTTTGGAAAAGTAAAAGATGGTTTAAGAAGTTATATATGTTTTTATGGAGGAATGGATATTCCAAAGATTATGGGGAGTAAATCTACTTATGCAAAAGCCTTAGTAGGAGGATTTAATGGCAGAGCTCTAAAGAGTGGTGATGAATTACAACTAATAAAAAAACAAGAAGATTTTAATCATATTTTAAATAGAAAAATAAAGGAAGCCTATATACCTAAATTTACAGGTAGTTATAATATAAGAGTAATACTAGGACCCCAAGAAGAATATTTCACAGAAGGTGGAATAAATACCCTTCTATCTTCTACTTATGAGGTAACTAATGAATGTGACAGAATGGGATATAGACTATCTGGAGAAAAAATAGAGCATAGGGAAGGAGCAGATATAATATCAGATGGTATAGCTTTAGGGTCTATTCAAGTACCTGGTCATGGTATGCCAATTATAATGATGGCAGATAGACAGACTACAGGGGGATATACTAAAATAGCTACCATAATATCTCCAGACATAGCAATCCTTGCTCAGGCAAAACCAGGAGATAAGATAAATTTTACTAAAGTATCTGTAAAAGAAGGTCAAAATATTTTTAAGGAATATGAGGATAAATTTCAGGAAATTAGAGATTCCATAGAAAAGATAAATTTAGAAGTACTAAGAAAAAAGGCATATAGAGTAAAGGTCAATGGTGAAAGTTTTAATGTATTAGTGGAGGAAGTTAAATAGATTGGGACAAATTTTTTTAAAAGGCGGGAAACCGTCTTTTTTTGTTAATATTTTGTTACATGATATAAAATAAAATGAAATCATTAAGTATATGATGTATGCTTATAATGTATGAATTTTATTTATGAGGAGAGATAACTATGGAAAAGGTAGGATTAGTGCTTGAAGGTGGAGGAATGAGAGGGGTATATACTGCGGGGATATTAGATTTCTTCATGGAAAAGAACCTTTATTTTCCATATGTCATAGGAGTTTCTATGGGGGCTTGTAATGCAGCTTCTTATATATCTAGACAAATAGGCAGAAATAAGGCAGTAACTATAAATTATGTAAATGATCCTAGATACATAGGGTACAGAAATTTCTTAAAATGCAAAAGTATATTTGGCATAGATTTTATTTATAATGAGATACCATATAAATTAGAACCATTTGATTTTGATACTTTTTCTAATTCAAAGGAAAAACTTATTATTGTTGCTACAGATTGTCATACAGGGAAACCTATATATTTCAATAAAGATGAACATAAAGACATATTAACTATTATAAGGGCATCTAGCAGCCTTCCTTTTATATCCCCAATAGTTAAATACAAAGATATGTGCTTATTAGATGGTGGTATTTCAGATTCAATTCCCATAAATAAATCTATAAAGGATGGAAACAATAAGAATGTTATAATTCTTACCAGACCTAAAGGATATAGAAAAGAGCCTTTTAAAGGGAAGAAATTATTGAAAAAGGTGTATTCTGGTTATGATGGATTGATTAATTCTATTGAAAATAGATACAGAATGTACAATGCTACCTTAGATTATATTGAAAAACTTGAAAGAGAAAAAAAGGCAATTGTAATAAGACCAAAAGAAAACTTAAAAGTAGGAAGACTAGAAAAAAACAAGGAAAAGTTGGAGAAGTTATACAGATTCGGATACCGTGATGCTAAAAAATATTATGATGAAGTCATTAAATGGGCTATAATATAAAAAGCGTATTATTATTGCAACTACGGAATAAAAAAATTTCATAGTTGCAATTATTAGCCTGTACAAATAGATAAACATTTGATAAAATGAAAGAGTTATAAAAAAAAGTTGCAGGTTTTATAAAAAATGATTTTTGAAAAATATAAAACACATATACACAGGAGGTAATATTATGAATGCGCAATGCTATGTAAATGAAGTTTACAATGATGTAGTAAAAAGAAATGGGAATGAACCAGAATTTCTTCAAGCAGTTAAAGAGGTATTGAATTCACTTGTACCTGTCCTAGAAAGACATTCAGAATACATAGAAGATGGCATAGTTGAACGATTAGTAGAACCAGAAAGAATGATTGTATTTAGAGTGCCATGGATAGATGATAATGGTAAAGTTCATGTGAATAGAGGATTTAGAGTACAGTTCAACAGTGCTATTGGACCTTACAAAGGAGGACTTAGATTCCATCCAACAGTTAATGCAAGTATAATAAAATTTTTAGGCTTTGAGCAGATATTTAAAAACTCCTTAACAGGACTTCCAATAGGAGGAGGTAAAGGTGGAGCTGACTTTGATCCTAAAGGAAAATCTAATAGAGAAATTATGAGATTCTGCCAAAGCTTTATGTCAGAATTATTTAGACATGTAGGACAATTTACAGATATACCAGCAGGGGATATAGGTGTTGGCGGAAGAGAGATAGGATACCTTTTTGGAGAGTATAAGAAAATTAAAAATCAATATGAAGCTGGAGTTCTAACAGGAAAAGGAATAAACTATGGAGGAAGCTTAACAAGAAAAGAAGCTACAGGTTATGGTCTTATATACTTTGTGGAAAGAATGCTTCAAGCTAAAAATAAGGATTTTCGTGGGAAAACTGTAATTGTATCTGGTTCAGGTAATGTTGCTATTTATGCAATTGAAAAGGCTCAGGAATTAGGAGCTACTGTGGTCGCATGTAGTGATTCTAATGGATATGTTTATGATAAAGATGGTATAGATTTAGATTATGTTAAAGAAATTAAAGAAGTACAGAGAAAGAGAATTTCAGAATACATAAAATACCGCCCACAGGCAGAATATCACGAAGGATGTTCAGGAATTTGGACAATTAAATGTGATATTGCTTTACCTTGTGCTACTCAAAATGAGATAGATGAAAATTCTGCAAAGATATTAGTTGAAAATGGTGTTATAGCAGTAGGAGAAGGTGCTAATATGCCTTCTACATCAGAAGCTGTAAGTGTATTTTTAGATAGTAATGTGCTTTTTGGACCAGCTAAAGCAGCTAATGCAGGTGGAGTTGCAACTTCTGCTCTTGAAATGTCTCAAAATAGCATGAGATTATCTTGGAGTTTTGAAGAAGTTGATAATAGGCTTAAAAAGATAATGATTAACATTTATGAAAATGTAAGCTCTGCTGCAGCAGAATATGGCTGTGAAGATAATTTAGTTTTAGGAGCAAATATAGCTGGATTTTTAAAGGTTGCAGATGCAATGCTTCAGGAGGGAATAGTGTAGTTTAATTAATAATTATTAATTGATTAAATTGTATTGACATTGTGAAAGTTAGACTATATAATATTAATCAATAATTAAACACTGATTGAGAAAAGACAGTGATGAGAAGAGTAAGTATAAAGGGTAGTGTTAGCGAGTCGACGGCGGTGGAAGGTCGATACGAAATTTATACAGAAGAACATCTCTGAGTCTCTAACTGAAATCAACTATGCTTTGAGAGTAGGCTTAGACGGAACCGGACCGTTAGAACTGGAAAGTATTGATTGATACTTTTACTTAAGAGAGCTTTTATAGCTAATTAGGGTGGTACCACGGAAGTTAACCTTTCGTCCCTTCATTGGGATGAAGGGTTTTTTTATTGCCTAAAATTATTAAAAAATTCAATAGCGCTATAAGTGACTTTTAACTAGGATAATATTATTTTATAGGAGGAAGTATTATGGGTAAATATGATGAAAGATTAATAATACCGGAAGGATATAAAACGGAATTAGACTTAAAGGAGACAGAAATAGCAATAAAGACTGTAAAAGACTTTTTTGAAAGAGCTTTGGCAAAAAAACTAAATTTAATCAGAGTTTCAGCGCCACTATTTGTAAGAAGTGACAGAGGATTAAATGATAACTTAAATGGGATAGAAAGACCAGTAAGCTTTACTATAAAAGATGATAATGAAGCTGAAGTAGAAATAGTACATTCTTTAGCAAAATGGAAGAGAATGGCTTTATATAGATATGGATTCTCTGTTGGAGAGGGCTTATATACTGATATGGATGCTATAAGAAGAGATGAAGATTTAGATAACATTCACTCAATTTATGTGGATCAATGGGATTGGGAAAAGGTTTTAAGAAAAGAAGATAGAAATGAAGAATTTTTAAAGGATACAGTAAGAAAAATATATGAGGTATTTAAGGAAACAGAAGAATATATATGCGGAGTTTATCCATTTTTAGGCAAAGAATTGCCAGAGGAAATAACCTTTATTACTTCTCAGGAATTAGAAGATATGTTTCCAGGTCTTACTGCTAAAGAAAGAGAAGATGCAATAACAAAGGAAAAAAAGGCAGTATTTTTAATGAAAATAGGAAATATACTGAGATCTGGAGAAAGACATGATGGAAGAGCTCCAGACTATGACGATTGGGAATTAAATGGAGATATATTATTCTGGAATCCATTGCTTAAAAGAGCTTTCGAATTATCTTCCATGGGAATAAGAGTTGATGAAGAATCCTTATTAAAACAGCTAAAACTAGCTAATTGTGAAGAAAGAAAGAACTTAGAGTTTCATAGATTATTACTAGAGAAGAAACTTCCATATACCATAGGTGGAGGTCTTGGACAGTCAAGAATATGTATGTTCTTTTTAAAGAAGGCTCATATAGGAGAAGTTCAATCTTCAATTTGGCCTGAAGAAATGATAGAAAAATGTGCTGAACATAATATAAAATTATTATAGTAAAACAAAGGCTAAAACCTTCCTTTGGCTTAACATTTTTTAATAAAAGTTAAATATAGGAAGGTTTTATTTTTCATAAAATATTAGTATTTATAAACATTGAACCTTTAATTCCTCTTTAACAAAGTTTTTACTTATTGGGATAATATGAGGTTTTCCTGTGACAGGATTTTTCATTATATAGGCATCTATATTGTAGGCATCCCTAATATTTTTTTCTGTTAATACTTCCTCTACGGCACCATGAGATAAAACCTTACCATCCTTTAGAAGTATTAATGAATCACTATATTGTGCTGCTAAGTTTAAATCGTGTAGAACAGCTATTATAGTGACATTTCTATTTAAATATTTTATAGTATCTAAAATTTCAATTTGATGTTGTATATCAAGATTAGAAATAGGCTCATCCAAAAGCATTATTTCGCTTTCTTGGGACAATGCTCTTGCTATAATTACCCGTTGACGTTCTCCACCGCTTAATTCATTTATGCTTTTATCTTTTAAATCCCAGGTATTAGTCATTTCCATAGCTTCTTTTACTATTTTTATGTCATTTTCCTTTTCACTTTCAAATCTTTTTAAATAAGGAGTTCTTCCCATAAGTACAATATCCATTACAGAAAAATCAAAATCAATATTTGTATTTTGAGGTACGGAGCTTAATTTTTTAGCAAAGTCTTTACTTTTAAAGGAATTCACATCTTTGCTATCTATATAAATGCATTTATTTTCTACAGGTAGTACTCTTAATATATTTTTTAAAAGAGTAGTTTTTCCAGAACCATTAGGACCTATAATGCTGTGAAATTTGTTTTTTTCAAAATTAATATTTATATTATTTAATATTACTTTATCTCCATAACTGCAATTTAAGTTTTCTATATTTATTGAATATGAACAATTTTTAGACATTACATCACCTTCTTTTTATTCTTTATTAATAGATATATAAAGTAAGGTGCTCCAAAAATTGAAGTAATAGCACCTACTGGTATTTCTGCAGGTGGTACTAAAATCCTTGCTAAAGTATCAGAAATTATCATAAATATGGCACCGCCTAAAGCACTAAAAGGTAATAAGACTCTATTATCCGGACCAACCAGCATCCTTATCATATGGGGAATAATTAATCCTACAAAGCCAATTATTCCACTTACAGATACACAGGCTGCTATGATTATAGAGGAAATTATTATAAGAATTTTTTTTACCCTTTCTACTTCTATTCCTAAACTACTGGCTGTTTCATCTCCTGTAAGTATTACATTTAAGTCTTTTGAATAAGAAAATATTAAGATACTAGATATAAATATAAATGGGAGTAAAGAAAATACTTGCTTCCAATTGGCAGAAGATAAACTCCCCATAGTCCAAAATACAATTTGGTCTACCTGCTCTCTATTAAATATCATTATAAGTGATATTAGAGAAGATAAAAGAAAACTTACGGATACACCAGCTAGAAGTAAAGTATTAGTAGGAAGTTTTGTACCTACCTTAGCTATATTATATACAACAATAGTAGTTAAAATAGCTCCTATAAAAGCGAAGAAAGTTATACCTCCTACACCAAGTATAGTTTGAAAACCAATTATAATAGCAATAGATGCTCCTAGTGCAGAACCTGAAGATATTCCAAGCACATAAGGATCTGCCATGGGATTTTTAAAAAGGGCTTGAAATACAGTACCTACTATGGATAAACCAGCTCCAATAAGAGCTGCAAGGACAATTCTTGGAAGCCTAATATTTAATATAATTAAGGTATGTGTATTAGAAATACCTTCTGTATTTATGTATTTCCCTATGAAAGGGAGTTTTGATGCTAGAATTTTCATTGTTTGAAAAAAGGTTATATTGGCTATACCTAACGTACTTGATATAATCACTAATATTAAAAGAATTAATACTAATACAGAAAATAGAATTTTATAATGTTTTTTGTTATTAGTAAATGACATCAAAATTCCCCTTTTCAAATTTTATTTAAAAAGTTCTGGGTGAATTATCTTAGCTAAAGCTTCTAATCCATCTGCCAGTCTTGGACCTTGTCTATCTAGCATATTATTGTCAATTTCATATAGCTTTTCCTTTTTTACTGCATCTAAGTCTTTATATCCATTGCTCTGTTTAAGTCTTGATTTAGAATCAAAATACTGTGAACAGATAAGTATATCTGGATTTTTTTCTAATAATTTTTCTACACTATATTTCCAACCTATGGCATCTTCAGCTACATTTTTTCCACCTGCCATAGTAATGGCTTTATCTATAAAAGTGTCTTTTCCAGCGGTGAAATCTCCAGATTTACCAAAATCTATAACATAGTAAACAGAAGGTGTTCCTTTATTAGCTACCTTAGTTGTTATGTCTTCTACCTTTTTCTTCATATTGCCTACAACTTCTTTTGATTTATCATTGGCATTTAAAACCTGACCTACTTTTGAAATAGTATCATATGCACCTTCGAAATTCTCTTGACCATAAAAACATACTACTTTTATGCCCAAGTCTTCTAACTTTTTAATAACTCCTTTTTCTACGTGAGTAGATCCAATTACTAAGTCTGGTTTTAAATCTATTATTTTTTCTATACTAGGGGACTGCAAGCTTCCTATAGAGGAAATATTTTTAACATCATCAGGATAATCACAGAAATCTGTTCTTCCAACTAATTTATTACCTTTACCTAGTGCAAAAATTGTTTCGGTAATATTTGGACCAAGGGATATAACCCTTTGGGGTTCCTTTTCTATGGTAACTTCTCTATTGTAGGAATCCTTTACTTTTAAGGGGTACTTTGTTTCTAAAGAAGTCTCAGAGTTTTCCTTTTTATCCTTCTTATTTTCTGTGCTACTTGAGTTTGAACATGCTGATAAGGAAACAATTAAAATTAATGATAAAAACAATACAAATAATTTTTTACTTCGATACATTTAATCTCCTCCATTTGTTTAAATCTTTTATTAAAGCATTTTTTAATTAATATTAACGCAAATAAAAAAACCATTATCCGAATAAGATAATGGTTTAAAGACTTCTAAACCAGAAGCTCATCCTCGCAAGCTATATGTTCATATCATAGGCAGGTCTCCTGGCTTAGAATCATCATCCATTAACACCTTCCCCAAAATATTGAGTGGTAAATTGTTAATGAACTCCTCATTACAGTGGCGGGACCGCAGAAGACTTTAACATCTTTCCCTTTTAAACCTAAAGTAAGGTACCTATAATTAACTTCATATTCCATTTTAAGAATTTTATAATTTAACTTGAGTTTAACACTTCTTTAAATTTATGTCAATATATATGAAACCCTTGTTTGTGTCAAGTTAAAGTGGGCAATTTATTTTTTGAATTTTTCCCATTATAAATTCAGTTGAAAATTTTATCCAATAGGGCTTCGCCCGCGGCCCGAAAGGGCGTACTTATCCCCTTAATTTTT